>NZ_KZ626873.1 GCF_002911015.1 Streptomyces populi
CCGACCGCTCGGCGGACCCGTTTGTCAGGCGCAGGGTGGGGAGAGGCTGGGAGATGGCGCAGAGCAGTGTGCGCGGGGAGGGAGCACGGCCGCGTGTCCCGGGAGCCGGCGAACTGGGCTGGGACGACAGCATGTACGACGAGGGCGGCGAACCCGTTCGGACGGCGGACGGCGTCCGTGACCGGTCCGGCCGTGACGGCGCCGGGGCACGTCCCTCCGAGGACGCCGCACCGCACGGCGGGGACGACGACGCGGGGCACGGGAACGAAGGCCGCCCCCGGCGCAGACGTCGAATACTCCGCTGGTCGGCGATGGTGCTGTCGGTCCTGATACTCGGCACCGCGGGCGCCGGTTACCTCTACTACCAGCACCTGAACAACAACCTCAAGAAGGACGACCTGAACATCGGCGACGCGAAGGACCGCGCCGCGAAGACGAAACCGAACGCGGCGGGCCAGACCCCGCTGAACATCCTCCTGATCGGTTCGGACGCCCGGAACTCCACCGAGAACCAGAAGCTCGGCGGCGCGAGGGACACCTTCGACACACCGCCCCGCGCGGACGTCCAGATGCTGCTGCACCTGTCCGCCGACCGCACCAACATGTCGGTCGTGAGCATGCCGCGCGACACCCTGCTCCAGATACCCAACTGCACCGACCCGAAAACCGGGAAGACCTACACCGCGAGCACGTCGCTGACGATGACGAACGACTCGCTGGGCCGCGGCGGCCCCGGCTGCACGGTCGCCACCTGGGAGAAGCTGACCGACATCCACATCGACCACTTCATCATGGTCGACTTCGCGGGTGTGGTCTCGATGGCCGACGCGATCGGCGGCGTCCCCGTCTGCGTGGACGCCAACATCTACTCGCACACCTCCACCGGCCACGGCTCCGGGCTCAAGCTCGAGAAGGGCACGACGTCCGTCAAGGGCAAGCAGGCCCTCCAGTGGCTGCGCACGCGGTACGGCTTCGAGGACGGCAGCGACATCGGCCGGACCAAGGCCCAGCACCAGTACATGAACTCGATGGTGCGCCAGCTGCGCGAGAACGCGACGCTGAGCAACCCGGGCAAGCTGCGCGGCCTCGCGGAGACGGCCACCACCGCGCTGACCGTCGACCAGGGCCTGGGCACGGTCACCAAGCTCTACGACCTCAGCAAAGAGCTGAAGAAGGTCCCGACCAAGCGCATCGCCATGACCACCATGCCGTGGGTGTACTCCAGCGACGGCAACCGGGTGCTGCCCAAGCCGACGGACGCGGACAAGGTCTGGCGGCTGCTGCGCGAGGACATCCCGCTGGACGGCAAGGGCAAGAAGAAGAAGGAGAGGACCTCCTCGGATCCGGCCGCGGCGGACGACAAGATCGCGGTGCAGGTGCGGAACGGCACCCGCACGACCACGCTGGCCCCGGTGTCCGGACGCGCGAGCGCGGTGAGCGAGCTGCTCGTCGGCAAGGGGTTCACGCAGGCGAAGGCCGACCCGTCGACGGTGACCGCCGAGGCGACCACGGTGATCCGCTACCCGAGCGCCGATCTGGAGGGCGACGCCCTGCGGGTCGCCAAGGCGCTCGGGGTGTCGACCCACGCGGTGGAGAAGTCGGAGGACGTCTCCGGGATCACGCTCGTCGTCGGCGCCGACTGGCGGGAGGGCACGACGTACAAGGCGCCCGAGGACGACGACGCGACGCCCGAGTCCGCGAAGCTCGACAAGGGCTCGGACACCGAAGCCTGCATGCACGTCAACCCGGACTACACCTGGTCGTAGGACAGACCGACGGCCGCAGAGCGGTGGGGCCCTCCCGGAATCCGGGAGGGCCCCACCGCTCTGCGCCAGAGGTACCCGGCCGCGGACCTCCGCGGCCGGGACGGGATCAGTTCGAGCCGCTGAGGACCGCGGGGCGCCGGGACGCTATGACCTTCTTCGCCAGCGCCTTCGGGCTGGTGAGGAAGCCCCAGCCCCACGACATGTGCATCGTCGCGAGGGCGACGGGGATCTGTAGCCGGGCCTTCGCCGGCAGCCCCTTGCCCGCGGGCAGCGAGCCGAGTCCGATGGCCGCGAGGTAGCCGGCCGGGACGACGAACCCCCAGGGCGTCAGCGCCGCGCCGACGACCAGGCCCGCCGCGATCGCGCAGACGGCGGTCGGCGGGGCGAGGTAGCGCAGGTTGATGGAGCCCTCGTGATAGCGGGCGACGACGTGCCGCCAGCGGCCGTAGTCCTTGTACTGCTTGGCGAGCGCCTTGACGGACGGCCTCGGCCGGTAGGACACCTTCAGCTCGGGCGAGAACCAGATGAGCCCGCCGGCCTCACGGATGCGGAAGTTCAGCTCCCAGTCCTGGGCGCGGATGAACTCCTCGTTGTAACCGCCCTGCTGCTCCAGCGCCTCGCGCCGGAACACCCCGAGGTACACGGTCTCGGCCGGGGCCGCCTCACCGCCCGTGTGGAAGGCCGCGTTGCCCACGCCGATCTTCGACGTCATGGCGGCGGCGACGGCGTGCTCCCAGTCGTTCTCACCCTCGGCGTGCATGATGCCGCCGACGTTCTGCGCGCCGGTCTCCTCCAGGAGCCGTACCGCGGTGGTGATGTAGTTCGGGGAGAGCATGCCGTGCCCGTCGACGCGCACGACGACGGGGTGCCGGGACGCCTTGATCGCGGCGTTCAGCGCCGCGGGCGTACGGCCGGTGGGGTTCGGCACCGTGTGGACCCTCGGGTCCTCGCGGACGAGTTCGGCCGCGATCTCGTCCGTCCGGTCCGTGGAGGGACCGAGCGCGATCACGACCTCCATCTCGCCGTCGTACCGCTGCGCCAGGATCGCTTGGACGGCCCCGCGCAGATGCCGCTCCTCGTTGAGGACGGGCATGATCACAGAAACGGCGGGGGACCGCACGTCAGACTTCTCGCTCATCGGAGCTCACGTTACCGCGAACGGGGGACACGGTCGCGCGCCGCCCGGCGTAAGGACCGGGCCGCAGATCGTATGGGCCTACGGTGCTCGCGGATCCCCACGCCCACCGGAACGCGGCTCCGTCCGGCCCCGCGGAACGCTTCCCTCCCCCGTCCCGCCTCGCGGAGGTGTCCCCCTTGCCCACACCGCCCCGCTCCCCCGTCCGCCCCCAGCACCCCCCGCGGCCGTCCCCGGCGCGGCGGCCCGCCCGGCGCGCCGACGGGCGCCCCGTGCGGCCCGGGCGCCGCAGGAGGCCGCGCTGGGCCATGCGGGTGCTGACCACCGTCTCCGTGGTGGTCCTCGCCTCGGCGGGCATCGGACACGCGGTGCTGAACAGCCTGGACGCGGACATCGCCCGGGTCGACCCGTTCAAGGACATGAAGAACCGGCCCGAGGCGGGCCACGGCATGAACCTGCTGCTGGTCGGCACCGACGGCCGGGAGAAGGTCACCGAGGCGGAACGGCGGAAGTACCGGCTCGGGGGCGCGCCCTGCCACTGCACCGACACGGTCATGATCGTGCACATCTCGGAGGACCGGGAGCGCGCCAGCATCGTCAGCCTGCCCCGCGACTCCTACGCCGAGGCGCCCGCGCACACCGACGCGGTCACCGGCAGGGCGCGCGGCTCCCACCCCCTCAAGCTGAACGCGGCGTACGCGGAGGGCGGCCCGACCCTGACCGTGCGGACGGTCGAGAACATGACCCACGTGAAGATCGACCACTATCTGGAGGTCGACTTCACCAGCTTCATGAAGACGGTCGACGTGCTCGGCGGGGTCCGCGTCTGCACCGCGCAGCCGTTGAAGGACAGGTACACCGGCCTCGACCTGACGGCCGGCCGGCATCTGCTGGGCGGCGGACAGGCCCTTCAGTACGTCCGGTCCCGGCACACCGACGGCTCCTCCGACCTCGGCCGGATGAAGCGCCAGCAGCGCTTCCTGGCGGCGCTCGTCTCCCGGGCCACGTCCTCCGGGGTGCTGCTGAACCCGATGAAGTTCCGGGACGTGACGCGGGCGGTGCTGGGCTCGGTGCGGGCCGACAAGGGCTTCGGCACGGACGAGCTGCTGGACCTCGGCCGGGCGATGCGGAACTTCTCCCCGTCCTCGTCCGAGTTCACGACCGTGCCGATCGGGCAGATGGCCTATGCCGTCAAGGGCGTCGGCTCGACCCTGAAATGGGACGGGCCGAAGGCGCGCAAGCTCTTCGAGACGCTGCGCGAGGACCGGCCGCTCGCGACCCGCGGGGCCGCCCCGCGGCCCAGGGCCGTCCAGGTCGCGGTGGCCCCGCAGCAGATCCGGGTCCAGATCGAGAACGGGACCGCCACGGCGGGGCTCGGCAGGCGGGTCGACGGCGCGCTCGCCGCCACCGGGTTCCGGACGACGGGCCGGCCCACGACGGCTTCCCGTCCCACGGTCCGGCGCACCGTCGTCGCGTACGACCCCCGCTGGGACCGCTCGGCGAAGTCCCTCGCGGCCGCGCTGCCCGGTGCCGAGCTGCGCCCGGTCCCCGGGCAGGGCCCGCTGCTGAAGGTGATCGCCGGTGCCGACTTCAAGCGGGTGACGCGGGTACGGGCCGAGGATCCCACCCAGGGCGGGTCCGGGGTGGTGACGGGAGACCAGGTGGTGTGCCCCTGACCCCGGACGTCCGCCGGGGCCCGTCCCCGGTCCGCCCGTCCCCGGTCCGCCGAGCCCGGCGGCGGGTGTCCCGCCACCGGCGGCTTCCCCGCGCCTCCACCGTGACCGACCGGACAGGTCCTAGTCGTCGAGGCCTTCCGCGGCGCGCTTCTCGCGGAGTTCCACGATCGCCCGGCGGCGGGCGAGGCGGTGGGTGCGGCGGATCTGCGCCTCCTGGAAGCGGCGCTCGTCGCGCTCGGTCTCGGTGATGACCGGCGGCACCCGGCGGGGCTTGCCGTCGGCGTCCACGGCGGCGAAGACGAGATAGGCCGAACCGACCTGCTGCGGCGGGGTGGACTCGTTCCAGCGCTCGGCCAGGACCCGCACGCCGACCTCCATCGAGGTCCGTCCGGTCCAGTTGACCTGGGCCTTCACATGGACCAGGTCGCCCACGCGGACGGGTTCGAGGAAGGCCATCTCGTCCATCGAGGCGGTGACGGCGGGGCCGCCGGAGTGCCGCCCCGCCACCGCGCCCGCCGCGTCGTCGACGAGCTTCATGATCACGCCACCGTGCACCGACCCCAGGAGGTTCGTGTCGTTGTGGGTCATGATGTGGCTGAGGGTGGTCCTGGACGCGGAGGTCGGCTTGCCCGGGATGTCGTTTTCCGGGTTGGGGGCCTGTTCTGTCATGTCCTCCACCTTATGCCGGGCACGGTCCGGTCGATTTGCATCAGCTCTGCAACAGGCGTGACCCAGATCTCCCCGCTCTCTTGTAAGACGCCTGGTGGGGGGCGGCACACTGGTCCGCATGAATGATTGGCCCGACGGGTGGTCCGACGACAACCGCAGCAACGGCGGCAACCGCTACGGACGCGGCAGCGCAGGCTCCCAGCCTGAGAGCGCCCGCGTCATGCGGCAGGTCCGCCGCGGCCCGGCCGCGCCCGCACCGGGCCAGGGTGCACCGCCGTACGGCGCCGGGGTCCCCCGGCAGCCCTCTTACGTCGACGGCCAGGGCCACGACGGGGGCCAGGGTTACGACAACGGGTACGACTCCGGCTACAACACCGGGCAGGTGTACGGGAACGGGTCCGGCGGCCCGCAGGGGCCCGGCGGCGACGGCACGTACGCGCAGCGCCCCGCGCCGAACTGGCGGCGCCGGATCAAGTGGACCGCGATCACGCTGGTCACGACGCTGGTCGTGGTCTCCGTCGGCACGTACTTCTGGGCGGACTCCAAGCTCCACCGTGACGTGGACCTCTCCAAGGTCATAGACCGGCCGGAGACCGGCGAGGGAACGAACTACCTGATCGTCGGTTCCGACAGCCGCGCCGGCATGTCCGCCGAGGAGAAGAAGAAGCTGCACACCGGCTCCGCCGAGGGCAAGCGCACCGACTCGATGATGATCCTGCACACCGGCGACAACGGCTCGACGCTGATATCGCTGCCGCGTGACTCGGACGTCACGATCCCGAAGTTCCAGGGCTCCGAGTCCGGCAAGGTCTACCCCGCCTCGGCCCAGCACGTGAAGCTGAACGCGGCGTACGCCAAGGACGGGCCGACCCTGCTGGTCCGCACGATCGAGGCCAAGACCGGCCTGCACATCGACCACTACGTGGAGATCGGCTTCGCCGGGTTCGCGGGCATCGTCGACGCGGTCGGCGGTGTCGAGATGGACCTCGACCAGGGCTTCAAGGACAAGTGGTCCGGCGCCGACTTCAAGGCGGGCAAGCAGACGCTGAACGGCGAGCAGGCCCTCGCCTTCGTCCGCACCCGGCACGCCTTCGCCGCCTCGGACCTACAGCGCACCAAGAACCAGCAGAAGTTCCTGGCCGCCCTGGCCCACCAGGTCGCGACCCCCTCGACGGTCCTGAACCCGTTCAAGTTCTACCCGACGATGGGCGCGGGCCTCGACTCGCTGATCGTCGACAAGGACATGAGCCTGTGGGACCTGGCCGACATGTTCTGGGCCATGAAGGGCGTCACGGGCGGCGACGGCAAGTCCATGAACATGCCGATATCCGGTTCCTCCGGCGGCAACCTCGTCTGGGACGAGGCGAAGATGAAGACGCTGGTGAACCAGCTCAAGAACGACGAGAAGGTCACGGTGTCGGGCAACTGACCCGGCACCGCCCGCCCTCGCCGACGGCCTGACCCGGCGTCGCGCGGGGCCACCGGACCGATGACCCACCGGCACCGCGACGCGCGGCGGCGGTGGGTCATTTGCGCAGGGTGATGCGGCCCCGGGTGCGGGGGCCGTCGAACTTCGAGCGGTCGACGACGGGCCGCGGGGCCGGTTCCGCGGCCATGAGGCGAATCGTGTCGCGGCCCGCCAGGGCGGTGCACCACTGCGCCAGGTGGGGGCGGGTGCCGCGGGGGCCCGACGCCTCCTCCCAGAGGTCCCGGACCGCGTCGGCCCGCCGGTCGTCGAGGACGCCGGACAGCGGCCGCAGGGGCCCACCGGGCGTCACGTACGCGTCCTGGCTCAGGACACGGCCCGCCACCAGGGCCGCCTTGTAGCGGTCGCTGTCCACCGTGGCGACGCCGGCGGCGGCCAGCGGATCGTGCCAGTCGGGGGTGTCCGCCTGTTCCAGCACCGGGGGCCGCCCGGCCATGCGTACGCCGTCGCAGTCCAGCAGGTACGGGGCGGGCGCGGGCCGGACGGTCCACAGCACGTTCGCGTGCGACACGTCACCGACGACCAGCCCCAGGGCGTGCAGCCACCGGAAGAGTCCGAGCACGGCGACGACCAACGCGAACCGCTCGGCCGGCGAGGGCTGCGCGACGGCCTGCCAGGCCGGCCTCGGCGGCCGGAGCAGATAGGACAGGTCGGTCAGCCGCGCCTCGCCGCGCGAGGTCCGCCAGGTCATGGAGTCGGGCGCGCGGCGCATCAGGAAGCCGGTCGCCCGGCCGCCGTCCACGACCCGGCACAGCGGCCACGCCGCCTCCCGGTCCAGGCGCTCGCGGTCGGCCGGGGCGAGCCCCTGACGCAGCGCCACGAGCGCCGCGAGCTCCCCGCCGTCGGCCTTCCCCGGCTCGCGGTAGCCCTTGTACAGCAGCCGGCCCGGACCGGCGACGTCGTACACCTCGCCCTGGCCGCCGTCACCGATCCGCGCTCCGAGGGCGAGCGAGCCGAGCGTCACGTCGGCGCCGTCGTCGGCGCTCACGGCACGGCCTCCCACAGGACGACGGCGGTGCGGTCGTCGTCGTACGACTTCACCCGGTACTGCAACTGCCACAGGAAGTCGGCCGGTGCCGGCGCGGCGCCCCGTCCCCATCCGGCCCCCAGGAAGTCCCGCATTCCCGCGTCACCGGCGAGCGGCGTGGACAGACCGTCCGTGCACAGCACGAGGACGTCGCCGGGCAGGGCCGGGGGCAGGAGCAGGGCGCGGGCCCGATGGCCGTGCGGCAGGGCGGCGGTGCGGGTCTCGATCATCCCGTCGCCGTCGTGCTCGGGATCCGTGAGGGACAGGTTCCACTCCCCGTCGCGCAACAGCGCCGTGCCGCCGTCGCCGACGGCCAGGAAGCCCCGGGTGCGCACCCGGGGGTCGAGCGGGACGAGCAGGGCGCGCAGGGTGGTGGCGTACGCGGCGGGGTCGTCGCCGTGTTCGCGGGCGCGGTGCGCGAGCAGGGTCGCGATCCGCCCCACGGCGGTGTCCACCAGCGCGGCGAACCCCGGCCGGTCGCCGGCCCGCACGGTCTCCGAGAGTTCCGCGGACACGCCCTCCAGCTCCATCGCGGCGAGCCGGCAGGCCTCCTGGGAGCCGACGTGCGAGCGGGCCGCCGATCCCACGCCGTCCGCCACCGCGAGCAGCAGCAGCCCGTCCGGGCCGGGCGCCCCGAGACGCACCACGGCCAGGGAGTCCTGGCGCGGCTCGCCCTGGTACCGGTGCGAGTCCCCGCGCACCGACGCCGCCCGCACCGTCAGGGCCCCGTACCCGGCGCCGTCCACCACCATGTCGGGCGTCAGCGCCGCGGCCGGGTCCTGCCGGACCGGGGGGAGCTCCAGCGGCTCCGGCGCGTACAGCGGGGGCTTGGGTCCCGAGTGGAACGGCGCGCCGAGCACCGGGACGGCCCCGGTCCGCCCGGCGGGCCCCTCGGACGCCGGTGGGGGCGTGCACACGGGGCCGGGCTCGGGTGGCACGTGGACGCGCGGGGGCGACGGCTGCACGGGAGCGTGCCGCACCGGCTGCTCCGCGGAACCGGGCCGAGGGGACGGAGGCGCCGGCACGGGCCCGTACGGCGGGACCGGCGACTGCGGGGCCTGCCCGTACGAGAAGGGCGGGGCCGGTCCTACGGGCGGTGTCGCGGACGGTCCCGGCACGGCGACGGCCGCGCCGGACTCCGGCCCGTCGCTGAAGACCTGGTCCACGCTCTGCCAGGTCTCGTCCAGCGGGTCGGGCTCACGCGCGTCCGGCCAGCGGAACTCCGTCCGCCGGGCGCCCGGCCGGTCCCCGTCCGGCTCCCGCGCCCCGGGCTCGGGCAGGTCGGGCTCGGGCTGCCGCGGGCCGGTCCGGGACGGTCCTGCGGCGTTCATGTCGTTCCCCATCGGCGCGACCTCACAGCTTGTCGAGGGAGACGAGGGAGAAGCCGGGCACGGTGTCGTCCACGGCCAGCGTGAATCCGTTGCCGCCGTCCTCGCCGATGCTGCCCGCGGACCGGACGATCGACCGCGTGAGGCTGGAGGCGAACTCGCGCAGCGCCTGGGCCGGTGACACCGAGGAATCCTTCTGCATGAACGCCCGGAAGTTCGCGACCCGGGCGATCGTCGACTCCTGCGCCTCGCCGATGCCGAAGGCGATGATCTTCGGGCAGAACCGTGACTGGGTGACCTCCTTGTACGCCTGGTCCCAGTCCGGGTCGGTGGGGATGCCGTCCGAGAGGAAGAAGACGACGGGGCGGTACACCTCGTGACCCTCCGCCTTCAGTACCGCCACATCGGCCTCGACGCAGCGCAGCAGGGTGCGGAACGCGTCGCCGTACGAGGTGAGGCCGCCCGCGGCGAGCGCGGGGACCGAGTCGATGTCGCTGAGGTCGACGAGCGGTTGCAGCACGGTGGCGGTGTCGGAGAAGCCGATCAGGCAGAAGCGCGTCTTGTCGGCGACGGTCGGGTTGGTGCTGATCTCGTGGTGCAGGTCCGGGAGCGCGCCGTTGATGGCGTCGATCGGCTCGCCGATCATCGACCCGGACTCGTCGCAGAGCAGGTAGAAGGGCAGGATCTGCAAGGTCTCGTACCTCCGGGTCAGTACGTGTAGAAGTAGATCTCGATGTCGGCGTGGCCCGGGGAGGCTCCGCCTTTCCAGAAGTCGCGGGTGGTGGCGGCGCGGAACATGTCCGGACGGGCCTTCTCCAGCAGGGCGTTGACCTCGTGGGCGTAGCGGCCCCCGGCACCCGGGTCGGTGTGACGTCCGAAGGTCAGCACGAAGGCGGCCTGTCGGCCCCGGTAGCGCGCGGTCGCCCCGCGCAGTGCCCGCACGATGCCGTCGTCGTCGCCGGCGGGCGCGTCGACGGCCACCTCGACCGGGGTGCGGACCACCGCCCGCGGGCCGGTGTGCCGGGACTTCTTCCCGGCCGCGGCGGAGGACGAGGCGGCGGGGCGCTTGTCGGCGGCCCCCGGGTCGCCCTGGTCGCCCATGGCCACCAGCGCGAGGACGAGCAGCATGTCGGCGAACAGCCAGCCCGCCATGTGCAGCGGCTGGAACCTTCCACCCCGCTTCATCGGGCCTCGGTCAGGGACGCGGGAGGCGGCTGCGGGGGCTCGCGGCGGGGGCCGAACGGCCGGGGGCCGGCGCGGCCCGGCTCGCCGGCGGGAGGACCGTACCGGTCGGCGGGGGCGCCGGGCCCGTCGACGGGAGCGTCGGCCTGCTCCACCGCACGGCCGAGCTGCCCCGCGGGCGCGTGGCCCATGTCGGCGGAGGGAGCGCGGCCGGCGTCGCCGGAGGGGGCGTGACCCCCGTCCGTGGACCGCCCGTGCCGGTGACCGTCCGCCGCCCCGGCACGGCCCCCTCGGTCCGGCCGATCGCCCCGGCCCTGCTGGTCCGGCAGGTCCGGCAGGGCGGTGCGCGGCGGACGGTCCGCCCGCAACTCGGCCACCAGCCGGGCGAACTCGTCGGCGACGGCCCGCAACGCGCTGCTCTGGACGGTCAGTTCACGAACGGCGTGCTGGGACTCCTCGACCGCGCGGGCCGTCCCCTCCGCCACCTCGCCGAACCGGCCCAGGAGTTGGGCGGAGACGTCCGACGCCACCTCGACGCCGGTGGCGTAGGCGCGCTGGGACGCGGCCAGCACGGTGACGGAGTCCTCGACGCGGTCACCGGCGCCCTGCACGGCGAGCCGCACCTCGCCGCTCACGTCGCGGACGCCGTCGAGCGCCTTGCGGACCCGCTCCCCGCCGTCGCTCACGGCGGCCTCGACCCGGCCCACCGCGGTCTCCAGGGGTTTGACGGAGGTGTCGACCCCGGCCAGCGCCCGTTCGGCGCCCCGCACCGCGTCGCCGACGGCCGAGGCCGCCGACGTCAGATCCTTCTGCACCCGGACCGCCTTGTCGCCCAGCCGCCGGAGCGTCACGGCGGCCTCGGTGAGCTCGGCCGCGAACCGCTGCGGGGAACCCGACCGCCGCCCGTTCAGCACGAGCTGGGCGCGGGTCAGCACCGGGACGAGCGCCGCCATCAGTTCCTCGCGGCCGCGATCGGCGTCCTCCTCCCGACGGGCGAGGGCGGACCGCCGCAGACCGTGCACGAGCACCAGCGCGAAGAGCAGCGCGATGGCGACGGTGGCGCTCATCGCCACGTGGCCGAACGTGAAGGCTCCGGTGAGGTGCCCCTCGAAACCCGACTGCCACAGTTGCAGGAAGGGCCGGGAGGCGGCCCCCGGGTCCGCGCCCGTCAGCGCTCCGTACGCGCTCGACGCCTGCGTCAGTCCGTACCAGGTGAGCATCAGCGGCACGAAGACCAGCGCGCCCAGCACCCCTTCGGCGTAGGACCAGAGCGGGTGCCCTCCGCCCCGGCCCGCGCCCGCGGCCGCCCGAAGACTCTCCGGACGGGCGTAGGCGGCGAGGAGATCGAGTTCGGACCACGGGTCGAGCCCGGTGGCGTCCTGGTTCCGGAGCGCCGCCGCGAGCGCGGTCAGCTCTTCCCTCCGGGTTCCGAGCGCCGGCCGCTCCGCGAGTTCCTCGATGCTCTGCGCGATCACATGACGGTCCACCAGGGCGCCTGACGGCATGCCCACCCCCACAACACGACGGACGCGGGGGGTGCGTCGACGGCGCCCTGGATCCCCACCCGTGTCATGTGCCGTCGTGCCCCCGCCGGTTCACACGCACCAGACGCGCGACCGAGGGAACAGAGAGTACTCCAGCGGACACGCTCCGCGCATAAACTCGCGGCACCCGCCACTCTCCCCGACGGCGGCGCGAGGGGGATCAGTTGAGCAACGACGAACGTCCACGGGCGACCATCCGTCTGAGGCCCGCGCCCGGCGCCCGGCAGCCGGCTCCACCGGCCCGTGAAGCGCCGCGGCTCCCCGCCGCGCGTCCCGAGACGGTGCTGACGAGATCGGCACCGCACGCCCGTGTCACGGGGCGCGGGGTCCTCCAGGTGAACCTCAACCGCCCGCCGGGGACCGGGGCCGACCTCGACCTCGGCTGCATGGCCGCGTTCACGGACGGCAGCCGCGCGGCCGTCCAGCCGCTGGGGAACAACTTCGGCTCGCTGTCGGGGTGGCCGTACATGGAACTCGACCAGGACGACCGCACCGGGGCGTCCGCGGACGGGGAGACGGTCCGGGTGGACCTCGCGCGGCGCGAGCTCTTCCGGCGGCTGCTCTTCCACGTCTACGTGTACAGCGGCGCCGTGGACTTCCGGAGCCTGGGCGCCACGGCCACCGTGACCGCCCCGTCCGGCGGTTTCCGCATCCCCCTCGACGACTCTCCCGAGGGGGCGACGGGCTGCGCCATCGCCCTGGCCACGCCGGTGGAGGGCGGCCTCACGGTCAGCCGCGAGGTCCGCTGGTTCACCGGCACCCTCCGGCACTCGGTCCAGGAACAGATGGACGGCGCCTACGGATTCGGCCTCACGTGGGTCCGGATGCGAAAGGACTGACCCCGGGGAACACGAAAGGTGGGAGGCCCCCCCGGGGGCCTCCCACCTCTGCTGCCGACGAGCGGCGTACTACGGCAGGTTGCGCGCCATGACGATGCGCTGGACCTGGTTCGTACCCTCGTAGATCTGGGTGATCTTGGCGTCGCGCATCATGCGCTCGACCGGGTAGTCGCGGGTGTAGCCGTAGCCGCCGAGGAGCTGGACGGCGTCCGTGGTGACCTCCATGGCGACGTCCGAGGCGAAGCACTTGGCGGCGGCGCCCTGGAAGGTGAGGTCCTTGTCGCCGCGCTCCGACTTGGCGGCGGCCGCGTACGTGAGCTGGCGGGCGGCCTCGATCTTCATGGCCATGTCGGCGAGCATGAACTGGATGCCCTGGAAGTCGGCGATCGGCTTGCCGAACTGCTTGCGCTCCTGGACGTAGCCCTTGGCGTAGTCGAGGGCGCCCTGGGCGACACCGAGGGCCTGGGCCGCGATGGTGATGCGGGTGTGGTCCAGGGTCTTCATGGCGGTCGCGAAGCCGGTGCCCTCCTCGCCGATCATGCGGTCGGCGGGGATGCGAACGTTGTCGAGGTAGACCTCGCGCGTCGGGCTGCCCTTGATGCCGAGCTTCTTCTCCGGGGCGCCGAAGGAGACGCCCTCGTCGGACTTCTCGACGACGAACGCGCTGATGCCCTTGGAGCGCTTCGTCGGGTCGGTCACCGCCATGACCGTGTAGTACTCGGAGACGCCCGCGTTGGTGATCCAGCGCTTCACGCCGTTGAGGACCCAGGAGTCGCCGTCGCGGACGGCCCGCGTCTTCATGCCGGCCGCGTCCGAACCGGCGTCCGGCTCGGAGAGGCAGTACGAGAACATGCCCTCGCCCTTGGCGAGCGGGGTCATGTACTTCTTCTTCAGGTCCTCGGAGCCGGAGAGGATCACCGGCAGCGAGCCCAGCTTGTTCACCGCGGGGATCAGGGACGAGGACACGCAGACGCGGGCCACCTCCTCGATCACGATGACCGTCGCGAGGGCGTCGGCGCCCGCGCCGCCGTACTCCTCGGGGACGTGCACGGCGTGCAGGTCGTTGGCCACCAGGGCGTCCAGCGCCTCCTGCGGGAAGCGGGCTTCCTCGTCCACCGCGGCGGCGTACGGCGCGATCTTCGCCTCGGCCAGCGAACGGATCGCGTCCCGGAGCATGTCGTGCTCCTCGGACGGGCGGTACAGGTCGAAATCAGCCGATCCGGCCAAGGTCTCTCACGCTCCAAGTGCTGCTGTGATGGCTGCGCTAACTACCGTTAAGTAACACAATTTTAAAGGTCTCGCCCGCGAGACGGATACGTGAGCTTGGCGACAGGGGGGAAACCGCCCGTGAAAGCGCTCCCCGAAGCCCCGACTATGCTCGGGCGCGCACCTACGCGCCGCACACCCCAGGAGCATCCATGGCCCTCAAGATCACCGTGATCGGCACCGGCTACCTCGGCGCCACCCACGCCGCGGCCATGGCCGAACTCGGCTTCGAGGTCCTCGGGCTCGACGTGGTGCCGGAGAAGATCGAGATGCTTCAGCGGGGCGAGGTCCCGATGTTCGAGCCCGGTCTCGAGGAGCTGCTGCGCAAGCACGTGGCCGGGATCGAGGGCTCCACGGGCCGGCTGCGCTTCACCATGGACTGGGCCGAGGTCGGCGCCTTCGGAGACGTCCACTTCGTGTGTGTGAACACACCGCAGAAGCACGGCGAGTACGCCTGCGACATGTCGTACGTCGACGCGGCCTTCGAGGCGCTGGCGCCGCATCTGCACGGTCCCGCCCTCGTCGTCGGCAAGTCCACCGTGCCGGTCGGCTCCGCGGAGCGGCTGGCCGCCCGGCTCGCCGAGCTCGCGCCCGCCGGCGCGGACGCCGAGCTGGCCTGGAACCCGGAGTTCCTGCGCGAGGGCTTCGCGGTGAACGACACGCTGCACCCCGACCGGATCGTGGTGGGCGTGCGCGGCGAGCGTTCCGAGAAGCTGCTGCGCGAGGTCTACGTGACGCCGGTCGCCGAGGGCACGCCGTTCGTCGTGACCGACTTCCCGACCGCCGAGCTGGTGAAGACGTCCGCGAACTCCTTCCTCGCCACCAAGATCTCCTTCATCAACGCGATGGCCGAGGTCTGTGAGGCCGCGGGCGGCGACGTGGCCAAGCTGGCCGAGGCCATCGGGTACGACGAGCGGATCGGGAACAAGTTCCTGCGGGCCGGGATCGGCTTCGGCGGCGGCTGTCTGCCCAAGGACATCCGTGCCTTCATGGCGCGCGCGGGCGAGCTGGGCGCCGACCAGGCGCTGACCTTCCTGCGCGAGATCGACTCCATCAACATGCGGCGCCGCGGGCAGATGGTGGAGATGGCCCGTGACGCGCTCGGCGGCGGTTCGTTCCTGGGCAAGCGGGTCGCCGTGCTCGGCGCGACCTTCAAGCCGGACTCGGACGACGTGCGCGACTCCCCGGCGCTGAACGTCGCCGGGCAGATCCACCTCCAGGGCGGCCAGGTCACCGTCTACGACCCGAAGGGCATGGCGAACGCCAAGCGGCTCTTCCCGACGCTCGGGTACGCCGACTCCGCGGCGGAGGCCGTGCGGGGGGCCGATGTCGTCCTGCACCTGACGGAGTGGCGCGAGTTCCGCGAGCTGGACCCGGCGGCGCTGGGTGAGGTGGCGTCGTCCCGGGTGATCCTCGACGGGCGGAACGCGCTGGACCCGGAGGCGTGGCGCCGGGCCGGCTGGACGTACCGGGCGATGGGCCGGCCCACCGCCTGAGCCCACCACCGGCAGGGCCTGGGGCACTCCCTTCGCCCCGCCCCGGGCTCCGGGCACGGCACCGGCCGGACTCCGGACGGAGCACCGGCTCACGCCGCGGGCGGGAGCGGGGGGTTCGGCCGACGCGGCACAGGCCCCGCGGTATGGGCCCCGCGGCACGGGCTCACGGCAGGGCGCGGCGGGTGACGCCGGTCCGGCCGAGGCTCAGTCGGCCGGACCGGCGCCGGTTGCATTCTGCACCACTTCGCTGTGCGATGGCCCGGGACCACCGGACTCCGTCCGGCTCCCGGCCCCACGTCCCGCAGGATTTATCGCGTCCGGGGACTACTTGGCGCGGTAGCGGCGCATCTTGGCGCGCGCCCCGCACACCGACATCGAGCACCAGCGGCCACGGCCCGCCGGCGAGCGGTCGTAGTACACCCAGTGGCAGGTCGGGGCCTCGCAGGCCTTCAGCCGCGCCCAGGTGCCCTCGACCAGCGACTCGGCGATCGCGGCGGCGACGCGGGAGGCCAGGGGGGCAGAGAAGGCCGGGGAGGCCGGGGAGGTCTCCTCCGTGGCGGGGACCAGGCGGGCGGCGCCGTCCTCGTCGAGCGTCACCCGCAGGGGCGCGCGGGCGAGGAGTTCCCCGAGGGGGGTCGTCCTCCGGTGCGCCGGATGGCCCGCGTGCGCCAGGCACACCGCCCGCAGCGACTCGCGCAGCTCGCGGGCGCCCTCCGCCCCCTCCGCCGCCAGGCCGAACCGGGCCAGCCCCTCGGGCGTGTCCAGGGAGTCGGCGCCCGACTCGATGTCCAGGGTGTTCACCAGTGCCTGGACCAGGGCCAGACCGCCGGGTGCGGGCGCTCGGTCGTTCATGCTTGCGACGTTACCGCTTATGCGGGAGCATGCAGTAACCGTTACCTCTTGAAGAGGTCTACGGGTAACCCATCGGTGTCGCTGGAGATCCCACGGAGGAAGTCATGGCTCTCGCCGAACTGGATGTCGTCGTCCTGGACTGTCCCGACCCGCGTGCGCTGGCCGAGTTCTACGCGGGGGTGCTGGGCGGGACCATCACGGAGGAGACCGACTGGATCGACCTGGACCTGCCCGGCGGCCGGAAGCTGGCGTTCCAGGCCTCACCCGGGTACGTACCGCCGCGCTGGCCCTCGGCCGACGGCTCGCAGCAGTTCCACCTGGACCTGGCCGTCGAGGACCTGGACGTGGCGGAGAAGGGCGTGCTGGAGCTCGGCGCGACGCCGCTGGACACCGAGGACAGGTCGCGTTCGTTCCGGGTGTACGCCGATCCGGCCGGGCACCCGTTCTGCCTCTGCGCCTGCTGAGCGCGCCCGGCACCCGGCACCGGCCGGGGTCTCGCCGGGCCCATGACGAAGGCGCCCGGGCGGTGTGCCCGGGCGCCTTGGCCGGCCCCGGAGTCCGGGGCCCACGGCTCGGTGGAGCGTCAGCCGTCCAGCTGCTCCAGCGTCGCGTGCGACGGGGCCCGACGGGAGCGGAGGTCGCGCGCCACGTCCTCCGCCGCGCCCAGCACGCGCACGGCGTTCTGCCAGGTCAGCTTGGTCACGTCCGTGGACGACCAGCCGCGGTCGAGGAGCTCGGCGATCAGGTTCGGATAGCCGGAGACGTCGTCGAGACCCGCCGGGGTGAAGGCCGTGCCGTCGTAGTCGCCGCCGATGCCGAGGTGGTCGATGCCGGCGACCTCGCGCATGTGGTCGAGGTGGTCGGCGACCGTCGACACCGTGGCGACGGGGCGCGGGTTGTCCTCCTCGAAGGCGCGGTGCACCTTCATGGCCTCGGCGGTGGTGTCGAGGTGGTGGAAGCCGTTCGCGCGCATGTTCTCGTCGGCGGCGGCCGTCCAGTCGACGGCCGCCTGGAGGACGAACTTCGGCACGAACGTCACCATCGCCACTCCCCCGTTGGCGGGCAGCCGCTCCAGCACGTCGTCCGGGATGTTGCGCGGGTGGTCGCACACGGCGCGCGCCGAGGAGTGGGAGAAGATCACCGGCGCGACGGAGGTGTCGAGCGCGTCGCGCATGGTCGTGTCGGCCACGTGCGAGAGGTCCACGAGCATGCCCTCGCGGTTCATCTCCCGGACGACCTCGCGGCCGAACGCGGACAGGCCGCCCACCGCGGGGGAGTCCGTCGCCGAGTCGGCCCAGGCGATGTTGTCGTTGTGGGTGAGGGTCATGTAGCGGACGCCGAGCGCGTACAGGGCGCGCAGGGCGGCGAGGGAGTTGTCGATCGAGTGACCGCCCTCGGCGCCCATGAGGGAGGCGATACGGCCCTCGGCGCGGGCCGCCTCCATGTCGGCGGCGGTCAGCGCGGCCCGCAGGTCCGCCGGGTACCGGTCGATCAGCCGCTGCACGCAGTCGATCTGTTCCAGCGTCGCGGTGAGGGCGCCGGGCAGGTCGGAGCGGACGTACACCGACCAGTACTGGGCGCCGACGCCGCCCGCGCGCAGCCGGGCCAGGTCCGTGTGCAGGTGGGCGCTCTGGTCGGCGGCGATGTCACGGGCGCCGAGGTCGTAGCGGACCTGCTCCCGCAGGGCGTACGGCAGGTCGTTGTGCCCGTCGACGACCGGGTACTCGTCGAGCAGGGCCCGGGCGCGGTCGATCGAGGGCAGGGAGGACTCCGGCATCCGCGTCACTTCCCGAAGCCGAAGCCGCCGGCGGCGCCCTCGACCTTGGCGCGCAGCCGCTTGCCCTTCTCGGTGGCCTGGTCGTTCAGCTCCTGCTGGAACTCCCGCATCCGGCCGAGGAGTTCCTCGTCGTGGGCGGCGAGCATCCGGGCGGCCAGGAGACCGGCGTTGCGGGCGCCGCCGACGGAGACGGTCGCCACGGGCACGCCGGCCGGCATCTGCACGATGGAGAGCAGCGAGTCCATGCCGTCGAGGTACTTGAGCGGGACGGGCACGCCGATGACGGGCAGCGGGGTGACGGACGCCAGCATCCCCGGCAGGTGGGCCGCGCCGCCGGCGCCCGCGATGATCGCCTTGAGCCCGCGCTCCGCGGCCTGCTCGCCGTACGCGATCATCTCGCGGGGCATGCGGTGCGCGGAGACGACGTCCACCTCGTAGGGGATCTCGAACTCGTCCAGCGCCTGGGCGGCGGCCTCCATGACGGGCCAGTCGGAGTCCGACCCCATGACGATGCCTACAACGGGGCTCATTCGGTGATCGTGCCTCTCAGGTAGCCGGCTGCGTGCCGGGCGCGCTCAAGGACGTCGTCCAGGTCGTCGCCGTAGGTGTTGACATGGCCGACCTTACGGCCGGGCTTCACGTCCTTGCCGTACATGTGAATCTTGAGCTGCGGGTCGCGGGCCATGCAGTGCAGGTACGCGGAGTACATGTCGGGGAAGTCGCCGCCGAGGACGTTCGCCATGACCGTCCACTTCGCGCGCGGGCGCGGGTCGCCGAGCGGGAGGTCGAGGACCGCGCGGACGTGGTTGGCGAACTGGGAGGTGACCGCGCCGTCCTGGGTCCAGTGGCCCGAGTTGTGCGGGCGCATGGCCAGTTCGTTGACGAGGATGCGCCCGTCGCGGGTCTCGAAGAGCTCGACGGCCAGGTGCCCGACGACGCCGAGTTCCTTGGCGATGCGCAGCGCCAGTTCCTGTGCCTCCAGGGCCAGCTCCTCGGCGATGCCGGGCGCCGGGGCGATCACGGTGTCGCAGACGCCGCCGACCTGCTGGGACTCGACGACGGGGTAGGCGACGGCCTGGCCGTGCGGGGAGCGGACGACGTTCGCGGCGAGCTCGCGCGCGAAGTCGACCTTCTCCTCGGCGAGGACGGGAACACCGGCGCGGAAGGGCTCGGCCGCCTCCTCGGGGGAACGGACGAACCAGACCCCCTTGCCGTCGTAGCCGCCGCGGACGGTCTTGAGGATGACCGGGAAGCCGTCACCCTCCTCCCCCGCGGCGAGGCCCTCCGCGGCGAACGCGGCCACGTCCGCCACGTCGGTCACGATGCGGTGCCGCGGGCACGGCACGCCGATCGCGTCGAGCTTCGCGCGCATCACGCCCTTGTCCTGGGCGTGCACGAGCGCGTCGGGGCCCGGCCGGACGGGGATGCCGTCCGCCTCCAGGGCCCGCAGGTGCTCGGTCGGGACGTGCTCGTGATCGAAGGTGATCACGTCGCAGCCCCGCGCGAAGTCACGCAGCGTGTCGAGGTCGCGATAGTCGCCGACGACGACCTCGCCGACGACCTGCGCCGCGGAATCCTGTGGGGTGTCACTGAGGAGCTTGAACTTGATGCCGAGCGGGATGCCCGCCTCGTGTGTCATACGAGCGAGCTGACCGCCGCCGACCATGCCGACTACCGGGAACGTCACGCTCCAAGAGTATCGGCCGCGCCACAGTGGCCGGTTTCCGCGGCGATACGCCCGATTTTCCCTGTCGGTGACCGCCTCTTTTCTTACCTGTGAGCACATGCACAGGCACCGTGCGGGAGCGCTGGTTAGCATGGGCTGGATGGCGTATTCCACCGCGCGTTCACCGGCGCGGCAGACGATCAAGACCCACCGACGGGGGCTGGCGACACCATGAGCAGTGCTTCATCGGGGCCTCGGACGGGGTCTCGCGGCGCGGTTCGGCAGCGCTTCGAGCTGCTCTTCCGCGAGGTCGCCAAGTTCGGCGCGGTGGGCGGTGCGGGGCTGCTCGTCAACCTGCTCGTGTTCAACCTGGTGCGTCACCTCACGGACCTGCAGGTCGTACGGGCCAGTGTCATCGCCACGGTCGTGTCCATCGCCTTCAACTACGTCGGGTTCCGCTACTTCACCTACCGGGACCGCGACAAGGGCGGGCGCACCAAGGAGCTGACGCTCTTCCTGCTGTTCAGCGTGGTGGGCCTGGTCATCGAGAACGGTGTGCTGTACGCGGCGACGTACGGTTTCGGCTGGGACAGCCCGCTGCAGAGCAACGTCTTCAAGTTCCTCGGCATCGGTGTCGCGACGCTCTTCCGCTTCTGGTCCTACCGCACCTGGGTGTTCCGGGCGCTTCCGGCCAGGGAGGCGGTGGCCAGCGCCGAATCGTTCCTGGACGAGGAGCCCGGGGCGCACCGCACGCGGGCCCGCGCGAACTGAGCACCCGCGTGCGCCGAGCAGGGGTTTTCCCTACCTGACCGTGCGCTCCTCGTCGTCCTCCGAGAGCCGGAGCGGGCGCTTGAGCGGGGTGCGGGACAGGAACATGCCGAAGACCGGCGGCTGGGCCTGGAGCATCTCCAGACGGCCCCCGTCGGCCTCCGCGAGGTCGCGGGCGACGGCGAGACCGATGCCGGTGGAGTTGCGGCCGCTGATGGTGCGCTCGAAGATGCGGGCGCCGAGGTCGGCGGGGACGCCGGGGCCCTCGTCGGTGACCTCGATGACGGCCTGGTTGCCGGTCACGCGGGTGCGCAGCGCGACGGTGCCGCCGCCGTGCATGAGGGAGTTCTCGATCAGTGCCGCGAGGACCTGGGCGACCGCGCCCGGGGTGCCCACCGCCTGCAAATGACGTTTGCCGGAGCTGACGATCGCGCGGCCGGCGCTGCGGTAGGCCGGGCGCCACTCCTCCAGCTGCTGCTTGATGACCTCGTCGAGGTCGAAGGAGACGGCGGAGCCGGTGCGCGGGTCGCGGGCGTTGGTGAGCAGGCGCTCGACCACGTCCGTGAGGCGCTCCACCTGGGTCAGCGCGATCGTCGCCTCCTCCTTCACCGTGTCGAGGTCGTCGGTGAGGGTGATCTCCTCCAGGCGCATGGAGAGCGCCGTCAGGGGCGTCCGCAGCTGGTGGGAGGCGTCGGCGGCGAGGCGGCGCTCGGCGGTGAGCATCCTCCCGATGCGCTCGGCGCTGCCGTCCAGGACGTCGGCGACCCGGTCCAGCTCGGGGACGCCGTAGCGCTTGTGACGCGGGCGGGGGTCGCCCGAGCCCAGCCGTTCCGCCGTCTCGGCGAGGTCGGTGAGCGGGGAGGTGAGGCGGTTGGCCTGGCGTACGGCGAGCAGGACCGCGGCGATGATCGCGAGCAGGGCGACGGCGCCGATGACCAGGAGGGTACGGCCGACCTCCTTGGTCACCGAGGAGCGGGGTTCCTGGACGGTGACCGTCTCGCCCGACTCGCCCTTGGCGGTGTACTGGATGACGTCGCCGGCGGGCTGGCTGCCGACCTCGATGGGATCGCGGCCCGGAATCCTGATCACGGCGTAGCGCCGGTCGGTGACCTGGTTCCTGAACGTCTCGTCGGTGATGTTCTCGTCGCCGAGGATGCGGCTGTCCACGATGCTGGCCAGGCGCAGTGCCTCGGAGTCCACGCGTTCCTGGGCGCTGTTGCTGATCGTGCGGGTCTCGACGATGACGAGGGAGACGCCGAAGACGGCGATCACCACGAGCACGACGGCGAGGGTGGACTGGATCAGGCGGCGACGCACGGGGGCCCTCCGGGCAGATGGCTGTACCGGGTCCAGTGTGCACGTTCGCCGCTCCGGCACGGGCGGGGTGCCGGTCCGGGGGCGCGGGTTTCCCGTCGCCGCCCGGGACGGCCGGGTCTCGGCGCCCCGGGTCCCGGCGGCCCTGGGGCCTCGGCCGTTCCGGGCCCGGTCCTTCTCGAGCCTCAACCGTTCCGGGGCCTCGGACGACCCGGGGCCTCAGCCGACCCGGGCCTCGGTCGTCCCCGGGGTCTCGGTCGTCCCCGGGGTTTCCGCCGCCGCGAAGCCTCAGCTCTTCTCGAAGCGGAAGCCGACGCCGCGCACCGTCGCGATGTAGCGGGGGTTCGCCGCGTCGTCGCCGAGCTTCTTGCGCAGCCAGGAGATGTGCATGTCGAGGGTCTTGGTGGAGGACCACCACGTGGTGTCCCAGACCTCGCGCATGAGCTGGTCGCGGGTGACGACGCGGCCGGCGTCGCGGACCAGGACCCGCAGGAGGTCGAACTCCTTCGCCGTGAGCTGGAGTTCCTCGTCGCCCATCCAGGCGCGGTGCGACTCGACGTCGATGCGCACGCCGTGGGTGGCGGGCGGCTGCTGGGGCTCGGCGGAGCCGCGCCGGAGCAGGGCCCGTACCCGGGCGAGGAGTTCGGCGAGCCGGAACGGCTTGGTGACGTAGTCGTCGGCGCCCGCGTCGAGACCGACGACGGTGTCCACCTCGTCGGCCCGCGCGGTGAGGATGAGGATGGGCACGGTGTGGCCCTCGGCGCGGAGCCGGCGGGCGACCTCCAGGCCGTCCATGCCGGGCAGTCCGAGGTCCAGGACGACCAGGTCGACACCGCCCTGCATTCCGGCGTCGAGCGCGGTGGGGCCGTCCTCGCGGACCTCGACCTCGTAACCCTCCCGGCGCAGGGCACGGGCCAGCGGCTCCGAGATGGACGCGTCGTCCTCGGCGAGCAGTACACGGGTCATGGGGTGATGGTAGTCCGCCGTGCACTGCGCCAGGGCAGTGATCCGCCTCCCCGGTTCACACCCTCCGTCCGGGTGTTTCTTACCTGCGGGTGTGGGATGAGATCGTTACTGAGACCTTCGAATGATCGCCCGCGGTTCCACGATCGCCTGTGATCCGCGTCTCAAGTCCTTCCATATAGGGCATTGTGATGTCGTATGGTGACCAGACGCCTGATGCACCACCTCGGGACCTTTGGCGAGAACTTGATGCTGAAGGTCTCTTCTGTGTGCGGGCTGGTGTCAGCCAGCTTGAAGGAAAGACCTGTGGCCGGGCCCTCACGCACTGACGCGTGACGGGCGTGGATCCCGGTGGTCGCCGTCCGCCGCTCCGGCAATCCGGAGCGGACTCCCCGTGGGCGTGGGGAAGGACGCCTGACCCCGCCGGTGCCGGCCGCCCCCCATGGGCGCGTCATTCCCCCACGCTCACGGCATGCCGTGAGCGTGGGGACCCCCCAACAGCGCGTCCCGACCAGCAAGGATCGACCATGGCGTCCAGCCTGACGAAGGACTCGGTCTCTCCGGGAATCTCCGGTTCCGAGAAGACCTTCTTCGGCCACCCCCGCGGACTGGCCACTCTCTTCATGACCGAGATGTGGGAGCGTTTCTCCTACTACGGGATGAAGGCACTGCTCCCGCTGTACCTGGTGGCACCGGGCGGCCTGCACCTCAGCGCGGCCACCGCGACCGCGATCTACTCGGTGTACCTCTCCCTCGTGTACCTGCTCGCCCTGCCGGGTGGCTGGTTCGCCGACCGCGTCCTCGGCCCCCGCAAGACGGTCGCCGTCGCGGGTCTGATCATCATGCTGGGCCACCTCACGCTGGCTCTGCCCTCCTCCGGCACCTTCTACGCGGGCCTCGGCCTCGTGGCGATCGGTTCCGGTCTGCTGAAGGCCAACATCTCCACGATGGTGGGCCACCTCTACGACGGCCCGGACGACCCGCGCCGTGACGGTGGCTTCACGCTGTTCTACGTCGGCATCAACCTCGGCGCCTTCGCCGCCCCGCTGATCATCGGCACCGTCGGCGAGAACGTGAACTGGCACCTGGGCTTCGCCCTCGCCGCGCTCGGCATGGCGCTGGGTCTCGTCCAGTACCTGCTCGGCGGCCGTCACCTCAGCGCCCGCTCGCACGAGGTCCCCACGCCTCTGACGGCCGAGGAGAAGTCCTCGACGCTGCGCAAGTCCGCGCTGTGGGCCGCTGTCGCCGTCGTCTTCTACGCGATCGTCGGCTTCTCGGGCCACTACACGCTGAACTGGCTGCTGGTCCCGATCACGATCGCCGGCCTGGTCATCCCGGTCATGGTCATCGGGCGCATCAAGCGCGACAAGTCCCTGGACCGTGCCGACCAGTCGAAGATGTCCGCGTACATCTGGTTCTTCGTCGCCGCGGCCGTCTTCTGGATGATCTACGACCAGGGCGGCTCGACGATGTCGATCTTCGCCGACGAGTCGGCCAAGAACACCGTCTTCGGCTGGGAGTTCCCGGTCTCCTGGTACCAGTCGGTCAACCCGGTCATGATCATGGCGCTGGCCCCGGTCTTCGCCTGGGCCTGGCTGTGGCTGAACAAGCGCGGCAAGGAGCCGAGCACGGCGACGAAGTTCGCCTCGGGCCTGATCCTGGTCGGCGCGTCGTTCTTCCTCTTCCTGGCCCCGCTGGCGATCGCCGAGGGCGGTCACAAGGCGGCCGCGATGTGGCTGGTGGCGATCTACTTCGTGCAGACCGTCGGTGAGCTGACGCTCTCCCCGGTCGGCCTCTCGGTCACCACGAAGATGGCCCCGGCCAAGTACGCCTCCCAGATGATGGGTGTCTGGTTCCTGGCCGTCACCGCCGGTGACGCCACGACCGGTCTGCTCTCCATCGCCGAGGTCGACCTCAACAAGACGGGCATCGTCGCCCTGGAGGCCACGCTCGCCGTGATCGCCGGTGTCGCGGTGTGGATGTACCGCAAGAAGGTCAAGGTGCTCATGGGCGACGTCAACTGACGTCGGCTCCCGCACACGGCGAGGGCCGCCGCACCGGACGGTGCGGCGGCCCTCGCCGTTTCCGCGGCAGGGGCGAGGCCTGCCCGGCGCCGCGGCCGGGATCAGCGCGTGCCGGTCACCGGGTCCGGCGTCCCGGCATGAACGTGAGGACCGCGCCGCCCAGCAGGACGACCGTGCCCGCCACCAGCCCGAGCGCCTGAAGGGCCGCGTGGCTGTCGGAGCCCGTCTCCGCCAGGCCTCCGCTGGAGGACGTACCGGCGGAACCGGAGCCGGACGAGGAGGACCCGCCGCCCGAGGCGCCGTTCGCCTGCTCCGAGGTGTCCAGGGTCAGCGAGACCTCGGACCTGGCCGGGGTGCAGGTCGTGGTCGTGCCGAGGGCCATCACCGTCAGCACGCCCGGGGACAGGGTCGAACTGCCGGTCGCGCCCGGCTTGTAGGTGCCCTTCAGATCGGGGATCTCGATCGGGTCGCCGGACTTGATCGGCGCGGAGTTCGTCGGCCCCTCGACGTGCACCGTGCCCTTGTCGGCGCCGCCCAGGACCACCTCCATCGACGGCTTCACGGAGTCCGCGGGGATGTCCGCCGGACTGTCCATCACCGACGCCTTGAACCGCACGGTGAGGTCGAAACTCCCGCCGTTCTTCTTCGCGTCGATCTGGACGGCCGAGGTGGCGTTCTTGTCGCCGATCGGCGTCTTGCACGCGTAGGGCACGGAGACCTCCTTGCCCGTGAAGTCGGTCTGCCCGTTCCCGGAACCGCCGGTGTCGGTCCCGCTGCCGCTGGGCGACGGCGTGGCCGACCCGCTCGGCGTCGGGGTGGGCGACGGCGTGGGAGTGGGGGTGGGCGTCGGGGTCGGCGTGCCGCCCGTCCCGCCGCTCGTCACCTTGATGGTCGCCGAGGGGTTCACCGCCTCCTTGGGCGTGCACTTGGTGTCGGTGGAGATCGGCTTGTTGACGTTGATGTTGTACGCACCCGGGGTGAGCGTGACGTCGCCCGCCGTCGTCAGCTTCAGCCTGCCCGTCATGTCGGACAGCTTCATGTCGCTGTTCTTGGGGATGGCGGGGTTCGTGCGCGGTCCCTCCATCGCGATGTCCGCCGTCTGGGCTCCGCCGGCCTTCAGCGTGCCGGTGGGTTTGACGGTGTCCTTGTCGAGGTCGAGGACGTCGGGGTTCTTCGAGGCCGCCTGGACGAACTTCCAGGTGACGGTGACCTCGTCGCCCACCTTCGCCTCGGCGGGCGCGGTGATCTCCACCTTGGTGGTGCCCTCCACCGGGGGCAGCCCGGAGATCGCGGGCGGAACGCACTCCGTGCTGTACGACACCTCGGCGGCCTGCGCCGGGACGGCGGCCACCCCCAGCAGGACGCCCGCACCGCCGAGCATCAGCGCGACCCCGGCCGCGCCCGCTCTGCGGCCCCGGGCCGGTACCACTCTCCGTAGCGTGCTCACGCGTGCCCCTTTCTCGTCTGCGTCGTCGGACCGTTCTCGTGCGGTGCGGAGAGCTGACCGTTCGTCCCGGTCCCCGGATCGTCGTCCGGGGTGAACCAGGGCAGGGCCGGGGAGGCCGAGGCGTCCGCCGGGGTCCGGGGGGCGGGGTCCGACCAGGGCAGGCGCAGCGTGAGCCCGGCCGGGGCCGGCCTTCCGCGGTGGCCGGCGCGCCCGGTCGACCGGCGCGGGCGCACCCGGTCCACCACGGCCATGCCGATCCGGAACACGGCGGCCGGGACGACCACGCAGAGCAGGACCCAGAAGACGGTGACGCCCCAGGGGCGGCCCACGCCCCACGGCTGCTCGGCGAGCACCTTCCCGCCGTACTTCAGCGAGACCGTGTAGTCGCCGTGCGCTCCGGCCGACAGTTCGACCGGGATCCTGATCCGCGCCTTGCGGCCGGGCTCGATGGTGCCGCGCCACTGCTGTTCCTCCCACTGCGGGGCGAACACCCCGTGGGCGGTGCCGACCTGGAAGACCGGGTTCCGCACGGGAGCCGTGCCGACGTTGCCGACGGTGAGGACGAGGGTGCGTGAGGGGGGCGAGCCGAACCAGGTCAGCAGACCGCTCGACCCGTCGAGCCGGGTGTCGGTCAGGACCGAGATCCGGCCGCCGCCCTCCTCCTTCGGCAGCGGCTCGACCGGGTGGCCCGCCACCATGAAGACGGCGTCGGCCTCGGCCTTCTCGCCGGTGACGGTGGCGACGTGCACCACGCAGGGGCAGGGCTCGGGCGGCTCGGTCACCGGCAGTTTCTTGCTGAAGCCGCCCTTCGCGTCGGTGGTGACGGCCCGTCCGTCGGCGTTGGCACAGGAGTTGGTGCCGCCGATCACCCCGCGCGAGGGCACGGACCGCCCGCAGATCAGCATCATCAGCAGCGTTCCGGGCCGCCATCCGCTGCCGGTCACGGTGACCGAACCGCCGCTGCCCGCCTCGGACCTGGACAGCGTGACGCCCGGCTTCCCGGCGGCGGACGCCGGGGCCACCGGGGCCAGCACCGCCGACAGGACCAGGACGAGTGCCGGCACCGCCCCCAGCGCCGCCGCCCGTATCTTGCCGCCCAGGACGCTCACGACACCGCTCCCGTCAACTCGACCTCCGTGCCGGGTCGTTCACCGGCCCCGCCGTCCCGCTCCCGGCGCCCGCCACGCCACGGTCCCCGCGTCCCGGTCCGCCTCCGCCTCCGTACGACGGACCAGACGCCCGGCACCGCCACCAGGACGCCTCCCGCCCCGGCCACGGCCCCCCACGGCACGAACCGGACCGACACGGTCGCCGCCGAGCGCACACCGCCCGCCGCCGTCACCGTCAGCCGCACGTCCGCCGCGTCGAGGACCGGCGGGTCGGTCCACGGCTCGTGGAGCACGGCCCGGCCGCCCGGCGGGAGTTCGACGGGCAGGACGCGCGGGCCCCGGTCGAGCAGGGTTCCGAAGACCCCGTCGACGTGCACGGCGAGGCGCGGGGCGAGGACCGTGGTGCCGCGGTTGACCAGCTCGTACGAGATCCGCCCGCCGCCCACCCTGACGTGCTCGACGGTCAGCGCCGGCAACGCCGGTCCCGGCACCCGGAGCCGGACCCGGACCGCCGAGGTGCGTCCGCCGCCGCTCGCGACGATCGCGCCGGGATGGTCACCGGGCACCGCCCCGGCCGGGACGCCGATGGTGAACGGGACGTCGGCGCGGGTGTGCGCCGGCACCCGTACGGACAGTTCGCGCACCGCGGTCCGGCGGCCGCGCGCACGTCCGGCGAAGGCGATCCACGCGCCCGCGTCCGCGGGCCGTCCGTCCATGGCGGAGGTGCCGTCGGGGGTGTCGTCCGCGGCGCCGCGCAGCCGGACGGTGAGGGGCCGCGCACCCGGGTTGAGCACGGACACCGCGTCCTGAAGGACCGTACCGGGGGCGCCCTCCGCGTAGACGGAGGGCCGTCCGTCGGCCGCGCCGCCCGCGGCCGGCACGACGGACCAGCCCTCGGCGGCCAGGGCCGTCGGTGCCGCGCCCAGCAGCACCAGGGTCAGGCCCAGCACGCGGGCGGCGGGGAGTGCGTACGGCATGCGGCGGCTCCAGGTCGTGGTGCGGGAAGGTCAGCGGCGTACCGCCTGGTGCCTGCGCGTCAGCCACAGCACGCCCGCCGCGCCCGCGAGCAGGACCGTGCCGCCGAGGGTGCCGAGGGCGACCACGGAGTCCTCGGGACCGGTCTGCGGGAGGGATCCGCCGGAGTCGGTGCCGCTCTGGCTCCCGCTGGATCCGGAACCGGAGGAACCCGAACTCGACGAGCCCGAGGTCGACGAACCCGACCCGCCGGCCGCCGCGACGTCGAGGGTCAGCGAGGGTCCCGGACTGTTCGAGGGCGTGCAGGTGGTCGTGGTGCCGAGGGCCTTGATGGTGAGGACGCCCGCGGTGAAGGTGACCTTGCCGGACTTCTTCGGCGTGTAGGTCCCGCTCAAGTCATTGATCTTGATGGGGGTGTTGGCGGGGATGGCCGCCGCGTTGGCCGGACCGCTGACCGCCACCGTGCCGCTGTCCGCGCCGCCCACCTTGATGACCGCGCTCGGCGTCATCGCGCCCTTGCCGAGCTCGACCGGACTGGAGGAGACGCCCTTCTGCCAGGACATGGTGAGCTTGTAGGAGCTGCCGCTCTTGACACCTTTGATGTCGATGGGCGACACGGCGCTCTTGTCGCCGATCGGCGTCTTGCACTGGTAGTTGACGTCCACCACCTGGGCCTGGGCTGCGGGGGCGGCCGTCAGCACCGCCGAGCCGGCCAGGGCCGCGGCGAACGCGAGCGCGGCGGTTCGTTTCTGGTACGTCCGGTACGACACGGGCCTGCCCCTCATTTCTGACGGAACATCAGATCGGCCGTCAAGGTACGCCCGGGAACTTGTGGAGGGAAGACAAAGTGCGCGCCGGATCCGCGGGGATCCCCGGCGCACCGGGCGTCACACCGAGGAGCCTTCGAGCCGCGGGTGGCCAAGTCCATGGAACGGGCGTGGAGTCGGGAGGCCGTCCCCAGGGGCGGACCGAGAAGCGGCCCCGCGAAGCCGACGGGAGGAGCGGACACGACCCCGGACGGGCCCGGGCGACCACTTCACGGAGGCCACCCGGCCCACGGCCCGCACCGAAACCCACACGCGCGCGAGCCCGGTCGCGGAACGAACGGACCTGCCGGCGGCACGCGTTCCGGCCCGGAAGCAGGCGAGTCGGAGCACGCCCCGTACCGGTGCCGGCACCGGCACCGGCGAAGGCCGCCTCGGCCACGGGGCGAACCGGACGGGACGAACGGCCAGGACACCGGCGGACGGCGGCACACCCCGCGAGGGCGACCTCGACCGCAGGACCGCCGGCACCGCCCCGGCAGGCGGGCCGCACACCGGGCCGACGGCCGGCCGACGCCGGACCGGGGCACGGGGCTGGACCACGGCGGCCCAGCCCTGAGGCCACGACGGACACCGCCCCGGCAGAGCAAGCCGCGCATCAGACCGACGGTCGGTCGGCCACGAGCCGGGACGGCAGCCGGACCGGCATCGGACCGGACCGACGACGAGCCGGCGACGGACCAGGTCACGGGACTGGAGCACGACCGGCCGGGCCCGGGCTGCGGACAGGCGGACCGGCGACCGGCGACCGGCGACCGGACAAGCAGACCACGCACCGGGCCGACAGCCGGCCGGCCGCGAACCGGGACAGCGACCGACCGACACCGGGCCGGGCCGGAGGCCGACCCTGCCGCGACCGGACCGACGACGAGCCGGCGACGGGCCGGGCCGCGGAACCGGTCCACGACGGGTCGGGCGGGAGCCTCAGCGGGCGGCGGCCCGGAGGCCGGCCCTGCCGCGGATCCCGCCGGTGGGGCTACGCGGGAGCGCCCAGTTCCGCCCATACCGTCTTGCCCGTGACTCCGGGCGCCCGTACGACCCCCCAGTCCAGGCAGAGCCGCTGCACGATGAACATGCCGTGACCGCCGGGACGGCCCGCGCGGTGCGGGGTGCGCGGGGCGGGCTGGCCGGCCCCGCGGTCGGAGACCTCGATGCGCAGCACCTTGTTGTCGCAGGAGATCCGGAGTTCGTCCGGACCCTCGGCGTGCAGACAGGCGTTGGTGACCAGCTCGGAGACGACCAGCAGGACGTCCTCGGCGGCAGCGCGCCGGTCGGCGCTCGCCGCGGGCAGCCAGCCCCACGCGTACAGCGCCTGCCGGGCGAAGTCGCGGGCGAGCGGCACGACGCCGCTCTCGCCGGCGAGGCTCAGCGTGCGGGCCTGGCGGCCGACGGGCGCGGGAGCCGGGGAGGCGTCGTCGACGGGCGTCACGCCGTCCACGGGCGTCACGCTCCGCGCGGACACCGCGGAAGCGGCGCCGTCGCCCGCTTCCGGGCCGCGGTCGCCCGGCGAGCAAGGCCGGGTGGTGCTCATCAGCGCTTCACCTCACCGATTCACCGGTTCACGATTCAAGACTCGGTACGCAGTACTCAGTACGGATGGATCAACGGCTTCCGCCGCTTGTGGACCAACGGCTTCCGCCGCGCCGGCCGCCGGCCCGTGGACCACCGACGTGTCCAGGATGTCTCCTGCCCGACGGAACCGTCCGAACACCCACTCATTCGGCACGGAACCCGTGACACGAGTGACGCTCCGGTCACTCAGGGACATCAGGGGCGCGAGCGACGACATCACCGAAAGTCCGCGGCTCAGCCCGCCAGGGCCGCTTCGAGCGTGTCGTGGACGGCGAAAACGGCCTCCGCCCCGGTGATCTCGAAGACCCGGGCCACCACCGGCTGCATCGCGGCCAGATGCACCCCGCCGCCCGCGGCCTCGGCCTTCAGCCGGGCGCCGAGCAGCACATTGAGCCCGGTGGAGTCACAGAACTCCAGACGGGAACAGTCGATGACCAGTCGCGTGCACCCCTTCTCGAGGCATCCCTCGAGTGGCTCACGCAACAGATCGGCCGTGTGGTGATCGAGCTCACCCGCGGGGGTCACGACAGCGCTCGTGCCCTCTTCCCGCACTTCGACAAGAAGCCGGCCAGACTGTGCGCTGCCGACCGTCCCGCGGTCCATGCCGTCTCTCTCCCGAGTGTCGCGACTACTGACGTACGCACTCGAACACTACGCCTTCTCCACGCCACCCGACACCCGAACAACCCTACGGAAATGGACATTTCATACCAGATGACACTTGCGGCGAGTTCGGGAAACCGGGTAGGGCTAGAAGAGACAGCTATTCGACCCGGCCGGCTCTGGAGGCGCCGCACACCGCAGTGCACGTATGGGCATCGGCGGCCATATGCCGAGAACGATGGAGGGCACATGTCACCCCGGCTCGACGCATCGCAGACCCTGACGGCGACGTCGGCACCTTCTCCGGAAGCTCCGGAGCACGTCGACGGAACCGGAACCCACGGAGTCGACGGACTCTCCGGACTCCCGGAGATCCCCCCGTACGACGAAGTGGGGCCGGTGGACGCACGGGCTCTGTCCAAGACACTCTTCGCACGGCTTCAGTCCCTCGAAGAGGGCACGCACGACTACGCGTACGTCCGCAACACACTCGTCGAACTCAACCTCGCGCTGGTGAAGTTCGCCGCCTCCCGCTTCCGCTCCCGCAGCGAGCCGATGGAGGACATCATCCAGGTCGGCACCATCGGCCTCATCAAGGCGATCGACCGGTTCGAGCTGAGCCGCGGGGTCGAGTTCCCCACCTTCGCCATGCCGACGATCATCGGCGAGATCAAGCGCTTCTTCCGCGACACCTCCTGGTCCGTGCGGGTACCGCGCAGGCTCCAGGAACTCCGCCTCGACCTGGCCAAGGCCGGCGACGAGCTGGCCCAGCGCCTCGACCGCGCCCCGACCGTGGACGAACTCGCGGAGCGGCTCGGCATCAGCCGCGACGAGGTCGTCGAGGGCATGGCCGCGTCCAACGCCTACACGGCCAGCTCACTGGACGCCCAGCCCGAGGAGGACGACTCCGAGGGCGCGCTCGCGGACCGCATCGGCTACGAGGACCACGGACTCGAGGGCATCGAGTACGTGGAGTCCCTCAAGCCGCTGATCGCCGAACTCCCGCAGCGCGACCGGCAGATCCTCTCGCTGCGGTTCGTGGCGAACATGACCCAGTCCGAGATCGGCGACGAACTCGGCATCTCCCAGATGCACGTCTCCCGGTTGCTGTCGCGCACCCTCGTGCGACTCCGGAAGGGCCTGACCGTCGAGGAGTGACAGGACTTCGCGGCCCGCGGGGCCGCGCATCCGGGCGGTCCGGCGCGAAGAGCGCCGGGCCGCTCCGTCTTTCCGGGCGCCCGTCCGGCCGCCCGGCGGCGCCCCGGTCCGCCCGCCGTCGAGGCCGCTCGCCCCGACCGGGGAGAACGTCTGCACGACACAGACAACTCTCTTGCCGCGCAGGGATGTTGAGAGCGCTCCCATGGAATCGTTGTTCAACAACTCTTTTCCCGGCAGGCCGATCCCGCCACTATGGGCATCCCAAACTGGCCGGTACGTCAGTTCGGGACGAACACGCACCAGGCACGGGAAGGCGGAGGAACATGGCGCAGGGGGACCCGGCCGACGAGAACGACGCGGCCGAGGGCGGCGGACCGGTCGCGGGGGCGTCCGACGCGCGGCTGACCGAGCTGCTGCGCGGCGGCACCTCGACGGCGTACACGGCCCTCCAGGAACTCCGCGCACGCCACCGCGCCTCCGTGCTCGCCTACGCCCGGCTGTGCACCACCGGCGAGTCCGGGGCCGGACAGCTCGCGGCGCACACCTTCACCCTCGCGGCCCGCGAGACGGCGCGCGGCATCGACCCGAACGTCCCCTGGCGGCACCAGCTCCTGCTGCTGACCGGGCGGGTGGCCGCCTCGTGGGCCCGGGACCAGCGGGCCGCGGGCCTCGACCCCGGTCTGCTCCTCGTCCTCAGCACGGCGGGCCCCGACGGCCCCGTCCCGTCCCTGCTCCCCGCCTTCCAGTCCCTCCCCTCCCGCGCCCAGGGCCTCATCTGGTACGCGGTCGTGGAACGCGAACCCGCGCGGCGGACGGCGGTCATGCTCGGCCTCACCTCCGAGGACGTCGCGTACGGCACCGCCCAGGCGCTCCAGTCGCTGGCCCAGGCCTGTCTGAGGTACCGGCTGGCCGCCTCGGACGATCCGCGCTGCGGGGACTTCCGCCGACTGATCGAGGAGTCGGTGCGGCCCGACAACCCCCGCTCCAGCACCGACCTCAACACCCACATGGCGCACTGCGCGCACTGCTCGGCCGCGTACGAGGAACTGACCGCCCTGCGCGACCATCCGCGCTCCGCCCTGGCCGAGGGCCTGCTGCCGTGGGCGGGCACGGCGTACGTCACGGACGACGTGCCGCAGCCGGGGCCCCTGCCTCCCGTACCGCCCGTCGGCCCGCGGGGACCGGCGCTGCTGTGGCCGCCCTCCCGCCGGGTCGTCCTGACCTCGGCGGCGGCGCTCGGCGTGGCCCTGGCGCCGGTCCTCTACCTGCTGCTGTCCCCGGACGCCACGCCGTCCACGGGCGCGGCGGGCTCGGTCGCCGCGCCGTCCGGGCCGCCCGCGGTGACCGTCACCGCCACGGTCCCGGTCACCCCGTCGGCCTCCCCCTCGCCCTCGGCCTCCCCCTCGCCGTCGGCGACCTCCGCGTCGCCTTCTCCGTCCCACAGCCCGGCACCGCCGAGGTCACCGAGCCCGAAGCCCACCCCGACCGTCGTCCTCCGCCCGCCGGGCAGCTCCTCCGCGCAGGTGGTGAACGTCGCCTCGGGGCTGTGCCTGGACGTCCGCGACGGCGACCTCGAGAAGGGCACCGACGTCGTCACGGCGCCCTGCAACTCCTCCCGCACCCAGCGCTGGCGCGTCGCCGACGGTTCCCTCCGGTCGGCCGCCGACGACGACTTCTGCCTGGACAGCCGCGGCTCCGTCGACCGCGGCGTGGGCATCTGGGCGTGCTCCTCGCTCGACGGCGACCACGGCGACAACCTCCGCTTCACCGTCGACGACGACGGGGTGATCCGCCCGGCCGTCGCCATCGAGACGGCGGTGACGCCGGACGGGGACGGTGGGCTGTCCCTGGTGCCGCTGACCGGGGGCACGGGCCAGCGCTGGCGCGCGGGCAGCGCCTGAGGGTCCGCGCGCCGGCGCCCGGCCCGTCCGCGGGCTCAGATCTCGCGGACTCCGCGGCGCCAGACGCCGGTGACCAGCGGGACACCGGGGCGGTAGGCGAGGTGGACGTGGCTGGGGGCGTCCAGCAGGGCGAGATCCGCGTAGGCGCCCGGCGCGATGCGGCCGACGTCGTCCCGGCGCAGGGCCCGCGCGCCGCCCGCGGTCGCCGACCACACCGCCTCGTCCGGGGTCATCCGCATGTCCCGTACCGCGAGCGCGATGCAGAAGGGCACGGACGAGGTGAAGGACGAGCCGGGGTTGCAGTCGGTGGACAGCGCCACCGTGACACCGGCGTCGATCAGCCTGCGGGCGTCCGGCCACTCGGCGCGGGTGGAGAACTCGGCGCCGGGCAGCAGGGTCGCCACGGTGTCGCCGCTCGCGAGGGCGTCGATGTCGGCGTCCGTCAGGTGGGTGCAGTGGTCGGCGCTCGCCGCGTCCAGCTCGACGGCGAGCTGGACGCCGGGGCCGTACGAGAGCTGGTTGGCGTGCACGCGCGGGTGCAGCCCCTTGGCCTTGCCGGCCGTGAGGATCGCGCGGGCCTGGTCGCCGTCGAAGGCGCCCTTCTCGCAGAAGACGTCCACCCAACGGGCGTACGGGGCGCAGGCGTCGAGCATCTCGCCGGTGACCAGGGCGACGTAGCCGGCCGGGTCGTCGGCGTAGTCCGGCGAGACGATGTGCGCGCCGAGGTAGGTGACCTCGTCGGTGTGTGAGGCGGCGATGCGCAGCGCGCGGGCCTCGTCCTCGACGGTCAGGCCGTAGCCCGACTTGGTCTCGAAGGTCGTGGTGCCCTGGCGGAGGGCCTCGCGCAGGTAGCGGGTGAGGTTGCGCTCCAGTTCCTCGTCGGAGGCGGCGCGGGTGGCGGCGACGGTGGTGCGGATGCCGCCCGCGCTGTACGCGCGGCCGGACATGCGGGCGTTGAACTCCTGGGTGCGGTCGCCCGCGAAGACCAGGTGCGAGTGGGAGTCGACGAAGCCGGGGATCACCGCGCGTCCACCGGCGTCGACCCGGTTGTCGGTGGCGGGTGCTTTGCTGGATTCACCGGTCCACGCGACCCGGTCGCCCTCGATGACGACGGCCGCGTCCTGGATCAGACCGAGCGGGGACCCGTCGCCCAGGGAGGGATCGTTGGTGACCAGACTGGCGATGTTGGTGATGACGGTCGTGCTGCTCATGGCGTCCTCAGGGGTGGCGGGACTGCTGGTGGGGGGCGTCGGGGGGGGGGGGGGGTGCTCCCGCCCGCCCGGGAGTCAGGAGCGCAGCGCCTGGACGGCGTCCGCGAGCGCTGTCGGCACGTCCGGTACGAGCGTGTGCGCGCCGTCGCGCACGATGTGCCGGCCCGCCACGACCGTGTGCCGGACGTCGGCGGCCGTGGCCGCGAATACGGCTGTCTCCGCGCCGAGGCGCGGCACCGGTCCCGCTGTCCTGACCGAGTCGAGGGCGATCGTCGTGAAGTCGGCGAGCGCGCCCGTCTCGATGCTGCCCGCGTCGTCCCAGCCGAGGGCCGCGTGGCCGTCGGCGGAGGCGGCGCGCAGCAGGGCGGCGGCCGTCCAGTGACCGCGGGTGCGGGTGCGCAGCCGTTCGTTCAGCTCCATCGCGCGGGCCTCTTCGAGGAGGTCGATGACGGCGTGGCTGTCGGAGCCGAGCGAGAGGGGTGAGCCCGCGGCCTGGAGGGCGACGGCGGGGCCGATGCCGTCGGCGAGGTCGCGTTCGGTGGTGGGGCACATGCAGGTGCCGGTGCCGGAGCCGCCGAGCAGGGCGATGTCCTCGTCGGTGAGGTGCGTGTTGTGGACGCCGGTGGTGCGCGGTCCGAGGACGCCGTGGTCGGCGAGCAGGCGGGTGGGCGTGCGGCCGTGTGCGGCCAGGCACGCCTCGTTCTCCGCCGTCTGCTCGGACAGGTGCACGTGGAGCGGGGCGCGCCGCTCCTCGGCCCAGCGCGCCACGGTGGCGAGCTGCCCGGCGGGCACGGCCCGTACGGAGTGGATCGCCGCGCCGATCCGTGCGTGGTCCCGGTCCTTGAGAAGGGAACAGCGTTCCGCCCAGGCCTCGGCGGTGCCGTCGGAGAAGCGCCGCTGGTGCCGGTTGGGCGGCTGTCCGAAGCCGGAGGAGAGGTAGGCCGTGTCCAGCAGGGTGATGCGGATGCCCGCGTCGGCCGCGGCGGCGACGAGCGCCTCGCCCATGGCGTTGGGGTCGGCGTAGGGGGTGCCGTCGTGGGCGTGGTGGACGTAGTGGAACTCGCCGACGGCGGTGACTCCGGCGAGGGCCATCTCCGCGTACACCGCGCGGGCCAGCGCGTGGTAGGTCTCCGGGGTCAGCCGGTCCGCGAAGGAGTACATGATCTCGCGCCAGGTCCAGAAGGTGCCGGAGCCGACCTGGACGGTGCCGCGCAGGGCGCGGTGGAAGGCGTGGGAGTGGGCGTTGGCGAGGCCCGGGAGGGTGAGTCCGCGCAGGATCTCGGCGCCCGGCGGCGGGGCGTCGACCCCGGTGCGGACGTCGGTGAAACGGCCGTCCGCACCGGCCCCGGAGCCGTCGGCCGACACGGTCACGGCGACGCCCGGCTCGACGTGGGTGCCGAGCCAGGCGTGTTCCAGCCAGTACGTCTGTGTCACCTGCAAGCCAGCCCTTCGAGTACGTCGGCGAGTGCGGTCACCCCGGCCACGCAGTCGTCCTCGGTGGCGTGCTCGGCCGGGGAGTGCGAGACACCCGTGGGGTTGCGTACGAACAGCATGGCGGTCGGGACGGTGCCGGAGAGGATTCCGGCGTCGTGTCCGGCCCCGGTCCCGAGGACGGGCACGTTCAGGGCGGCGTCGCGGTCCTTGCCCAGGATGCGGGCGAGTTCGTCGCGCAGGGCGTGCTCGAACTCGACGACGGGGGTGAACGACTCGCGGACGACGTCGAGTTCGACGCCCTGGGCCTCGGCGTACTCGCGGGCCGCCCTCTCGACGCCGTCGACGACCGTGTCGAGGGTCGCCTGGTCGGCGGCGCGGGAATCGAGCCAGCCGCGCACCAGGGAGGGGATGGCGTTCACGCCGTTCGGCTCGACGGCGATCTTGCCGAAGGTGGCGACGGCGCCCGCGAGCCGGGCCTCGCGGCGGGCGGCGAGGACGGTCTCGGCGTACGGCAGCATCGGGTCGTGGCGGTCCACGAGCCGGGTGGTGCCGGCGTGGTTGGCCTCGCCGCGGAAGTCGAAGCGCCAGCGGCCGTGCGGCCAGATGGCGCTGGCGATGCCGACCTGGTCGCCGCTCAGGTCGAGGGCGCGGCCCTGCTCGACGTGGAGTTCGACGAACGCGCCGATCCGGCCGAGGCGTTCGGGGTCGGGCCCGATGGCGGCGGGGTCGTACCCGGCGCGCTCCATGGCCTGCGGCAGGGTAATGCCGTCGGCGTCGGTGAGCCGGTGGGCCTGCTCGACGGTGAGCTGTCCGGCGGCCAGCCGGGAGCCGACGCAGGCGAGGCCGAAGCGGGCGCCCTCCTCGTCACCGAAGTTGACGATGGCGAGGGGTTTGGTGAAGCGGACACCGCGGGCGCGGAGTTCGTCGAGGGCGGCGAAGGAGGAGACGACCCCGAGGGGGCCGTCGAAGGCGCCGCCGTCGGGCACGGAGTCCAGGTGGGAGCCGGTGACGACGGCGTCCCCCTCGGCGGGGTCGCCGAGCCAGGCCCATTGGTTGCCGTTGCGGTCGAGTTCGTAGGTGAGCCCGCGGGACTCGGCCTGCTGCCGGAACCAGTCGCGGCAGTCGGTGTCGGCCCCGGTCCAGGCGAACCGGCGGTAGCCGCCGGAGGCGGAGCTGCGGCCGATCGGCCGCAGCTCCGCCCACATGCTGTGGAACGTCACGCGTCGCCGCCCTCGCGCATCGGCACCCGGACCCCGCGCTCGTCCGCGACGGACTCGGCGATGTCGTACCCGGCGTCGACGTGCCGGATGACGCCCATGCCCGGGTCGTTGGTGAGCACCCGGCGGATCTTCTCCCCGGCGAGCTTGGTGCCGTCGGCGACGGAGACCTGGCCCGCGTGGATGGAGCGGCCCATGCCGACGCCGCCGCCGTGGTGGAGGGAGACCCAGGAGGCACCGGAGGCGACGTTCACCATGGCGTTGAGCAGCGGCCAGTCGGCGATCGCGTCGGAGCCGTCGAGCATGGCCTCGGTCTCGCGGTACGGGGAGGCGACGGAGCCGCAGTCGAGGTGGTCGCGGCCGATGGCCAGCGGGGCCGCCAGCTCGCCCGAGGCCACCATGTCGTTGAAGCGCTCACCGGCCTTGTCGCGCTCGCCGTAGCCGAGCCAGCAGATGCGGGCGGGCAGTCCCTGGAAGTGGACGCGCTCGCCGGCCATCTTGATCCAGCGGTGCAGCGACTCGTTCTCCGGGAAGAGGTCGAGGATCGCCTTGTCCGTCTTGTGGATGTCGGAGGCCTCGCCGGACAGGGCCGCCCAGCGGAAGGGGCCCTTGCCCTCGCAGAAGAGGGGGCGGATGTAGGCGGGGACGAAGCCGGGGAAGGCGAAGGCGCGGTCGTAGCCGGCGAGCTGGGCCTCGCCGCGGATGGAGTTGCCGTAGTCGAAGACCTCGGCGCCGGCGTCCATGAAGCCGACCATGGCCTCGACGTGCTTGGCCATGGACTCGCGGGCGCGGGTGGTGAAGCCGGCCGGGTCCTTGGCGGCCGCATCGGCCATGTCGTCGAAGTCGACGCCGACGGGGAGGTAGGCGAGCGGGTCGTGGGCCGAGGTCTGGTCGGTCACGATGTCGACGGGCGCGCCCTCGGCGAGCATGCGCGGCAGCAGTTCCGCCGCGTTGCCGAGCAGGCCGATGGAGAGCGGCTTGCGCTGGTCACGGGCCTCGACGGCGAGCTGGAGGGCGTGCTCCAGGGAGTCGGCCTTCACGTCCAGGTAGCGGTGCTCGATGCGGCGCTCGATGGCGCGGGGGTCGCAGTCGATGCAGATGGCGACGCCGTCGTTCATCGTCACGGCGAGCGGCTGGGCGCCGCCCATGCCGCCGAGACCGGCGGTCAGCGTGATGGTGCCGGCGAGGGTGCCGTTGAACTTCTTCGCGGCGACGGCGGCGAAGGTCTCGTAGGTGCCCTGGAGGATGCCCTGGGTGCCGATGTAGATCCAGGAACCCGCGGTCATCTGGCCGTACATGGTCAGGCCGAGCTGCTCCAGGCGGCGGAACTCCTCCCAGTTCGCCCAGTCGCCGACCAGGTTGGAGTTGGCGATGAGGACGCGCGGGGCCCACTCGTGGGTCTGCATGACGCCGACGGGACGGCCGGACTGGACGAGCATCGTCTCGTCCTGCTTGAGGGTCCGCAGCGTGCGGACCATGGCGTCGAAGGAGCGCCAGTCACGGGCGGCCTTGCCGGTGCCGCCGTAGACGACGAGCTTGTCGGGGTGCTCGGCGACCTCGGGGTCGAGGTTGTTCTGCAGCATCCGCAGGGCGGCTTCCTGCTGCCATCCCAGGGCGCTCAGTTCCGTACCGCGCGGCGCTCGGACGGGGCGGGGTCCTGACATGGTCTGCCTCCCAGCGGACTGTTGATGTAGATATTCACATCCTGACTTCTTGAATAAGACTAGTCAATAGGCGCGCGGCCCCGCGCGCGCTTCCGCCGGGTGTTTGGCTGGGACGCATGGGCGCAGACATGGACAGGGCAGGGGATCGGGCGGACGACGGCGGCGCGGGCGGGCCCCGGCGTCCCCGGCGGAGGGTTCGGGACCACCGTCGGCCCGCGCGACGGGACACGGGAGCACGGACGGGGGCCGGACGGCGATGAACGGCGACGGAACGACGGGCCCGGACCGGGCGGCGGACCGGGAGGGCGACCGGCCGGCGCGGGCGGACGGGCCGGCACCGGGATCCGGGCCGGACGCCGGGCGGGTCCCGCGGCGGGACCACGCCGTGCGGGCCGCCGTGGAGCGGGGGCTCCTCGGCCCGGACCACCCGGTCGTCGCGCTCCTCGACGTGACCGGCGTCCGGGCTTCGGTCGCCGCGCTGCACGCCGCCTTCGAGGCGGTGACCGCTCCCGGCACCCCGGTGCTGCACGCCTTCGCGGTGAAGGCGACGCCCCTCGTGCCCGTGCTGCGACTGCTGCACGAGCGGGGCATCGGCGCGGAGGTGGCGAGCCCCGGGGAGCTCGCGCTCGCCGCGGCGGCCGGGATCCCGCCCGGGCGGACCGTGCTCGACTCGCCGGCCAAGACGCCCGCCGAGCTGCGCGAGGCACTCGCCCTGGGCGTCGCGGTCAACGCCGACAACCCGCAGGAACTGGACCGCATCGACGCCCTCGTCCGTTCGACGGACACCTCCTCCCCCATCGGAATCCGGGTGAACCCGCAGGTCGGCGCGGGTTCGATCGGGGCACTGTCCACGGCGACGGCGACCTCCAAGTTCGGGGTCGCACTGCGGGACGAGGGGGCCCGCGCGTGGATCGTGCGGGCGTACGCCGACCGCCCCTGGCTGACCCGGCTGCACGCGCACTCCGGCTCGCAGGGCATGCCGCTCCCGCTGATGGCGCGGGGCGTGGCGGAGACGTACGCGCTGGCGGAGGAGATCAACCGGCGCGTCGGGCGGCACCAGGTCGACACGGTCGACATCGGCGGCGGGCTGCCGGTCGACTTCGGCTCCGACGCCACGGCACCGACGTACGAGCAGTACGCGCGGCTGCTCGCGCGGGCGGCACCGGGACTGTTCGACGGACGGTACGGGCTGGTCACCGAGTTCGGACGGTCACTGCTGGCCAAGCACGGGACGGTGCTGGCCCGGGTCGAGTACACGAAGTCCGCCGGGGGCCGGGCGGTCGCGGTCACCCACGCCGGGGTGCAGGTGGCGACCCGCACGGTGTACGCGCCGGAGTCGTGGCCGCTGCGGATCGCCGCGTACGACGCCAAGGGGCACCCCAAGCCGGGGCCGGACGTCGTCCAGGACGTCGCGGGTCCGGCCTGCTTCGCGGGCGACCTGCTCGCCGAGGGCCGCCCGCTGCCGCTGCTCGAACAGGGCGACCACGTGGCCGCCCTGGACACCGGCGCGTACTGCTTCGCCCACCACTACGCGTACAACTCCCTGGTCCGCCCCGGCGTCTACGGCTTCACGCCGGCCGGGGACGCCGTGCGCTTCGCCGTCGTGCGGGAGCCGCAGACCCTCGCGGAGATCGTCACGGAGTCGGGCGGGGCCCACGCCCACGCGCTGACCGGCCTGTAGCGATTCCAGCCCCTCCGGCGTTCGAGGAGCGGTGTCCGGGGCGCGGCCCCGAGCACGGGAGGACAGGGGCAGCGGAACGTGACCCCGAGGCACCCCACGGGCTCACCGACACCCCGGCGCGCACTCGAACCGAGGGCGCCCGTTCGCACCCATGTGCGCCCCCTCGGCACCGCTCCAGGGCAGCACGAACCGACCCCAGGAGGTTTAGACGCGCCCGAGAATGTGGCCAGTCGACCCACCTTAGTCACCGCGGGCATTTTCCACAGGAAAATGCCGGATCACTCCCTTCCCGTGCGCACAGTGCGTAACTTCTTCGTCACTCGGCCGAACCCTTTGGCGGGAGGGAGACACGGTGCCCGGTATCGACGAGTGCCTGCTGGAGGCCATGACACTGCCCGGGGCCCGGGGCGCCTCGGTGGTCGACTGGACCAGCGGCCTGGCCCTGGGCACGGTCGGCGACGCTCCGGGTGACGACCACGAGACGACCGCGGCGGAAGCCGCCGAACTGGCCCGACTCGCCGCGGAGAACCGATCGTTCGCCCCCAAGGGCGGCTCCGACTGGTCGGAGTGGTCCGACCAGGAGACCCCGATCGAAGACCTGATCATCAGCAACCGCGACAGCTATCACGTCCTGCGGTTCGTCCGGACCGCCTTCGACAGCAGCGTGTTCCTGCACCTGTGGCTGGCCCGCTCGGACGGCAACCTCGCCCTGGCGCGCATCCGGCTGGGCGAGATGGCCGGACGGCTGGTGCTCGTATGACCACCGTCAGGACGCCTCCCCCGCCCCGGCTCCCGATACGGGACACGGCACCGGGCGCCGCCGGCGGCGTCTCACCGATGCTCGGCAGGCTCGCCGACGAGCGCGCCACCGGAGTCCTCATCCGCGAGCGCGGCACCCTCTACCTCGCCGACGGCGAGGTGGTGCACGCCGAGAGTCCCGCCACCCCCGGACTCGACGTCCTGTTCTCCGTCCACGGCGTCCTGGCCCCCGAGGTGTGGCGGGAGGCGGTCGCCACCGCCGGCGCGCGCCGCCGGGTCGGCCGGTTCCTGATCGACAGCGGGCGGATCGCCGAGGGCGCGCTGGAACTGTGCCACCTCGGCTCCCTGTACGACGCCGCCTACTTCGTCCTCGGGCCGAGCAGCACCCCGAGCCGCTTCCGGTACGGCGCCGCGCACTGGTTCGGCCCGCTGCGTCCCGTCCCGGTCGCCGCGGTGGAACGCGAGACGGTGCGCCGGCGTGAACTCCTGCACCGGATCTGGCCCGACCCGGCGACCGACACCGCGCCCCTGCGGCGCGCCCCGCTCGCCGCGGAGCCGACCGTACCGCTGCGTCAGGAGGCCGTCCTCGGCCGGGTGGACGGCGTCCGCACGGCGGCGGACGTGTCCCTCGCGCTGGGGCGGCCCGCCTTCCACACGCTCGTCGACCTGCGCCGGCTCGCCGCCGCCGGACTCGTGACGGCGGCGCCCGTACCGCAGCCGCTCCCCCCGCCCAGCGTGCTCACCCAGACCTCCGCCGATCCCGACGTCGCGCTGCTGCGGCGGCTCAGAGACGCGCTGGAGGCCTTGTGAGTCCCAACCCCGCGGGAGGCCTTGTGATCCGCGCGCTACGACAGCGTGCCGAGAGGAGACTGCTGATGGCGGCGGAGGCCGAAGTCCTGGACGAACTCCACCGGCTCCGGGCCCGGGTGCCCCAGCTGACCGGAGCCCTCGCGGCCAGCGCCGACGGTCTCGTCCTCGCCCACGACACACCCGGCGTCGAGCCGGACGGCCTGGCCGCGCTCACCGCGGCCGCCCTGGGAGTCGCCATCCGTATGGCCGAGTCCACCGGCCACGGCGACCTGCGCGAGCTGCTGGTGCGCGGCGTGCACGGCTATGTCGCGACGTACGCGGCGGGCGGCTCCGCCGTCCTGACGCTGCTCGCCCAGGACCGGGTCAACGTCGGCCGGCTGCACCTGGAGGGGCGGCGCTCCGGCACCCGGATCGGCGAGCTCGTCGACGCCGCCACGGCCCGAGGCGAGCCGGCCGCCGAACCGGCCAGGACCTCCACGAAGGCCCCGCTGCGCACGCGCACCCCACGCGGCACCACCCCGCGTTCCCCGTCCACTCCTGCCACCAACCACCCGAGAACATCAGAGAGCTGAAGGAGCACCACACCATGTCGAACACCGAGACCGCCCTCAAAGAGGCTCTGGCGTCCATCGAGGGCGCGACCGGAGCCGCCCTCGTCGACTACACCAGCGGAATGGCGCTGGGCACCATCGGCGGCAGCAAGAGCTTCGACCTCACCGTCGCGGCGGCCGGCAACACCGACGTCGTCCGCGCCAAGCTGCGCACGATGGAACACCTGGGCCTGAAGGGCGACATCGAGGACATCCTGATCACGCTCTCGGACCAGTACCACCTGATCCGGCTGATGAAGGGCCGCGGCGGGAACGGTCTGTTCCTGTACCTGGTCCTCGACCAGAAGCGGGCCAACCTGGCGATGGCCCGGCACCAGTTGAAGCGGATCGAGTCCGATCTGGAGATCTAGTCCGCCGCACCGGGTCCGGTTCCGTTCCGGTCAGTGACGCCGCGCCCCACCGGGCGCGGCGTCACCCGCAGCCACTCCCGTGGCCCGGACGGCCCGGACCGGCTTCCCGACGGGGGCACCCGCGCGCGGGCCGAGCCAGTCGACGCGCACCCAGATCAGCGCCTGCCCGGCACGCTCCAGGCGTCCGAGCCGGGCGGCCTTCCACCACAGCCCGACACCCGCTCCGGCGAGCAGCATGCCGCCCGCGGCGGGCACGGCGAACGAGCTCCCCAGCGCGGCGGCGAAGGCGAGCAGCAGCCACCAGCGGTGGCCCCTGCGCCAGTTGCGCACGGTCACGGCACGGTCCTGGAGCACATCGTGCTTACCGGCGCGCGCGGCCGAGCGGACCAGGGCGTCGTACCGCTTCCTGCGCCAGTACGCCACCACGGCCGCCGTGACGAGGAACAGCGCGGTCCCGGCCAGGACGCCGATCCTGCGCCCCGTCAGCCCCGGGAGCAGCACCCCGATCCCGGCGGCCAGCACTCCGCACCACCACAGCGGCGCGGCTCCCGCCCGCACCACGACGGCCACCCGGGCCAGTCCCTGTCCTCCGCGCGCCACGATCCGCCTCCCGTCCCAGCACCTGCACGTCCACGGGCACGCCGTCGACCGCCGTCACGCCCGTATGCCTTCGGGCGCGCAGGTTAGCCACGGAAGGTGAGACGCGTCTGAGAAACGCCGGAATCGCCGCTCCGGCGCCCGGAGGGGCCCGCCCCTACTCCACGAACAGTCCGCGCACCGCGGCCCGTGCGTCGAACTGCTCCAGCCGTGCCTGCGCGTCCGGCAGGTCGTCGCACATGGCCTCCAGCAGAACGCGGCCGAGCAGCATCGGCGCGCACGCCGTGTCGAACGCGAGACCGGTGCCGACGGCGGCGGGGAGCAGCAGGTCGGACACCTTCGCCACCGGCGCGAACGCCGAGTCCGCGACCGTGACGACCGTCAGCCCGGCCTCCTTCGCGTAGCCGAGGGCGTCGACGACCTCGCGCGGGTGCCGGGGCAGCGCGAAGCACAGCAGGGCCGTGGCCCCGGCCCGGACGGCCGCGTCGACGCGGTCCTGGAGCATCGTGCCGCCCTCGTGCAGCAGCCGCACGTCGGGGTGCACCTTGGCGGCGAAGTAGGCGAAGCCGTAGGCCTGGGAGGCGGCGGCGCGCAGCCCGAGGACGGGCAGCGGGCGGGACGCGGCCAGCAGGCGCCCCGCCCTCGCGACCGGACGCGGATCGGCGAGCACCGCGGCGAGGTGGCGCAGGTTCTCGATCTCGGCCTCGACGGCCTGCTGGTACTCGTTGTACGAGGCGGTGTCGGCGGCCGGTTCGGCGGGGGCGACCTCGCGCAGGTGCCTGCGCAGCGCCGGGTAGCCGTCGAAGCCGAGCGCCACCGCGAAGCGGGTGACGGAGGGCTGGCTGACCCCGGCGAGTTCGGCGAGCTCGACGCTGGACAGGAACGGCACGTCGGCGGCGCTGCGCACCATGCTGTGGGCGATGCGCCGCTGGGTCGGGGTGAGCCGGCGCCCTTCGAAGAGGCTCTGGAGCCGTCCGGCGGGGCTGTCGCTCACACTCGTGTCGCTCTCCACGCCGGTGTCCCCCATGGCCGTGCCGTTCCCCATCGCCTTGCCGTCACCGTCCCTGCCCCTGTCGTCACCGGCCCTGTCGCCGCCCGTGCTCATGACGTGCTCCCCCTCCAGATGTCCGTGAACCGGTCGAGCGGTGCGGCGTCGGCCGTCACCTCGTCCGGGAGCGGCCGGTCGGTCCGCTCCGCGCCGGGCGACGCCTCCGCCGCCTCCTGTGCCCGCCCGGCCGGCGGCTCCGGGTCGGGCCGGCACGGCGCGCTCACCGCGGCGGCCGGTTCGCGGCCGACGACGGGACGGTACGCGCCGGGCGTCCGGCGCGCGGCGGGCGAGGCGGGGCCCGCCTGTTCCTCGACGCCCCGGGAGAGTACAGCGTGGCCGGGCCGGGCGGGCGCGGAGAAGGCCCGCGGGACACCGGGCACGGTGCCGGTGCCGTGGCCGTCCGGGGCCACGAGTGCGACGGCCGCCCGGGGCGTCACCGCACACGACATGCCCACGACCTGCGACGACACCACGCGCACACCCTTCTATTCAGGTACCGAGAACTCTGCATGACGATATGCAGGCGGGCAAGGGGCACCTTCCGGGGGCTCGGCCCAGCCGTAACAGGGGGGCTATCCCCAGTGCCACGCGCGCCTCGGCTGCCTAACGTGATGGACATGACCGGTATGAACGCCCGCCATGACGACGCGGAGCTGAAGAAGGAACTCGACGCCACCCTGCACGCGCGCAGGGAACTCGGCGCCGAGTACGAGTCCGCGCTGGTCGACTCCTTCATGGAGAAGGTCGAGCAGCGTCTCGACAGCACCGTCGACCGCCGGGTGCGGCGCCGGCTCGCCGAACAGCAGATGGCGGTGGCGCGCGACGCCCGCTCGCCCCGGTCGGCCGACTCCTGGGGAGAGCGCTTCGGCTTCGGGATCGTCTCGCTCGTCCTCGCGATCCCGCTCTCCGCGATCGGCGTCGTCAACGAGCACCTGCCCGGACTGCTGGTCGCCTGGGGCGGCATCGTCGGGGTGAACGTGGTCCAGGCGGCGCGCCTGTCCCCCGGTTTCTTCGGCCGCCGCGGGTCCCGGCAGGAGTCCGACTGGGAGGAGTAGGCGCCGGAGGGGCGCCGGTGAGCCGGGAGACGCGCCGGGAAGCCGACGCCACGGGACGGGAGGACGGGCGGCGCGGAATCCCGTACCGCATACGAGAGGGCCCGGCGCTCGGGACGAGCGCCGGGCCCTTCGACGTATTGCGCGGGGACCGCCGCACCCCCGGTGAAGGGGGGCGGGACGACGGCGGTCCCCGCGAGGGACGCGGGCCGGGTCAGGACCGGGCTTGCGCGTCCTAGGCGTCCATGGAGGTCCGGGAGCCGCTCCGGAGGTCCTTGGCGCCGTTCGGCGTCGGCCCGGGCGGGGAGCCGCTCCCGCCCTGCCGACACCCACCAATGTGCCGGACCCGTGTTAAGCGGGTGCTGCGCGGACGTGACGCGCTCGTACCACTTCCGCGAAGTTCGTCCCGGCCGGAGCCTGAAGATCCACACGGATCCGACACTTCGAACAAAAATCCTGCTCAGACCCCGGACTGCCGGACGATGTACGTCCGGTGCCGCGTCCGGCCGTCACCCGTGCGCCCCGGACCGCCGCCCCGCGGCCGGGCCCGGACGGCCCCATGGCCCCCGGCGGTCTCCCGGGGGCCCGGCGCGGTCAGGCCTTGGTGCCGCCCTTGGCCAGGAAGGACAGCAGGTCCTGCCGGCTGACGACGCCGGTGGGCTTGCCCTCGACGAGCACGATCGCCGCGTCGGCGCCGCCGAGCACGGTCATCAGGTCGCCGACCGGCTCGCCGGAGCCGACCTGCGGCAGCGGGGAGGACATGTGCTTCTCCAGCGGGTCCTCCAGGGAGGCCCGCTTGGTGAACAGCGCGTCCAGGAGCTCGCGCTCCACGACCGAGCCGATGACCTCGGCGGCCATCACGTCCGGGTGACCGGCGCCCGGCTTGACGATCGGCATCTGGGAGACGCCGTACTCGCGCAGCACCTCGATGGCCTCGCCGACGGTCTCCTCCGGGTGCATGTGCACGAGGGACGGGATGGAGCCGCCCGCCTTGTCGTTCAGCACGTCGGCGACCCGGGCGCTGGGGCCCTCGTCCTCCAGGAATCCGTAGTCGGCCATCCACTCGTCGTTGAAGATCTTGCTGAGGTAGCCGCGTCCGCTGTCGGGGAGCAGCACCACCACGACGTCGTCGGGGCCGAGACGCTCGGCGACCCGCAGCGCGGCGACGACGGCCATGCCGCAGGAACCGCCGACGAGCAGCCCCTCCTCCTTGGCCAGTCGGCGCGTCATCTGGAAGGAGTCCTTGTCGGACACCGCGACGATCTCGTCCGCGACCGTCCGGTCGTAGGCGGTCGGCCAGAAGTCCTCACCGACGCCCTCGACGAGGTAGGGCCGGCCGGAGCCGCCGGAGTACACGGACCCCTCGGGGTCGGCGCCGACGACCTGCACCTTGCCGTCGCTGGCGTCCTTCAGGTAGCGGCCGGTGCCGGAGATCGTGCCGCCGGTGCCCACGCCCGCGACGAAGTGCGTGATCTTCCCCTCGGTCTGCTCCCACAGCTCGGGACCGGTGGAGTGGTAGTGCGAGAGGGGATTGTTCGGGTTGGAGTACTGGTCGGGCTTCCAGGCACCGGGGGTCTCCCGCACCAGCCGGTCGGAGACGTTGTAGTACGAGTCCGGGTGCTCCGGGTCGACGGCGGTGGGGCACACCACGACCTCGGCCCCGTACGCGCGCATCACGTTGATCTTGTCGGCGGAAACCTTGTCGGGGCACACGAAGATGCACTTGTACCCCTTCTGCTGCGCCACGATGGCGAGCCCCACACCGGTGTTGCCACTGGTCGGCTCGACGATCGTGCCGCCGGGCTTGAGCGCGCCGCTCTCCTCCGCCGCCTCGATCATGCGCAGGGCGATGCGGTCCTTCACGGATCCGCCGGGGTTGAAGTATTCGACCTTCGCCAGGACGGTCGCCTGGATACCCGCGGTCACGCTGTTGAGCCTCACCAGCGGGGTGTTGCCGACGAGACTGATCATCGAGTCGTGGAATTGCACCGTTGTCTCCGGAGCTGCGTTTTTTACAGGAATGGTCCCGTCAGCCTACGGCCCTGGGCAGCCGTTCACCCGTGGTTGAGATTGGCTCACCCGTTCTCCGGGGCAAGCAGTGGTTGTACGGCTACAGGAGGTGGCGGCGACGGATGTCGAGCATGTCGAGGGCGAGGGTGGCCCGGCGGATCGCCGCGGGCGCGGCGTACGGCGGGGGCGGGGTCGGCCTGGTGGGGGCGGCGGCCGTCGGTCTGGTGCTGGCCGAGGTCCAGCTGGCGAAGCGGCACGTGGGCAACGGGCACGCTCCCTACGCTCCGCGCGCGGAGGGTCTGTACGGATACGACTACACCGGCGCCCCCAGCGGTGAGGCCCCGCTGCGGCTGACGATGCTCGGCGACTCGACGGCCGCGGGGCAGGGGGTGCACAGGGCCCGCCAGACGCCGGGCGCGCTGCTGTCCTCCGGGCTCGCGGCGGTGGCCGAGCGGCCGGTGGAGCTGTGCAACGTGGCGCTGCCCGGCGCCCAGTCCGACGACCTGGACCGCCAGGTCGCGCTCGCCCTCGCGGACCCCTCCCGGCCGCCCGACATCTGCGTGATCATGATCGGCGCGAACGACGTGACGCACCGGATGCCGCCGACGCGCTCCGTGCGCCACCTGTCCGCGGCGGTGCGCCGGCTGCGCACGGCCGGTGCGGAGGTGGTCGTCGGCACCTGTCCCGATCTGGGCACGGTCGAGCAGGTCCAGCAGCCGCTGCGCTGGCTGGCGCGGCGCGCGTCCCGCCAGCTGGCGGCCGCCCAGACGATCGGGACGGTCGAGCAGGGCGGCCGCACGGTGTCGCTGGGCGACCTGCTGGGCCCGGAGTTCGCGGCGAACCCGCGCGAGCTGTTCGGCCCGGACAACTACCACCCCTCGGCCGAGGGGTACGCCACCGCGGCCATGGCGATACTTCCCACGGTCTGCGCGGCGCTCGGCCTCTGGCCGGCCGAGGAGGAGCGCCCGGACGTCTCGCGTCACGAGGGGTTCCTGCCGGTCGCCCGTGCGGCGGCCGAGGCGGCCTCCGAGCCCGGCACCGAGGTCACCGCCGCGATGCCCACCGGCCCCCGTGGCCCCTGGGCCCTCCTCAAGCGCCGCCGCCGCCAACGCCTCCCGGCGACGGACCCGGCCCCGACCCCGTCCAACTGACCCCTCCGGGGGCGAGGGCGAGCCGAGGCCCGTACCCGGCCGCAGGTGCGCGGGGGCTGATCACCCAGTTCCCCGCGCCCCTGACCCCGTCACCCGACCCGGCGTCGCCCCGCCACTCAGCCCCGGCCGACGGGAAGATCAAGTCCCGGCCGACGGAAAGATTCAGCCCCTCCGGCGATTGAGGAGCGGGGTCCGGGGCGGAGCCCCGTGGGCGGCCACCCCGGCGCGGGGTTCCTCACGACCCCGGTCGGGGATAAACACCCCAGAGGCGCCCCCGCCAGGAAAAAGCAAGCGCTTAGAAAAGTGCGGCCGGTGTCACACCCCCACACCGGTGACCTCGACGGTACGTACGGGTAACTTCCCAAGCAGCCCTGCACACTTCCCGTACGCCAATGGAGCCGTGATGCCCGAAGCCGTGATCGTCTCAGCCGCCCGCTCCCCGATCGGCCGCGCCTTCAAGGGCTCCCTGAAGGACGTGCGCCCCGACGACCTGACCGCCACGATCATCCAGGCCGCCCTCGCCAAGGTCCCCGAGCTGGACCCGAAGCTCATCGACGACCTGATGCTCGGCTGCGGCCTCCCCGGCGGCGAGCAGGGCCACAACCTCGGCCGCATCGTGGCCGTGCAGATGGGAATGGACCACCTCCCGGGCTGCACCATCACCCGTTACTGTTCCTCGTCCCTCCAGACCTCCCGCATGGCCCTGCACGCCATCAAGGCGGGCGAGGGCGACGTCTTCATCTCGGCGGGCGTCGAGATGGTGTCGCGGTCCGTCAAGGGCACCTCGGACGGCCTGCCCGAGACCCACAACCCCCTCTTCGCCGACGCCGAGGCCCGCACCCTCGATGTCGCGCAGTCGGAGGGTTCGGCCTGGCACGACCCGCGCGAGGACGGCCTGATCCCGGACGCGTACATCGCGATGGGCCAGACCGCCGAGAACCTGGCCCGCCTCAAGGGCGTCACCCGCCAGGACATGGACGAGTTCGGCGTCCGCTCGCAGAACCTCGCCGAGGAAGCCATCAAGAACGGCTTCTGGGAGCGCGAGATCACCCCGATCACGACCCCGGACGGCACGGTCGTCAGCAAGGACGACGGCCCGCGCGCGGGCGTGACGCTGGAGGCCGTCCAGGGCCTCAAGCCGGTCTTCCGCCCCGACGGCCTGGTCACCGCCGGCAACTGCTGCCCGCTGAACGACGGCGCCGCCGCCCTCGTGATCATGTCCGACACGAAGGCCCGCGAGCTCGGCCTGACCCCGCTCGCCCGCATCGTCTCGACCGGCGTCACCGGCCTCTCCCCCGAGATCATGGGCCTGGGCCCGGTGGAGGCCAGCAAGCAGGCCCTCAGCCGCGCCGGCCTCACCGTGGACGACATCGACCTGTTCGAGATCAACGAGGCCTTCGCCGCCCAGGTGATCCCGAGCGCCCGCGACCTCGGTATCCCGATGGACAAGCTGAACGTGAACGGCGGCGCCATCGCCATCGGCCACCCCTTCGGCATGACCGGCGCCCGCATCACCGGCACGCTCATCAACAGCCTCCAGTTCCACGACAAGCAGTTCGGCCTGGAGACCATGTGCGTCGGTGGCGGCCAGGGCATGGCGATGGTCATCGAACGCCTCAGCTGACCGCGACGACCCGTTCCCGTGACGGGTTTTGAACCCAGCGTGAACGAATCGGCCCAGAAGCCCGGAACCACCGGGCCTCTGGGCCGATTTGTGATCCAATCCCTTCCAAGATGTGACCTATGTCCCCTCGGGTGGGTATTTCCGCAGGTCAGATGCGTGCACGGCTAAACCTTGGGCACAAAGTCCTGTCCTATTCGTGACGTTACGCACTGACAGTTTGATGGTTCGCCCTTCAAGCTGATGTAGGAAGTCGGGGGCCGACTTTGAACCGGGAGTACGTCAGTGAGCGCCATGCCGATTGCTCTGCTGCTCACCACCGCCGCGAGCGCGGCCGTGGGCGTCGCCGTTCTGCGCACCCTGCGGGGTGTGCGTCGGCAGGTCGCAGCCCTGCACAGCGAACTCGTCGCGAGCCGTGCCGCCCTGGCACGGCCTCTCGTGCCCGCGGCGCGCGGATCCGCCGACGCGGACGAGATACGCACGGCCGTGGCCGAGGCGCTGGCCGAGGAGCGGGAGCGGGAACTCGCCGAGGCGCGGGCCTTCTGGGCCGCCCAGGAGGCGCGTGACGCCTCCGACGCGCCGTCGCTGCTCGGGCTGCCGGACAGCGAACCGTTCCTGCCGCGCCACTCGGACTTCGCGGGCCTGGACCACCTGGAGCCGGTGGCCGAGACCGGCACGGACCTGGAGGAGTTCCCCCAGACCGGCACGACCGGAGACTCGCCGGAACTCGCCGCGGCCCGCCGCCGCCACCCCTCGCACCCGGACTTCGTCCCCGTCCAGTCACCGGTGGTCGACGACCACGAACGCACGGTGGCCCGCCTGGAGGAGCTCGCCGAGTCCCGCACGGAACTGGCGGACGTCCGCCCCGGCCCGCTCGGCACCCTCGACGTCTACGTCTTCGCCGACGGCACGACCCTGTGCATGACCCCCGGCCACCGCGAGACCGCGCAGCGGCTCGCCGCCGCCCTGACGGCCGGCGAGACCCCGGTCCTGCTCGGCGGCTCCGGCGTCTCGGGCGCGTACGCCCTGACCTTCTCCTTCGGCGAGGAGAACGTCTACATCCTGGCGGACCGCGTCATAACGTCCCTGTAGCGCCCGCCCAGGGGCACGGTGCCCGCGCGCCGGAGTCGGCCGGAAGGTTCAGACCCCGGCGCGCTTCTGCGCTTCGGCCACGAGGGTGACCGCCTCGGCCAGTTCCTCCTCGTTCTTCAGTACGAGGGCCAAGTCGTGCGCGGCGACCGTGATTTGGTCGGCGGCGGCGAACATCCCGGCGTCGGGCATCTCCCGGGGCTCCCCCGACGGGTCCTCGACCCGCTGGGTGCGCAGCGCGAACTCCCTGGCCAGCCCCAGTGCCTCGGCCGCGGCACTGCGTTGCAGGCGGCTCTGCGGAGCGGCCCGCAACCGGTCGGCGAAGTGGTCCACGGCTCGGGTCAACGGCGTCGTATCCAGCACGCCGCGAGACTACGCGCAGCGGCGGGACTGTTGCCAACGCCTCAACCCTCAGGCACGGTGGCGTGAAGGACCGGCTTACATCCCCTTTGCGTTCGGAGGCGCCGATGTCCCAAGTCTTCTCCGAGGAGACCCATCGCAACCTGCTCGCCCGCATCCCCCATTGCACCGGTCGTGAGATCTCCGACTGGCTCCGCACCGTCGACGAAGGCCCCGCCCTCTTCCGCTTCGAGGAGAAGGTCAGCTGGCTCCGCGCCGAGCACGACCTCGCGTACGGCCACGCCAAAGCGATCATCCACGAGTACGACCTGAGAAGGGCCGCGCGCAAACTGCTGTGACCGCGCGCCCCGGGACGGCGGGCACGTGACGACAGGCACGTGAGGACCCGCGCCCCATGACGAAGGGCCCGCGAACCGTGGTTCGCGGGCCCTTCAGGTCGTCCGACGGCCTGTCCGGCCGCCGGCGCCGCTAGTCGTCGCCGCTGAAGATGGCGACCAGCCGCAGCATCTCGAGGTAGATCCACACGAGGGTCATGGTCAGGCCGAACGCGGCCAGCCAGGCCTCTTCCTTGGGCGCACCGTAGGTGATGCCGTCCTCGATCTGCTTGAAGTCGAGGGTCAGGAAGAACGCACCGATCAGGATCGCCAGGATGCCGACGATCGCACCCAGCGGGCCGCTGCTGCGCAGTCCGCCGTCCGGGGCGACGCCGAAGACGACCAGCAGCAGGTTCACCGCCATGACGGCGACGAACGCGATGGCGATGGTCAGGCCGATGCGCGCGTACCGGGCGGTGACCCGGATCCAGCCCGCCTTGTAGACGAGGAGGGTGGCGCCGGTGACGGCCATGGTGCCGAGCACGGCCTGGAAGGGCGCGCCGGACCAGGCAGCGTTGTACATCTCGCTGACGACCCCGAGGAAGACGCCCTCGAAGGCGGCGTAACCGAGGATCAGCGCGGGGTTGGGGGTGCGCTTGAAGGACTGCACCATCGCGAGCACGAAGGCGACCAGGGCGGAGCCGATGGCCAGGCCGTAGCTCGTGCTGGAGACCGGCAGCAGCGCCCAGGCCAGGACGGCGCCGAGGACGACCGTGCCGAGCGTCATGGCCGAACGCATGACGACGTCGTCCATCGTCATACGGCCGGTGGTGACCGGGGCCTGCGGCGGAGCGCCGTGCTGGAGGCCCTGCTGTGCGTAAGGGTTCTGCGCGTAGGGGTTCTGCGCGTAGGGGTTGCCGCCCTGCTGGGCGTACGGGTTCCCCTGCGTGCCGACAGCGGGTCCCCCGGCCTGCGGCGCCGCGTTGAAGCCCGCGTAACCGTTGTCGCGGCTGAACCCCCGTCGCGAGAAGACCGGGTTACTGCTCCTCATTTCACTCCTCCATGGCCACCTTGCGCGGCCTTGGGCTCAAGGGTAATAGGTAGGCAAAGGAATGACCCTAGTGCTTGGGGAGGATCTTTCCCTCGTCGAGCCACCGTACGCGCGTGCGTCCTCGCACGCCCGTACTGGTACTAAGCCGTGACACCGGCTCCCGTCGAGCCGGCTCCACGGAGCCCGCATGCCCTCTCAATTCGCCTTGATCCCCCGTTGTTCCCCGCTGTCAGCGCCGTTCGCCCAGGGGGAAGCCCGTGTAGCCCTCCGCGAGGTCCGCCGCGGCCGCCCGCGAGCTCGCGATCCGCTCCAGGCGGGCCAGCTGGACGCGGTCCTCGAAGGGGGTCGCGGCGGGGTCGCGGTGCAGCAGGGCGGTCATGTCGTACGAGAACCGCTCGGCCTGCCAGACCCGGCGCAGGCAGGTCTCGGAATAGGCGTCGAGCCGTTCCGCCGATCCGGTGTCCCCGAGGTGGATCAGGGCGTCGGCGAAGGTGACGACGTCGCCGACGGCGAGGTTGAGCCCCTTGGCCCCGGTCGGCGGCACGATGTGGGCGGCGTCCCCGGCGAGGAAGAGCCGGCCGTGCCGCATCGGCTCGTGGACGTAACTCCTCATCGGGGTGACGGACTTGGAGGTGATGGTGCCGCGCCGCAGCCGCCAGTCGTCGGCGGTCTCCAGCCGGCGCTCCAGCTCGTCCCAGATCGCCTCGTCGCCCCACTCCCCGGCGTCCGTCCCCGCGGGCACCTGGAGGTAGAGGCGGGAGACCGTGGGCGAGCGCATGCTGAGCAGGGCGAAGCCCCGGTCGTGGCGGGCGTAGACGAGCTCGTCGTGGGAGGGCGGGACGTCGGCGAGGATGCCGAGCCAGCCGAAGGGGTACGCGCGCTCGTAGGTGCGGGAGAGCGCGGCGGGCACGGCCTTGCGGGCGACGCCCCGGAAGCCGTCGCACCCGACCACGTAGTCGCACTCCAGCACGTCCTCGCGTCCCTCGTGCCGGAACCGCACGCGGGGCCGGTCGCCCTCGGCCCCCTCGACGGCCAGTGCCTCGGCCTCGAACAGCAGCGGACCGCCCTCCTCGAGCTGCAACGCGACGAGGTCCTTGCACACCTCGGTCTGCGCGTACACCATCACCGAGCGCCCGCCGGTGAGCGCCGGGAAGTCGATCCGGTGCCGCTCCCCCCGGTACCGCAGCTCGATCCCGTCGTGCCGCAGCCCCTCCCGGTCCATCCGCTCCCCGGCCCCGGCGGCCCGCAGCACGTCCACGGTCCCCTGCTCCAGGACCCCGGCCCGCTGCCGCCGCTCCACATGGGCGCGGTCCCGGCTCTCCAGGACGACGGATCCGATCCCGGAGCGGTGCAGCAGCCGGGCCAGCAGCAGCCCGGCGGGCCCGGCTCCCACGATCCCCACGGTGGTGCGCATCGGCCCACCCTCTCCTCTGTTCGCACAGTGAACTTTCCTTCACTTGCATGGCCCGCGAGTCTCCGCCGCCGGGGAACCGCTGTCAACGGGCGAACGCGACGCTCACCGAGCGTGACGCCGAGGGGGTGCGGAGAAGCGAGGGGGAACGGCCCCGAACGGGCCGGCGGGATGTCGCGGAGAGGGCGGCGGCGACCAGGAATGCGACCGGCGGGCCACGCTCGGAATGTTCCGACTGTGACCCGCGTCCTGCGTCACAGGGACGGGAAGTGCCCGGAACCGGACTTGAACCGGTACGCCCGCGAGGGGCAGCGAGGTTTAAGCTCGCCGTGTCTGCATTCCACCATCCGGGCGGACCATGGGCTCCGCATCGAGTTCCCGAGCCTATCGGGGAGCGTCACCCGAACAGCGGGCGTGCGTACCGATGTTGTCTTATTTTATTGGCGTCTGAGGGTGCATCAGCACACCGCACAGGCCGTCAGCACTTGCCAACAGCCTCCCGGACGCGCCGGGCCCGCGTACGCGGATTGACGGAATTTCACCGTCCGAACCCGATCACGACGAGCCTCGGCCCAGACCTCGGGCGGACTCCCGGGAGGGCGACCGCGCGACGCGCGCCCCCCGCCCCCCGGCGGCGCACTTCCCGAGGAGGGCCACAGGCCTCGCGACGCCCGGCCGGGAGGTGCCCGCACACCGCCGTGACGTCCGGTCCGGGCGTCCTCGCGGGGAGCCCCGCGGAGGGTCTCCCGGCGGTCCTGACGGCATCCGACCCGGACGGTTCTCAGGGAGCTGCGTCATACCCAGGTATGACACGGCCGCTCCCGGTCCGACCCCAGTCTGTCTCCGGAACCGGAACAGCGGGTGACTACATCCCGCGGATCGGCGCGGACGATGGAACACGTCCCCCTCGACGCCCTCGTCCCGACAGGAGCACCCTCCCGTGACCACCACCCCGCTCGCCGGCACAAGCACCGCGGTCGCAGCCCGCGCCACGGAACTGTCGAAGGTCTACGGACAGGGCGAGACCCAGGTGGTCGCCCTCGACCGGGTCAGCGTCGACTTCCGGCAGGCCGAGTTCACCGCGATCATGGGCCCCTCGGGGTCCGGCAAGTCCACGCTGATGCACTGTGTGGCGGGACTGGACACCTTCTCCTCCGGCTCGGTGCGCATCGGCGACACCGAACTCGGCTCCCTGAAGGACAAGCAGCTCACCAAACTGCGCCGGGACAAGATCGGCTTCATCTTCCAGGCGTTCAACCTGCTGCCGACGCTGAACGCCCTGGAGAACATCACGCTCCCGATGGACATCGCGGGCCGCAAGCCCGACAAGGAGTGGCTGGACCGTGTCATCAAGATGATCGGCCTCGCGGACCGGCTGAGCCACCGTCCCTCCCAGCTCTCCGGCGGCCAGCAGCAGCGCGTCGCCGTCGCCCGCGCCCTCGCCTCCCGCCCCGACATCATCTTCGGCGACGAGCCGACCGGGAACCTCGACTCGCGCTCGGGCGCGGAGGTGCTCGGCTTCCTGCGCAACTCCGTACGGGAGCTGGGCCAGACCGTGGTGATGGTGACCCACGACCCGGTGGCCGCCGCCTACGCGGACCGGGTCGTCTTCCTCGCCGACGGACGGATCGTCGACGAGGTGCACGAGCCCACGGCCGAGACCGTCCTGGACCGCATGAAGCAGTTCGACGGCAAGGGCCGCACCAGCTGACACCCCGCCGGACGGCCACCCCGGCGTCCCCGGCCGCCGCGCCACCCGGCCGGAGCGCCGGACCCGCCCCACCGGGCCGCCCCGGCGCTCCGCCCCTCCCCCGCGCCGGCCTCCCGCACCTCCTCGCACGGACCCCGTGCCCGCCCCGGCCGCCCGCGCCCTTCCGCGCGCCGGTCCGCGGCTCACCGCGCCCTCCCGCGCCCGCCCGCGACTCCTGGACTGAGAAGACCCATGTTCCGTACCGCCTTGCGCAACGTGTTCGCGCACAAGGCCAGGCTCCTGATGACCGTGCTCGCCGTCCTGCTCGGCGTCGCGTTCGTCTCGGGGACCCTGGTCTTCACCAACACCATCTCGGACGCCTACCAGAAGAGCTCCGCCAAGGGCTTCGACCAGGTCGACGTCGCCATCCGCCCCGAGAGCGCGGCGGACACGGGCGACACCGTCGGCAAGAGGCACAAACTGACCCGGCCCCTGCTCGACAAGGCGGCCGGGGTGCCCGGAGCCGCCTCCGCGATCGGTGTCGTCAACGGCTTCACCGCCATCGCCGACAAGGACGGCAAGCTCATCGGCGGCGGCTTCCAGTCGCAGGGCGGCAACTACTGGGGCGACAAGGACCCCCGCTACCCCCTGACGGCCGGGCACGCGCCGCACGGCGCCGACGAGATCGCCATCGACACCGAGACCGCGAGGCGGGCCGGCTACAAGGTCGGCGACACCGTCCGCATGTCGGTCGACGGCCCCGTCCTCGAGCCGGTCGTCACCGGCATCTTCCGCACCGACGACGGCAACGTGGCCGCGGGCGGCAGCCTCGCCCTGTTCGACACGGCGACCGCGCAGCGGCTGTTCCACTCGGTCGGCGCGTACGACGAGATCGACGTGAAGGCCGCCCCCGGCACCAGCCAGAGCGCGCTGCGCGAGGCGCTCGACGCCGTCGTGCCCGAGGACACCGCCTCCACCGTCACCGGACAGAAGCTCGCCGACGACCAGGCCGAGCAGATCTCCGCCGCGATGAGCGGGATGAAGACGGGCCTGCTGGTCTTCGCCGGCATCGCGCTGTTCGTCGGCACGTTCATCATCGCCAACACCTTCACCATGCTGGTCGCCCAGCGCACCAAGGAGCTGGCGCTGCTGCGCGCCGTCGGCGCCTCCCGCCGCCAGGTCACCCGGTCGGTGCTGATCGAGGCGTTCGTGGTCGGCGCGGTGGCGGCCGTCGGCGGACTCGCCGCGGGCATCGGCATCGGCGCCGCGATGCGCTCCCTGATGGGCACGCTCGGCGCCACGGTGCCCGACGGCCCGCTGGTCGTCTCCCCCGGCACCGTCGGCACGGCGCTGCTCGTCGGCGTCCTCGTCACGATGCTGGCCGCGTGGCTGCCGGGCCGCCGCGCCGCGAAGATCCCGCCGGTCGCCGCGATGAGCAGCGTCCACGCGAAGGCGACCACGAAGTCCCTGGTCCTGCGGAACACGATCGGCGCCCTGTTCGCGGCCGTGGGTGTCGCCGTGGTCCTCTACGCCACGACGATGGACGGTTCGGACGGCCAGGCCCCGATGGGGCTGGGCGCGGTGCTGCTCATCCTCGGCGTCTTCGTCCTGACGCCGCTGCTGTCCCGCCCGCTGATCGCCGCCGCGGCCCCCGTCCTGCGGGTCTTCGGGATCTCCGGCAAGCTGGCCCGGCAGAACTCGGTGCGCAATCCCCGCCGTACGGCCGCCACCGCCTCGGCGCTGATGATCGGCCTCACGCTGATCACCGGTATGACGGTGATGGCGGGCAGCCTCCAGAAGTCGATCGACAAGATGGCCACGTCGGCGATCAGGGCGGACTACCTGGTGTCGATGGCGAACGGCAACTCCCTCTCCCCCGACGTCGAGAAGAAGCTCGCCGCCGTCGACGGGGTCACCGGCATCAGCGGGCTGCGCAACGCCCCCTCCCGCATCGACCGGCAGACCGAGTTCCTGACCGGCGTCAACGGCGCGGCGATCGGCGAGCTCACCGACCTCCCCGTCACCGACGGCTCCTTCGAGGTGGGCGGCACCCGGGTCGTGGTCGACTCGGACACGGCGAAGTCCCACGGCTGGAAGGCCGGTTCCGGCTTCCGGGTCTCCTACGAGGACGGCGCGAAGCAGAACCTGACCGTCGCCGGGGTGTACGAGGCCAACGAGATGATGCGGGGCATCATGCTCGACAACGCGACGCTCGCCCCGCACCAGCGTGACGCCTCCGACATGCAGGTCATGGTGAAGACGGCCGGCGGGGCCTCGGACACGACCAAGGACCGGCTGGAGAAGGCCCTCGGCGACAACCCCGCCGTCAAGGTCCAGGACAAGCAGGACTTCTCCGACAGCATCGCGCAGATGTTCACGCTGATGCTGAACATGCTCTACGGCCTGCTCGCGATGGCGGTGATCGTCGCCGTCCTCGGCGTCATCAACACCCTGGCGATGTCGGTCTTCGAGCGCTCGCAGGAGATCGGGATGCTCCGCGCGATCGGCCTGGACCGCAAGGGCATCAAGCGGATGGTCCGCCTGGAGTCGCTGGTCATCTCGCTCTTCGGCGGTGTCCTCGGCATCGGTCTCGGCGTGTTCTTCGGCTGGGCGGCCGGTGAGCTGCTGGGCAGCAGGATGTCGACGTACGAACTGGTGCTGCCCTGGGGCCGGATGGCGGTCTTCCTGCTGCTCGCGGCGACGGTCGGCGTCCTGGCCGCGCTCTGGCCGGCCCGCCGGGCGGCCCGTCTGAACATGCTGACGGCGATCAAGTCCGAGTAGCGGGACGCGGCGGAGGGGCCGCCGCGACGGCCCGAGGACACGCGGGGAGGGGGTCCCGCTCCATCAGGAGCGGGACCCCCTCCCCGCTGCGTCGCGCCGCCCCGCCTCGCCTCAGTTCCAGGTCCTCGCCCGCAGCGGCATCCCGGACGCGCCGGTCCCGCCGGAGGTCCTCACCGCCAGGACCTGGTTGACACCGATCTGGTTGCGTTCGAAGGCGACCGCGCTGGCCGCCATGTACAGGCGCCAGACACGGGCCCGGCCGGCGCCGGTGAGCCGGACGGCACGGGACCACCCGGCCTCCAGATTGGCGACCCAGCGGCGCAGGGTGAGCGCGTAGTGCTCGCGCAGGGCCTCGACGTCACGCACCTCGAACCCGGCCCGCTCCAACTGCGCCACGGTCGTCCCGACGGGCGCGAGTTCACCGTCGGGGAACACGTAGGCGTCGATGAACGCGTCGACGGCGTACGAGGACTCGTCGCGCTGCGGGCGGCGCGCGATCTGGTGGTTGAGCAGCCGGCCGCCGGGGTCGAGGAGACCGCCGAGCACCTCGGCGTACTCCAGGTAGCGCTCGGCGCCGACGTGTTCGGCCATGCCGATGGAGGAGATCGCGTCGTAGGGCCCGTCGGCGACGTCCCGGTAGTCCTGCACCCTGATCTCCACCCGGTCGGTCAGGCCCTCGTCGGCGACCCGCTTGCGGGCGTACGCGGCCTGTTCCTGCGACAGCGTCACCCCGACCACACGCACGCCGTGGTCGCGGGCGGCGTGCACGGCCATCGAGCCCCAGCCGCAGCCGACGTCCAGGAGCCGCTGACCGGGCTTCAGGGCCAGCTTCCGGCAGACGAGTTCGAGCTTGTCGTGCTGGGCCTCCTCCAGGGTGCCGCCCTCCTCCCAGTAGGCGCACGAGTAGACCATGGACGGACCGAGGACGATCTCGTAGAAGTCGTTGCCGACGTCGTAGTGGTGGCTGATGGCCCGCCGGTCGCTGCGTCTGGTGTGCAGGTGGCGGCTCCGGCGCACCTCCTCGGCGGGCGGGGCGGGCGGCAGCGGCGATCCCGCCATCCGCACCAGCCCGCGGACCGCGGCGCGCACCTCGGGGTCGCGCAGCGCGGCGACGGGTCCGCGCGCGTCCTCGGCGCGTTCCCAGACGACACCGGACAGCAGGTCCAGGGCGGAGTACAGGTCGCCCTCGATGCCCAGGTCACCGGCGACCCAGGCACGGGCGAGACCCAACTCGCCCGGTTTCCACAGCAGTCGGCGCAGGGCCCGCCGGTTGTGGACGACGAGCACCGGAGCCGCGGGCGGGCCCGCCTCCGAACCGTCCCAGGCGCGGACGCGCAACGGGAGCGGGGCTCCCAGCAACTGTCCGACAAGGCTTCTGAGCCGCGGCGCGGCGTCCTGCATGGCGTACACCTCCGAGACAGCACTCCCGAACGCTCCGACACCCGGTAAACATCTACCCGCTCGACGCGTGGTCCCCCGTCCGCGACACAGATTCACAAAACATGCGCACGGACCGTGCCGTGCGAGCCGCGCGGCGCCCACCGGGCCGCGGGACGGGGAAACGCCGAAGGGGCCGCCCGCACCACGGATGGCGGGCGGCCCCTTCGGGGCGTTCGGTGACCGGAGGTCAGGAGGCCTTGGCCTTCTCCTCGGTCTTGACGGCGGGCGCCGGGGCGGCCGGAGCCGGCTTGGCGGCCTCGTAGAACTCCTCGCGCGGAGTCTCCATGGCACCCAGGGAGACGACCTCGCGCTTGAGGAACATCCCGAGGGTCCAGTCCGCGAAGACGCGGATCTTGCGGTTCCAGGTCGGCATGGCCAGACCGTGGTAGCCGCGGTGCATGTACCAGGCGAGACGGCCCTTGAGCTTGATCTTCATCTTGCCCATGACGATCATCGCGACGCCCTTGTGCAGACCGAGACCGGCCACGGCGCCCTTGTTGGCGTGCGCGTACTCCTTCTGCGGGAAGCCCCGCATGCCGGAGATCACGTTGTCGCCGAGGATCCTGGCCTGACGCAGCGCGTGCTGCGCGTTCGGCGGGCACCAGGCGTTCTCGACACCGGCCTTGCGGGCGGCGACGTCCGGCACCTGGGCGTTGTCGCCCGCGGCCCAGATGTAGTCCGTGCCCTGCACCTGGAGCGTGGTCTGGGTGTCCACGTGGCCACGCGGGCCGAGCGGCAGACCGAAGCGGGAGAGAACGGGGTTCGGCTTGACGCCGGCCGTCCAGACGATCGTGTTGGAGTCGACCTCGAGGCCGTTCTTCAGCACGACGTGACCGTCGACGCAGGAGTCCATCGAGGTGGAGAGGTAGATCTCCACACCGCGGCTCTCCAGGTGCTCCTTGCCGTACTGGCCGAGCTTGGGGCCGACCTCGGGAAGGATCTTGTCCGCGGCGTCGACGAGGATGAAGCGCATGTCCTCGCGGGACACGCTGCTGTAGTACTTGGCCGCGTCGCGGGCCATGTCCTCGACTTCACCGATCGTCTCGGCGCCGGCGAAGCCGCCGCCCACGAAGACGAAGGTCAGCGCCTTGCGGCGGACCTCCTCGTCCGTGGTGGAGTCGGCCTTGTCCAGCTGCTCGAGAACGTGGTTGCGCAGGCCGATGGCCTCCTCGATGCCCTTCATGCCGATGCCCTGCTCGGCGAGGCCGGGGATCGGGAAGGTGCGGGAGACCGCGCCCATCGCGATGACGAGGTAGTCGAAAGGCAGCTCGTACGCCTCGCCCACGAGGGGGGCGACCGTGGCGACCTTGCGGTCCTGGTCGATGGTGGTGACCCGGCCGGTGAGGACCTCCGCCTTGGGAAGTACACGCCGCAGCGGGACGACGACGTGCCGCGGGGAGATGCTGCCGGCGGCTGCTTCGGGGAGGAAGGGCTGGTAGGTCATGTACGACCGGGGGTCGACGACCGTGACGGTCGCCTCTCCGTAGCGCATCTGCTTGAGGATGCGCCGAGCTGCGTACAGGCCTACGTACCCACCGCCTACTACGAGGATCCTGGGACGCTCCGTGGTGCTCATGCCATCGAGTATCCACCCGCTTCCGAGGGGTCGCTCGTGCGCCCCTTCACAAGCTCCGGCAGGGCCTCTGCTACACTCCGCCGCCCCCTCGGCCGGGGCCATGGCGGCAGGGGTGGACCGCCGGGCGGTTCGTACCGTTGTCAACACCGTGTGAGCTGCGGACCGACCCGTTCGGCCCAGCGGACCACACCCGCGCTCCACCGCTCCGAAACGCGGTCGCAACGCTTCACCGAGCATGCTGCCGGACCGTCCGGGCCCCCCGGAAGGACCCAAGTGGCCCCTTCGTCGCCCGGGAGGGCCTTTTTCCTTGTGAAGAACTTCACGAAGTTTCTCGACGGGGCCTCTCCGGAGGGGTTCCAGGACCCCTTCCGGCACGCTCATACGTTATCCGTTCCGCTCAGCCGAGGCTACTGATCGGTAGCAAAGGAGACCCGTGCCACGTCGCCGGACAAGGCGTCCGGAGCCCCCGCGGCGGCCGGGGGACGACGGGGCCCCGGTCCCCCGTGAAAGGGGCCCCGGGGCCGTCTCGTGCCCGTTCTCGACGGGCCGGCGCACGTCAGTCGCCCTGCCCGCCGGCCTCGGCGTCCTCCGCCACCTGGAAGGCGATGCCGTCGAGGATGTCGTGCTCGCTGACCACGACCTCCTCCGCCCCGGTCCGCTCCATGATCGAGAGCAGGACGAGGGCGCCGGCCCCGATCACGTCCACCCGGCCCGGGTGCATCGAGCCGATCGCCGCGCGCTCGGCGTGGGTGGAGCGCAGCAGCCACTCGGTGATCTCGCGGACGCGCGCGAGGGAGACCCGGGAGTGGTGGATCCGCTCGGAGTCGTACTCCTGGAGGTCCTGCGCGATCGCCGCGATCGTGGTGACCGAGCCGGCCAGCCCCACCAGGGTGCGCGCCTCGCGCAGCGGGACCGTCTCCTCGGCGAGGTCGAGGGCGGCCTCGATGTCGGCGCGCATGGCCGCGACCTGCTCCGCGGTGGGCGGGTCGGTGACGACGCCGTCGCGGACGAGGTGACGTTCCGTCATCCGTACGCAGCCGATGTCCACGGAGCGTGCCGCACGCGCGTGTTCGGTTCCGACGACGAACTCGGTCGAACCGCCGCCGATGTCCACGACCAGGTAGGGCGTGGCGAGGTCGTCGCGCCCGGCCAGCTCCCTGGTCGCGCCGGTGAAGGAGAACTCGGCCTCCTGGTCCCCGGTGACGACCTCCGGCTCGACGCCGAGGATGTCCAGGACCCCGCGCACGAACTCGTCCCGGTTCTCGGCGTCCCGGGAGGCGGAGGTGGCGACGAAGCGCAGCCGCTCGGCGCCGTGCTCCTTGATGGCCTCGGCGTAGGCGCGGCAGGCGGCGAAGGTCCGCTCCAGGGCCTCCGGGGCGAGCCGTCCGGTGCGGTCGACGCCCTGGCCCAGCCGGACGATGGTCATCCGCCGGTCCAGGTCGGTGAGTTCGCCCGTCCGCGGGTCGGCGTCGGCCACCAGGAGCCGGATGGAATTGGTACCGCAGTCGACGGCGGCGACGCGGGTCACCGGCCGTCCTCGCCGGACTCGCCGGACTCCGCGGACTCGCCGGCCGGTGCGCCCGGGGCCGTCACGCACGCCCCCTTGCGCCACCACTCGGGCAGCATCGCGATGGCCTCGTCGCCGAGCGGGTTGACGCCCGGACCGGCGGCCAGCGAGTGCGCCACCAGGACGTGCAGGCACTTCACCCGGTCCGGCATGCCGCCCGCGCTCGGGAAGCCCTCCAGGACCTCGATGGCGTCACGGCGCGCGATGTAGTCCTCGTGGGCGGCGCGGTAGGCCGCGGCCAGTTCGGGGTCGGTGGCCAGCCGTTCGGTCATCTCCTTCATGACCCCGTTGGCCTCCAGCGTCCCGATCGCGGACGCGGCCCGCGGGCACGTCAGGTAGTACGTGGTCGGGAACGGCGTCCCGTCGGGGAGGCGGGGCGCCGTCTCCACCACGTCCGGCTGGCCGCAGGGGCAGCGGTGCACGATCGCGCGCAGCCCGCGCGGCGGCCGGCCGAGCTGCTGCTTGAAGGCCTCGACATCGGCGTCGGTGGGCTCGGTGCGCGGGGTGGTGGGAGGTGGCGTTTCCATGCCGTGAGTCACGTGTCTTTCTGGTTCAGTTCATGGGTCGTCAGTGGTCGGCGGCGTCGGACCTGTCCACGCCGTCCCAGACATCGGTGTACCAGGGGCGCTCGGCGGCGCCCCGTTCGGCACGGGCCTGCTTGGTGGCGTCCGGGTCGATCACGACGTAGCCGGTCTCGCCCGGCATCACGTAGTGCAGCCGCTGCCTGATCTGCTGCTTCGCGTACGCGTCGTCCTGCCAGCGCGCCTTGAGGTCGCGCAGCTGCTCGACCCGCTGCCGGGCCTGCTCCCGCTGCCGCTCCAGTTCGCCTATCTGGGCGCGCTGGGAGACGTACTGCCGCATCGGGTAGGCGAGGGCGACGATCAGGGAGCACAGGACCATGGCGAGCAGCGCGGCCCGGCCGGTCAGCCGGGAGCGGCGCGCCTGCCGCTTGGTCTGGGAGCGGTAGACCCTGGCCGCCGTCTGCTCGCCGAGCAGCTTCAGCCTGGTCGAGGTGGAGAACCGGTCCCGGTCCTTCACGGCCATGAGTCCCGCCTCCCCAGTACCGGCCCGCCGTACGGGCCCGTCACGTGCGTACGTCCCCGCACACGGTACGGGACCGGGTACGGGGACGTACGGAGGACGCTTGCTGAGCCCTGCGGGTCAGCCCGCGGGTCAGCCCTTGAAGCGGGGGAACGCCGAGCGGCCGGCGTACACCGCGGCGTCGTCGAGGATCTCCTCGATGCGCAGCAGCTGGTTGTACTTGGCGACGCGCTCGGAGCGGGCCGGGGCACCGGTCTTGATCTGGCCGCAGTTGGTGGCGACGGCGAGGTCGGCGATGGTGACGTCCTCGGTCTCGCCGGAGCGGTGCGACATCATGCACTTGAAGCCGCTGCGCTGGGCCAGCTCGACGGCGTCCAGGGTCTCGGTCAGCGAACCGATCTGGTTGACCTTCACGAGCAGGGCGTTGGCGGTGCCCTCCTCGATGCCGCGGGCGAGGCGCTCGGGGTTGGTGACGAACAGGTCGTCGCCGACGAGCTGGACCTTGTCGCCGAGCTTGTCGGTGATGACCTTCCAGCCGGCCCAGTCGTCCTCGAACAGCGGGTCCTCGATGGAGACGAGCGGGTACGCCGCCACGAGCTCCTCGTAGTACTCGGTCATCTCGGCGGCCGAGCGGGACTTGCCCTCGAACTCGTACACGCCGTCCTTGTAGAACTCGGACGCGGCGACGTCGAGGGCGAGCGCGATCTGCTCGCCGGGGACGTAACCGGCCTGCTTGATGGCCTCGAGGATGAGGTCGAGCGCGGCACGGTTGGAGTCCAGGTTCGGGGCGAAGCCGCCCTCGTCGCCAAGGCCGGTGGACAGGCCCTTGGACTTCAGGACGGACTTGAGGGTGTGGTACACCTCGGTGCCCCAGCGCAGGGCCTCGGAGAAGGACTCCGCGCCGATCGGGGCGATCATGAACTCCTGGATGTCCACGTTGGAGTCGGCGTGCGAGCCGCCGTTCAGGATGTTCATCATCGGAACGGGCAGCAGGTGCGCGTTCGGGCCGCCGAGGTAGCGGAAGAGCGGCAGGTCGGACGCCTCGGAGGCGGCGTGCGCGACGGCGAGCGAGACGCCGAGGATGGCGTTGGCGCCGAGCGAGCCCTTGTTGTCGGTGGCGTCCAGGTCGAACATCGCCTGGTCGATCAGGCGCTGCTCGGTGGCGTCGTAGCCGACGAGCTCCGGGCCGATCTGCTCGATGACGGCGAGGACGGCCTTCTCGACACCCTTGCCCTGGTAGCGGTTGGGGTCACCGTCGCGGAGCTCGATGGCCTCGAAGGCTCCGGTGGAGGCGCCGGACGGGACGGCGGCACGACCCGTGCTGCCGTCGTCGAGGCCGACCTCGACCTCGACCGTGGGGTTGCCTCGGGAGTCCAGGATTTCCCGGGCTACGACGACGTCGATGGACGGCACGAGCATCTCCTTATGGGATGTGACGCGGTACGCGGGGCTCGGCAGCCCTGCGGGATGAGCCTAACCGGCTCACGGGGATCGGCCAGCGATCGACCACCCCTTGAGCGGAACTGAGCGTACATATTGTTCCTGAACGGAACAAAAAAAGAAATAAAAAACCCCGCTCCGGCGCGTGCGGGGGAACACGCGCCGGAGCGGGGAGCCCGTGGGGACGGGGGCCTCGGTGGGCCTCCGGTACGGGGGTCCCGCCGGGCCTCCGGCACGGAGGCCCGGCGGGAGAGCGGCCCTCGGCCGGGAAGGCGCGGAGCAGAACCGGGACCGTGACCGTCCTCCGCCGAAGACGGCCAGGTCAGCCCGCGTGCCGCACCGTTCAGCGCAGGTGCAGCTGCTGGCCCGGGTAGATGAAGTCGGCGTCGGCGACGATGTCCTTGTTCAGCTTGAACAGCTTCTGCCAGCCGCCCTTGACGTGCTTCTTCTCGGCGATCGAGCTGAGGGTGTCACCCTTGACGACCTTGTACTCGCCGTCGCCCTTCTTGACCTTCTTGCCGGTCGGGGTGGTGACGGTCTTCTGGACGGCGGGGCGCTCCGCGGAACGGGCGGCGTGCTGCTCCGTCGTACGGGTGGCGGGCTGTTCCGTCGCGCGGGGGGCGGGAGCGCTCTGCGAGCCGCTCGAGGAGGAGGCGGACGGGGCCGCCGGGGCCGAGCCGCCGCCGTACGGGGTGCTCGACAGGCCGACGCCACAGGTCGGCCAGGCGCCCTTGCCCTGCGCGGCGAGGACCTTCTCGCCGATGGCGATCTGCTGCGACTTCGAGGCCTGGTCGGCGGTCGAGGCGTAGGCGGTGCCGCCGTACGCGGCCCAGGTGGAGGACGAGAACTGAAGGCCGCCGTAGTAACCGTTGCCGGTGTTGATCGACCAGTTGCCGCCGGACTCGCACTGGGCGACGGCGTCCCACTCGGAGGCGGTGGCGGCGGAGGCGCTGCCGGCCGCCATCAGCGGGGCGGCGATGGCGGCACCGGTGACGCCGGCGAGCGCGGCGACACGGGTGGCCTTGTTGGGACGGCGGTGCTTGCCCTTGCCGGAAAACAGCATGGAGTGATCCCCTCACCGACGCCTGCGAGGTGAGCTGTCGGGTTCGGGCCGGTTGAGTTGCCCGGCCACGCGCCCCCGTCCCGTCTCCAGGACGTCCGGCACGCGGCTTAACCCCAAGCCGTTCCCGGGTGTCTCTCAACTCCCGGGACCGGCACTTACCTTGGTTCCCCCGCTCCTGCCCACGGCGCATGACGCGACGACTGTTCCCGTACGGCCGTCGGCAGGATTCGGCGTTGCGACCGTCGGGGCCCGCTGTGGCGAGCGGTCCGACCGTAAGCAGTGAATCGCCGGAAATTCAAAGACGATCAGGGCTTCTGAGACTCATGTCTCACTCGATCCAAAAGGGACATTCCATGGCGAACCGTGACGCGAACTGCCGCTAGTTCTGGGCCGTTTCGGCAGCGGCGGCAATGCTCCGACCAGGGACGACGAGGCCGGGACCGCTGTCGGCCGCCACCTGGTCCACGGTGAGCAGCTCGCCGCCCCCGTCCTCGGAGCCGAGGGAGTCGGAGGTGCCCCAGAGGCTGTCCATGACCTCCGCGACGTACGAGTTGCCGACGGCGCCGCTCGGGAGACCCGGGGCGCTCGCGGCGTGCCGCCCGCCCGAGGCCTCGGCCTGGCTGCCGGCCGTGCTCTCCGCGGCGTCCGCGCCACGGTGCCGCCCGGTGCCAGTGCCCGGCGTGGCGGAGGCGCTCGAAGAGGCTTCCTTCTGGTTGGACTTGGCCGATTCGTCACCCTTGTCGCCCTTGCCGGCCTTCGCGTCCGAGGCGCCGGAGCTCTGCGAGGCGCTGGGCTTCGCGGTGTCGCCGGTCGCGTCCGAGGAGTCACCCGAATCGGCGGAAGTCGAGGAACCGGTCGAAGGGGACGAACTGGGCGAAGTGGCCAGGCCGGACGAAACGTACGAGCCGGACTCGTCCCCGGTGTTCGACGAGTCGCCGGCCACGCCCGTGTCGACGCTGACCTCGCCCGAGCTCTTGGCGAGCCCGGAGAGCGGCCCACAGGTCGGCCAGGCCGCGAGACCCGAGTCGGCGAGCACCTTCTCGGCGACGGCTATCTGCTGCGAGCGGCTGGCCTGGTCGGCCGTCGGGGCGTACTCGAGGCCGCCGTGCGACTCCCAGTTGGCCTGGTCGAGCTGGAGGCCGCCGTAGTACCCGTTGCCCCCGTTGGAGCTCCACGCGCCACCGCTCTCGCACTGCGCCACCTTGTCCCAGGTGGTCCCGTCGGCCGCGCTCGCGCTCGCCGCGGCGAGCAACGGGATGGCGATCGCCGATCCGGTCACCCCTGCGGCGACGATGAGTGCCGGGGCCTGACGAGGGCGACGGTGACGGCCGTTCCCGGAGAGCATGCGAGAGCCTTTCGAGCGACAGCGGGGGAGCAGCACGGCCCCCGCCGAACGAGAAGCACGGGCGCCGCGTTGATGGGTGAAGGTAGTCGCAGTCGAACGCTGGTTACAAGTCGATGCAGTACAGATCACGCGAAGATCACAGACTTGATGGAGCGTCATGTTCCGCTAGCCCGAAGGGCACTCTTTCCGGTATGCGGAAGGGTTCGTTCGGCAGAGGCGCCGAAGGGTCGCCGATGGGCCGATCAAGTCCTATTTGGCCGGGGTGAATTCCACCGGAAGCGTGCGCAATCCGCGCATAATGAGCCCTCCGCGCCAGCGCAAATCGGCCGATTCCCCGGCGAGTTGGATGTCGGGAAGTCGCTTGAGGAGCGTGCCGAGCGCGGTCTGCCCCTCCAGCCGGGCGAGCGGCGCGCCCAGGCAGTAGTGGATGCCGTGGCCGTATCCCAAGTGCTGAAGGTCACGTCGCGAGAGATCGAGCGTGTCCGGCTGTTCGAAGCGTTCGGGGTCGCGGTCCGCGGCGGCGAGGACCACGAGCACGGGGTCGCCGGCCGCGATGTCCTGCCCGCCGATCCGCACGTCCTCGGTCGCGAACCGCCAGGTGGCCAGTTCCACGGGCCCGTCGTAGCGGAGGAGTTCCTCGACGCCCGTCTCCAGCAGCCCGCTCTCCCCGGCCGCGAGGGAGGCCTGTAGGAGCGCCCGCTGCCCGGGGTGGGTCAGGAGGGCGTGCATCCCGTTGCCGATGAGGTTGACCGTGGTCTCGAACCCGGCGAAGAGCAGGATGAAGGCCATGGCGGCGGCCTCGTTCTCGGTGAGGTGCTCCCCGTGGTCGGAGGCGCGGATGAGACCGGAGATGAGGTCCTCGCCGGGCTCGGGCTCCGCGGTCAGCGCCTCGCGCTTGCGGTGGATGAGTTCGGCGAGGTACCCGCGCATCTTCTTCACGGACCGGGCGACCCCGCCCCTGGGCCCGCCGCCGTGCCGGATCATCATTCCCGCCCAGTCCCGGAAGTCGTCCTGGTCCTCGCGCGGGACGCCGAGCAGGTCGCAGATGGCGTAGATGGGGAGCGGGAAGGCGAACTCGTGGATGAGGTCCGCGGAACCCCTGGCCGCGAACCCGGCGATGAGCTGGTCCGTCAGCTCCTGCACCCGTGGGGCGAATTCGGCCACGCGCCGGGGGGTGAACGCCTTGCTGACGAGCCGCCGCAGCCGGGTGTGGTCCGGCGGGTCGATGTTCAGCAGGTGCGTCATCAGCTCGGCCTTGCGCTCCCCGGGGATCCCGGTGCGGCCCTTGGCGTGCGCGGGCTCGTCGTGGTGCGCGGGATTCTTGGACAGCCGCTGGTCGGCGAGCGTCTGCCTGGCGTCGGCGTACCGCGTGACGAGCCAGGCCTCCACCCCGCTGGGCAGCCGGGTGCGGTGCACGGGCGCGTGCTCCCTGAGCCAGGCGTAGGCCGGGTAGGGGTCGGTGGCGAACTCCCAGGTGAAGAGTTCGGGGGCGGCGCTTGCGGAGGCTTCGTGCTCGGTCACTCCCCGACGGTATCCGCAGGGGGCGGCGGCCTCCTGGCCGCGGGGCGCCGGTGGTGCGCCCCGCGGACCACGGTGGCCGCGGGAGGCGGTGCCCCCGCCCCCGGACCGCCCGGCACGCCACCGCCCGGACACCGGGCCCGCCCTCGTTCTCGCCCTCGCCCCCGTCCCGGCCGTCGTGCCCGTTCTAGCCCTCGTACCCGCCGTCGTCCTCGTGGTCGTCGTCCTCGTGGCCGTCCGCGCCGGGGGCCCCGAGGCCCTCCGCCCCGCGGATCGCGTCACGGTACGTCCGCGCCGCCGCCCGCAGCGCCGCCTCGGGGTCGACGCCCTCGGCCTCGGCCCGGACGGCCATCGCCAGCAGCTCGTACCCCACGCCCTCCCCCGCGGGCAGCGGAACGTCGAGTCCCGCCGTACGCGCCCGGGACGACAGCTTGGCCGACAGGGCGAGGCCCGGCTGGCCGAGCGGTATGCCCTGGGTGACGGAGGAACGCCGCTTCTCCTCGGCCTTGGTGCGCAGCCAGTGCTCCCGGACCTCCTCGGGCGTCGTGGCCGTCTCGTCGCCGAACACATGGGGGTGCCGGCGGATCAGCTTGGCGACGATCCCGCCGGCCACGTCGTCGATCGAGAACGGGGCCTCCGTGTCGTCCTCGGCGATCCGGGAGTGGAACACGACCTGGAGCAGGACGTCACCGAGCTCCTCCCGCAGCTCGTCCCGGTCGCCCTCCTCGATGGCCTCGACGAGTTCGTACGCCTCCTCCAGGCCGTACTTCGCCAGGCCCTCGTGCGTCTGCCGGGACGACCAGGGGCACTCGGCGCGGATGCGGTCCATCACCTGGACGAGGTCGAGCAGGCGGGCGCCCGGCAGGTCGTACGAGGCGGGCAGCAGCTCGAGGTCCGGCATCCGTGTGCGGCCGGAACCCGCCAGGCGTGCCAGACCGTCGGTGAGCCGGGGTTCGCCCTCACCGGTGGCGACGACGACCACCGAGCGGCCGCCCGCGCACGCGTCGACCAGCTCCCGCGCGGTCGGGGCCTCCTCGTCGACCCCGATGCCCGCCTCGCGCAGATACGGCACCTGCGGGTGCGCGCCGTCCGAGCACAGCACCCGGTCGGCACCGCGCAGCGCCTGCCAGGCCGGCCAGGACAGCAGGCCGGGCGCGACACGGTGGCTGGTGGTGAGCAGGACGATGCGGCCGGGGTCGGCGGCGCTCGCGCCGTCGGCGGTCATGCCGGCCGCGCTCCCCTCGCCGCCCTGAGCGGCCCCGGTCGGTTCACTGGTTGCGTTCACCCCTCGAACGTAACCCACACCGCGGGCACCCCCGGAGTTGTCCACAGGGCCCGGGGACACGGCCGGTCCGCCGGCCCGCGAGACCGGTCACGCGGGCCGCGCGGGATCACACGGCCCGCACGGGATCACGCGGGCTGCGGGCTCGCCGGAGCGGACACCTCGCGCACCCACGGCGTCCTCGCGTCGACGCGGCTGCTCTTCTGGACGTCCCAGGTGCCGTAACGCGGGTTCAGGTCGACGTGGAGCTCCTCGGACGCGGCGGACATCGCCTTCCAGAAGGCGGCCTTGCCGTCGGTGGTGTTCATGTCGACGCCGAGGGCGGAGGCGAGCTTGCGGGCCTCGATCTCGGTGCGCAGGCTGTCGTCGAGACGCCTGGGCGCCACGCCGTAGTTCGACAGCCAGGCCGTCTCCAGCGCCTGTGGGCCGCCCGCCTGCTGTTCGAGGGCCGAGCGCATCTGCTGGGTGTCCTTGCGGGTGACGGTCACGCCGGCGTTCTTCGCCGCCCGGTCCAGGACCCGGTCCAGGACCAGGCCGTGCAGCGTGTCCCGGGTGAGGGTGCCGGTGCTCGCGACCACCTGCGCGTACTGGGCGTCGTCCTTGCTGGCGGCCCGCTGCGCCGAGCGCACCTCGTCGACCCGGCCCTGGAGCTCCGCGACGGTGATCCGGCTGTCGCCGACGACGGCCGCCGCGCCCGGATGGGCGTCGCTGCCACAGCCGGTGAGCAGAGGAGCCGCGGCGACGATCGCGGCGGAGAGGACGAACGCGGTGCGACGACGGCGGTGCAAGGAAGCCTCCCGAGGAGATTGTGCGACGGTGCACAAAGTCTTGCGGTGATCGATGGTAGGCAGTGGCCCGCCTCTCGGCCAGCCATTCGACCAACGATTCACGACGACTTCGGGCACCGCCGGGCCCGCCCCGCCTCGCGGAACGGTCGTGCGTCCCGCCCGTACGGGTGACCACGGCCGGTCGACCCGCCGGCTGACCCGCCCCCGACCGTCCCCGCGTCAGCCGGTGATGGCGACCGGCGCGTCCCAGGCGTCGCGGTCCACGGTGATCGTGTAGCCGCCGCGGGTCTCCTTGCTGTTGACCATGTACTGGTGGGCGCGGCTGTGGCCGGGGTACTGGGTGGCGCCGAACGGCCAGTCGGTGGTCGTGGTGTTCGTCTTGTCCCACAGCGCGTACCAGAGGTTGCCCGGCAGGTCCGTCTTGTCGGTCGCGGTGGCGACGGCCTTGGCGCTGGAGCTGGTGAAGCCGTAGTACCCGGTGCGGTACGTCTTGGCGTGCAGGGCCTTGTCGAAGGCGCGCACATACGTGAGCACGGCGTCGTTGCAGGCCTTGTTCGTGAGGTCGTACGGCTCCATGTCGAGGTAGACCGGGCTGCCGGCCTTCATGCCGAGGGCGGCGGCCTTGGCTACCGCGTCCGCGCCGTCGGCCGCCCCCATGGACGCGGCGGTCGAGGGGGTGAGCTTCTCGGGGCTGCTGCCGGTCTGGCAGGACGGCTGGGCGCCGACGTACAGCGGGATGAGCTTCCAGCCCAGCGCGCTGACCGACTTCACCCAGGACGCGGTCAGGTTGGGCTGGCTGCACCCGCGGTTCTTGCCGCCGATGTAGACGGCGGCGGCGCCGTAGAAGCCGGTGTTCCAGGCTTTCATGGCGGCCGACGAGGGCGCCGCGCAGGTGTCGAAGGCGCGGCCCGTGTAGGTTCTCTGGGCCGGCCACGTGGTCGTCGCCATCGACGCCTGTGCCGCGATCCCGGCGCCGGCCACGACGGCGGCCCCGGCCACCCCCCACGTGATGTACCGGCGCTTCTTCGACTGACGGTGCTCGGACATGTGGATCCACCCCTGGTCGTGCCGGTGATGCCGGCCGGTTGTGCGACGAGACGCACGTCGCGCGGAGCGTGACGCACACGGCACGGAACAGAGCGCAACCTAACCGGCCGCGCATGCCCGTTCGGGAAAGAAAGCCCCTGGAGAGTCACAAGATCCTCTCAGGACACGGCAAAAACTAGCCACGCACCTGCCCCAGCCAGTGCAGGGCGCTCCGGATCTCGGCCGCGAGCGGGTGTCCGGGGCCGTGCAGGCGCTCCACGTCGTGCAGCAGCCGGGCCAGTGTGTCGTGGGCGGCGGCGCGGTCGCCGAGCGCCAGCAGCAGGTGGCCGATGCGGCGGCGGACGTCGAGGGCGGTTTCCGGGTCGTCGGCCGTGGACTGGTTCTCGTAGTACGGCAGCAGCGCCCGGTACTCGGCGAGCGCCGCCGCCGGGTCGCCCAACTGCTCCAGGCACTGGGCGGATTCGTAGCGGTGGCGCAGGGACTGGGGGTCGGCCGGGCCGGCTTCGGCGGCGCGTTCGTCGGCGAGGCGGCGCAGTTCGGGCAGCGCGCGCCGGTACTGGCCGTCGTCCATGAGCGTGGCCGCGTACTGCTTGCGCAGGGTGCGCACGACCGGGGAGCGCTCGCCGTGCTGCCGTGCGGCGACGGGCAGGATCGCGCCGAGGACGTCGACGGCCTGGGTGATGCGGCCCTCGCCCAGAAGGCGCTTCACCTCGTCGACGGCGTCGGCGACGTCTGCCTTCTCCGCGGCCCGCGCCTCGGGGGCGGGCCGGGGCGCGGGCGTGCGCGCGCGGTCCGGCCAGGGGGCGTGCGGGCGCAGGAAGGGGCGCGTGGGATCGAGCGGCGCCCCGGTGGGTGTTCCGCGCGCGGGCAGGAGCGGCACGAGGTCCTCGTACACCTCCTGCGCCGAGGCGGGCCGGTGCTGCGGGTCCTTCGCGAGCAGCCGCAGGACCAGGTCCTCCAGCGCCTCCGGTATCTCGGGACGCAGCCGGCGTACGGGCAGCGGCGGCTCGTACAGGTGCCGGTGCAGCACGCCGAGCGCCGTCGAGCCCTTGAACGGCACGTCGCCGCTGAGCAGTTCGTGCACCAGCACACCGAGCGCGTACAGGTCGGTGTACGGGCCCACCGCGCCGCCCATCGCCTGCTCGGGCGCCATGTAGGCGGGCGAGCCGATGGGGGAGCCGGTGTGCGTGAGGCGGGTCGTGTCGGTGCCCATGACGGAGGCGACCCCGAGGTCGAGCACGGTCACCGTGCCGTCCTGCCTCACCATCACGTTGCGCGGCTTGAGGTCGCGGTGGACGATCGGCACCGCGTGCACGGCGCTCAGCACGGCGCACAGTTGCGCGGCGACCGCGACCGCCCACTGCCACGGGTAGGGGTCGTGCTCGGCGAGGTGGTCGGAGAGGTCGGCGCCGTCCACGTACTGCATGACGAGGAACAGCTCCTCGCCCTCGCTGCCCGCGTCGTGCACGGTGACCAGTCCGGGATGGTCGACCTGGGCGGTCACCCGGCACTCGCGCGCGAAGCGGCGGCGCAGTTCGTCGGCCTCCTGGCCGGCCACCTTGTCGGGGCGCAGCAGCTTCACCGCGACCCGCCGGTCGAGCCGCTGGTCGTAGGCCGTCCAGACCTGGCCCATGCCTCCCTGCCCGATGAGCGTGGCCAGTTCGTACCGCCCGGCGACGACGTGCCCCGCTTCCCCGGTCACCGTCCGCCCTCGTGGTCGCCGTCGCGCCGGTCCCCGTGGCTGCGCAGGTAGTCGCTGAGCTCGTCGAGCTCGGCGCGCACCTGGTCGATGCGGGCGGGCGCGACCCGCTGCGGCGGGGGCTGGAGCACCGGCGGGTACGCCCCCGGTACGGGAGGCGCCGGCTGCGGCACGAGGACGCCCGGGTACGGCGGGGCGGGCGGCGCGGACAGCGGACCGGCGTACGGCCCGGGCACGGTCCACGGGTGGGTCGGCGCGTACGCCATGGAGCGCCGCCGCTCGTTGTGGAAACGGATGTCGCTGGTCAGGTAGTACGCGGCGCTGCCGACGCCGAGGAGCAGCGCCACGGTCAGCGCGACATCGCCCCTGCTGTCGCTGTACGGCACCGTGCCGACGACCATGAGCGCGCCGAAGGACACCGGCAGCGACGCCCAGGCCGCCGCCCAGTCGAACCACCGCCCGCGCTGGACCGCCACCCGGAACAACGGGACACAGGCGAACAGACCCCACGACAGGATCGCGGAGGAGGCGTACAGCACCCGCAACGCGATGACGGTTACCGCGCCGCGGGTGGGTGGCGTCCCGCCGTGGCCGTACATGACTGCTCCCGGACCTGGGTTCGATAGGAGTTCGAGCGTATAGCCCGACACGGACGACCGGTCCCGGGTTGTACGCAGCCGTTGTCGTACCGATCACCTCGGACGACGCCGCGGGCGGCCGCGAAGGGCGGGCCCCGCGACCCGGGTGACGGGTGGGGGGCGCGGGGCCTCAGCCCGGGGGCACCGTCCCGTCCGTCAGCCCGTCGTACATGCCGCGCACGAGCTGGTCCCCCAGCCTGCCCGCGTGCCTGAGCGCCCGCTCGAACTCGTCGAGCGCGCGGAACCGGGCGCCGTAGCGGCGCTGTTCGTCCAGCGGGAGCCGCGGCAGTTGCAGCCGGCGCACGTCGAGACGGGTGGCGGTGGACGCGTAACTGCTGGCCTGGCGGTTGTTGGCGGTGCCCCGCAGGAACCCGGCGAGGAACCACGGGTCGAGCGCCGCGGGATCGGGGCGCAGGAGCACGAGGTTGCGTCCCAGGACGGCGCCCGCCGTCGTGCCGTCGACCACCCGGACCACCGAGCCGCCGCCGAGCACCGGCACCACCACGTCGCCCGCCCGTGTCAGCACGGCTTCGTCGTCGCTCTCGGGCAGGGTCCCGGTGGGGCCGGTGCCGGCGAGGACGTCGTGGTCGGTGAGGACGGGCACCCGCGTGGGGCCGCCGTTGCCGCCCGTACGCATCACCAGGGCGCTCCCGCGGGCGAGCTCGCCGACGGTGGTGAGCGGCCAGCGGGCGGGCCCCGCCGTCGTGGCGGGAGGAGGAGTGAGACCGGTGACCAGGCGCAGCGTCTCGTCGAGGCACTCGCGCACGGCCGCGAGCTGCTCGGCGCCGTCGGCCGCCGCCGGGGGCGGGAGGTGGCGGGCCGGGGCGAGGTCGACGTCGTCGTCGAGGAGTTCGATGACGGGCACGGAACGCGCCAGACCGGGCCGCTCCTGGAGGGTGCCGTCCCGGTCGTGGGCCCGCCAGGCGTCGAGCACGACGTCCCTGACGGCCCCCCAGTCGGGACCGCCGCGCCCCTCGCCGGCGAACTGCCCGGTGTCGGCGAGCAGCACCTCGGGCCGGCCGGGCGCCTTCTCGGGCCGGCGCAGCACCCACAGGTGCAGGGGGATGTTGTACGGGGCCGCCGCGCCGACCGGAAGCGCGACGACGGCCCGCAGCGCGCCGCGGCGCAGCAGGTCGGCGCGGATGCGGCGGCCGGAACGGCGGGAGGCCGTCGCGGGCGGCATGAGCAGGACGGCGGTGCCGCCGTCCCGCAGCCGGGCCAGCGCGTGCTGCACCCAGGCCAGCTCGGACTCGGCACGGGCCGGGAAGCCGTACTCCCAGCGGGGGTCGTAGGCCAGTTCGTCATGACCCCAGTTGCGTTCGTTGAACGGGGGGTGGCACAGGACGGTGTCGGCGCGCAGCCGCGGGAAGGCGTCGGCACGCAGGGTGTCGCCGACGGCCGCGCGCACGGTGGCCGGGCCGTGCAGGGCGAGCCGGAGCGCGGTGAGCGCCGCGAGTTCGGGGGCGCTGTCCTGGGCGTGGAGTTCCTGGCCGGGGCGGGCGTCGAGGGCGCGCAGCAGGGCGCCGGTGCCGCAGGCCGGGTCGAGGACGGTGCGGGCGGGGCCGGCGAGGTCGGCCATGAGGCGGGCGAGCTCGGTGGGGGTGGGCGTGTACTGGCGCGGGTTGGCGTCGAGGTGCCGTCCGAGCAGGAACTCGAAGGCCTGGCGGGCACCCAGCTCGGCGGCGAGTTCGGCCACACCGCGGAGGAGGGGGGCGGAGGGGAGCAGTTGGGGGCCGGTGGGGAGGTGCACCGCGGCGGCGGGGGCTGGGACCGCGGGGGCGGCGGGGCCTGCGGGGGCTGTGAGGGCTGTGAGGGCTGTGTGAGCGGCAGGGGTGTGCGGGGCCGGCGATCCTCCTGGACCGCCTTCCGGGGTGTTCACAGTCACCGGTGGGTTCACCGTAACCGGTCGGTTCACAGCCGTCGAGGACGCCGTGTCCGTTTCGGCGTGAACACCCCGTTCGCCTCGCACCGGGCCGAACCGCGGGGTGACGGCCTGCTCCAGCGCGGTCGGCAGCAGCGCGGCGAGGCGCTCGTCGGAGCCGGCGCTCGCCTCGAGCCAGCTCGCCGGCCGGTCGTGGATGAGCAGCAGCACGTAGCCGGCGTGGGTGAGTGCGGCGGCCGGGCCCTCGGGGTGGCCGACGAGTTGCTGCCAGACGCGTTCCCGCAGGGGCACTTCGGCGAGTTTCCCCTGGTCGCGCAGCCAGGTCTCGACCTCGGCGCGGGCGAACGACGGGCTGGTCTCCGTGCCGCCGACGGGCTTGGGGAAGTCGGCGTGCCGACGGCGCCAGTTGCTCACGGCCGCGCGGCCGACGCCGGCCAGCCGTGCGATTCCGGCGGCGGTCACCTCGGTCGCGTTGTCCTGCACTCGCCTCGCCCCTCTCGCCCCGACTCGCCCCTGTGTGACGCCGAGCATACCGACGCGGGCAAGATCTGCCCGTTCACGCCACGCACGCAAGATATCGCGTGAACCGTGTTGACTCGATTCACAGCCTCTGGTCTTATTGACCCAGCGAACGAGCGGCCGCCATCACGGCGTCCGCCGGGGAGGGAACAGCCGTGGGCATGAAGGGCAGGGCCGCACTGAGTGCCACCGTGGGCCTCGTCGTCATCGGCGTCGTCTCGGCGAACGCAGGCAGCGCCGACCACGGCCGTACGGCCGACGGCACCGACAGGGGCCCTTCGGCGTCCACGACTCCACGGCCCGGCACCCGGCAGCACACCGGCACGGCCGACACGGCCGGAAAGGGAAGGGCCGCGTTCACGGGGACCGGCGACTTCCGGGTCGGCCCGGACGTCGAACCCGGCACCTACCGCACCACCGGCAACACCACCGGCTCCTGCCACTGGGAACGCTCCAAGGACCCCGGTCGCGGCCCGGCCTCGCTCATCGCGGAAGGCGACGTCACCGGCACGGCCGTCGTCACGATCAGCCGCGAGGACACCTACTTCAGGACGTCCGGCTGCGGGACCTGGAAGAGAACCGGCTGACCCGTCGCCGTACGCCCGGCCCGCCGACGCCGCACCGGCGGCGCGAGCACCTCAGGACATCGCACCACACCGACCGTGCGCGACCCGCGCGTCCACGGTCCCGCAACCGAAAGCACCGCCCGGACGGGCGCTCGCCCGTTCCGACCTCATCTCCGAAGGACAGATCCCGATGCGTCACCTCCCCTTCGCGGCCAAGGCGCTGCTCGCCGCCGCCGTGCTCCCGCTCGCCCTCACCGCCTGCTCCTCCTCGACCGACGGCACCTCGGACACGGCCGCCACGGCGAAGAAGCCGTCCAAGGACCCCAACGCCGGTCTGCTGACGGGCGCGCAGCTCAAGAAGGCACTGGCGCCCGCCTCCTTCTTCGCCGCCGGTTTCGCGGTGGACCCGAGCGGCGCGCGGGACACCGGCACCACGTACACCGCGCCGAGCTCCTCGCCCGTGGCGAAGCCCGACTGCAAGCTGCTCGGCGGTACGAGCTGGATAGCGATCACCGGCGCCTCGGGCGTCTCCTTCGCCCAGAACGACTACGTCAACAAGAACACGTCCGAGGACATCGCCCAGGAGATCGACACCTTCCGCGGCACGACCGCGGCGAAGGTGATGGCGGACCTGAAGAAGGCCGTCGGCTCCTGCGCGACCTACACCGACGCGGACACGCACACCAAGGTGAAGGTCGCCGGTGCCGACACCGCCGGTCTCGGCGACGCGGCCTACACGATCACCCTGACCAACAGCGCCTGGGAGAACGGGTCGACCCTGATCGCCGCGCAGTCCGGGACGGACGTCGTCACGGTGATGTCCACCGACGGACACGACAACGGCGCGGCCACGGCGAAGAAGCTGACCGCCCGGATCGTGACCTCCCTGAAAGCCGAACACGAGCACGCGTGACCTGCCGGATGGGAGTATGGCGCCCCCGGGCGGTTTCTCGGGAGCCCGGGAATCCTCTCGGGGGTTCGATGCGGTATTCGGGGGCGTGATGCACAAGCGCTTGGAAGCCGGCTGGTTCCAGCGGCTGGCGTGGTCGGTTCTGGCGGTCGGTTCGGTCGGCCTGCTGGTATGGGTGCCTTTCCTGTACGTGGCGATCCGCCGGGGCCGGGGGGCCGACTGGGGCGCCTTCGGCGCGTTCGCGCTCTACGAGGTGGGGTCGCTGTCGCTGGCGGACCTCCCGGCGGGCAAGGGGGACACGGCCCTGGGACTGATCGCCATCTCCTGCCTGGCCCTGGCCGTATGGCTGCTGCTGGGCCCGCTGTTCGACAAGCCCACCCCGCGGAACGCCATGGCCGGCGCGGGCGGCCCCTGGGCGGCCCAGACGCCCGGCAACCCGTACATGCGCTGACACCTCCCGGCGAGGCCCCGGAACCGGGGCCCTGCCGGTCACGCGCCGACGCGCACCGGGACCGCCGCGGGGCGACGGCCCCGCCTCGCACCACAGCACCTTCCCGCTCGTGCCGAACAGATCGTCGCCGAACAGATCGTCGCCGAGCGGATGGCCGCCCCGGGCGTCCGCGCAATGGCACACGAGCGTTGCCGTCGGAGGCGGTCGATATGGTCGGCGCAGCTGATCAGTCGAGGAGCGCGCGCATGAGATCTCCGGCCGAGCTGGACGACGTCCGGTGGTCCGACCTGACCCACGCCTACGGCCCCGCCGAGGACGTGCCCGAGCTGATCAGGGCGCTCTACGAGGACGGCGAGGAAACGGCCGACGAGGCGGTCTACGAGCTCTACGGCAACATCCACCACCAGGGCTCGATCTACCAGGCCTCGGCCCCCGCCGTCCCCTTCCTCGCCCACGCCGTGCTGCACGCGCCGCACAAGCGCGAGGACCTGCTGATGCTGCTCGCCGTCCTCGCCGACCACAACCCCGGCTTCGTCGAGTCGCCGCGCTGGCCCGGCAGTCACGTCGCCGCGGTCTGCGCGGAACTCCGCGAGGTGCTCCCGGAGCTGCTGCCGTGCCTCGACGACCCCGGGCGCGGGGTGCGCCGGGCGGCGCTGCGGACGGTCGCGGCCGTGGCCGACGTGCTCCCGGACGCGTTGCGGGCCCTGGCCGTCGAACGGGTCGACGGCCTCTACGCCGACGACCCCGTCCCGGCGGTACGGGCGGACGCGCTGATCGTCCTGAACCTGCTCGGCCGGAGGCTGGAACCCCTGGACAGCCCGCTGTCCGAGGTGAGGCTCGCCGCGGCCCGGCTGGCCGCGGAACGGTCCGGCCCGCCGTACGCGCCCGAGCTCGTGGAGGTCTTCGCCGAGGACGGCGCCGAGCCCGACCCCGGGGACGACGACTACCCGTGGTCGGACACCACCACCCAGGACCAGCGGCTCACCGACCTGCTCGGCCGGGAGCCGGACGTCGCCCTCACCGTGGCCGCCCGCTGGATCGCGGCCGGGGACGTCGGCTCACGCGGTTCCTGGCTGGCCGGGGGAATCGCCGAGAAGTGGCGCGACCGCGAGCACGAGGTCCTGGCCCTGTCGCTGGCCGCCCTGCCCCACCAGGACAAGCCCAACGCCCTGCTCCGCACGATCGGCCACTGGATCGGCCATGCGCCCGAACCGGACGCCGATCTCCAGGACGCGCTCCACCGGTACGCGGGCGCCGCCGACGAGTTCGCCGAACCGGCGCTCCTCGCCCTGGTGAACTCCCGCGACCCCCGCGCCCTGGACCTGGTGCTCGAACGCCCCACCGCGCGGCTGCTCGAAGCGGCGGCCCGGCACTTCCCGGAGGCCGCCGACCGGCTGATACCCGTGATCCGCCGCGAACTGGCCGCGGGCGCCACCGGGAACGACGGCATCGCCCTGGTCCAGGCCCTGGACCCGCTCGGCACCACCGCGGCCGTCGCCGCCCGGCCCGAACTGGTCGACTGCCTGAAGTCCCGCCGCGCGGCCATCGTCGCCGCCCGCCGACTCGGCGCCAACGGCGTACGCACACCGGAGGTCGTCGACCTGCTGCTCGACGCCACGGGGAGCGGCGACCCCTCGCTGAGGGGGACGGCGGCCGTGGCCCACCACCGGTTGACCGACGACCCCTCCGTGGCTCTCCGCGTCCACGAGGAACTGCTCTCGTCCAAGGGCCAGACCCACTGGTACCTGAGCGGCCTGGAGCCCTTGGGCGGCGCCGCCGCTCCGCTGCTCCCCCTCGTCGAGCCCCTGCTGGAAGCCGGCTACGACTGGACGCGCAAGGCGGCCGCCGAGGCCCACCACTGGATCACCGGATCCCCGGACCGCGCGGTCCCCGTCCTCGCCGAGCTGGCCGGCCCCAGCCCGGTCGGCGTCAGCGCCCTCAAGGCCCTCGTCGCGACGGGCCGTTCCCCGAAGGAACTCCACCCCGTCCTCCGCTCCTACGTCTCCTCCCCCAAGCGCCTGCTCCCCGACTCCCCCTTCTCGGGCAACGACCACCCGGACGACGAACTGCGCACGCTGTCAAGGATGTTGCTCCTGCTCGGCTGACCGGATCCATCGCGTCCGGCCTCACCGGTCGACCACGCCACAGCCTCGGCCCGCGCCGCCGGAGCCCGCACAACCTTTCGGCACCCCGTCTTGTCTAGAAGGTCATTGTTCTCGCGCCGTTCACGGCGTGTATTGCTTGGTCTTGGGAGGGGTTCCATGAAGGTGACCCAAGTGCCGCGGGGGGCGTGGGCCGCGGCCGGGTTACTGGCAGTGGTCACGACGGCGGGTGTGCCGCCCGAGCATGCGGTCGCCGCCGGTGCGGGGCTGGAGGTCGCCTCGGGTGCCGGCGGCGGCACCGTGGGCAGCTACACCTTGGAGGCCGTGCCCTATACGGACATGGACCCGAACGCGGTGAATCACGTGACGCTGACCAACACGGGCAAGACGAAGATCACGTCGTACACGCTCACCGTCGACTACAGCTCGCTCGTCGGGGCCGTGGACGTCACCACCCCCTTCTCCGGATGCGAGAAGAAGACCGAGGGCGTCCTGGTCTGCCAGGGCAAGGAAGCCCCCGCACCTGGTAGGACGACCCGGCTCGGCCACTTCCGGGTGCGGAGCCTGAAGGGCGCGCGGGGCGGGACCACCGGCGAGATCCGGGTCAGCGGACGGGCCGACGGAGCCGCGATCACCGAACGGGTGTGGAAGGTCGACATCAAGGACGAGGGGTTCGTCCAGGACCGCGCGACGGGAGCGGTGAAGGGAGAGGTGAAGCCCGGCGCCGAGGTGCGTCCCGGGGCGGGCTTCACCTACTTCGGCGCGAACACGCTCAAGGGCACCGACTTCTCCATGCATGCCGCGCACGGCTCGTTCAAGCAGGAGTTCGGCAACTGCACGTACGGCAAGCTGCCCCTCCCCATGGACAGCGATCCGGGGACCCTCACCGACCTGGCGTTCCCGGCGGCGGTCTGTCACTTCGACGACACGATCGAGGTGGGCGACTCCTTCGACGTGTCCCCGGGCCCGCTCAGGATCGACGACGACGCACTCGGCACGGTGCTGATCAGCCATCTGGGCGACACGGACCAGCTGAGGAGGATGACCGACGTCCACCCCGGCAAGGGACCCGAGCTGAAGCTCGTACCGCGCCCGGACAGCGCACCTCCGGGCAAGCCGCATTCCAGGGGTCTCGGACCGGCCTACAAGGTCGACACCACGGCGGACGTCGAAGCCGTCGGCGCCTCGGCGGAGGGACGGCCGGGCGACGTGGTCACGGTGCAGGTCGGATACCGCGACAACGGCCCCGGCGGAATGCGCACTTGGACGGGCACCGAGCCCCTCGAAGATCCCTCGGTCCAGACGACGATCACGATTCCTCCGGGCACGACCGTGGTGAAGGTTCCGAAACGGTGCTGGACGGAGGACGACCACGAGACCAGGCCCGGTGGCCGCGTCTACACGTGCAGGGGCGAGAACAACGAGTGGTGGGTCGGTTCCGGTGAGCGCCTCGTGTGGCCCTTCGAGCTGCGCATCGACAAGGCGTCCGCACTCAAGCCCGGCAAGGTGGGGCTGGAGGTGCTGCGCGAGAGCAACAGCGACACGGGGAACGACACCGCCGCCATCGTCGTGAAGGTGCCGGGCAAGGGAGCGGGAGCCGCGCCGTGGATCGCCGGAGCGGCGGGCGTCCTCGCCGCGGGCGCCGGCACGGTCCTGTTCGCCACGGCACGCAGGCGCCGGCGGTCCTGAGGGCTCCCCGCAGGACGACGCGGGAAGCCTTCCGGCGCGGCCTCGACCGGGTGACGCCGCCCGGTCCGAGGACGAGCGGGGCTCCCGTGCCGTGGGGTGAGGTCTTCGACACCTCACCCCACCGGCACGGGAAGCCCTGCCGGTTCCCCCGCCCCGCCGCACCCGGCGAAGCTCCCGCACGCACCGGTCGAACACGGCCTCGATCATGGGAACACCGCGTAACGACTCCGCTACACGGACACACCACGACGGCTCGACCGCCAGCATCTCCGGCATGCACAGAACCACCTCCGCCGCCTCTTCGGCCGTCGCACCCGTCGTCGCCCTCCTGGCTCTCCTGACCGCGTGCGGCAACGCGCCCTCGAACACCCCGGCCGACGCGCACGAACCCGCGAGGGCGAGCACGCGCGCGGACGGACAGCTCACGGCGGGGGCCGCGTTCCGGTCCCTGTCCGCACGGGTGCGGACGGCGACCCTGACGGGAACCGTCACGGCGGAGAACGACCCGAACCACCTGCTCGGCCGCCCGGGCGAGTACACGTCCAAGGTCACCTTCTCGGACAGCTGGGTCCAGGCCTCCCAGGTGACCGGAGCGGACCCCGGCGCCGTCGAACGCGGCGGCGCCGTCGAGGTGTTCGCCGACGCGTCGGACGCCAGGGCGCGCGCGGAGTACATCCGCGGCATCGCCGAGTCCTCCCCGGCCCTGGCCGAGTACGACTACGTCCACGGCCCGGTCCTCGTACGCGTCTCCCGCTACCTCACCCCGGAGCAGGCGGCCCCGTACGCATCGGCCGCGTACGGACTCGGCTGAGGGCGCCGGGGCCGACGGCCTCCGCCCACCGCGG
>NZ_KZ626874.1 GCF_002911015.1 Streptomyces populi
CAGGGCATCCCGATCCTCGCCGACATGGCCTACATCGGTGCGGGCGACTGGGTCACCACTGCCAAGCGCCGCCCGCCAGGCGGTGAACTCACCCTCACCGAGCGGACCCAGAACCGGGCTCTGTCCGCAGCCTGGGCACCCGTCGAACGAGGCATGGCACGACTGAAGTCCTGGCAGATCTTCCGCAGATCCCGCATCAGCCCCAACCGCATGAGCGTCATCACCAAAGCCGTCCTCACCCTGGAGAAGCAACGCTGAAAACGCTCACTGATCGGGTGACGCCGGTGAGGACGAGGTGAGGGCCGCAACGCACAAGGCCCCCGGGCCGTTGGGGGAGGTGTTCGAAGTCTCAACCCATTGGCACAGGAGCCCTGTTGGTTCTCCATCCTGCCGCACTCGACCTCTCGCCCGCCCTGCCGGGCCGCACCCACGACCTGACCGCAGCCCGCACCCACCGCATCATCCGGATCTGCGAACGCCAGGGCGTCCCGATCCTGGCCGACCGCGCCTACCAAGACGCCGACCCCCGGCATCACGGCACCCGACGGACGCGCGCGGCTGGACCGCCCCTGCCGTTCCCCTGATCCGACGCTCGAGCCGAGCCGAGGCGCCGCCGCCATCGCCGCGCACCTGAGGTCAGGCCGTCCGTCGATCGCAGGCGCCGCACGCCTCGCCAACACCCGCGAGCGGACCGACACACCGGCACAAGTCGGCCAGGGAACCTGTGACAGACCCCTTCGAAGTGAACAAGGGCATCCGGTGGAGACGCCGTGACAGGATGTCGACGTTTCACCGGACGGCTGGATGTAGTCAACTCAAGGGGGATATAGGGAAGATGAAGATATTTCGGCGGCGCGGAGCCTCTCAGGGCCGGGATCGTACCGAGCAGGCGATCCAGGAGTACCGGACGGCCTACGAACGGGGGCTCGCCGCCGAGCAGAGCCAGGGGCCGGCACAGGCGCTGGCCGAGTTCGTGCGGGCGCAGCACGCCCTGGACCGTTTGGACGCCGCCTCCCCGGACCTGCCTGAGGTTCCCCAGGCCAGAGCGGGACTGCTCTACGCCATGGGACGGGCCAGGACTGATGTCGGAGACGTGACCGGTGCAGTCGCAGCCCTGGACCAGGCCGAGGAGCTGTACCAGCGGATGGAGTCGGAGCAGCTTGCCACCCGGAAGGAGGGTGAGCAGCGGGGTGACCGGCAGGAGACGGGTCCCGTTCCCGCGGTCTTGCTGACGGCCGATGTCCGGCTACGAAGGGCCCGGGCCTATGCCGAGTGGGACCGTCCCTTCAGCGCCCTCAGCGATCTGGACATGTCGATCGGTGGGTACATGCGGGCGGGAGCCTTCACTCCCTTCTCGGACCGGTCCGGGGACGCGGCCCGGATCCTCGCGGTCGGGGCGGGGATCCAACTGCGGGTAGGGGACCATGAACTGGCTCTGGAATGCGGCCAGGAGTCCCTCGCCCGATACCAGGAGATGGGCGGGATCGGCCCTGAGGCGATCCCGTACGCGATCGGTTTCGCCGCCCCGGTCGTCTCCATGCTGGAGGCGGCGCGTGGGCAGTGGGACGCGGCGCTGGCCGTGGACGGCTTGATTCTGGAGGCCGCAGAACTCGGCCGGGGCGGGAGTTCCGGGGCTCATGCCCGGATCGGTGTCCACCTGAGAGAGGCCGGGCGGGATGCGGAGGCGGCCGGACATCTGGCCATGGCCGCCCGCGGGTCGCATGATCGGATCGCGGAGATGGAGCGGGAGTTCGGGTCGGTGCTTGCGCCGAGTCTGCGGGAGGTGCTGCTGGAAGCGGAGCGGACGGAGTCCGCGAGGCTCGCAGGCGGCGTGCGGGCCGGCGCTCTGGATCCGCCGGAGATCCGGACGCTGCGACTCTCCCTCTGCGGCGGGGACGGAGCCAGGTTCTCGGCTACCGGCCGGATGAACGTGGTCAATGCTGTGCCACGTCAGGTCACTTCGCTCGCCCGGATCGGCCACCAGCTGATCGCATCCGACCGCCTTCCCGCGGCCCTGCGCGTACTCTGGGAGGCACTGCTCCTCTGCGATGCCGCCCGCCGCTGGACCACCTTGAACACCGGCGACTCCACCGCGACCGTGCCGCTGCGCGAGGCCGAGGAGAGAGCCTTGGCCGGAGCGGCCGTTCTCGTCGACATACTGGAACGAGCCGGGGATCCGATGAGCGACGCGCTCACCGCCGACCTGAGGAACGCCAGGGAACGCCTGGGCCTGTCGGCACACTGAGTATTTTCAGCGCTGACGGTCCTGGTGTCGGAGGGAGACCGACTTGCGGGTGCGGTGACGTTGTCATTACGAGGCCGTCGGGCTCGTTGCTCTTCGTCTGACTGGTCGTTGAGCGTGACTGGTCGTTGAGCGCGGCATGACTACGTGGGACGACGAGGGGACACCCTTGGTGGCCTTCGCACGGCTGACGGACGCCTCCTGGCTGGACAGCGACGACGGTGACCGCCGAGGGCGTGGTGAACTTCTTGGCTATGGCTCAGCGCAGCCCGGCTCCGGCCGGGGAGGCGACCTGCCCGGCGGACGATCGTCGGCAGGCAGGGCCCGGCTGGTCATGGTTGCCGTGGCGGCGCTCACGGTCGTTGCCGCTCTGGCGGTGTCGCTGGTCCGACCGGACACCGTGGCGCCGGCGCCCCTCGGCTACCTGGGGTGCTACGACTGGGCGAGGGTAATGGTGGCAGTGACCCGTTTGCCGGGTAACAAGACCCGCGAGGCGTCGCATCCGATCTCCAGAGTCTGGCCCGATCAGCAGGCCGGTCCGTCCGATCCGCTCGACATCGAGATGATGGTGCGCCATGCCTGGCAGAACCGGAAGGAACCGTCCGTCCGCTGAGGGACACGTCTCATGCTCTGTCCCGCGATGGTGGAAAGAGCCGGGAGGTACCGTCACGAGCCCGGTTGCGGTGTGCCTCGGCACGATCTGTTCCCGCGAAGCCGGCTGCCCTACGGGGCCGCGGGCGGGGTCTTCCTTTTCCGGCGTGCCCGGCCTCTCCTCGATGCGGCTGTGCTGCGAGTTCCGGGCCCCGACGTTTGTCGGCGGCCGGTCGGCGCCCGGCAACCGAGTCGTCCACCTCGTGCAGGAGCGTACGCGGCTGATCATCGCCTTGCACGACCGCTCTTGCCGGACAGCGGCGGAACGTCCGACATGGACCTGCGCGGTCTGTTGCAGCAGGGGTCGGTGCGGCCAGCGCCGGGCGAGGACGTGCAGCGGGGACGTAGCCGCGGCCGGGGAGTTGGAGGCGGCCACGCGGTCGTGGCAGGCCGCCGCCGATCCTCGAGTGCCAAAACCACGTGGCCGACGGGCGGCAGCGGCAGGCCCTGGCGGGCGATGTCGTCCCAGGCGATCCCGACGCCGGTGTGGCAGGAGCGGAACCGTCTCAGGGTCTCCGGCGGGCAGCCGCATCGAGCGCCGAGTGTCCGAGCACCCCCTGCCGGATGTAGTTCTTGCCATTCGGTACTCCGTCGTCCGAGCCGACGGCCGCTGTCCGTCGGGGGCTGCGGCCGCCGGCGTCAGGTGGTGAAGACCTTGCCCGGGTTGAGGATGCCCGCCGGATCCCACACCCGCTTGATGCCACGGTGCAGGTCCAGTACCGCCGGGCCCAGTTCGTCGGCCAGGCCGCGCATCTTCAGCAGGCCCACGCCGTGCTCGCCGGTGACCGTGCCTCCCAGAGCGAGCGCCTGGTCGACGACCTCTTCGAACACCCCGCGGCAGCGGGCGAGTTCCCGCTCGTCGCCGCGCGGCACGACCAGCATCGGGTGCAGGTTGCCGTCCCCGGCGTGCGCCAGGGTGGCGATGTGCACGCCGTGCCGCGCAGCGATGTCCTCGAGGCGGGCGAGCATCTCGGGCAGGAGACTGCGGGGGACGCAGACGTCCTCGCTGAGCACCATGCCCAGGCGTTCCAGCGCGGGGTAGACCAGGCGCCGGGCCGCGAACAGGGCGTCCGCCTCGGCCGGGTCGCCGGACCGCGCGCTCCAGGTGGCACCGGCCGCCTCGAAGCAGGCCAGCACGGTGTCCGCCTCCTGTGCGCCCACCGCGCCGGGCGCATCACAGCGGGCCAGCAACAGCACGTCGCCACCGTCGGTGAGGCCCATGTTCTTCCACTCGTCGACGGCGCGCAGGGAGAAACGGTCCACGAGTTCCAGGGCGCTCGGGACCACACCGGAGGCCACCGCCCGGGCGACGGCCCGGCCGGCGCTCTGCAGGTCGGCGAAGTAGCCCACGACGGTGTGCTCCTGGGTGCGCTCGCCCCGCAGCCGCACCGTGACCTCGGTGACCAGGCCCAAGGTGCCCTCCGAACCGACCAGCAGACCGGCCAGTTCGAAACCGGCCGAGCTCTTGGCGGTGCGCCGTCCCAGCCGGACCACGTCACCGCGACCGGTGACCACCTCGAGGCCCAGCACGTAGTCCCGGGTGACGCCGTACTTCACGCAGCACAGTCCGCCCGCGTTGGTGGCGACGTTCCCGCCGATGGTGGACCAGGGGGCGCTGGCCGGATCCGGCGGGTACCAGAGGCCCTTGGCGGCACACGCGGCACGCAGGTCCTCGTTGACGACGCCGGGCTGCACGACGGCCAGCCGCTCGTCCGGGTCGATGCGCAGGACCCGGTCCATCGCCGAGAAGGACACCACCACCGCGCCCTCGACCGCGTTGGCGCCGCCGGACAGGCCGGTGCCGGCCCCGCGGGCCACCACCGGCACGCCGCGCTCCGCGCAGTAGGCCACGACGGCCGCCACCTCGGCGGTGTCGTGGGGCTGCACCACGGCCGCCGGGAGCGCGTAGGGCGCGCCCGCCGCTTCGTCGTGGGCGAAGGACGCCACCCGGGACGGGTCGGTGATCACCCGTCCGGCCGGGAGGAGCCCTGCGAGATCAGTCGGTGTCGTGGTCACCCCGGCGAGGTTGGCATCCGGGGCGGCAGCCGTTCAATTGGCCGTTGGTACAGGCCGTGGCGCCTGTACCAACGGCCAATTGCCCGGTCCTCGAGACTTCGGCCAGCCTTGCTCCACGTCAGGTCAAGGCCGTTTCCGCATCAGGTTGAGGCCGTGTCCGCGATCCTCAGGAGGGTGAGTAGATGACGGCAGTGCTGATGGGAATCGGAGGCTTCCTCCCGCCCGTGGCGGTCACGAACGACGACCTCTCCCGCACCCTGGACACTACGGACGAGTGGATCCGTACCAGGACGGGCATCCGGGAGCGGCGGTTCGTCTCCGAGGGGCTGTCGACGGGGAGCATGGCTGTGGCAGCCGGTGAGCGTGCCCTGCGGTCGGCCGATGTGCCCGGGGTGGACGCCGTGGTCGTGGCGACCACCTCGCCCGAGCGTCTTTGCCCTGCGGTGGCGCCGGAGGTGGCGTCGCGGCTGGGTCTGGGACCGCTGGCCGCGTTCGACCTGACCTCGGCGTGCAGCGGCTTCCTGTACGGGCTCGCCACCGCGTCCGGCCTGATCGCCGCCGGCACCGCCGACACCGTGCTTTTCATCGGGTCGGAGGCGTTCACCACTCTCGTGAACCCGGAGGACCGGTCCACGACGCCGATCTTCGGCGACGGCGCGGGTGCGGTCGTCCTGCGCAAGGGCGAACCGGACGAGCCCGGCGCGCTGGGCCCGTTCGACCTCGGCAGCGACGGTGCGCTGGCCGACCTGCTGGCCATTCCGGCGGGCGGTTCCCGGCAGCGTTCCGCCGACGGGGGCCTGGGACACGGCACGGTGCCGACAGGTGACTGGTACCTGCGGATGGAGGGTCGTCCCCTCTACACGCAGGCCGTCGAGCGGATGACGCAGTCGGCGCAGGCGGCCCTCAAACGCGCCGACTGGTCCGCGGCGGACGTCGACTGGTTCGTCGGCCACCAGGCCAACATCCGGATCGTGCGTGCGGTCGCGGAGGAGCTGGATCTTCCCGGGGAGCGGGTCGCGGTGAACATCGACAGGGTCGGCAACACCCTGGCCGCGTCCGTGCCCCTGCTGCTGAACGACTACGTCGCCCGCGGGGACCTGAAGGCGGGTCAGCGGGTGCTGCTCTCCGCCTTCGGGGCCGGTCTGTCCTGGGGCTCGACCACACTCGTGTGGCCGGAGCTCCAGGCGGAGTTCGTCGACTGACGGCTCCTCGGTTCCGCGTCCCCTGTTCCCTCTTCACCTCTCCAACCCCTACAACCTTCCAGGAGGAGACATCATGAGTTCTGCCCACGACTCCGTCGTCGAGGTCTTCGTCGCCCGTTTCGATCTGGACGCCGAGGCGGTGGTGCCCGAGGCCACCTTCGACGACCTCGGTCTCGACTCCCTGTCACAGCTCGAACTGGCCACCGCCCTGAAGAAGCGCCTGGGCGTCGTGATCAGCGACGAGGAGCTGTCCGAGATCTCCACGGTCTCCGACATCGTCGCCCTGGTCGAGAAGAGGGGTGCCACGGTCCGATGACCGGCTTCGCGACCGCCGTCACCGGCATCGGGCTGGTGACTCCCGCCGGTATCGGCGTCAAGGAGAGCTGGGACCGCGTGGTCGAGGGCCGGCCGACGGCGGCGCACCACGCCGATCTGGAGGGCCTGCCGGTGACCATGGCCTGCAGGGTGCCCGATTTCGCCCCGGCCGCTCTCGGGCGCACCGCCTGGCAGTGGGACCGCTACTCCCAGTTCGCCATCGCCGCCACGCGCGAGGCGCTGGACCAGGCCGGGCTCGTCCCGGGCGAGTGGGCGGACAGCTCACGGGTGGCGGTGATCCTGGGCTCCGGCGCCGGCGGCACCGCCACGCTGGAGGCGCAGCACCGCGTACTGCTGGAGGAGGGACCGGAGGAGATCTCCGCCATGACCCTCCCGATGGGGCTGCTCAACATGGCCGCCGGCCAGGTGGCGATCGACATCGGGGCAAACGGGCCGTGCTTGGCCCCCTGCACGGCGTGCGCGGCCGGGGCCAGCGCGATCGGCCTGGGCCGCGAGCTGCTCCGGTCGGGGCTGGCCGACATCGTCGTGGCCGGTGGTGCCGAGGCGCCGATCACGCCGCTGTACCTGTCCTCGTTCGCGAGGATGCGGGCGCTGTCACGACGGCTCGACGATCCGGGGACCGCGTCGCGTCCCTTCGACACGGCCCGCGACGGGTTCGTGCTGGGCGAGGGCGCCGGAGTCGTCGTGCTGGAGTCCGAGGAGCACGCGCGGGCCCGGGGCGTGCGGCCGGTGGCCCGGGTCATCGGGTACGGCGCCTCCGCGGACGCGCACCACGTGACGTCCCCGCACCCGGAGGGCAAGGGCGCCGAACTGGCGGTCCGTGCGGCGCTCGCGGACGCCGGGCTGACCGGCCGGGACATCGGCTACGTCAATGCGCACGGCACCTCGACCCCGCTCAACGACGTCATCGAGGCGGGGGTGATCCACCGGGTGGCCGGCCCGGACGTGCAGGTGAGCTCAACCAAGGGCGTCACCGGGCACCCGCTGGGCGCGGCCGGTTCCATCGAGGCCGTGTTCGCGGCGCTCACCGTGCACCACGGGGTGATTCCGCCGTCGGCGAGTACCGCCGAGGTCGATCCGCAGGTGGAGGTGGACGTCGTGCACGGCGCGGCGCGCCACGCCCGCGTCGACGTGGCCCTGAGCAACTCGTTCGGCTTCGGCGGCCAGAACGCGGCCCTGTTGATCGCCTCGGCCTGACCCTTCCCGAGCTCCGCCTGATCGCGGCGGCTCTCTCCGCCGGTCCCCTCACGACCCCACCGCGGGAGTCACAGCCGCGGGAAAGGACCCACACATGACCTCGTCGGCCTCCGCCGGACTGTCCCGGCTGCTCTTCGACGGCAGGTACGAGCAGACGCACCAGGACCTGCACGAGCTGCTGCTGGACCCCGTCTTCGACTCCCGCGAAGGGCTGAACATGACCCAGGCCGGGAAACTGGCCTACGAACGGTCGCGAGCCGTGCACGCCGGACTGGAACGTCCGCGGGAGATCCTGGCCGATCCATGGCGGCTGTTTGCCTTGGCCGAGTGGCCGTCGCTGGTGGACGTCTCCACGTTCTCGCTGCTGATGGTGCACTACAACCTGGCCTTCGGCACCGTCGTGGAGCACGGTGACCGGGAGGACTTGAAGGACCTGTTCGATGAACTGGACCGGCTGGACTCCTTCAGCCCGTACATGGCCACCGAGCTGGGCTACGGCAACAACGTGGCCGCCCTGCGCACCGAGGCCGTCTACGACCCCGCCACCGAGACGTTCGTCCTGAACACGCCCGACGCCCTCGCGCAGAAGCACATGTCCTACAGCGGGTTCCAGGACGTCCCCAAGCTGGCCGTGGTGATGGCCCGGCTGAAGGCGGACGGCAAGGACCACGGCGTGTACCCGTTCCTCGTCCGGATCAGCGACGGGAAGCAGTTGTGCGAGGGTGTGCACGCCGCGCCGTGCCCGGAGAAGCCGGTGCAGGGCCTCGACAACGGCCTCACCTGGTTCGACAACGTGCGCGTCCCGCGTCGCCAGCTGCTCCATGGCGACATGGGCGGCTTCGACGACGACGGCGTGTTCCGTCCGGCGTCCGGCAATCGGCGCAAGCGGTTCCTGCAGGCGATGAACCGCATTCTGCCCGGCCGGCTGTGCGTGTCCAGCGCGGCGACGGGTGCGGGCAGGGCGAGCGTGTACATCGCGCTGCGGTTCGCGGCGCAGCGGCTCACCAACGCGCCCGGCCGCAACGACCTGCCGATCATCGAGTACCGCAGCCACCAGCTCGCGCTGTACACCGCGCTGTCCCGGACGTACGCGATGACGCTGCTGCTCAACCATGCCAAGCGGGAGTTCACGGCGGCGGCTCAGGACGCCCTCCCCGCCGAGCTGAACCATCTGGTGTCGATCACCAAGGCGCTGTCCACCTGGGAGATGACCGACGTCGTCGCCACCTGCCGGGAGCGCTGCGGTGCGCAGGGCATCTTCAGCGCGAACCGGATCGCGGACTACGGGTCGCTGCTCCAGGGCCTGGTCACCGCGGAGGGTGACAACCAGGTGCTGCTGGCCACCACCGCGGGGCAGATCATCGCGCAGTACGGCGACGGCGACGGCGCCGAGCCGGCCGTGGCTCCCGACCCGGCGGGCCGGGACCTGGGGGACCTCGCGTTCCTGGTGGCGGTGGTACGGCACCGGGAGGCGGAGCTGCTCCGGGAGGCCGCCGCGGCCATGGCGGACGACACCGGCGACCGGACGTACTTCGAGGCCTGGAACGGCACCATCAACACCGGCTTGGAGATGGCCCGGGCCCGGGGCGTGCGGACCGCGCTGGAGTGCTTCGCCGCCGCGGTCGGCACGCTGGAGGACGAGTCGGCGCGGACGGCGCTCGGCCTGCTGGCCGCGCTGTACGGGCTGAGCGAGATGCGCCGGGACGCCGGCTGGTACCTCGCGCGTGGTGTGCTGACCGCCGAGCAGGTGGAGCGGCTGCCCCGGGAGGCGGACCTGCTGTGCGCGCGGCTCCGGCCGTACACCGACGCCCTGATCGGCGGCTTCAACCTCTCCCCGGAGCTGCTGAGGGCGCCGATCGCCGCTGACGACTACGTGAGCGCCTTCCAGCAGCGCACCGGCGCCTTCGGACCGGCCGCCGACGCGGTCGCCGAGGGGAGCTGAGCGTCATGGCGAGGCACAGCTACTTCTGCCCGATCCGCTGGTCGGACATGGACGTATACGGAATCGTCAACAATGTCTCCTATGTGCGCTACCTGGAGGAGGCGCGGGTCGACTTCATCTTCCGGATGGCGCCGAACGACGGCGACGCCTTCTTCAAGGACGGGTCGGTGGTGGTGGAGCACCGGATCCGCTACCGGCGCCAACTGGTCCACCAGCACGAACCGGTGGAGATCGAGATGTGGGTCTCCGATCTCCAGTCGGCGACGGTGGCCGTCGACTACGTGGTCCGCGACGGCGACACCGTGTACGCCACCGCCTCGACCGTGATGGCGCCGTTCGACTACCGGGCCGGGCGGCCCCGGCGGCTGACCGAGGAAGAGATCCGCTTCTTCGAGAAATACCTCGAGCAGACACCGGCGGCCGACTGAGATGCGGCTGCTGCGGATCGGACCGCCGGGCGGTGAGCGGCCCTGCGCGGTGGGCCCCGGCGGCGTCGTGCGGGACCTGTCCTCGTGGGTGCCGGACTGGACGGGCGCGGCCCTGGACCCCGACGCGCTACAGGAGACGGCGGCGCGGCTGGCACGGGAGGCCGCAGGGCTGCCGGAGGTCGACTTGGCCGCCGGGCGGGTCGGCCCGCCCGTCCGGCCGGGCGGGCATCTGCTGTCGATCGGACTCAACTACCGGGCCCACGCCGCCGAGGCGGGCCTGGCAGTGCCCGGCGAGCCGATCGTGGCCAGCAAGGCGCCGACCACGCTGGTCGGCCCGTACGACGACCTGCTGCTGCCGCCGGGCGGTGAGAAGACGGACTGGGAGGTCGAGCTGGCCGTGGTGATCGGCCGGCGCGCGCAGTATCTGCCGGACCCCGCCTCCGCGCTGCGCCATGTCGCGGGGTACGCCACCGGCAACGACGTGTCGGAGCGGAGCTGGCTCCTGGAACGCGGTGGGCAGTGGGTGAAGGGCAAGTCCTTCGAGTCGTTCAGTCCGCTGGGCCCGTACCTGGTCACCCCGGACGAGGTGGGCGACCCGGGCCGACTGCGGCTGACCTGCCGGGTCAACGGCCGGATGATGCAGGGCGGGTCCACCGCGGACATGGTCTTCGACGTGTCCCACCTGCTCTGGTACCTGAGCCAGTGCATGGTGCTGCACCCCGGTGACGTGGTGCTGACCGGGACGCCTGGCGGCGTCGCGCTGGGCCGCCCCGACCAGCCGTACCTGCGGGCCGGTGACGTGGTGGAGGCGGAAGTGTCGGGGCTGGGCGCACAGCGGCAGCGGTGCCGGGCGGTGGTCCTGGGCGACGCCGGGACGGCCGCCCCTGTCCTGCCTGCCGCCTCCGCACGGACCCGGTCGTGACCGGGTGTCGGCCCGGCGCGGTCCGCACCACCCCGGGCCCCGCCGACCACGGCGCCTGTGAGTGCGTAGATCGCGGAAGGAGAGGAAACGGATGACCGTCCAGCAGGAAATCACGGAGCAGTTGCCGGGCCCGCGCACCGACATCCGGGCGCGGGTGGCCGACCTCCATGTGACCAGGGAAGGGGCGCGCGGCGGTCCGAGCGAGCGCGCGACCCGGGCCCAGCACGCCAAAGGCAAACTGACCGCCCGCGAACGGATCGGCGTACTGCTGGACGCGGGGTCGTTCAACGAGATCGAGCAGCTGCGTCGGCACCGGGCGGTCGGCTTCGGCATCGAGGACCGCAGACCGCACACGGACGGCGTGATCGCGGGCTGGGGGACCGTCGAGGGCCGCACCGTGTTCGTGTACGCGCACGACTTCCGGATCTTCGGTGGGGCGCTCGGCGAAGCGCACGCGGAGAAGATCCAGAAAGTCATGGACATGGCCATCGCGGCCGGTGCTCCCCTAGTCTCGCTCAACGACGGTGCCGGAGCGCGCATCCAGGAGGGCGTCTCGGCCCTGGCCGGCTATGGCGGCATCTTCCGCCGCAATGTGCGGGCCTCGGGGGTGATCCCGCAGATCTCGGTGATCCTGGGCCCGTGCGCGGGTGGCTCGGCCTACTCTCCCGCCCTGACCGACTTCGTGTTCATGGTCCGCGGCACCTCGCAGATGTTCATCACCGGACCCGACGTGGTCAAGGCCGTCACCGGCGAGGACGTCAGCCAGGAGAACCTCGGGGGCGCCGATGTCCACGCGGAGCTGTCGGGTGTCGCGCATTTCGTGTACGAGGACGAGTGGACCTGCCTGGGTGAGGTCCGGTACCTGCTGTCCCTGCTGCCGTCCAACAACCGGCAGAACCCGCCGTCCGTGCCGTGCGTCGACCCGGACGACCGGCGCAACGACGCCCTCCTCGGCCTGGTTCCGGCCGAGGGCCGGCTGCCGTACGACATGCGCCGGGTGATCGAGGAGATCGTCGACCACGGCGATTTCCTGGAGGTCCACGAGGGGTGGGCACGCAACGTCGTGTGCGGGCTGGCCCGGCTCGGCGGCCAAGTGGTGGGCATCGTCGCCAACCAGCCGCTCGCTCTGGCCGGGGTGCTCGACATCAAGGCCAGCGAGAAGGCCGCCCGGTTCGTGCGGACGTGCGACGCCTTCAACATCCCTCTGCTGTCGCTGGTGGACGTGCCGGGCTTCCTGCCCGGGGTGGACCAGGAGCACGAGGGGGTGATCCGCCGCGGAGCCAAGCTGTTGTACGCCTACTGCGAGGCCACGGTGGCGCGGGTCCAGTTGATCTTGCGCAAGGCGTACGGCGGCGCGTACATCGTCATGGACTCCCGCTCGATCGGCGCCGACCTCTCCTACGCCTGGCCGACCAACGAGATCGCGGTGATGGGCGCCGAGGGCGCCGCAAACGTCATCTTCCGCAAGCGGATCGCCGAGGCCGACGACCCGGAGGCCCTGCGCGCCCAGCTGGTCAAGGAGTACCGGTCCGAGCTGATGCATCCCTACTACGCGGCCGAGCGCGGTCTCGTCGACGACGTGATCGACCCCGTCGAGACCCGGGCGCTGCTCATCCGCGCCTTCCGGATGCTGCGGAGCAAGCACGTGGACCAGCCGTCCCGCAAGCACGCCAACATTCCCCTGTGACAACCCGTGATCCCATGCCCCGGAGCGCACCCATGACCATCACCTTCACCACCGAGACCGCTGTCCGCCGGCCGGCCGCCGAGCGGGCGGCACTGATGGAGTCACCCGCCTTTGGCGAGGCGTTCACCGATCACATGATCAGCATCGACTGGGAACGGGACCAGGGCTGGCACAACGCCCGGCTGCACCCGTACGGGCCGCTGGTGCTCGACCCGTCGGCCCAGGTGTTCCACTACGGCCAGGAGGTCTTCGAGGGCATGAAGGCGTACCGGCGCCAGGACGGCACGGTGGTGACCTTCCGCCCCGACGCCAACGCGGTCCGGCTGAACCGCTCGTGCGCGCGCATGGCGATGCCGCCGCTGCCCGAGGAAACCTTCGTCGAGGCTCTCGAGACGCTGGTCGGCGCCGACCGCGACTGGGTCCCGGACCGGCCCGGGCACAGCCTCTACCTGCGCCCCTTCATGATCGCCACCCAGCCCACCATCGGCTTCTACGGCCCTTCATCCGCCTACCGGTTCATGGTGATCGCCTCGCCCGCGGCCTCCTACTTCACGGCCGGGGCGAAACCGCTCACCGTGTGGCTCTCCCAGGACTACACCCGGGCGGCCCCCGGCGGCACCGGTGAGGCCAAGTGCGGCGGCAACTACGCGGGAACGCTGGTCGCACAGGCGCAGGCCAAGGAGATGGGCTGCGACCAAGTGGTCTGGCTGGACTCGGCGGAACGCCGCTGGGTGGACGAGATGGGCACCAGCAACCTCTTCTTCGTCTACGGCGACCGGCTGGTGACTCCGGAGCTGTCCGGGACGCTGCTGGCGGGCGTCACCCGGGACTCGGTGCTGACCCTGGCGGCCGAGCTCGGCCACCGGGCCGAGGAGGGACGGATCAGTGTGGAGCAGTGGCAGGCCGACGCGGAGTCGGGAGAACTGACCGAGGTGTTCTCCTGCGGCACCTCGTCGATGATCACCCCGGTCGGCTTCGTCCGGAGCGCGGACGGGGACTGGACGATCGGCGGCGGCGTGCCCGGCCCGGTCACCGAGCGGCTGCGCGCGGAGCTGACGGGGATCCAGGACGGTTCGCGACCCGACCCGTTCGGCTGGGTCCACAAGATCGCCTGACCGGCGTCCGCCGGGTCCGGGCCGACCGAAGATACAGAAGGGTGCGTGGAAGACATGAGCCGTTCGGTCCTCGTGACCGGAGGAAACCGGGGAATCGGCCTCGCCGTGGCGCGTGCCTTCGCGCAGGCCGGCGACAAGGTCTCGCTGACCTACCGCACGGGTGAACCGCCACGGGCCGCGACCGACCTCGGCTGCCTCGCCGTCACCTGCGACGTCACCGACTCCGCGCAGGTGGAGCGGGCGTTCAATGAGGTGGAAGCGGCACACGGTCCGGTGGAGGTGCTGGTGGCCAACGCCGGCATCACCCGGGACCGGCTGCTGCTGCGGATGGCCGAGAAGGACTTCACGGACGTGATGGACACCAACGTGACGGGCGTCTTCCGGGTGGTCAAGCGGGCCGCCGAGGAGATGGTCGACGCCCGGCGGGGACGGATCGTCCTGATCTCCTCGGCGGTCGGCCTGCTGGGCGCGGCCGGGCAGGCCAACTACGCGGCTTCGAAGGCGAGTCTGGTCGGCTTCGCCCGGTCCGTCGCCCGCGAACTGGGCACACGGGGGGTCACCTGCAACGTGGTGGCGCCGGGCATGGTCGACACCGACATGACCAAGGTGCTCGACGGGAAGCAGCGGGCGGCCGTCCTGGGCAAGGTACCGCTGGGACGCGGCGCAGAGCCGGCGGAGGTGGCGGCCGCGGTCCGGTACCTCGCCTCCGAGGACGCCGCCTACATCACCGGGGCCGTCCTGCCCGTGGACGGCGGCTGGGGCATGGGGCACTGAAGCCGGGCCGTGCGCGTGCTCAGGAGTGCTCCGAGACGAGTACCGCGCGCGTGCCGGGCTCCAGCGCGCGAAAGACGTGCGGGACGTCGGCCGGGTAGCTGATGTAGTCGCCCGGGTGCAGTTCCACCGGTTCGTCGGCGGTGCCCACCAGGGCCCGGCCGGTGCCGATCACGACGTGCTCCACGACGCCAGGCATGTGCGGGGCGGAGGAGCGCTGCGGACCCGGTTCGGCCGCGATGCTGTAGACGTCCCGCCGCGCCCCCGGGGGAGAGGCGGCCAGCAGGGTGGCGCGGTAATCGCTCTGCGCCGAACCGATGGCCGGTCCCTCGCCCGCGCGGATCACCTGGACGGGGGGACGGGAGGCGGCCAGCAGTCGGGAGAAGGGGATCTCCAGCGCCACGCACAGCGCCCACAGCGTCTCCAGGCTGGGATTGCCGGTGCCGGACTCCAGTTGCGAGAGCGTGGACTTGGCGAGCCCGGCACGTCGGGCGACCTCGGTGAGGGAGAGCCCCGCCCGGACCCGTTCCGCCCGCAGGGAGGCGGCGATCATCGCCAGGGGCGGCTTGAGAGGGGGGTCGACGTCGGACACGCGTGTTCGCTCCAATGGTCAATCGTTCGCCTTGACGAACAGCCTCCAGGGTGTTCACTATAAACGCCATGCGTACGTTATGGGAAACACTGGGCAAGGGGCCGTTGCGGGACATCGCGCTCGTCTGCATGGCCGTGGGGGTCATCGGTCTGTCGTACGGAGCCATCGCGGTCACCTCGGGCTTCCCCTGGTGGTTCCCGGTGCTCATGGGCGCCCTCGTCCTGGCGGCGTCGTCCGAGTTCCTCTTCGTCGGGATCATCGCCGCCGGGGGGAGCCCGATCGCCGCGCTGCTGGCGGGCCTGCTGGTCAACGCCCGCCACCTGCCGTTCGGTCTGGCGGTGCCCGACGTGCTCGGGCGGGGCTGGCGCAGGTTGCTCGGCACGCACCTGATGAACGACGAGACGGTCGTCTTCGCCATCGCCCAGGAGGGGCTCGCCCGCAAGCGGGCCGCGTACTGGGCCTGCGGCCTCGGCATCCTGGCCTGCTGGCCCGTCGGCGCCGCGCTCGGCGCGCTGCTCGGCAGCGTCGTCCGGGACACCGATGCCCTCGGCCTGGACGCCATGTTCCCCGCGGTGATCCTGGCCCTGATCCTGCCCGCGATGAAGGACCGGGCGCTGCGGCGGACCGCGCTGGCCGGCTCGGTGATCGCGCTGGCCCTCACCGCCTTCCTGCCGGCCGGGCTGCCGGTCCTGGTCGCGCTGGCCGCGCTGCCGCTGTTCCGGGTGAAGAGCCTCGAAGGAGCAGCGCGATGAGCGGTCCCTTTCCCCTGCTGCCGACGCTGGCGGCGATGTTCGCCCTGGCGGCCGGAACCTTCCTGCTGCGCCTCTCCGGTCCTGCCCTGCGGGCGAAGGTCACCTTCCCGAAGCAGGTCGAGAAGCTGCTGGAGGTCTCGGCGGTCGTGCTGCTCGCCGCACTGACGGCCACGGCGGCGCTCACCGAGGGCGACGGCTTCGCCGGTGCGGCCCGGGCGATCGGGGTACTGGTCGGCGGAGTGCTCGCCTGGCGCAGGGCGCCCTTTCTGGTCGTCGTCCTCGCGGCGGCCGGGGCGGCGGCGCTCCTGCGGCTCGCCGGCATTCCGTGACATCGCCCGAGCACCCTCGAAGAGCGCCTGGAGGCACCTCTCCGGGCGCTCTCGGCCATTTCACCGCCTTCCGAGAATTCAAGCCGCATGGCGAAATTCAGCAAGTTATCTCATATATTGGACATGATATTGCTCGCCCCGGTGACAAATGGGTAACTTGACGTAAGGCGACGATCTCCAGGGGTCGGCCACCCGTGTATGCGTTGCTCGGCTTTTGTTCGGGATGCCGTTCCATCGAGATGTTCGGGGGGAATCATCGTGGGTGGGGGAGCCGGACTCCTTCCGTTACTCGCAGCGCAGGAATCCCGCCATATGCCCAGATCGCGTCGGTCGTTCGCCTCGCCGCCCGCTCCCCGCAGGCGCCCGCAATTCCCTGCCGACGTCGACGTCGGCCCCGCGCCCTAGCGGCCGCCCGCAATTTCGAGGGAGCTCCGGTAAATCGCGGACGAAATTCCGCCATTTGCTGCGCCCATATCGAGCCGCCCGGAACGAGGCGAATCGGCGGGTTGGTTCTGGGTCGGTCGAGCCGACTCTGATTACGCCACCGGAAGTGACCGAAATCCACACGCTAGGCGGCGCAATTCGGCTGGCCGGGAATCGGCCTGCCCGACGTGCCCCGAGTCTGCCCTCATTCATTCCCGGAACGGTGACGCACCGTCCGCCACCCCCATGCCGCGCGGTCGACCGGCTGGACTGCCTACCCTTCCATCCGCCCTGCGAGCCCCACCGGCGAGGCCTGCCCGTGTTGACGCGCGCAGACTCACCCCATGAGACGACCCCTATCAGCCAGAGGACACCGAGGAGCCGTCATGTACACCGCAGAATCCTTGACGACGTCCCACCACCTCATCGCCGGCCGGCAGGCGGCCCTGGTCCACCACCTTGTCTGGGACGCCGCTCTGACACGGGTGCCGCTGTTATCCGAGCGGGAAATCGACGTCTTCCGGATGCTGGCGAAGGGGGCGTCGAACCGGGCCATCGCGACCCAGCTGGCCATCACCGAGCGCACCGCCAAGGCCCATGTCGCCCAGATACTGGCCAAACTCGACGTGGAGTCCCGTCTCCAGGCCGGCATCGTCGGATTCGCCTGGGAGATCCTCACCCACGACGCCGCGGTCCCTTGCGCCACCGACCCGACCAGGTGCCACACCCTGAGCGCTTCTCAACCTCACGCCGAGAGTGCGTGATTCCCTGGGCAGGGCCACTCGGCCCGCGTCCGGTCACGGACGGACCAGCGACTCTCCCCGCCGGCCCCTCCGCCGAGGATCCGCACCGCGGATGGTCCGCCCCGCCCGTTTCCGCGTGTACCCAGCGGACTGGCCCGCTTGATGTCGTTGTCGACCACGTAGCGCCTCGCGTCCAGCGTGACGCGGTGGTAGCAGCTCTCCGGTCGGCTGCCCCGTCCCTGCAACCATGCCGGGACCGGCGGCTGTGGCCGGCCGTTCGTGGAAGGCACCGCGGACATCGTCGTCCTGCACGCCGCTGGGAACCTACTGGGGTTCGGTGCTGTCCGGTTCGGGGAACATCGAGGGCTTCGTGAGCGGTGAGCCCTTCAGGCAGGTGGGGCGCACCACCTACGAGGAGTTCGCCGGCTACTGGTCGCAGCAGACCGGGCCGATGGCGGACGCCTTCAACGGGATGCGCAAGCCGGTCGCCTCGCAGACGCTCACCGCAGCGGAGTGGAACAACAGCGAGATCGTGGACGGCGACCTTATCGAGCGGCTCAGCACACTGAAGAACACCCCGGGCCGGAACATCAACACCTCCGGCAGCATCTCCGTGGTCCGCGCGCTGCTGGAGGCCGGTTTGCTGGACGACCTGCACCTGATGCTGTTCCCGATCGTCCTGGGCACCGGCACCCGACTGTTCCTCGAGCACGGTAAGCGGGTGGACATGACCCTGGCGGGAACCCACACCTTCGGCAGCGGCGTGGTGCACCTGCACTACCGTCTGGGCGCGGCGGCCTAAAACCCCGGTCCGGCCTGCGCCCAGATCCGCAGCGAAGCCACGAAGACGCGCCAGAGGGCCTCCAGGGCGAAGGTGTTCTCGTACGGCTCGCCCACGTCCGCGACGGGCAGCGCGGTGACCGGGACGCCGGGCGCGGCGTGCCGCTACGCAGTCGATGCCCGGTAGCCAGCTTGTACGTGCGGGTAGATGCATTGCGACGCAGCTTGCGCGAGATGGTCGACGGGACCCGCCCCAGCCTGCGAGCGATCTCGCGACCGCTGACGCCCTGCGTATGCCAGAGCGCGACGTCCTCCCGCTCAGCAAACGACAAGTACCGCCCGGACACTTCGGAAGGAAGACACGGATTCACGCCGCCGGCGTGCCGAAACCAACGGAACCCCACCGGTCCCGACACGCGCGCGACCGCACACGCGTCCTCGGTCTTGGCCCCGCGAGCAATCGCTGCCCAGAACTTGATCCTGTCCTCACGCCAGGCCACCGTCGGCCTACCCGGCGACGGAATCTGCCCGCGATGCGCGCGCACCCGCATGTGCTCCGCCGCCCTTGGTGACGTGAAGGGGGAACCGTAACCAGGGGCGGCGGAGCACATACGGGTGGGTGCTGGTCACCCTCCTGTCAGGGCAGGGTCCATTTCTGGGCGCCGGTGCCGTTGCACGTCCAGAGTTGGACCTTCGTGCCGTCCGCGGTACCGCCGCCCGAGATGTCCAGGCACTTGCCGGACTGCGGGTTGCGTACGGCGCCGTCGGTCTGGGCGGTCCATTTCTGGGCGCCGGTACCGTTGCACGTCCAGAGTTGGACCTTCGTACCGTCCGCCGAGCCGCCGCCCGAGACGTCCAGGCACTTGCCCAGGGCCTTCACCGTGCCGTCGGCGGCCACCGTCCACTTCTGGGCGCCGGTGTTGTTGCAGGTCCACAACTGGACCTTCGTGCCGTCCGTGGTGCCGGCGTTGTCGACGTCCAGGCACTTGCCGAGCGCCTTCACCTCACCCGAACGGGGCTCGGGCTGGCCTGCGTTCTGCTTGATCCGGATGTTGCGGAAGGAGACGTCGTCGCCGGTCCCGTGGTTCTGGAGGCCGATGTGTCCCTGGCGCAGACTCCGCACCGGATCGGTGTTGGTGAAGTCGTTGATCTTGCGGCCGTTGAGGAAGATCTCCAGCCGCTCGCCGGTGACCCGGAGTTCGTATGTGTTCCACTCGCCCGGCGGGTTCAGCGCGGCGTCGCGCGCCGCGATGTCGGCGGACTGGAAGCCGTAGACGGCGCCGGTGGTGCGGTCGGCCGAGTCGGTGGCGTCGATCTGGATCTCGTAGCCGTTGTTCACCGCGGACCACGGGTCGTCGGAGGCCGGGAAGCCCACGAAGACACCGGAGTTGTCGTCCCCGGCCGTTCTCCAGTCGAGCTTGAGGGAGTAGTCGCCGGTGAACTCCTTGGCGGAGTACCACAGCATGCCCATCCCGCCCTGGGAGGTGAGGGTGCCGTCGGCGAGGGCGAAGCCACCGGGGCCCGCCTGCTTCCACCCGGTGGTGGAGGAGCCGTCGAACAGGGAGGTGTACCCGGTCTCCGGACGGCAGTCGGCGTCGGTCATCCCGGCGGCCCAGCGGATCCCGCCGAGGAGGTGCCGGCGGAAGGCGGGTTCGGCGTACGACTCGTCGGTGTGACCGCCTCCGGTGTAGAAGGCCCGGCCGCCCTGGTAGTCCTTGCACCAGGCGATCGGATGGTCGCCGGACATGTTCCCGCCCGAGTAGCTGGACTCGTCCAGGGAGGCCAGGACGTGGGCGGTGGTGCGCGGGTTGGTGCGGTAGTTGTACCACTCGTCCGTGCGCTGCCAGGTGCCGCCCAGGTGGGCGGTGGCGTCGTGCGCCCGGTCCTCCACCTTGACGGTGGCGGACTGGACGGCCGGGTGCGAGTGGAAGAGGGCTCCGGCCAGGCCCTCGTAGAAGGGCCAGTCGTACTCGGTGTCGGCGGCGGCGTGCACGCCGACGTACCCGCCGCCGCCCTGGACGTACTGTTCGAACGCGGTCTGCTGGGCGGCGTCCAGCACGTCACCGGTCGTCGACAGGAAGACGACCGCCCCGTACTGGCCGAGGTTGCCAGTGGTGAAGGCCTGCGCGTCCTCGGTGGCGTCGACGGTGAAGTTGTTCGCCGCGCCCAGGTCGCGCAGGGCCGCGACGCCCTCGTCGATCGAGGAGTGCCGGAAACCGGCCGTCTTGGAGAAGACGAGGACCTTGTACGCGGGATCGGCCGCCGTGCGCGCTTCCACGGCGACGGAAGGGCTCGCCGTCGAGGGCAGTGCCGAGGCCTGCGGGGCCAGAGCGAGCGCGGCGCCGGCGAGCAGGCCGAGAACCGCGGTGAGAGGGGTGCGCATGACGATCGCCTCCTTTCTACGGAAGGTCTGCGGAAGGGTTGCAGGAGATCTGCGGAAGGGCTATGGAAGGGTCCATTTCTGGGCGCCGGTGCCGTTGCAGGTCCACAGCTGGACCTTCGTACCGTCCGCGGTACCGGCGTTGTCGACGTCCAGGCACTTGCCGGACTGCGGGTTGCGCACGGTGCCGTCGGCCTGGCCCGCCCACTTCTGGGCACCGGAGTTGTTGCAGGTCCACAGCTGGACCTTCGTACCGTCCGCCGAGCCGCCGCCCGAGACGTCCAGGCATTTGCCCAGGGCCTTCACCGTGCCGTCGGCGGCCACCGTCCACTTCTGGGCGCCGGTGTTGTTGCAGGTCCACAGCTGGACCTTCGTACCGTCCGCCGAGGCACCGCCCGAGACGTCCAGGCACTTGCCACCCACCCCCTTCACCTCACCCGAACGGGTGCCGCCGGAGGTCGTGAAGGAGAACTCGTCCACGTCGAACAGCGAACCGCTGCCGCCCTTGAAGACGAGGTGGAGGGTGGTGGAACCGGTCGGCCGGTCGGTGAGTGCGGTGGTCACGTCCTGGAAGGTCTCCCAGTCGCCGGTGACCGGTACGGCGGCCGTGCCGAGCAGGGTGCCGGTCGGCGAGCCGGCGCGCACCTCGATCGTGCCGCCCGCTCCCGCCGAGGAGACCCGGGCGGTGAAACGGTCCGCGTTCTGCAAGACGTACGGCCGGAAGGCGACCCAGTCGCCGTTCTCGATGTAGCCGACGGTCCTTCCGCCGTGCGCGGGGGCGTGGGTGACGATCTGGACCCCCGACGAATCGCCGTAGTGCTCGGCCTGACGGTGGCTGGGCTGGGTGACGTGCTGGTCGTGCGCGGTGAGTGCGGGCTGGCCGCCCGCGCCCTTGTCGGTGTACTCGGCGTCGACGACGCCGAAGACGTTGGCGTTGGGGTCGTGCTCCCCGTCCGCCAGGGTCTGCAGGGTGCCCGTGCAGCCGGTGGCCGAGGTCTGCGGGTGACCGTGGCTGTCGTGCCCCACGACGAAGGTGACCTTCACCCTGGAGCAGTCGATCGTGCCGTCCTCGGGGTCGGTCACCGTCACCTTGAAGGGGATCGCCGCGCCGAAGTCGTGGATGCTCCCGTCGGCGGGCAGGTCCAGCCTGACCGTGGGCGCCGTGTTGCCGACCGTGATCCGCACCGAGGCGGTCGCCGACCTGCCGGTGCTGTCGGTGACCTTCAGCGTGGCCGTGTACTGGCCGTCGGCGGTGTACGTGTGGGAGGGGTCGGCGGCCGTGGAGGTGCTGCCGTCGCCGAAGGTCCAGGCGTGGGCGAGGGCGTCGCCGTCGGGGTCGGAGCTGCCCGCCGACGAGAACGAGACGGTCAGCGGCGCCTTGCCGGAGGTGACGTTCGCACCGGCCTGGGCGATGGGGGCGAGACCGCCCGTGACGTGCTCGATCCGGTACAGGGCGGAGTTCTCGTCCCCGTTGAAGTACCCGGTGCCGTAGTCGAGGACGTACAGGGCGCCGTCCGGGCCGAAGGCCATGTCCATCACTTGGGTGCCGCTCCAGGGGAACGCGTTGATGGACTGGACGGTGCCGTCGGTACCGGATTTGATGCGCTTGATCCAGCGGCGGCCGAACTCGCCGGCGAAGTAGTCGCCGTCGTAGGTCTGCGGGAACTTCACCTCGGAGGTGGAGGCCGCGTCGTAGCGGTAGACCGGGCCGCCCATCGGGGACTCCGAGCCGTTGCCGAACTCCGGTACGGATCCGCCGTCGTAGGGGATCCAGGCGGGCTGGGCGGGCGGCAGGTCGGTGAGACCGGTGTTGTTCGGAGAAGTGTTCCTCGGGGCGGCGCAGTTGAACGCGGAACCCGAGGCGCCCGTGGCGAAGTCGTAGTCGACGTAGGCGTCGTTGTCCCCGGTGCAGTAAGGCCAGCCGTAGTTGCCCGCCCTGGTGATCCGGTTGAACTCCACCTGGCCGGCGGGGCCGCGCGAGGGACTGGCGCTGCCGGCGTCGGGGCCGTAGTCGCCGAGGTGGACGACTCCCGTGGCCTTGTCGACGCTCATCCGGAAGGGGTTGCGGAAGCCCATCGCGTAGATCTCGGGACGGGTCCTCGCGGTGCCGGGCGGGAAGAGGTTGCCGCTCGGCACCGTGTACGAGCCGTCGGCGGCGACCTTGATCCGCAGGACCTTGCCGCGCAGGTCGTTGGTGTTGCCCGAGGAACGCTGCGCGTCGTAGGCGGGGTTGCGGGAGGGGCGCTCGTCGAGGGGGGAGTAGCTGTCCGAGGCGAACGGGTTGGTGTCGTCGCCGGTCGACAGGTACAGGTTGCCGGCCGCGTCGAAGTCGATGTCGCCGCCGACGTGACAGCACAGGCCGCGGGAGGCCGGTACGTCGAGGATCTTCTTCTCGCTGCCGAGGTCGAGGGTGCCGTCGGTCCTCAGGACGAACCTGGACAGCCGGTTGACCCCGTCGAACGGGGCGAAGTCGGCGGCCGTGCCGTTCGCGGGCGCGTCTCCGGCCGGAGTGCCGAGCCTGGGGGCGTAGTAGAGGTAGACCTGCCGGTTGGACGAGAAGGCCGGGTCCGCCGCCACGCCCTGCAGCCCCTCCTCGTCGTGGTCGTACACGTCGAGCCTGCCCGCCACGATGGTGGTTCCCGCGGAGTTCGTCAGCCGGAGCGTGCCGTCGCGCGACGTGTGCAGGACGGAGCGGTCGGGGAGGACCGTCAGCGTCATGGGCTCGCCCGTCTCGGCCACGCCCTTGGCGAGCGTGACCTGCTGGAACTCCGGCGCTGCCGATGCACGGGTCTCGCCGCCGTGGTGCGCGGGCGCGGCGCCGGCCGGTGACACGGGCAGCAGGCAGCCGGCGGTGCACACCACGGCGGTGATCAGTAAGCGGACACGTTGATGTCTGAGCCTTCTCGTGCGCACGGAGGTCTCCCGACGTGTGGGGGTGGCGGCAGCCTCGTCGGTCTGCCGGGGGTGCTCGCCGGCGCGCGCCGTCACGCCGTGGGGGCCGGTCCGCGGTTCCGTGACCGGTTGGTTTCAAGGAAGTTAGCGGGCTTTGTCGAACTCGGTAACCCGGTGCGCGCATGTTCTCGCAACTTTCTCCATGATCGGGACAAAGTGCTCGCCGCGTTCGGCCGGGCGGATCGTCCGACCGGCTGGTTGTGGCCAACGGGCCCTTTGCTGGGCGGAGTTGATCGACCGCGCGGCCAAGTGGTCGGAGCTTTGACTGCATTCAGGACAAAGCATGGACGGTGATGGGGGAAGTCCCTACTGTGTCCGACGCAACGGTGCGGACCCGTTGGGAACCTCCGCCCGTGGCACCTCCGTGTCCGGGGCGACGGCGCGCTCCGGCAGTGGTACCCCCACTTACCCGATCGGGCCCCTCGGTTCCGAGGGGTCGTCAGGAGGTCACGTGTATCCACGGCTGTACCCCCGTCAGCCGGCCAGACGCCTGGTCGGAGCACTCGTCGTCTCGCTCCTCACCCTCGGTCTGTCGGCGACGCCGGCCCCCGCGGAGGCGTCCGGGTCCGCGGAGCTGCCCCCGCAGGAGCCCGGCGTCACGCTCCGGGTCTTCGACATCCAGGCCCCGATGAGCGGAATCTGCACGCTGAAGCCGGGCCAGACCCCCAACATCGACAAGCTGAAGCCGGTGATCGACTGGTCCTCGGTCGACGACTTCGGCCTGGAGAGCAACTTCGTCACCCACGTCATCGGCAACCTCACCGCCCCGCAGACGGGCAGCTACACCCTCCGCCTCATCAGCGACGACGGCTCCCGCCTCCTGATCGACGACCAGGTGGTGATCGACCACGACGGACTGCACGGTCCGGACCCCAAGGACGCGACCGTGAACCTGACGGCGGGCCTCCACGCGCTGCGCATCGAGCACTTCGAGCGTGACGGAGGCCAGCAGATAACGTTGTCGTGGAAGCCGCCGGGCGCCACCGGCTTCGCGGTCGTACCGAACTCGGCGCTGAGCACGGACGCGGGCGTCGTCCGCGTGACCGCACCGGGCCGCAAGGAGTGCGAGACCGGCGCGGACTCTCCCGGCGACGGCCTGCCGTTGACCGGAGTGCACCCCGACTACACCCTCACCGACCTCAGGCCCAGCGGTTTCCAGCCGCAGATCTCCGCGATGGACTGGCTGCCGGACGGCCGCCTGGCCGTGACCACCTGGGGCGGCAGCGACAACACCGCGGGAGAGGTCTACCTGCTGTCCAACGTCACGGGCGACACCGGCCCCGGCAGGGTCACGACGAAGAAGATCGCCTCGGGCCTGAAGGAACCCATGGGGATCAAGTACGTCGACGGCAAGCTCTACGTCTCGCAGAAACACGAACTGACCGAACTGAACGACACCAACGGTGACGAGGTCACCGACCAGTACCGGCGGGTCGCGACCTGGCCCTTCGGCGGCAACTTCCACGAGTTCGCCTTCGGCCTGCTCTACAAGGACGGGTTCTTCTACCTGAACCTGTCGGTCTCCATCAACTACGGCGGAGCGACCACGAACCCGCAGCCGGCGGCGAACCGCGGGACCACCATCAAGGTGAACCGGCAGACCGGAGAGGTCTCCTACGTCGCCGGAGGGCTGCGCACCCCCAACGGCATCGGATGGGGCCCCGAAGGCGACATCTTCGTCACCGACAACCAGGGCGGCTGGCTGCCCTCGTCGAAACTGCTCCACGTCAAGCAGGGCCGGTTCTTCAACCACTACACCAACCCGGCCGGACCGTTCGACTCCAAGCCGGTCACCAAGCCGGTGCTCTGGCTGCCCCAGAACGAGATCGCCAACTCGCCCAGCACCCCCCTCCAGTTGACCGAGGGCCCGTTCGCCGGGCAGATGCTGTTCGGCGACGTGACGTACGGAGGGATCCAGCGCGGCTTCCTGGAGAAGGTCGGCGGCGAGTACCAGGGCGCGGTCTTCCGGCTCACCCAGGGCCTGGAGGCGGGCGTGACCCGGATCAGCGTCGGTCCCGACGGCGCGCTGTACGCGGGCGGGCTGGGCGCGGACGGAAACTGGGGCCAGGAGGGCAAACTCAAGTACGGGCTGCAGAAGTTGACGCCGAACGGCTCCAACGCCTTCGACATCCGCGCCATGCGCGCCGTACCGGGCGGCTTCGCCCTGGAGTACACCCAGCCGCTCTCGACGGAGACGGCCACCGACCTGGTCAAGCACTACAAGATCAAGCAGTGGGGTTACACGCCGACCGCGGACTACGGCGGCCCCAAGATCGGTGAGGAGGCGCTCACCGCGCAGTCGGCCTCCCTCTCCGCCGACCGCAAAACGGTCACCCTGACCATCCCCGGTCTCAAGGCCGACCGGGTGGTCCACGTCCGCTCGCCCCGCCCCTTCAGCTCGTCCACCGGCGAGTCCCTGTGGAGCACCGAGGCGTGGTACACGCTCAACCAGGTGCCCGGGGGAACTCCCGGAACGGGTGAGGTGAAGGCGCTGGGCAAGTGCCTGGACGTCGACAACTCCGGTGCGGCGGACGGTACGAAGGTCCAGCTGTGGACCTGCAACAACACCGGCGCGCAGAAGTGGACGGTGGCCGCCGACGGCACGGTGAAGGCGCTGGGCAAGTGCCTGGACGTCTCGGGCGGCGGCTCGGCGGACGGTACGAAGGTCCAGCTGTGGACCTGCAACAACTCCGGTGCCCAGAAGTGGGCGGGCCAGGCCGACGGCACCGTGCGCAACCCGCAGTCCGGCAAGTGCCTGGACGTCGACAACGCCGGTACCGCGGACGGTACGAAGGTCCAGCTGTGGACCTGCAACGGCACCGGCGCCCAGAAATGGACCCTGCCCTGACACGGGCCCGGCCGTACGTGGTTGCACCGTAAGTGAGGGGTGGGGACCGGGAGATCCCGGTCCCCACCCCCGTCTTTGTCCTTGATGAGGAAAAAGTCGAACCGTATCTGTGCGCAAGTTCTTCCCCACCGGGCGGAGCGCTGCTACGTTCCACTCGGAAGTGGACGGGAGACGCGGAGATTCCCCGCACCGGGGACGGACGCGGACCCCGTCCTCCGGACCGGACCGGGGCAAGTGCCCGGACGGCTCGACCCGGACGACAGGGAAGGGGGAGGCACGTGAGGCGCATGACGGCTCGCCCCGCGAACGCACACCAGACGCGGCTGCTCCGGCTGCTGCGCGATGGCGGCCCCCACTCGCGCGCCCAGCTGGGCGACCGGATCGACCTCTCCCGTTCCAAGCTCGCGGTCGAGGTGGACCGGCTCCTGGAGACCGGCCTCGTCGTCGCGGACGGCCTCGCCGCCTCCCGGGGCGGACGCCGCTCGCACAACATCCGCCTCGCGCCCGAACTGCGCTTCCTCGGCGTCGACATCGGCGCGACCTCGATCGACGTCGCGGTGACCAACGCCGAACTGGAGGTCCTGGGACACCTCAACCACTCCATGGACGTGCGGGAAGGCCCCGTCGCGGTCTTCGAGCAGGTCCTGTCGATGGTCGGCAAGCTCAAGGCGACGGGGCTGACGGACGGACTGGACGGTGCCGGCATCGGCGTACCGGGCCCCGTCCGCTTCCCCGAGGGCGTCCCGGTGGCTCCGCCGATCATGCCCGGATGGGACGGTTTCCCCGTCCGGGAGGCACTCAGCCAGGACCTGGGATGCCCCGTGATGGTCGACAACGACGCGAACCTGATGGCCATGGGGGAGCAGCACGCGGGCGTCGCCCGGTCCGTGGGCGACTTCCTGTACGTCAAGATCGGCACCGGCATCGGCTGCGGCATCGTCGTCGGCGGAGAGGTCCACCGCGGCACGACGGGGAGCGCAGGCGACATCGGGCACATCCAGATCGACCCGGAGGGCCGGGCCTGCGGCTGCGGCAACAGGGGATGTCTGGAAGCCCACTTCGGCGGCGCCGCGCTCGCCCGCGACGCCGAGGACGCGGCGCGCGAGGGACGCTCGGTCGCCCTCGCCGCCCGGCTGGAAGCCGTCGGCACGCTGACCGCGGCGGACGTCTCCGCGGCCGCCGCGGCGGGGGACGCCATGGCCCTGGAACTGATCCGGGCGGGCGGTGACCGGGTCGGCCAGGTCATCGCCGGCCTCGTGAGCTTCTTCAACCCCGGCATGGTCGTGATCGGAGGCGGGGTGACGGGACTCGGGCACACGCTGCTGGCGAGCGTGCGGACCCAGGTGTACCGGCGCTCCCTCCCGCTCGCGACCAGGAACCTGCCCATCGTCCTGGGCGAACTCGGCTCCACCGCCGGTGTGATCGGCGCGGCCCGGCTCATCAGCGACCACCTGTTCTCACCGGCCTGATCCGAGTCGGTCGGCACCGAGAGGTGCCCGACACCCAACACGCCGGCACCGCGAGGCGTCCGGTACGTCGGCACCGCGAGGCGCCGAGCACGCAAGCACCGCGCGGTGTCCAGCATGTGAGCCCCGCGAGGTGCTGAGCAACAGGCACACCCGTACGACCTGCCGCACCCGCACCCGCACCCGTACCGCCGTACCACCCGTACTTCCCGTACGTCCGCACCCTGTAGCCGCACCACCCGCGCGAAGCCGCGGCACCGCACCGCATCTCACCGCACACGGCAGGACCGCCCTCCGACGTGCGTGCTCCTCCGCCCCGACGGCCGCACCGCCGTCGGAACACCCCGCCACGCCCCCGCTCTCGCGTCCGCCCTGCCCGTTCACGGCCCGCAACAGCCGAGGAATCCCCATGGCACCAGAACCGCCCCTGCTCACCATGTCCGGCATCACCAAGTCCTTTCCCGGAGTCCGCGCCCTCGACGGCGTCGACCTGGAGGTCCGGGCCGGGGAAGTCCACTGCGTCCTCGGCCAGAACGGCGCCGGCAAGTCCACCCTGATCAAGGTCCTCGCCGGCGCCCACCAGCCGGACGGGGGCAGGATCACCTGGTGTGGACAGGAGGTGACGCCGGGCTCCCCGATCGCGGCCATGCGCCTCGGCATCGCCACCATCTACCAGGAACTCGACCTGGTCGAGGGCCTGTCCGTCGCCGAGAACGTCTTCCTCGGCCACGAGCCCACCACCGCGGGCTTCGTCGTCCGGACACGAACCGCCCGCACCGCCGCCGCCCGACTGCTCGAACGCCTCGGCCACGGCGAGATCGACCCCGCGCGCCGGGCCGGCGAACTCTCCGCCGCCCAGCGGCAGATCGTCTCCATGGCCCGCGCGCTCTCCCACGACGTGCGCCTCATCGTCATGGACGAGCCGTCCGCCGCCCTCGACCCGGACGAGGTCGACAACCTCTTCCGGACCGTCGGCGACCTGACCGCCGAAGGCGTCGCCGTCGTCTACATCTCCCACCGCCTGGAGGAGATCCGCCGGATCGGCGACCGGGTCACCGTTCTCAAAGACGGCAGGACCGTCGCGGGCGGACTGCCCGCGAAGTCCACCTCGACCGACGAGGTCGTCACGCTGATGACCGGGCGCAGCGTCGAGTACGTCTTCCCGGAGCGGTCCCCGCAGGACGCCCCCGCCACGGCCGAACCCGTACTGCGTATCGAAGGGCTCACCAGGAAAGGGGAGTTCGCCCCCCTCGACCTGGAACTGCGCCCCGGCGAGATCGTCGGCCTCGCCGGACTCGTCGGATCGGGACGCTCCGAGATCCTGGAGACGGTCTACGGCGCGCGCAGGCCGACCGGCGGACGCGTCCTCGTCGACGGGGTCCCCCTGCGGCCGGGCAGCGTCCGCGCGGCCGTCCGCGCCGGCGTCGGCCTCGCCCCCGAGGAACGCAAGGCGCAGGCCCTGCTGCCGATGGAGTCCGTCACCCGCAACGTCACGGTCTCCACCCTCTCCCGCTTCTCCCGCGGCGGCTGGCTCGACCAGCAGCGGGAACGCGACGCCGCCCGGCGGACGACCCGCGAACTGTCCCTGCGGCCCGACGACCCCGACGCCCGGATCCGGACCCTGTCCGGCGGCAACCAGCAGAAGGCGGTCCTCGCCCGCTGGCTCCTGCGCGGCTGCAAGGTCCTGCTCCTCGACGAGCCGACCCGGGGCGTCGACGTCGGCGCCCGCGCCGAGCTGTACGGCGTCGTCCGGCGGCTGGCCGACGAGGGCCTCGCCGTCCTCCTCGTGTCCAGCGAGGTGCCCGAGGTCCTGGGGCTCGCCGACCGCGTGCTGGTGCTGCGCGAGGGAAACGTCGTCCACACCGCCGACGCCCGGGAGCTCGACGAGCACCGCGTACTCGACCTCGTGATGGAAGGAAGCCCGACGGCATGACGCAATCAACCACTCCGGCGGGGCACGGCACGCCGGCCACACCCCTCGCTCCCGTACCGGCCGGGAAGAGCGCGGCGCACCGGCCGCCGGGTCTCCGCCCGGACGTGCGCACCCTGTCCCTGCTCGGCGTCCTGGCCGTCCTGGTGGCCGTCGGGGGCGTCACCAGGCCCGACGAGTTCCTGTCCGTCAGCAATCTGCAACTCGTCCTGACCCAGGCGTCCGTCATCGGCGTCGTCACCGTCGGCATGACCTTCGTCATCACCAGCGGCGGCATCGACCTGTCGGTCGGGGCCATCGTGGCACTGGCGTCCGTCTGGGCCACCACGGTGGCGACCCAGGAGTACGGATTCGCCGGCATCCTCTTCACCGCCGTGGCCGTGGGACTGGGCTGCGGCCTGGTGAACGGACTGCTCATCGCGTACGGCGGGATGGTCCCCTTCATCGCCACCCTCGCCATGTTCGCCTCCGCCCGCGGTCTCGCCCTCCAGATCACCGACGGCAAGACCCAGATCGTGACCGTCGAGTCCGTGCTCGACCTCGGCGTCAAGGACGCCTACGTCCTCGGGATCCCGCCGCTCGTCCTCGTCTTCGCCGCCGTCACCCTCGTGGGCTGGCTCCTGTTCAACCGCACCACCTTCGGCCGCCGGACGGTGGCCGTGGGCGGCAACGCGGAGGCCACCCGGCTCGCCGGCATCGACGTACGCCGCCAGCGCCTCTACCTCTACCTGCTCTCCGGACTGTGCTGCGGCATCGCGGCCTTCCTGCTGATCGTGCTGGCCGGCTCCGGCCAGAACACCAACGGCAACCTCTACGAACTCGACGCCATCGCCGCCGCCATCATCGGCGGCACCCTCCTCAGCGGCGGCCGCGGCACGGTCGTCGGCTCCGTCCTCGGAGTCCTGGTCTTCACGACGATCACCAACCTCTTCGCCCTGAACAACCTGGAGAGCGCCGTCCAGCAGATCGCCAAGGGCGCGATCATCGTCGCCGCCGTCTTGGTCCAGCACCGCGCTCTGCGCGGCGACTGACCCCACCCGTCCCCGCGTCCCACGCCCACAGCCCCGTGCGGCGCCGCCGTCACCGCCTCGCTCGGCGCCGCACGGCCCCGACCCCACCACCCGGTTCCGGAACTCCCGCACCCGGAAAGCCCAGTCGAAGAGGTAAACCCGCCATGCCAGAATCCCGCGTCCACAGCCGCAGACACCTCCTCCTCGGCGGCGCCGCCGTCTCCACCGGCGCCCTCCTCACCGCCTGCACCAGCAACGAGCCCAAGGACCAGAAGCCCGCCACGAACGCGGGCCCCGCCGCCGACGACAAGCCCGGCGCCCCCGTCACCATCGGCTTCGCCGGCCCGCAGGCCGACCACGGCTGGCTCAACGCCATCAACGAGAACGCCAAGCGGCGCGCCGAGAAGTACTCCGACGTCACCCTCGAGATCACCGAGGGCTCCAACGACACCGCCGCCCAGATCGGCCAGGTCCAGACCCTCATCAACAAGAGGGTCGACGTCCTGGTCGTCCTGCCCGCCGACGGCAAGGCACTCACCCAGGTCGGCCTCCAGGCCATGAAGGCCGGCATCCCCGTCGTCAACCTCGACCGGATCTTCGCCTCCCCGCAGGCCTACCGCTGCTGGATCGGCGGCGACAACTACGGCATGGGCCTCAACGCCGGCCGGTTCATCGGCGAGAAGCTCAAGGACAAGAAGGACGCCACCGTCGTCGAACTCGCCGGCATGGACAGCCTGGAACTCACCCGGCAGCGCACCCAGGGCTTCGACGACGCCCTCAAGAACTACCCCAACATCCGCAAGGTCGCCCGCCAGGCCGCCGAGTTCACCGTCGAGTCCGGCCAGGCCAAGATGGCCCAGCTCCTCCAGGCCCAGTCGAAGTTCGACGCCCTGTGGAACCACGACGACGACCAGGGCGTCGGCGCGCTGCGCGCCATCGCCCAGGCCGGCCGCAAGGGCTTCCTCATGGTCGGCGGTGCCGGAGCCAAGTCCGCCATGGACGCCATCAAGGCCGACGACGGCGTCCTGAAGGCCACGGTCCTCTACCCGCCCACCATGGCCGCCTCCGCGATCGACCTCGCCCGCGCCCTCGGCCAGAAGAAGGGCGTCGGCGGCATGGCCGAACTGGAGATCCCCGCCTCGATCACCCTCTACTCCGCCGTCGTCACCAAGGAGAACGTCGACGACTACCTGCCCACCGGCTTCAGCTGACCGGCGCGAGCGCCGCCCGGCCGGGTGTGCGGCGGTGCGACGGCCGATCGCCCCGCCCGGCGGAGCCCCGGCTCTCCGCGCGCCGCGGAACCGACATCCCCACCGGTCACGGCCGGTGTCTGCGAGAGGAGACCAAGTGGAACAGAGGGACAGCGAAAGGGTCCCGCCGACGCTCGGCATCGGGATGGTCGGGTACGCGTTCATGGGCGCCGCCCACTCCCAGGGCTGGCGCACCGCCGGCCGCGTCTTCGACCTGCCGCTGCGCCCGGTGCTCGCCGCCGTGGCGGGCCGGGACCCCGAGGCCGTGCGCGCGGCGGCCGACAGACACGGCTGGGCCGCGGCGGAGACCGACTGGCGCGAGCTGATCGCCCGCGACGACGTCCAGCTCGTCGACATCTGCACGCCGGGTGACCGGCACGCGGAGATCGCGATCGCCGCGCTCGACGCGGGCAAGCACGTGCTGTGCGAGAAGCCGCTCGCCAACTCGGTGGCCGAGGCCGAGGCCATGGCGGTCGCCGCCGACCGGGCCAGGGAGCGCGGCCAGGTGGCCATGGTCGGATTCAACTACCGCCGGGTGCCGGCCCTCGCGCACGCCCGCCGGCTCGTCGCGGACGGCTGGCTCGGCGCCCTGCGGCACCTTCGCCTCACCTATCTCCAGGACTGGCTCGTCGATCCCGACTTCCCGCTGACCTGGCGTCTCCAGCGGCGGCACGCGGGCTCCGGCGCGCTCGGGGACCTCGGAGCGCACATTGTGGACCTCGCACAGTTCCTGGCGGGGGAGCCGCTGGTCGGGGTCTCGGCACAGCTGGAGACGTTCGTCAGGGAACGGCCCCTTCTCGCGGGGGTGTCGGCCGGACTGCACGCCTCCGGCGGCCCGGGGCGCGGCCCCGTCACCGTCGACGACGCGGCCGTCTTCACCGGCCGGCTCGCCTCCGGCGCGCTCGCGACGTTCGAGGCGAGCCGGATGGCACCGGGCCGCAAGAACGCGCTGCGTCTGGAGATCAACGGCGAGCGGGGCTCCCTCGCCTTCGACCTGGAGCGGCTCAACGAACTGCTCCTCCACGACCACCGGGAACCGGCGGCCACCGCCGGATTCCGCCGGATCCTGGTCACCGAGGCGGAACACCCCTACCTGGAGGCCTGGTGGCCGCCCGGCCACGGACTCGGCTATGAACACACCTTCGTCCACCAGGCGCGCGACCTGGTGACGGCCGTCGCCGCGGGGACGGACCCCGTGCCGTCGTTCGCGGACGGACTCCAGGTCCAGCGCGTGCTGGCCGCCGTGGAGGAGAGCGCGGCGAAGAACGCCGTCTACACCCCCGTCCCCGCGCCCGCCCCGACACCGCGGGCCGAGCGTGCTGAGGCACAGGTCTGAGGAGGAGAGCCGATGCCACGCCCGTTCACGCTGTTCACCGGCCAGTGGGCCGACCTGCCCCTGGAGGAGGTCTGCCGGCTCGCTCGCGACTTCGGCTACGACGGCCTCGAACTCGCCTGCTGGGGAGACCACTTCGAGGTGGACAAGGCCCTCGCCGACCCGGCGTACGTCAAGGGCAGACGGGAACTGCTCGACGCGTACGGACTGAGGTGCTGGGCGGTCTCCAACCACCTGGTGGGGCAGGCCGTCTGCGACGACCCGATCGACGAGCGCCACCGGGCGATCGTGCCCGCCCGGATCTGGGGCGACGGCGACGCCGAAGGGGTGCGGCGACGGGCCGCCCGCGAGCTCGCGGACACCGCGCGGGCCGCGGCGGCGCTCGGCGTCGACACCGTCGTCGGCTTCACCGGCTCCTCCATCTGGCACCTGGTGGCGATGTTCCCGCCGGTCCCCGAGCACATGGTCGAGCGCGGCTACGAGGACTTCGCCGAGCGCTGGAACCCGGTCCTCGACGTCTTCGACGCCGAGGGAGTGCGCTTCGCCCACGAGGTGCACCCCAGCGAGATCGCCTACGACTACTGGACGACGAAACGGGCCCTGGAAGCCGTCGGGAACCGGCCGGCCTTCGGCCTCAACTTCGACCCCTCCCACTTCGTGTGGCAGGACCTCGACCCGGTCGGTTTCCTCTACGACTTCCGCGACCGGATCTACCACGTGGACTGCAAGGAGGCCCGCAAACGGCTCGACGGGCGCAACGGGCGCCTCGGCTCCCACCTGCCCTGGGGCGACCCCCGGCGCGGCTGGGACTTCGTCTCCGCCGGCCACGGCGACGTCCCCTGGGAGGACGTCTTCCGGATGCTCCGCTCGATCGGCTACGCGGGCCCGGTCTCGGTGGAGTGGGAGGACGCCGGCATGGACCGGCTCCAGGGCGCCCCCGAGGCGCTCGCCCACCTCAAGCGGTTCGACTTCGACCCGCCGAGCGCCTCCTTCGACGCCGCCTTCTCCGGCCCGTGAGCCGCGAGCGCCGCCCATGAACCGGCGGCGGGCGAGGAAGCGTCGTACCCCCCGCCCGCCGTCTTCTCCACCTGCGAGACCTGCGAGACCTGCGAGACCTGCGAGACCTGCGAGACCTGCGAGCCCTGTGAGACCCGCAAGGACACCGACACGGCAGGGAGGCGGCCAGTGCACCACGCAAACGCGACGGGGAGACCGGTCCACGACCGGCGGGCACGCACCGGGGTCTGGTTCGTGGGGGCACGCGGATCGGTGGCGACCACCGCCGTCGCCGGATGCGCGGCCGTCACCACGGGCCTGTACCCGCCGACCGGCATGGTCACCGAGACACCGGCCTTCGCGGGGGCCGGTCTGCCCCGGCCGGCCTCGCTCGTCTTCGGCGGCCACGACACGGCCGACTGCCCCCTGCCGAAACGCGCCGAGGACCTCACCGGAGCCGGCGTGCTGCCCGGCGGCCTCGCCCGGGCCGTCCACACCGAACTGGCCGCGGCCGACCGGGAGATACGGCCGGGCGGACCGCTCGCCGGGGACACCCGCACCGACGAGGAACTGATCACCCGCTTCACCGACGACCTCACCGCCTTCCGCTCGCGCCGGGAACTGGCCCGTGTCGTCGTCGTCAACGTCTCCTCCACCGAGCCGCTTCCGGCACCGGACGCCACCCGCCTGCCGCCCAGCTCCCTGTACGCCGCCGCCGCGCTGCGCGCCGGCTGCCCCTACGTCAACTTCACGCCCTCGACGGGACTGCACAGCCCCCTCCTCACCGAGGCCGCCGAGGCGAGCGGCCTTCCCCACGCGGGCCGCGACGGCAAGACGGGCCAGACGCTCCTGCGGTCCGTCCTCGCCCCGATGTTCCTCCAGCGGGCCCTGACCGTCCGGGCCTGGTCCGGCACCAACCTGCTGGGCGGCGGGGACGGGGCGGCCCTGGCCGACCCGGCCGCGGCCGCGGCCAAGAACGCCGGGAAGGAACGCGTCCTCACCGACACGCTCGGCGCCGGCGTCCAGGGCGAGGTCCACATCGACGACGTCCCCGCGCTGGGGGAGTGGAAGACCGCCTGGGACCACGTCGCCTTCGACGGCTTCCTCGGGTCCCGCATGATCCTCCAGACGATCTGGCAGGGATGCGACTCGGCCCTCGCCGCCCCCCTGGTCCTGGACCTGGCGCGGCTCGTCGCCCGCGCCCACGAGGCGGGCCTCACCGGCCCCCGCCCCGAACTCGGCTTCTACTTCAAGGACCCCGACGGCGGGCCCGCAGGACTGGCCCGGCAGTTCGACGCGCTCCTCTTTTTCGCCGACCGCCTCCGGGAAGCCGGATGATCCGCCCCCTGTCGCTCCGGCTCGTGCCCGCCCGCGCCACGGACACCTCACCGGCACCGACACCCCCGCCGGTGAAGAGCGCCGGGACGGCCCGGACCGCCCTGCCGCACGGCAGCGCCCCCGCCCGCAGGAGCACCGCCGCGCGGGACACGGCGAGGGCGTGGAGCGAACTCCTGCGCGTCTCGGCACTGCCCAGCGTCCCCGGTGACGCCCTCGCCGGGGCCGCGGCCGCGGGGCTGCGGCCCGGCAGGGGCACCGTCTGGGCCGTCGGCTCCTCGCTGTGCCTCTACGAGGCGGGCATGGCGCTCAACGACTGGGCGGACCGGCACGAGGACGCCGTCGAACGCCCCCACCGTCCCCTCCCCTCCGGCCGCGTCCGCCCCGGAGCGGCCCTGGGCGCCGCCGGACTCCTCACCGCCACCGGCCTCGCCCTCGCGGCCCGCGCCGGACGCCCCGCCCTGACGGTCGCCACGGCCCTGGCCGCTACGGTCTGGGCGTACGACCTGCGCCTCAAACACACCGCGGCAGGCCCGGCGGCCATGGCCACGGCCCGGGGCCTGGACCTCCTCCTCGGCGCCACGGCGACGGCGTCCGGAAACCGGAGCGGCACGCCGGGCACGGCACGGCCGAACGGCGTCATCGCCGGAGGGACGACGACGGGCGGTGCGCGCCGGGCGTCCGGACCGCGTGACGCCGTGGCGACGACCGCCGCCGAAGCAGCGGCCACGGCCATGGCTGCGGCGGGGGACTTCCGCCGGCCGGCCGGGCCGCGTACCGCGGTACCCGCGGCGTTATCCGCGGCGGCGGCACTCGCGACGCACACCTACGCCGTCACCACGGTGTCCCGGAACGAGGTCCACGGCGGCTCCACGACCGCCCCCCTGGCGGCGCTCGCCGCGACGGCGGCCCTCGCCGTCCTCACCGCCGCGCCCGGCCCGGCCCCGTACCGGCCCGGCACCCGGGAGGAACCACCGTCCGCACCGCACCGCGCCCCCGGCCGGGCCACGGCGGAACGGGTCACCTTCCTCCTCGCCACCGCCTACTTCCGCACCGCCGCCCGCCCCCTTCTCCACGCCGCTCTGAACCCGTCCCCGTTCCTCACCCGGCAGGCCGTCGGCGAGGGTGTCCGGGCGATGATCCCCCTGCAGGCCGCGCTCATGGCCCGCTCCGGGGCGGCGGCCGGAGGGCTCGCCCTCCTCGGCCTCGCCCCCCTGGCCCGCCGGCTCGCGCGAAAGGTCAGTCCCACATGAGCGAGTCCCGCGCGACCCCCGGCCCGGCACCCCTCCGCTACGGCTACGGAACCAACGGACTGACCGACCTCCGGCTCGACGACGCCCTCGCGCTCCTCGCCGACCTCGGCTACGACGGCGTCGGCCTCACCCTCGACCACATGCACCTCGACCCGCTCGCCCCCGGCCTGGCCGCCCGCACCGCACGCGTGGCACACCGGCTCGGCGAACTCGGCCTCACCGTCACCGTCGAGACCGGCGCCCGGTACGTCCTCGACCCCCGCCGCAAGCACGGCCCCTCCCTCCTCGACCCCGACCCGGACGACCGTGCCGCACGCGGACGGCTGCTCGTCACCGCGGTGCGCACCGCCGCGGACCTCGGCGCCCACGCCGTGCACTGCTTCAGCGGCACCGCCCCGCCCGGCACCGATCCGGACACCGCCTGGAAACGTCTCGCACAGGAGCTCCGGCCGGTCGCCGAGGCCGCCGAGACCGCCGGTGTCCCCCTCGCGATCGAACCCGAGCCGGGCCACCTCCTCGCCACGCTCGACGACTTCCACCGTCTGCGCGCCGCCATGGGAGACCCCGCGTCCCTCGGCCTCACCCTCGACATAGGCCACTGCCAGTGCCTGGAACCGGTGTCACCGGCCGCCTGCGTACGGGCCGCCGCGCCCTGGCTGCGCCACGTCCAGATCGAGGACATGCGGCGCGGCGTCCACGAACACCTGCCGTTCGGCTACGGCGAGATCGACTTCCCGCCGGTCCTCGACGCCCTCGCCGCCACCGGCTACCGGGGACTCACCGTCGTCGAACTGCCACGCCACTCCCACGCGGGCCCCGAACTCGCCCGCACCTCCCTCGCGTTCCTCCGCGCCCTGGACCCGGAAGGAGCCCCGCCCCCGTGACCCCCACACCCGTCCCCGCCACACCCGAAGCCCTCGCCGTCCTGCGCACCGCCCTCGACACGCGGCTCACCGGTCCCGCCCGCGCGTGGCTGGACGACGCGCTGGTCGACGTGCGGGCCGAGACCGCCCCGGCCGGTCGTACGCCCCCGGCCGCCGCCTCCACCCGTACCGCCACCCCCGCCGGTGCCGCCGCCTCCACCCGTAGCACCGTCCCCGCCTGGGAGCTGCGCTTCGCCGCCGCCGGCCGCCACTGCGGCCACGAGCACGCCGACGCCGTCCGCGTCCTCCTCCTCACCGAGGCCCGCCCCGGCCCGGAGACCCTCGCCCGCCTCTACCACCAGGGCAGCGCCGCCGAACGCCGCGCCGTGCTCCACGCCCTGCCGCACCTCGTCGACGGCCCCGAGGGGCTGCCCCTCGTCGCCGACGCGCTGCGCACCAACGACACCGGCCTCGTCGCCGCGGCCCTCGGCCCCTACGCGGCCGCCCACCTCGACCAGCACTCCTGGCGGCACGCCGTCCTCAAGTGCCTCTTCACCCAGGTCCCCGTCGCCGTGGTCGCGGGCCTCGGGCACCGCGCCCACGGCGACGCCACGCTCGCCCGCATGCTCGCCGACCACGCCGCCGAACGCACCGCCGCCGGCCGCGACGTCCCCCACGACCTGCACCGTGTGCTCGCCCTGACGGCCCAGGCACGTCCGTAGCCCGAGGAGTCCCGATGCGCATCTTCGACCCCCACATCCACATGACCTCCCGCACCACCGACGACTACGAGGCCATGTACGCCGCCGGTGTCCGCGCCCTCGTCGAACCGTCCTTCTGGCTCGGCCAGCCGCGCACCTCCCCGGCAGCCTTCCTCGACTACTTCGACGCCCTCCTCGGCTGGGAGCCCCACCGGGCCGCCCAGTACGGCATCGCCCACCACTGCGCCATCGCGCTCAACCCCAAGGAGGCCAACGACCCCCGCTGCGTCCCCGTCCTCGACGTCCTGCCCCGCTACCTCGTCAAGGACTCCGTCGTGGCCGTCGGCGAGATCGGCTACGACTCCCAGACCCCCGCCGAGGACACCGCCCTGGCCGCGCAGCTCCAGCTCGCCGCCGACCACGCCCTGCCGGCGCTCGTCCACACCCCGCACCGGGACAAGCTCACCGGGCTGCGCCGCACGATCGACGTCGTCCGTGAGTCCGCCCTGCGCCCCGACCACGTCCTCCTCGACCACCTCAACGAGACGACGGTCGCGGAGGCCAGGGAGAGCGGCTGCTGGCTCGGCTTCTCCGTCTACCCGGACACCAAGATGGACGAGGAGCGGACGGTCGCGGTCCTGAAGACCTACGGGACGGAGAAGGTCCTGGTCAACTCGGCCGCGGACTGGGGGAGGAGCGACCCGCTGAAGACCCGTCGGGTCGGCGAGGCGATGCTCGCCGCCGGCTTCGACGAGGACGACGTCGACCAGGTCCTGTGGCGCAACCCCGTCGCCTTCTACGGCATCGGTGGCCGCCTCCGGCTCGACGTCACACCGCCGCAGGGACCGCACGAGGGCAACTCCGTCCTCCGCGGCGGGGAATGAGAGGAGCCCCCGATGCGCTTCCGCCACCCCGACGGGTCCGTCGTCCACCTCGCCTACTGCACCAACGTCCACCCCGCCGAGACCCTCGACGGCGTCCTCGCCCAGCTCCGCGACCACTGCGAGCCCGTCCGCCGACGCCTGGGACGCGACCGGCTCGGCATCGGCCTGTGGCTGGCGAGGGCGGCGTCCCGCACCCTGGTCGAGGACCCGGCGGCGCTGCGCGGCCTGCGGGCCGAGCTGGACCGCCGCGGACTCGAGGTCGTCACCCTCAACGGCTTCCCCTACGAGGGCTTCGGTCACGACGAGGTCAAGTACCGGGTGTACCGGCCGGACTGGACCGAGCCCGAGCGCCTCGCGTACACCACCGATCTCGCCCGTCTCCTCGCCGCGCTCCTGCCCGAGGACGTCACGGAGGGAACGGTCTCCACCCTGCCGCTTGCGTGGCGCCGGGGATCCGGCCCGTCCGGGAACGCGGCCGTGCGGGACGGCCTCTCCGCCCTCACCACCCTCGTTGAACGCCTCGACGTCCTGGAGGAGATGACGGGCAGATCGATCCGGGTGGCCCTCGAACCCGAGCCCGGCTGCGTCGTCGAGACCACCGCCGACGCCATCGGCCCTCTCACCGCCCTCGGCGCACCGCACCGCGTGGGCGTCTGCGTCGACACCTGCCACCTCGCCACGTCCTTCGAGGACCCGGCCACCGCCCTGCCCGCCCTGGACACGGCGGGCGTCACCGTCCCCAAGGCCCAGCTGTCCGCCGCCCTGCACGCCGAGCACCCGCACCTGCCCGCCGTGCGCGAGGCACTGGCCGCCTTCGCCGAACCCCGCTTCCTCCACCAGACCCGCACCCGCACCCCCGACGGCCTCCGCGGCACCGACGACCTCGGCGAAGCGCTCACGGGAAGGGCCCTGCCCCGCACCGGCCCCTGGCGCTCCCACTTCCACGTCCCCCTGCACGCGCGGCCCGCCCCGCCGCTGGCCTCCACGCTCCCGGTGCTCGAAGAGGCGCTGGCCCTGCTCGTGGGCGGTCCCGCTCCCCGTACGCGCCACCTGGAGGTCGAGACCTACACCTGGCAGGCGCTCCCGCCCGAGCTGCGGCCCCTCACCCGCGCCCGGCTCGCCGACGGCATCGCCGCCGAACTCTCCCTGGCACGCGACCTCCTGACCGACCTCGGCCTCAAGGAACTGCCGTGACCGACACGCCCGGCACCTCCGCCGCGCCCGCCACCCGGCGCCCCACCCCGCTCCTCGTCCTGGACGTCGTCGGCCTCACCCCCCGGCTCCTCGACCACATGCCGAACCTGAAGGCGCTCGCCGCCGCCGGCTCCGAGGCGTCCCTGACCACCGTCCTGCCCGCCGTCACCTGCACCGCCCAGACCACCTTCCTGACCGGCACCCTCCCGTCGGAACACGGCATCGTCGGCAACGGCTGGTACTTCCGGGACCTCGGCGACGTCCTGCTGTGGCGCCAGCACAACGGCCTCGTCTCCGGCGACCGCCTCTGGGACGCCGCCCGCCGCGTCCACCCCGGCTACACCGTCGCCAACATCTGCTGGTGGTACGCCATGGGCGCCGACACCGACTACACCGTCACCCCCCGGCCCGTCTACTACGCCGACGGCCGCAAGGAACCCGACTGCTACACCCGGCCCCCGGCGCTGCACGACGAACTGACCGAGAAGTTCGGCACCTTCCCCCTCTTCCACTTCTGGGGCCCGGGCGCCGACCTCGTCTCCAGCCGGTGGATCGCCGAGGCCACCCGGCACGTCATGCGCACCCGCGACCCCGACCTGACCCTCTGCTACCTCCCGCACCTCGACTACGACCTCCAGCGCTTCGGCCCCGAGGACCCCCGGTCCCACCGGGCCGCCGCCGAGCTCGACACCGTCCTCGGCCCGCTCCTCGACGACGCGCGCCGCGAGGGACGCACCGTCGTGGCCCTGTCCGAGTACGGCATCACCCGCGTCGACCGGCCCGTCGACATCAACCGCGCCCTGCGCCGCGCGGGCCTCCTGGAGGTCCACACCCAGGACGGCATGGAGTACCTGGACCCCATGGCGTCCCGGGCCTTCGCCGTGGCCGACCACCAGATCGCCCACGTCTACGTCCGGCGTCCCGCGGACCTCCCGGCCGTCCGGGAGACGCTCACGGACCTCCCCGGTCTCGCCCGGCTCCTCGACGAGGACGGCAAGAAGGAGCACGGCCTCGACCACCCGCGCTCGGGAGAACTGGTCGCCCTCGCCGAGCCCGACTCCTGGTTCACCTACTACTACTGGCTCGACGACGCCCGCGCCCCCGACTTCGCACGGCTCGTCGAGATCCACCGCAAACCCGGCTACGACCCCGCCGAACTCCTCATGGACCCGGCCGACCCCTACGTGCGGATCAGGGCGGCCAGGGAGATCGCCCGCAAGAAGCTCGGCATGCGCTACCGGCTCGCCGTCGTCCCCCTCGACCCCTCACCCCTGCGCGGCAGCCACGGCCTCCCTCCCGCGAACGAGGACGAGGGACCGGTCGTCGTGTGTTCCGACCCCCGCGCCGTGAGCGGCCGGGTCGCCGCCACCGAGGTGAAGTCCCTGCTGCTGCGCCTGGCCGGCGCCGGAACGGCCACGGACGGCCAGGACCCCCCGGCGGTCGCCGGGACACCCCACCGGTGATCTTCTCGCCGCTGTGACTCCATACGGTGGCCCGGAGCCCCGAATCGGGCCCGGACCTCGTGACCACGCTCGACGCCTACTAGCGTCACGACATGAACCGCGGCGCGGCGGCGGTGTCCCTCGACGCCCACCCGCGCACCCTGGACCACCGCCTGCGCCGGGCCGCCGAACTCACCGGCATCGGCCCGGGCTCGGCGCACGGCATACGCACGCTCAGCGCCGTCGTGACACGGCGGCCGTCGGGCGCGTGGACCTGACAGCCACGCCGAGCGCCGGCCCGGGAGGCCGCCGAACGGCGCAGGCGAACGGCCGCGCGGGACACGCTCCGGAAGAACTCGGGCGCCACTGTCGATCCGGCCGCGTCTCGTTCGACATCCTCATGTAGGACGCATCGCCGTACGAGGAGGCGACAGGACCTTATGAGGGAACACATGGATCAGCTGCTGCGCGTGCAGAACTTCACCGTCTCGAGCGACGGCGTGGCCGCCGGCGAGGACCAGAGCCTGGAGCGGCCCTTCGGCCACCACGTCGATCCGGGAAAGCTCTTCGCCTGGGCCGGCGCCACGGCGAGCTGGCCCAACCGCACCGAGCCCGGGGGAAGCCGGGGCCTCGACGACTACTTCACCCGGGACTTCGGCCACAACATCGGCGCCGAGATCATGGGCCGCAACAAGTTCGGACCCCAGCGCGGCCCGTGGCGCGACCATGACTGGCGCGGCTGGTGGGGTGACGAGCCGCCCTTCCACACCCCGGTGTTCGTCCTGACCCACCACGAGCGTCCGTCGTTCACGCTCTCCGACACCACGTTCCATTTCGTGGACGGCGATCCCGCCGCCGTTCTCGCGCGGGCGCGCGAGGCCGCGCAGGGCAAGGACGTCCGGCTCGGCGGCGGAGTGACCACCGTCCGGGAGTTCCTCGACGCCGGTCTCGTCGACACCCTGCACGTGGTCGTCTCCCCGGTGAAGCTCGGGTCCGGGCTGCGCTTGTGGGACTCGCCCGAACAACTGCTGGACCGGTTCCACATGGAGGCCGTGCCCAGCCCGAGCGGCGTGACGCATCACCTTTTCTGGCGCAGGTGACGGGAGGGGCGACGGCGACGGAAGGCGGGGGCCACGGCGGTCAGAGGTGGGTGAGGACGTTGACGACGTTGCCGTCGTGGTCCCGGTAGAAGAAACGCCGTACGCCCCACTCCTCGTCCGCCGGTCCGTACAGGATCTCCAGACCGGCGGCGCGGGCCCCGGCCAGGGCCGCGTCGAGGTCCTCCACCTCGAGGGAGGCCGCCGGGTTCACCGGCCCGGTGGGGTCCTTGGTGATCAGACTGACCTGTACGGAGTGGTCCGTGGGCGGAGCGAGGGTGGCGATCCAGCCGTGATTCATGATCACTTCCATTCCGGTGACCCGGACATGGGCTTCCACTGCGGAATCGAGATCGCTCACCGTGAGCAGCGGCATCGCGCGGAGTGCAGACATGTGCGCCAGCGTAACCAGCGCGCCGCGCGGCCCGGGGAGCTTTTCCGCCTGCTTCCACCCTCGTCCTACGAGCCTCCGGCAGCCGTACCTTCTCTTCGCATCGGCCCGGCCGCCGGAGCACACCGCACGGTCCGGTACCGACGGTCGACTGCCGGCGCAAGGCCCTGGCCATTACTCCAGCCGTAGATCGTGACTGGCTGGAGTCGGCTCGTCCTCTCCGGGGCTTGCGAGGCTTGGCCCAGTTGCCGCGTGGCCGGTTTCGTTCCTCGGCCAGCACGGCGGCGTCGAACTCGACCTTGGTGGTGACCGTCCGTGGTTCGGGTTCGAGCACGGCCGCAGCCGATCGCCACGGGACGGCCAAGACCCAGCCGACGAGAGGCATGGTCTCGTTGTAGTGGGGGTGAACTGCGCGGTGGTGAGGGCCGGCATCCGGTGATTCGGGTTGCGCGCGTGTTCGATGAACGCCTCGGAGAGCAGGACGTGGTGCGTTTCGACGTAGTGGGGAGGTCCTGTCGCGAGCAGACCCGAGGTGCCGGGTGGGCCCGCGTTGTCAGTGGCGGCTGCAACGCTGATCGGATGAACGGTGATGAACAGCTGCTGAACCGGCGTGTCTACGGCGTGGACCACGAGGACCCCAACCCCGGCCCGCTCCCGCACCGGACCTACGCCGCATTGGTCGGCGGACCGCTGGACGGCCTGCTGCTGGACATCCACGGATGGCGGGCCGAAGAGGTCGACGACGGCGTGGCCCTGCCCACCGAACTCGGTCGGTGGCCCGGCGGCCGCGCCCTGTACGATCCGCGCCCCGACGAATCCCGCGTGCCCGGCTCGGGTGTGACGTGCCGTTTCTACTACTCCGGCGACACGCCCTGACCGCAGCCACACCCTGGCTGCCACCCCGGCCACGCCTGGCAGGCGCGCTGTCGGCCTGCTGACCGGCACCGGCTCGCCGCATCAGTCCTCGGTGGCCGTCCCGCGACGTCAGCCGACCACGCGCGAGGCAAGGCTCTGGTCGGCGGTGGTCGCAGAGAGCGGACTCGTGCCGCTTTGTCGGGCACCCCGCTCGACAGCGGCACCGGCCAGAGGACGATGGCAGACCCGGACCGCGTAAGAGGGTGGGCTGCAAGGGCCAGGGCGGAGCCGCGCTGCACGGGCTGGTGGTTTGCGCATTCAGGTGCTCGTCGGTGGCGCCGCCGCGAGATGATCGTTTCTGCTTCGGCAGTCATCCCGCATGACGATCACGAAGACGCTGATCTACGCGCTGGCCACGACACAGGCCCATGACCCGATCCGGTCGGGGAGCGTGCGTGAGCTGATCGCTGAACTCCCGGTGGCGGGCGAGGTCAGGACCGGCTACGAGCACAGCAAGTTCCGTCATTGGATCGAAGCTCCCACGACATGGGCCTCGGCCTCGGCGACTCACCCTGCCCTGGACCGCAGCCCCTCAGTACCCCGTGCCGCCTTCGCTCCGCGGTCAATTCGACGGACCGGCTGGAGGGCCGCACGAAGAAAGGGCGATCGCCCACTGGACGCGCGTTCCGGCGTGGGACCTCAAGCGCTCGTGGTTTCCGCGTCGCGCCGGGCCCACGGGGGCTGCGGAACGACCGGTTTGCCGAGAACGGACCACCGGTTGCACCATGTGCGGGACACAGCCTTCGACCGATGCGCAGAAGGGTGCCATGTCGATGCCGACATCGATGCCGGCCCGGGGTGATGTCGCCCGGGACCTGTGGCGGCTGCTCGAGCCGCTCCACGCCGTCGTCTACTTCGCGCCGGAGCCGCTGGAAGAGTTCAGAGCGGTGGGCTACCGCGGTTTCTGGATGGGTTACTTCGCCGGACGAGCCGCCCCTCTGGGGCATGTCGGCGCCGATGTCGTGCACGCGCTGTTCTACAACTTCCCTTATGCGCGGGTGAGCCGCGCCCTGCCGGCGGCCTGGAGCTTCGCCCCGCCGAACGAGGCACTGGAAGCGCGAGTACGAGGATCCGTGCGTGCGCTCAGCCGGGCACTCGGCCCCGCGGCCGACGGCGCAGAAGTGGCACGGGCCGCGGAGCTCGCCACGCGTGCCGCTCGCTCGGCTCCCGCCGAAGGCCGGGCTCTCTTCGCGGCCAACCGCTCCCTGCCGGTGCCGCAGGAGCCTCTGGCCCAGCTGTGGCAAGCCGCGACGCTTCTTCGCGAACACCGCGGTGACGGTCACGTCGCGGCCCTGGTCGCCGCCGGGATCGGTGGTCGCGAGTCGCACGTCCTTCACGCGACCGCAAGCGGGATCCCCCGCGATGTCTACGTGTCGGCACGCGACTTCGGCGAAGCGGAGTGGACATCACGACGCGACGCCCTCGAGGAGAGAGGGCTCATCGAGGGCGACCGGCTGTCTCTACGTGGACGACAGCTCGTGGCCGGGGTCGAGGAACGAACCGACCGACTGGCCGCCACCGCCTACGACACGCTGACCACCGGCGAGACCGACGAACTCGCCCGGCTCCTGCGCCCCTTGACTCATGCCGTGGTGCGCCAGGGCGACATTCCCCTGGACAACCCTATGGGGCTCGACCTTCGAGAGTCACTCGACCAGTCGTGAGCTCGGCTGCCGCACCGTGCGTCAAGGGCCTTGGATCAGTTTCTTGATCTCGGGCAGCTCGGTGTCGGAGTCGAGGTTGATGAAGATGACGTCGTCGGACGATTCCTTCAACGCGATCGCGATGCCGGGATCCACACCCTTGATCGCATAAGCCGTTGTCGATGTCGGCGTCGCCTGCCCGTCATTGTCGTCATCGGGTGTGTCGTCGCAGGCGGGGAGCGTGGCGGTACCGAGTTTGTCGCCCGGGGCGAAGCCCTTTGCCTCGGCTCCCGTGTACGTGCGGTTCTCGTACTCGACCCGGTACGCGCAGGATGACGCGGAGTCGCCGTCGTCGTCGCTGGTGCCCGACGCTGTGCAGGCGACGGACGTCGTGACCAGGACCACGGTCAGCAGAGCCCATGCTGATCCGGCCCTGACGAACGGGTGTGCGGCCATCATCGATCTTCCTCCTTGCCCAACGTCCTCGTCTTGGCCGAACGCAGGGTCGAGTTTTCGTACATCGTGAGGCTGCTGTGCGCCCCGCTGATGTCCTTCAGTCCGAAGAGGTGTTCGGCCTCATGAGTACCGACGCTGCGGGTGTCGTATTTGTTCGCGCAACTGGCGGTCGGCTTGTTCGTGAAGTCGTTGTCGTGCGTGTCGAATCGGGTGTCGGCCTCACAGAGGTCGTTCTTGATGCCCGCCGCGGGCCAGGTCCACGAGCAGGTCGTTGCGACGGTGTCGGTCCTGAGGTTTCCCGCGTCCCAGGTGCTCAGTCCGTGCTCCCCTTGGACGGTCCTCCGGGCAGGCCGCCGTCACCGATGTACCGGTTGTGGGTGCCGTACTCCTTCTGGTCTTTCGTCGCGTACGTTCCGTCCCTCCTCCATGGGTGACAGCGCGAGCGGTGCCACCCGCATGACAGGGTTGGAGGGCAGTCTGCGGGAGAGCGCGTGGCAGCAGGCGAGTGTCTCCAGCAGGTGCCGCGTGGCCGGTGACGAGGGGGCGATTCTGCCGGCGATCCGATCCCTGAGGTGCGGGGCGGCAGGCACAGGCCCGGGTGGGTTCCATGGGCGTCAATGCACGGCGGTGGAGAGGGGATTGACATCGCAGCGATCGATTTCGCCGGGCCGTCGCCGGAGGCAGACCAACCCGCACGTCTGCTGCGGATGGCGTGGGTCCATGAGCTGTTCGCAGCAGACACCATGACTGCCCTCGGCTCCGATCAGGCCCTGAGCGTCTGGCGGAGCACGGGGATGCCGAATCCGTCGTTCCTCCGCGACAATGCAGCGTTGCGCCGTCACGGAGGGGTGGCATGGGGAGAAGGCGTGCGTCCTGGGCAGGCGGAATCGTCAGGGCGATGGTCGTGGCAGTCGTCGTGTACGGCGTGTCCGCGTGTTCCGGCAGCTCGGAGGTCGAGTGCTCCGGTGGCGCGTACGAAGCGGAGTGTCATCCCGTGTACCGGCCGCCTACGGGTGCAGAGTCGACCACGGTGTCGCCGCCCGCCGTGCCGACTCCGACGAGTCCCTGTCCCTCGGACTGGAGCGAGGTCTGGAAGCGCGTGCACGACAGGAAGTGGGACCAGACCTGCCCGCTTCCCAGCCCCTTGACCTCCGCTGTGTCATCCGTTCTGCCAGGACTGCCGGCCGGTGGGCGGACATGACTCGATGAGGCGCCGGGGACTCGGACCGCTCTAGGGCGTGTCTTAAGGATCTTGCCCTCAGCATGTCAGGGTGGTGGTCCCGACTTCCCGTGCTGCAAAGCCCCGCGCGCCGCCTGCGGTCTTTAGCCTCAGCTCGCCGGCCCGAACTCCTCCGGGAGGGCGGCCACCACGAGGGCGACGGCTTCCTCCGGCGTCTCGGTGCGCGCAACCAGCCTGCCTTTGTTCCGCACCCCGTACAGCCCCTCGTCGTACGGGCAGATGAGGTACCCGACCCGCGTCTTCCAGAACTCCTCGACACCGGTGGAGAACCAGAGGTTGAAGTGACTGTTGACCGGCATCAGCTGGCGGAGCACCGGCTGGGCGTACGCCGCCGCCAGCACCGCGTGGGGGCGCGGGTGCCGGTCGTACGGCGGCATGTGGATGCGGTCGAGCTTGGCGCACCACGTCAACTCGACCGCACCGAACGGCTCCCGCTCGTGGTCGAGGGCCCAGGGCCTGAAGCGGATGAACTGGGCGCGCGCTCTGGTCTCCTCGAGGCCCGCGCCGCCCGTCCACGCCGCTGTCGCTCTGACCGCTTCGGCCAGGTCTGCGGTCCACCCACAGGCCAGACGTGTGCCGTTGTCCTGGAGGTTCACCTGGAAAGTCCGACGCCCTTCTCCGGGCGGATACACCATCACGCGCCGACCGCTCCTCGCGTTGACGTACTCTGCGAGGCGATCCCATTTCCCGTCCGACTCGGGCAGGTCAAGCCCGAGTCCCTCGGCCGTACGCCCTAGCGCAGCCCGGAGGGCTCCGTCATCGTCCCAGCCACCCTCGCCAAGCCCCGCCCCGAAGTTCATCGCACCAGTGTGGCCGAATCACCCCGGCCTGACGACCGCCACTTTCCGATCATCGGATCGTTGGCCCGGTCGTGCCGTTGACTGACGCGCAGTGGGCGCGCATAGAGCCGTTGTTGCCGGATCGGACGCCGAAGCGGGGCGGGCGGTGGCGTGATCACCGCCAGGTGATCGACGCGATCGCTTGGAAGTTCCAGACCGGTTCGCAGTGGATACACCTGCCCCGCGAGTACGGATCGTGGAAGGGCGTCTACACCCGGCTGCGGAACTGGGCGATCGACGGCACCTGGGAGCGCGTCTTCACTGCCCTGCTCGCCCAGGCCGACGCCGAAGGCGACCTGGAATGGGTCGTCTCGGTCGACTCCACTATCGTGCGCGCCCATCAGAACGCAGCCGGGGCCCGAAAAAGGGGGCCCCGGCCGACGAACCAGACCACCACGCCATCGGACGCTCCCGCGGCGGGTTGACCACCAAGATCCACCTCGCGGCGGACAGCCGCTGCCGCCCGCTGTGCTTTGTCCTCACCCCGGGGCAGGCCAACGACGCACCCGCTTTCCAGCAGGTCATGTCCGCCCTGCGCGTGCCCAGGACGATCGGCAGGCCTCGGACCCGACCCCTGGTAGTCCTGGCGGACCGGGCCTACTCGTCGAGAGCTATCCGCGAGCACCTGCGCAGGCGCAGCATCCGTGCGGTGATCCCGCAGCCCGCTGACCAGATCGCCAACCGCAAGCGCAAGGGCCGGCGGGGCGGCCGCCCGCCCGCCGAGTTCGACCGCACGGCCTACAAGCAGCGCAACACCGTTGAGCGCTGCATCAACCGCCTGAAGAACTGGCGCGGCCCGGCGACCCGCTACGAGAAGACCGCCACCGTGTTCCGCGCCGGACTCCACATCGCCAGCATCTTCATCTGGTCCGCCCGCTGATCGGAAAGAAACGCCCTGGATCACCACAGCGGGCAGGGGCCGTCTGCTCGTCAGGGGTGCAGGTGGGTCAGGCGGGTCTCGGGTCGGGCCAGCATGGTGGTGGCGTGGGCCAGGACATGGGGGAGGGTCCTCCGGCATTGCTTCGGAGGACCCTCGAGCAGGGCTGCTTTTCCAACCACGCAGGCGCCTGGGTACCCACCCCGGTCCGCCGGTCACACGGCAAGCGGGCGTGATGCTGCACGGTGCCGGGATCTGCTCCTACTGGGTGGTGAGCATGCCTTTGCGGAGTTTGGCGAGAGTGCGGCTCAGGAGTCGGGAGACGTGCATCTGGGAGACGCCGAGGTGTTCGCCGATCTGGGCCTGGGTGAGTTCGTCGACGAACCGCATGTGGATGATGCGGCGTTCGCGTTCGTCGAGGGAGGCGATCAGGGGGGCCAGGGCGTGGAAGTCCTCGACGAGTTCGAGGGCTGCGTCGTCGGCGCCGATGAAGTCGGCGAGCGCCGCCTCGCCCTCGTCGCCCTCGTCGCCGGCGTTGATGGCGGCGTCGAGCGAGGTCGAGTTGTAGCCGTTGGAGGCCAGCCGTGCCTCGTTGACCTCTTCCTCGCTCAGACTCATCAGCTGGGAGAGTTCCTGGACGGTGGGGGTGCGGCCGAGGCGGCTGCGGAGTTCCTCGGTGGCCCTGGCGAGCTGGACGCGGGCTTCCTGGAGGCGGCGCGGGACGTGGACCGCCCACGTGGTGTCGCGGAAGAAGCGCTTGATCTCACCGGTGATGTAGGGGATGGCGAAGGAGGTGAACTCGACTTCGCGGGTGAGGTCGAAGCGGTCGATGGCCTTGATCAGGCCGATCGTGCCGACCTGGACGATGTCCTCCATCTCCTCGGCGCCGCGGCTGCGGAAACGGGAGGCCGCGTACTGGACGAGGGAGAGGTTCATCTCGATGAGGGTGTTGCGCGCGTAACTGTACTCGGGCGTGCCCTCCTCCAGGACGGTGAGGCGGTCCAGGAAGAGCCGGTTCAGCTGCCGGGCGTTCGTGGGGGAGACCCGCGCGGGATCAGCGATCTCCGGCAGGGTGCCTGTCGCCGTCTCGCTCTTCTCGGTCACCATCGTCATATCGGGCCCCTCCCACTGGTCACGTCATAACCCCGTGTCCTGCCCCGGCCCGGCAGAGCCCGGCGCGGCGCGTTTACCCCGGCCGGATGCTCATATGCCAGCCGGTCAAGGTAACGGAGGGCTCACAAAAGAGCGCCCGATGGCGTCATCGTCGGGCCCGATGCCGAGTGCGGCGGGTGAGCCAGGCGCTGGCCAGGCCGATCGCGGCGCTGACGGCGACGTCGCTGGGGTAGTGGGCGCCGCTCTGTACGCGTTCGACGGCCACCATGGCGGCCGGCACCGCGCACAGGACGCCGGCCCACGGCAAGGTCGGAGCGACGGCGGCGGTGAAGGCAGGGTGAGGCACTGACGGCCAGCCGCTTGGTCAATCTCCGGTCGGTGTCACGAATTTCTGCTGTCACGCCCATGGACTGCGAATGTTTTGCAGGTCAGCAAATATGCTCGCAGCCGGTGCAGCGGCCCGCTCACGTGGCTTTGTTCACGAGAACGGGCTCTGGCTCAACTTCTGTGACGCCATCACTGCCCGTCACGACGACAGGACTCTGTTCCGCAGGAGTTGGGAGCCAGAGTTGCCGAACATCTGTGCCGGGCACGACCGGCGCCGGTGGTTCGGCACCTGCCTATGGACTCGGCTCTGACCTGGACCGCTTCCAACTCCTTTGCTGTCCGGCTGAGTACGTGTACTCAGGTGCTGGCTGCCGGACTCCTCCATGCTGGGGCGGCGAACGCCGGACCGTCTCAGGGGGACATACGCATGGACCACGCCCTGCAACTGCGCACTGCCACGCCTCGGGATCACGACTGGATCCACGAACTGCGCCACCGCGTGTACGCGGAGGAGCTCGGTCAGCATCCGGTGGATCCGTCGGGAAGGCTGAGTGACGGACTCGACGGCGACAACATCTATCTCGTGGCCGCGCGCGGCGAGACGCGGATCGGCTTCGTCAGCCTTACCCCGCCGTGGGTCGGCCGCTACTCCCTCGACAAGTACCTGACGCGCGAGGAGCTGCCGGTCCTGACCGAGGAGGCGCCGTTCGAGGTCCGCGTCCTGACCGTCGAGGAACACTGGCGGTCCACCGCGGTGGCGCCACTCCTCATGTACGCGGCGCTGCGCTGGGTCGCGGCGCGGGGCGGCCGCCGGGTGGTGGCGATGGGACGCACGGAACTGCTCGACATGTACCTCGCCGCCGGGCTGCGGCCGGTGGGACGCACGGTCCGCTCGGGCGCGATCTCGTTCGAGGTCCTCAGCGGCTCCGTGGCCGAGCTGACGAGGACGGCCGCGGAGCGCCACGGCCGGATCCTGGAGCGGCTGAGGACGGGCCTCGACTGGCGGCTCGACGTGCCCTTCGCGCCGCGTGCGGACGGCTGTGAGCACGGCGGGGCGTTCTTCTCGGCGATCGGCACGGACTTCCGGACCCTGACCCGCCGTCACGAGGTGGTCGCGGCGGATGTGCTGGACGCCTGGTTCCCACCGTCCCCAGGCGTCCGCGCGGTCCTCTCGGAGGATCCCGAGTGGGCGGCCCGGACCTCGCCACCGACGGGCGCGGAGGGACTGCTCGCGGAGATCGCCGCGGTCCGCGGGCTCCCGGCGGAGTCGCTGGTCGTCGGGGCGGGCTCGTCCGATCTGATCTTCCGCGCGTTCGGCCGGTGGCTGACGCCGGGGAGCCGGGTGCTCCTGCTCGATCCCGGCTATGGGGAGTACGCCCATGTCACCGAGCGGGTGATCGGCTGCCGGGTCGACCGGCTCCAGCTGCGCCGGGAGGACGGCTGGCTGCTCGACCCGGCCCGGCTCGCCACCGCGACCGGCGACGGACGGTACGACCTCGTGGTGGTGGTCAACCCGAACAATCCGACCGGCCGCCACGCCCCGGCCGACGCGCTGCGCGCGGTGATCGAAGCCTCGCCCGTGCGGACCCGGTGGTGGATCGACGAGGCGTACCTGGGATATGTCAATCCGGCGGACTCGCTCGCCGGGCTCGCCGCGGTCGACGCCCGGGTCGTGGTCTGCACCTCGCTGTCGAAGATGTACGCGCTGTCGGGGATGCGGGCCGCGTACCTGGTGGCCGGCCCGGAGACGGCCGGGGATCTGCGGCGCTGGACGCCGCCGTGGCCCGTGAGCCTGCCGGCCCAGCTGGCTGCCGTGACGGCGCTGCGCGACCCCGCGTACTACGCGGAGCGCTGGGCCTGCACCCATGTGCTGCGCCGGAGACTGGCGTACGACCTCGAGGAGTTGGACGGGTTCTCCTCGGTCGACGAGGGAGTGGCGAACTTCCTCACGGTGACCCTGCCGCCGGACGGACCGAGCGCGGCGCGGCTGGTGCGCGAGTGCCGGCGGCACGACGTGTTCCTGCGTGACCTGTCGCCGATGTCCCCGGCGTACGAGGGGCGGACCGTCCGGATCGCCGTCCGCGACACGGCGGAGAACACGAGAATCGTGGCGGCGTGCCAGAGCGCCCTGGACGCGCTGCGCACGCCGGCCGCACGGGTGTCGGCCGCGCCGGGACGGTCCTCCCGGTGACCACGGTCGCCGGTCTCGTACCGTACCTCGGCGGGGCACTGGCGGTCGGAGGCGTCACCGTGGCGGCGACCCGGCGCCGTGAACTGATGGTCCGCTGGTGCGTGTGGGCGCTCGGAGTGCCCCTGGTGACCGCCGCGTTCTGGCTCGGTCCACCAGGGATCGCGGTGCTCGTGGCTGTGGTCGGTGTGGTCGCCGTGGCGGAGTTCGGCGGGCTGCTCCTGCTGGGTCCGGTGGACCGGGCAGTGCTGGACGCGGCGATCGTCGGACTCGTCCTCACCGCCTGGCTGGCCCCCGGAGAGGTGCTCCGGACGGCGGCGGCCGGGGCGCTTGCCATCGCCGGGGTGCCGTTGCTCTCGGGCGACGCGGAGCACGGGCTCCGCCGCCTGGGGGCGGGCCTGCTGGGGCTCGTGTGGCTGGGCACCCTGGCCGGCCTCGTATCGTCCGGCGCCCTCGGCCTCGTCCTGTTCGTGGCCGTGTCGATCGCCGACATCGTCGCGTACGCGACGGGTCGCCGAATCGGTGGCCCCCGGCTCTCCCGGCTGTCGCCCGCCAAGCGGTGGAGCGGCACGCTGGCTGGGGCCGCGGCCGGTCTCCTCACGCTGGCCGTGCTGTCCTCCCTGACGTGGCAGACGGCGGTGGCCGTGGCGGTCGGCGGCCCGCTCGGGGACCTGCTGGAGTCGATGATCAAGCGGGGCGCCGGCGCCAAGGACGCAGGCCGGTGGCTGCCCGGCTCCGGCGGCATCCTCGACCGGATCGACTCCCTCCTCGTCGCTCTGGCGGTGCTGTTGGTGCTGAAGTGAGCCACGGGGCGGTGCTCCTGGAGGCAGCCTCCGCGCCTACCTGCATGAACAACTCCAGCTCAAGACCGTCCGCACTCAATACCCCGACCTCAACGCCTCACCGCCACGTCCGCTCCTTCGCGACCGTGCTCACCGAACGCCAGGGCGAGCGACTTCCGCAGTGGCTCGACGCCGTCCGACAGGACGACCTGCCCAGCCTCCACACCCTCGCGGCCGGCATCGACCGAGACCGCGACGCGGTCATCGCCGGCCTGACGCTGCCGTGGAGCTCCGGCGTCGTCGAAGGCCACGTCAACCGGATCAAAATGATCAAGCGCCAGATGTACGGCGGTGCCGGCTTCAGCCTCTTGCGGAAACGAGTCCTGCTGGCGTCCTGACGACAGTCACGAGCTCTGCTGGAGTCGCTCCGCGGCCTGAGCAGGAGTGTCGTAGTAGCCAGGCCGTGCCAGCAGGACCGAGCTGAAGTGGTAGCCCTGCTCTTCCTCGGGCTCGTCGTCGGCTGCGAACGGACGCCAGAAGCTCAGCAGCAAGTCCGGGGCGATGAACGAGGCATCGTCGTCAGGATCTTCCTCCATCGAGGTGAACTCGCCCATGCGCTGGACAACCTCGCGAGCCGGAAGCGCGAACACGTCCACACCCTGAAACAACACTCGGTCCGTCCGGGACGACGGCCTTCCCAGCTCGATGGCTTCAAGCATGTCTCGCATGCAGTGGATGCTGATCATCAGTCCGCTGGGACGGAACACGTGCTGCCCCGGCCGATCAGACTCCGAAACCTCAGAGAGATCGCGGAGCGAGTCCAGCGCCGCGTTGGCCGCGTGCCGAGTCATACCGATCCGCAACGGGCCAACGCCGGTCGGTGGGGCGAGGTCGAAGTTCATGCGGGCATGATCCCAAACAGGTCTGTCAACGAGTCACGAAGGGTTATCCAGCCACGGCAGATTACAGAGCGTGAGAGCTCCACAGAAGTTGGACCAGAACCCAAACTCGGATACAGACGGTGTCCGTTTCACCTGCGAAGTCAGATGAGCCAGACCACCTCGCACAGAACGTGGCAGCCAGCGCGCTGCGGCTCTCGGGAGATGAGATGGCGCGCCTCGCCTCGCTGCGTCCGGACGAGCCGACCGGAATCCATTCCACCGACCAACGCTCACGCTGAAAGGGCCTGCCAGCGTCCTACTGGCGGGCCCTCCAGGCGGGGCAGCGTCTTGAGAACCGATACTTTCGCGAGGTCTGCACGCGCCGAGTGATTACGACGTAATCACCGCCGCACAGCTCATGCGGACGCATGAGCTTCTGGAGACGCGGAAGGAACCGGGGAGTGCTGCCAGCTGTGCGCCGACGCCCTCGGACTTTCGGATGTGAGCCCCGGGAAGGGTGACCAGAGCCCTGGCTTGGGCTGCGTCAGCATCAGCGCTCTGGCTTCTCGGCCGTCCAGATGACGTACCGGGACTCATCCTGGGCAGGCGGGGAGATGGGGTACTGCGGGCCGGGCTCAGGAGTGGGGGAGGGGTACTTCGTGTTCGAGGAGTTCGCCACCAGGACGGTGCGCACCGGTGAGGCTTCCGTCTTCGTTCGGTACGGGGGCGAGGGCCCGCCTCTGCTGTTGTTGCATGGTCACCCGCGCACGTCGGCGACCTGGCACCGGGTCGCGCCCGCGCTGGTGCGGCGCGGGTTCACCGTTGTATGCCCCGACCTGCGTGGTTACGGGCGCTCTCGCGGTCCGGCGCCTGCTTCTGATCATGTCCCGCATTCCAAGCGTGCCGTGGCCAAGGACATGGTTGAGGTCATGCAGGCGCTCGGGCACCAGCGCTTCGGGCTCGTCGGTCACGATCGTGGGGCCGCCGTGGCGCTCCGGCTGGTGCTGGACCACCCCTTTGTGGTGGACCGGGTGGCGTTTCTGGACGGCCTGCCGCTGAGCGAGCACCTGAGCCGTGCGGATGCCCGGTTCGCCACTGCGTGGTGGCACTGGTTCTTCTTCGCTCAGCCGGAGATTCCCGAACGCGTCATCAACGCCGATCCCGACGCCTGGTACCGCGGCGACCTCGAGATCATGGGGCAGGAGAATTACGACGAGTGGCGGGCCGCCACCAGGAATCCGGACGTCGTCCGCGCCATGCTGGAGGACTACCGCGCCGGACTCACGGTGGACCGCTGGCACGAGGAGGCGGACCGCGCCCGGGGTGCACGGATCGACTGTCCCGTCCTGGTGCTGTGGTCGCTACGGGACGACCTGGAGGACCTGTACGGCGACCCGCGCGCCATCTGGCGCGATTGGGCCGATGACGTCCGGGGCCACGGTATCGACGCCGGTCATCATGTGGCCGAGGAAGCCCCCGGCCCGCTCTCCGCCGCCCTGGGCGACTTCTTCGCCCGCTGACTACCCCGGTCCGGCGTTGAAACGGCATGCGTCTCCATGGCCGAGGTGGTGTCCAAGGAACCTCATGGTCGACAGCGGATGACGGTGGTCGCTGCTGCTGTCGAGCATGGATCAGCGCTGCCCGCAGGCCGGCACCAACCGCTCGCAGAAGTCAGCGAGATCGTCGGCGTCGGAACGCTCCCTGTGCCTTGTCAGCGGCGAGTCGGTTGCAGGCGCTCGATGCGGTCAAGGTCGCCGGTGAGAAGGTTCCGGTGGCTGATGGTGAAGTCTCCGTTGGGCAGGGTCTGCCCTTCGCCGTAGTACCGGCCCACAACTGCGGTGGGAAGGAAGGCGCGCAGGCTGTGGCGCATGTTCCTGGGGTAGTCGACGGGTTCACCCCAGCTGGCAGGGGCTTGGTCGGTGGAGAGCAGGACCCAGTGGTCCACGGTCACGGCGGCGTCGAGGTCCGGTGCCGCTCCGGTGTGGCTGTCCAAGGCCGGCATGGTCAACTGGTCGGGGTCGAGCGGCGGATACCACAGCAGCAAGGGCTTGGCGCGTTGCGCGTCGGTGTTGTCGAAGCAGCACACGGCGATGGTGTGGTCAGGAAAGTGGTCGGCGTAAAAGCGCAGGAGGTCCGGGTCGAGCTCTGGGCGGCGGTGCAGCGGCACTTGCCACAGCGCGGTGGGCACCGCGGTGGGGTCGGTGGCCAGGAGCACCGTGTAGATGTCATGGTCGAAGACCTGGACGGGCTGCGGTTCCGCGCTCATCCACGCGATGTCGTGTCCGGCGGCGACGGGTTCGACAGCGGCGACCATGCGGCGTAGGACGTCGCCGGTGCGCCCAGCGGAGAGGAAGTGCCTGGGGGTGAGCTGCCTGGTGGGCAGGTGCAGCAGCATGGCGTTCGGTCCGTCCGCCAAATTGACGGCGGTGTTCTGGTAGCCCAGGACGTGGATCAGGCCATGCACCGGGTGGTGCTGCCTTCCGCAGTACACGATCGTGCCGGAGAACGCGGCCTCACCTGTCGAGATGCACATGGCGGCAAGGTACCGCTCGGTCGTCCGGGATGAGTTCGGTGGTAGCGAGGCAGGCGTCGACCAGGTCGGGGCGGTACTGGATCTGCTTGAGCCTGCGCTTCAGGGCCCGGGTGATCTGCCCGAGATGGGCGGCGGTGAGATTGCCGATCTCCCGTTTGACGAGCGACCGGATATCCTCCTGCGGATTTAGGTCGGGCGCGTAGGAGGGCAGCTGGAAGACGGTGAGCCAGTGGGCGTTCCCGTCGATGAACTCACGCATTCCGGCGGTCAGGGGAAGATGTCGGTGAACTGGGCGCGGAGCCGGTTCACGGCGCGGGGGCGGTCGGCGACCAGGTCCGTGCGTCGACCGGTGAGGATATTGAGGTCGGTGACCGTCTCGTCGCCGGAGCGTAAAGGGTGCAGATCGCGGCGGATGCGTGTCTGGCCGGCGATGATAGAGAAGGAGGACGCATAGATTCTGATGAGCTGATGTACGAATTTCGGCGCGATGTCACGCGACCCGCGGACCGCCCGAACCTTCTGGACGTGACAGGGGCGAAGGGACTGGCCCAAGCCGCCGGCATAGCGAGCTTGTGGATCCGCAAGGGGATCGCCGACCGCGTTGAAGTGCTCGACCGGCAACGACTGGTCCTTGCCGTCTCATGGTCCGACGTTCGCATGCTCGATGATCCCCATCAGCAGGACACCTACCATGTCCGGACGCTGGACGATCAGCATGCCTGGACGCGCGTTGGCCATGCAGCTCATCTGCGAGACGCGTTGGCCGTGGCCGATGACCACTTGTCGTCTGGAAACGCATCTGCTGCGGTCGAGATTCGTCGAGGCCGCTCCAGAGTCGCCCTCCTGACACGGGCGGACCTGGGCCGGGTATGGCCCGGCAAGCCCAAGAGAGACGTCGAAGCCGGACCGGTTCGGTGAGCAGTGGCTACGGGAACTCCACCGCGTGGCCGGCCATCGACTACGGAGCGGAAGATCATTCACGGAATCACGGTCAGAACCTTGAAAATCCCCCCTGTGCTCACGGGTTGGACGGACCTGCTGAGTTGATCTCCCCAGCCGCCCAGGTGGGGTAGTAGCCGTTCAACGAGCTTGTGGCCGTGAACGCGGGCGCTGCGCCGGACGGCGGTCGGCGAGGGACTCACCACTGGGTGATGAGCGGCGTGTCCGGTTCGCGCTGCCTCCAGTCTTCGGTCAGGCGGGCGGAGGTGGCGGTGCCGCGCACCGTTGCGATCTTGCCTCTTGTGATGTCGAACGTCACGGCGCCGATGACCTGGTCGCCGATCACGAAGAGGATGCCGGGGGTGCCGTTGACGAGCACGTAGTGGACGGCGGGCGAGTCGCCGTTTCGCGGGGGTGGGCTTGAAGCCGGCCCGTGCGACGGCGGCGATGCGTTGCGCGGTGTCGAACTGCAGCAGCTTCTCGGTCAGGCCGGCGCCGTCGGAGATCGCGATGGCGTCGTCCCCAGGGCTGCTCGTTGGACAGGTATGACGACACGCACAACAGCTCCGCGGCATCCGCAACAACCCGATCGCCCGCACAAGCCGCGGATCGAGACCCTCGGCCGTTCAAGCAGGAGAAGGTACAAGTACAGCCTTAATATGTGCAGGTCACGGGAGGGGAAGCATGTTCGAAGTGAGGCACACGTGCCCGCATTTCGGACGGCTCCAGCACGACGGAGTTGTGCGACATCCGATCCAACGCCGGTAACTGCTACCAAGCCGGCCAGTTCTGCCGGGACATCGACGTGGGGGCGACGACTACGGACGCAGCAGGACGCGAGATCGCCTGCGACTATGAGGCCGGCGCCAATCGGTGGCACTACTGACAACCCGCTGACCGCTCACGGCTTCACCTGCCAGATCCGCAGGTGTGCGTCGGCGTCGTCACGCAGCAGCGGCAGTTCTGGCCGCCGAACCGAGGGTGGTTGCCCACCTTCCTATCGCCGCGGCCCTCGTCGCTCCCTCGGCCGGCGTTCCCTCAGTAGCGATTGCCCATCGCCACTCAATGCCATCAGCTTGGGAAGCTGAGGTGATTTGGGGCTTGTTCCGAAGCTGACCTGCTGCTGAGCGATATCGGCGCCCGGGACAAGGCCAGCTGGTTCCCCGGTTTTCCCCATGGTTTCCCGCACGATCTGACACGGGCCCGGCACGGCCTCTTCGCTCGCGGTCGGCCGGCGCAAGGCGTGGGTCCGCCACGATCGCGGCGGACCCGACACCCTTTACCGTCCGCAGCCGTTACCGCCGGCTCGGCCCCCACCAGCCCGCCGGCACCGCGGACATCACCTCACCACGACGTTGTCCCCGGACGACGTCGACGGCCCGGTGGTGGTGTTGCCGTAGTACACCCAGCGCCACGAACCCGTCCTGGAGGCCTTCAGGGTCGTCCTGAGATCACCCGAGCCGTTCGCGTACACCTTCTTCACCGTGGTGTAGGAGGCGGTGCCGGCAGGCTTGAACTGCAGGCTCACCAGACGGCCTCCGTAGGAGGCGTACTTCCTGGTCTCCCAGTTGGCCCGCGTGACCTTTCCGGTCACGGTGATGGTCCTGTCCTTGGACACCGGTTCGGGCGATGCGTTCACGGTCAGGCGGGAGTTGCGCTTGACGTAGACCGTCAGACCCTTGTCGTCGAAGTCGCTACCGTCGCCCTCGAAGTACACCTCGGCCCCGACCTTCCAGACCCCGGCCTCGCTGTTGTGCATGTCCCACACGCTCGGATCGAAGTACATCGTCTCGTTGAAGTCGCAGACGCCCGAGCTCACCTTGATGCAGTCGCTCGTCTCGACGGCGTGCCACAGCCGATCACCCGCACCACCGCGGTACAGGAACACCGCCGGCCACTTCCACTTGTGCGTGGTCGTCATCCTGAAGGAGGCGGGCACCGCGACCTCGTTCGACACCCCGATCACAATCGACTTGCCGCCATTCACCCGGACACGGGTGAAGGAGACCCCACCCTCGGCCGCCCCGGCCGGCGCCGCGGCCACGGCCGTGAACACCGCTACCGCACCACCGGCCACGACGGCTCTCCAGACCTGCTTCCCCACCTGATCCCCAATCTCCTTACGGAAAGGCACCGAAGGCACATCCCTCCAGCTCCTTACAGACGGCCGGCATCCGCACGGGGTTGTACACCCGCGCATCACAACGGGGCATCAGACAATCCCCGCCTCCCGCGAGGCGGAGAAGCCGGTACGGTGCCCGGGATCCGCGCGGCCGTCAGGAAGCCCGCAGGGGAGGGATCCCTCCCCAATGGGCCATGCATGAGCCGAGGACGGCCTGCGGAGGCACCCTGGTACTCCAGTTGCAGATCGCGACCTGCAGAGGCGTCATCTATGTTGACTCGGCTGAGGTGAGGATGACGGCGGCCGGGTGCGCCGGCATGTTTCGGATCTACTGTTCGTCCAGCGGATGCCTCAGTCGGGTCGGCTTCACAGCTGAGTACGTCGCTCGGCGGCGTCGAATGCGGGCGCGAGCGGGGCCAGCGCCGCGCGGAGCCGGTCGGGCAGCGAGCCGGAGGGCACGACGAGTCCTCCGGCGCCGAAACTCTCGGCGGCCTCCGGGTTCCCGGCCGGCCGGAGCCAGCCTTCCAGCGCGATGCGAACCGCCGCAGCCGCGCTTGCCGCGAGAACGCGGGCTGTGTGCGCTCCGGTGTCACCCAGGCGTTCAGCGATCACCGCCGTGAGCGGGGGCTCGATGTCGGCGGTTGTGTCGAGGAAGGCGTCGCGCAGCGCGGTCCGGGTGGTGATCAGCAGCAGCGCCTGCTGTTCGTGCTCACCGGTGTTCGTGTACTGCTCGACCACTGCTTCGGTGACAGCGTCCGCCAGGCGCACTCCTGCGGGCCGGGCCGCGACCGCCGTCGCGATCCGCGCCTCCCGGCCTGAGGTGACAGCGGCGACGATCGCCTGCTCGCGGCTGGCGAAGTAGTTGTTGTAGGTGCGTGGCGAGACCCCGGCCGCCTCGGCGATGTCCTCGACCCGCACCTGGTCCGGCCCGCGCTCCACGGCCAGGCGCAGGGCCGCCTCGCGTAGCGCCTCTCGGGTGGCCTGCTTCTTCCGCTCCCGCAGCCCTGGCGGTGGTGTCGTCACGGTGCCCAGCGTTCCACACAGAACTGCGTGCACGCAAACTTGCGTGCACGCACTTTTACTGTCAGTCTCGGCCCGACCGAGACCGGCAGAGGGGACGGCATCATGCGGGCAAGGGGAATGACCTACGACACCGGATTCGTCGTGCGCGGCCGGATGTCCCGCGAGCGCTTCGACCCCGCGGTGGTCCGGCGTGAGCTCGCCGTCATCCGCGACGACCTGCACTGCAATGCGGTCCAGATCATCGGCGGCGACCCGGACCGACTGGAGCTGGCCGCGGGCGCCGCCGCCGAACTCGGCCTGGAGGTCTGGTTCTCGCCCTACCCGCTGGAGCTGGACCCGGAGCAGATCCTCACGCTTTTGCGCGACTGTGCCGGGCGAGCGGAACGGCTCCGGCGGCGGGGAGCCACGGTCGTGTTCGTCGCAGGGGTCGAGCTGAGCGTGATGAACCGCGGGTTCCTGCCCGGAGGGAGCCCCGAGGAGCGGGTCGAGCAGCTGATGAGCCGACCCGAGCGGCGGGCCGAAGCGATGCGCGAGCTCGGCGTGCGCATCAACGCGTTCCTCCACGAGGTCGCTGCCACGGTCCGCGAGCGCTTCCAGGGCAAGCTCACCTACGCATCCATCCAGTTCGAACAGGTCGACTGGACCCCCTTCGACATCGTGACGTTCGAGCTGATCCGCTCCGCCGAGGTCGCCGACCGGTTCCGGGACGCGGTGCGCACCCTGGCCCAAGGCCCGAAGGCGCTCGCCGTCACCGGGTTCGGCACCGCGGCCTACCGCGGCGCGGGAGACCGCGGCGGGCGCGTGCTGGAAGTGGTCGAGCATGATCCGCGGACCAAGGCCCCTGTACGACTGAACGGCATATACGAGCGTGACGAGGCCGGCCAGGCCGCGTATCTGAGCGAACTCCTGGAGATCTTCGACACCGAGGGCGTGGACAGCGCGTTCGTGTTCCTGTTCGCCTTGTCCGGCTACCCGTACCGCCCGGACGGCGACCCCCGGGACGACCTGGACCGGGCAGGCCTGGGCATCGTCAAACTCCTCGAAGGACGCCGAGGACAGGCCTACCCCGACATGGAATGGGAACCCAAGGCCGCCTTCGCGGCAGTGGCACAGCGGTATCGGAGGTGACCGGCCCGGCGCACGGTGACCACGGCTCGGGATCTGCACTGCACCACAACGGGGAAGGCTCTGCGCTGCCGTCTTTCGATCAAGCAGGTGGCCGGAGTCTGTAAATCTGCTGTGGTGGGTTGATGGCTGGGCGCCAACGCTCGATAAAGCGGCCGGGCCAACCTCTGGACTGCCCAGCAGCGGAGTGGAGCCGAGGGCTTCGGCAAGGCAGGCTTGGGCCATGATGTCGCTTTTGCGCTCGCCGCCTCCGCCCGGGGCGGGGCGGCGTAGCCGGGTCCTCTTCACGCTGATGCAGTGTGTGCCCTTCCTGATCGCGCTGGCCGTGCTGGTCATCGAGCTCACGCCTGCGCACTTCATCTATACCGGGCCCTTTCTCACCGCGGTCCCCGCTTTGGCGGCAGTGACGATGGGGCCCAAGGGAACCACTGCGGCGGCGGTTCTGGCGCTGGCGATCAGCGCGATCACCGCGACCTACAACGGGGCCTGGGGCACCCTTCAGGTCTACACCAATTTCCTGGCCCTGTTCCTGGTCTCCGCAGCTAGTTTCATCACCAGCAGCGCCGTGCAGACGCGCAGGCAGAGAGAGCTCGACCAGGTTCGGCGGATCGCCGTGGCGGCACAGGAGGTCGTGCTGCGGCCCGTACCCGCCCGGCTGGGCCCAGTGCTCACGGGAAGCCTGTCCCTCGCGGCGGGGACGGGGGCGCAGGTGGGCGGTGATCTGTACGAGGCCGTGCAGACGCGGTACGGCGTCCGGATGATCGTGGGGGATGTCCGCGGCAAGGGACTGACCGCCGTGCGCGCCGTCGCGGTGGCGTTGGGCGCGTTCCGGGAAGCCGTGCACTACGAGGACGATCTCGTGGAGGTCATGAACCACTGCGCGGCCGCGCTGCGACGGGAAATCGCCACGCCGGGCGCGTACGACCAGGACGTTCTGTTGGAGGGGTTCGTCACGGCGCTCATCGCGCAGGTGCCGGACGAACCCGTGGTGCAGCTGGTCAACCGTGGGCATCCACCGCCGCTGCTGCTGCACTTGGGCAGCGCCACGGCACTGATGCCGCTCTCGCCGTTGCCGCCCCTCGGTCTCGAAGACCTCGCCACCGACCTCTCCGTCAAGCCCGAGAGCTATCCGTTCGTTCCCGGTGACCGTCTGCTGCTGTACACCGACGGCGTGATCGAGGCCCGCAACCACGACGGCGAGTTCTTCGCTCTGTCGGAGGCCGTGGAAGGGATAGACGCCGCTACCGCCCCATCAGAATTCTTGGAGCGACTGCACCAGGCATTGATCCGCCATAACGAGGGCGACCTGGCGGACGATGTGGCGATGATCCTCGCTGACCGGCTCAGCGGCGAAAGCGTTGTCGGCTCTATGCCGAAGCCGCCTTCCGGAGGGGCGGGCGTGGGGTAGCGGTCGTTGTGGGCCGCCCTGCCGCAGTTCAAGGACCGCCCTCCACGCGGTCTGTAAATCTGCCGGCTTCGCCTTCCCAGGTTCGAATCCTGGCGCCGCCACCCTAAAGGGAATCGGCCCCTGACCAGCAAGTTTGGTCAGGGGCCGTTCTCGTTCCCGGACCACGCCAATGCCCGCCACTCCCCGCTGTTCCCCGCCCCTTCTGGCACGGCCGTGGCACACACCGTGAGCTTGATCATGCGGTCGGCGGAGTCTGATGACTTACGTAACCCGGCGGGCCATGGTTGACGGACTCGCAAGGCCCGTAGCCCTCTCGCTGGGAGCCATGGCCACGGCGGCCAGTCAGGTCTACTTGGCCGGTCAGGCAGTTCGGCGGAACTGCCTTCGGTGACGCCCGGTGCGTCGCGGCGCCTCCTGGGTCAGAACGGTGGGTCGTCGGAGCAGCCTTCCTCCCAGGGAACCATCGCTTCGGGATCCGAGATCCATGGGTCGGGAAGAGGGCCGGGCTCTACGCCCCAGGTCACGAGGCACCGTTTAGCGAGGTACCGGTAAACCCGGTACTCGCTGTTGCTCAGAGTGCTGCGTACCAGCGGTACGAGCTCCGGAATGTGTACGGCCAGTTCAGGCGCGGCGAGCGTCATCGCGGCTGCGTGCACCGCAGCTTCCCGGATCAGAAGGTCCGGATCAGCAAGGTACGGCTGCGCTGCCTCGTAGATGAGCGGGAGGATGGCACGCACCGCGGCGACATCGTCAGGTGCTCCCGGGCCGTCTTCGTCGTACGTTGCGTCGTAGGCGAGGTCACCTAGGACTTGTCCGGCCGATCATGTGACTGCTTCGGATCCGTGTCGTTGATGTGGACATGGGGCGGGGCGATCTGACGGATGTCGAGTGGGAACGGCTGCGGCCGTTCCTGCAGGTCAGCAACGGGCGGTGTGGCAGGTGGCGGGATCACCGACAGGTGATCGACGGGATCCTGCACCGGGTGCGGACCGGGGTGCAGTGGCGCGATCTGCCCGAACGGTTCGGTCCATGGAAGACCGTCTACGAACGCCACCGCCTGTGGTCGGCGGACGGGACCTGGGAACGTCTGCTCCAGCAGGTCCAGGCCGCGGCCGACGCCGCAGGCGAGATCGACTGGGACATCTCGGTCGACTCCACCATCGTCCGCGCGCATCAGCATGCGGCTGGCGCCCGCACCGACCCACCGCCGGCCCCGAGATCAAAGGGGGCCTCAGGGGTGGAACACCAGACCGAGACGCCGTGGCAGAGCCTGGTCGCCCGCCTGGTGGAGGTGGTGCGGGAGGTGAGGGCCTGGGCCGCTCGCGGGGTGGGTTCACCAGTAAGCTGCACCTGAGCGCGGACGGCCGCTGCCGCCCGCTGTCCGTGATCGTTACGCCAGGTCAGCGGGCGGACTGCACCCAGTTCATGTCCGTCCTGGAGAAGATCCGCGTTCCCCGGCCTCGGGAGACATCGGTACAGCGGTTATCGGTGAGAACGATCATGGTCAGGCGCGAGTGCGCTGACCCTGTTCTCGTACTCGCGGCGGGCCTTGCGCTGGGCTGGCACTGCGGGAAGGCCCTGGCCGCCGTCGAGCGGCTGGCAGCGGGCGAGGAGTTGGCGGTGTACGGCGGGGACGGCGCTGACGCGCAGGGTGTAGCCCTGGCCTCGCCGTACGGGCACCCCCTGGTCGAGCGCGGTGCGGTCGGCAGGAGGTCGGCGACGGCGGTACGGATGGCGCCGCGGCTGACGCCGTGGTCGCGAGCGAGGGCGGCGATGGAGCGGCCCTCCAGGTACGCGGTGCGCACGCCGGCGGTCTTCGCCACGGCGGGGCGGCGCCCGCCCTTCGCGCCCTTGGCCTCGGCGGCGCGCAGTCCGTCGTACGTCAGCTCGCGCTGGAGGTCGCGCTGGAGTTCGCCGGCGGCGGCGAGGGTCTGCACCATGAACTTCACGGTGGACAGCAGCTCGCCGGTGCGCGGGTGGCGGGCGGTGAGGTCCATCGCGGAGAACGCGCCGTCGTGGATGCGCAGCGCCACTTGGTCGCGGTGGAGGACGTCGAGCACGTCGAGGATGTGCCCGGTGCCGCGTACGAGGCGGAACATCTCGGAGATGTGCACGGTGTCGCCCGGCCGCGCGTACGTCAGCAGCTCGCCGAACTTCGGGCGCTGGAGCGGGTGGAGGCGGCTGGAGGTGCCTGGGTCCTCCTCGAAGACGACCGGGTCCTCGATCCCGGCCTCGGCCAGGACGAGGTCCTGTCGGGCGGTGGACTGCTGGTCCGTCGAGACCCGCTTGTAGACCAGGTTGGCCACCGGAGGGCCCCTTCCGTACAGAGGGCCGGACCCTATCTGTCGTCAAACCCTGTCAGCAATCACCATCGGATCTGATTGGATTCCGGCCGCCGCGAACCCCCGGATTGCACGGGTTCATTGGACACGCCGCCTGCCTGTCGTCAAGCGATCGTTTGACGACAGGCTGTCTTCGGGGCCGTGGCTACTCGGGCAGAGGTCTGTCCTGGACGACGTTCTTCATGACGATGGTTGAGGTCAGGCGCTGGACGCCGGGCAGCCGGGCGAGCTTCTGGTCATAGAGCTGCTGGAATGCGGACAGGTCGGCGGTGGCGACGCGGAGCAGGTAGTCAGGCTCGCCAAAGAGGCGTTGCGCCTGGAGCACGTGGGGAACGGCGGCCACGGCTTCCTCAAAGGTGCTGACGGTGTCGGGATCTTCCCAGCGCAGGGTGGCAAAGACGACCGCTTCGAAGTTCAGGCCGACCGCGGCGGGGTCGACGACGGCACGGTAACCGCGGATCGCGCCTTCGCGCTCGAGGTCGCGCAGCCGGCGATGGCAGGGGGAGACGCTGAGCTGCACCCGGGCGGCCAGCTCGGTGACGGTCAGACGGCCGTCGAGCTGCAGCTCGGTAAGAATCTTCCGATCCAGGGCATCCATAGAGAAGATTCTCCCCCGGATGTCGGGATCATGGGGTAAAGAAGCAAACACCTTCGGGCCGATCCCGCCTAGCGTTCCCTGCAGAGCAAGAAGTGCGAGAGGGAACGTTCGATGGACACGACAACGCTGGCGGCCTTCCTGGCCGTGGACCTGCTGCTGGTTTTCACGCCCGGCGCGGACTGGGCCTACGCGATCTCCGCCGGGCTGCGGGGGCGCTCGGTCGTCCCGGCGGTCACCGGTCTCATCGCCGGTCACATGGCGTACGCGCTGGTAGCTGTAGCGGGCCTTGCGGTGGTCGTGGCGAGTTCCCCTGCCGCGCTCACCGCCCTGACCGCGGCGGGGGCCGGTTACCTGCTGTGGCTGGGCTGGGGCGTGCTGCGGCAGCCGTCCGTTCCGACGGCCGGAAGAGAGAGCGCGGACGCCTCCCAGTTGCAGGTCATGCTCAAGGGCTTCGGGATCAGCGGTCTGAACCCGAAGGCGCTGCTGCTGTACTTCTCGCTGTTCCCGCAGTTCATCGACCCGGCCACGGGCTGGCCTGTCGCCGCGCAGACCGGGCTGCTCAGCACGGTGCACCTGACCGCGTGCGCCGTCGTCTACCTGGCGGTCGGCGTCCTGGCCCGCACCGTGCTGAGCACCCGGCCCTCGGCCGCCCGGGCCGTCACCCGTGCCAGCGGTGTCATGATGATCGCCATCGGTGCCTTCCTGCTGGTGGAACGCCTCGCCGTCTGAGTAGCCGTTCCCGCCCCGCTTCACCCGACACGGACACGAAGGAGAGCCCAGACGTGGCAGAGCAGCCCCAGGAGCAGGCGAGCCCGCCGATCCAGAAGCGAGTCCAGGACAGCTTCGACCGGCAGGGCCTGATGACCCACCTCGGAGCCCGCCTCACCCACATCGGCCCGGGCCGCGTCCACATCGTGCTCCCGGCCCGGGCTGAGGTAACCCAGCAGCACGGCTACGTCCACGCCGGCGCCACCAGCGCCATCGCGGACAGCGCCGGCGGCTACGCGGCGCTGACGCTGTTCGACGAGGACTCCGAGGTCCTCACGGTCGAGTACAAGATCAACCTCCTCGCGCCGGCCGCCGGCGAACACCTGGAGGCGATCGGCACCGTCCTCAAGCCCGGACGCACCCTGACCGTCTGCCAGCTGGAGGTTTACGGCGTCCAGGGCGACGGGGCGCGCATGCTAGTCGCCAACGGGCAGCAGACCCTGATCCGCGTGGCCAGGCCCGCCCAGTAACGGCGCAGCCGGTCGTACCGTCGTTCCCGGCGCCGACACGCTGCCCGCACACGGCTGCCGCCCGGCACCACGTGCGGCCCAGATGTTGCGCCTGTCATGGCCGGGGGCTTGGCCGGGCATGGGTCCGCGCTGAGCTCAGGACGGAGGGCGGATCTCAGTCGGGCAGGCCCCAGAAAGAGCCGTGCAGGCCGACTTCGGCGAAGTAGGAGGCCGCGGCGGCAGGGTGGCGGCGGACATAGCCTGCGTCCAGGCGTCCGGTGTACCAGTCGCTGGCGAAGCGCCACAGCGTGGGCAGATCCATGACATAACCGCGCTCGTTCCCCGTCCTGTGCAGCCAGGTGTCGACGCAGTCGGTGGAGCAGAAGAGACGCTGGTTGCCGCAGGTGTGCACGACGTCGTCCCAGGCCCGGCTCATGGGGGTGAGGAAGTGGGCCACCTGGTCGCCCTTCGGGGGCGCCTCGCGGCCGACGACCCAGGCGTGCGGGGTGTCGCAGGCCGGGCAGCGGGTAGCGACCAGCACGTCAGGCTCGTCCTTGAGCAGGTGAGGCAGAGCGAACGAGTCCCAGGCGCAGCCACCCCACCACAGGGTCCGCGTCCCCATGACGGAGAAACCGAGCGGCACGGAGGCGAAGGGATGGGCCATCACGACCCGGTCTTCGTCCTGCGGGTCCAGGACCAGATCGTGGCGTGCGTGGAGGGTGCGCAGTTCCTGGCGTACCCGGTCGGGGGCGAGTGCGGTGAGCGCGGAGAGCTCCGGCACGCTCGGTGCACGTCCGGTGCCGGCGAATCCGTGGTAGACGGCCAGGCGCACCCCCTCGGTCTCGTCGGGGCTCACCGGAGCTGTCGAGGCGTTCTCGGTCATGCGTGTGGTTCCTTCGCTGATGGAGGCGATAAGTCCAGCGTGCGCCCTGGGCAGGGGCAGGGGCTTGAATGAGGTCGATCCCTGGGAGTGGACACCGGGTTTCATGCGACGAGTGACGGCGTACGTGACGTGATCAGTTGTTGTTCGAACTCGGCTGGGGTGAGGCAGCCGAGCGCGGAGTGGCGGCGGCGCAGGTTGTAGTACGACATCCAGCCGAACAGCTCCAGCCGCGTCTGCGCCTTCGAGGTCCAGCGGCATCCGTGGAGCAGCTCGCGTTTGAGGCCCTGGAAGAACGACTCGGCGAGGGCATTGCCGTAGCTTGAGCCGACGCGGCCCATGCTGCGGCGGATGCCGTGTCGGCGGCAGACCTCGGCGAAGGCGGCCGAGACGTATTGCGCTCCCCTGTCGGTGTGGAGGACCACGCCGTGTACGTCACCACCGCGGGCGGCCACGGCCGTCTCGATCGCGTCCGTCGCCAGGGACGTGCGCATGTGGTCGGTGATCGACCAGCCCACCACGCGGCGCGAGCAAATGTCGATCACCGTGGCGAGATACAGCCACGAGGACCCCACGGGTATATAGGTGATGTCGCCGCATCACTTGGTGTTTAGTGCCTGCGCGGTGAAGTCGCGCATCACCAGGTCTGGGGCGGGCGGGGCGGTCTTGTCCGCGATCGTGGTGCGCTTCCTGCGCCGCAGATGCCGGCCGATGACGTGATTGATCCGCATCAGCCGGGTCACGCTCCCCCGCAAGCGGGGGTACCCCCAGCGGTTGATCTTCCGCCCGCGCGAGCGGAGTTCGGCATGGATACGCGGGGCACCGTAGGCGCCGTGGTGTTCGGTGTGGATGGCGCGGATCTCGGCGACCGTCGCAGCTCCTCGGCCTGGCGCTCGGCACGGGCCTGGACGGTGTCCTGGTGCCGGTACTGAACTTGAATTGGTGATGTCGGGCTCCGCGGCTGCTGGAGTACTCCAGCAGCCAGGGCCACATGGCAAGGTGATGTTGAAATTCTGCAGGTCGGTACGCTTCGGCTATGAGTGATCGATTGGGCTCCGTCGGAGACGACATCGGCCGGGTCAGGGGAACCGCTGGGTATGCGCGGGCGGCGGACGTGCTGGCGGTCCAGTACGAGGAAGTCACCTTCGGCGAAGTCCACCGTGACGTGTTGAGCCTGGTACCCGTCGAGCCTGCCCGGATCCTCGACATCGGCGCAGGCACGGGCCGCGATGCTGCCGCGTTGGCAGCCCTGGGGCACAGCGTCGTGGCTGTCGAGCCGACGGCGGAGCTGCGGGGACACGGACAGCAAATCCATGCAGGCAGCGCCATCGAGTGGGTTGACGACGCTCTCCCCATCCTTGCGCTTCACCAGTGTCCAGGTCGGTTCGATGCGGTCTTCGCCACTGCGGTGTGGATGCACCTGGACGCCGAGGAACGTGGACTGGCGATGGCCAGGATTGCCGCCCTGCTGATGCCTGACGGCCGGTTCTTCGTCAACCTCCGTCACGGGCCTGTGCCCGATGGTCGTCACATGTTCGACGTGTCCGCTGCTGAGACAGTCGAGCTGGGGGCAGCACACGGCCTGCAGACGCTCCTGAGCAGCGAGCGTTCCGATCTCCACGGCCGCGACAGTGTCCGGTGGAGCTCTCTCGTGCTCCAGGCGAAGGACTCCCGCAACACACTCGACTGAGCGCGAATTACGGACGAGGGTCCTGCATCCGTCAGTCGAGGGTCATGCCGGTGCCGGCAAGGCAGCCGTCGATCAAGTGCGGGCGATATTGGATCATCTTGAGTTTGCATTTGACGGCGCGGGTGATCTGGCCCAGGTCAGCAGCGGCGAGGTTGCCCATGTCGCGTTTGACCAGCGACCAGATCCCCTCCTGCGGATTGAGGCCGGGGGCGTAGGTGGGTAGCTGGAACACGGTGAGCCAGTCGGTGTTGGCCTCGAAGAACTCGCGCAGCGGCGCGACCAGGTGCATGCGCAGGTTGTCCCATGCCAGGACGATCGGGCTGCCGAGCTGGGTGTGGGCGCGGAGAATCAGGTCGCGGTAGTCCTTCCAGCCGAAGCCCTTCGGTTCGTCCTTGCGGCCCCGGTACTCACGGATCGCATAGATCAGCCGGGACCGCTCGCCGGGCTTGTAGCAGGTCGTCCCCGCCATGGAGACGCGGCCCGAGCCACGTCCGCGCACGCTGATCACTGGAGTGCTGCCCTGGCGGCCCCAGGTCCTGGCACGCGGCGGCGTCATCGACTGGCCGGCTTCGTCCTCGAAGACCACCCAGGCGTTGTTGACCGCCGCGGTGCTCTTACCCGCGGCCAGACCTCCCGTTTCCACAGCTCCACCGCGTCGTCGTCTCGCTCGATCGCGCGGCGGGCGGGCTGCTGCCATGACCAGCCGTGCCGTCTCAGTAGCCGCCACGTGCCCTCCACGGTGTACGAGACGTGGAACAGGCGGCCGATCATCGTCTTTACCCGAGCCAGCGTCCACCGTTGGTCGGACCACCCGTGGGTCAGCGGGCCACGCTCCAACTCCCGCTCCAGCTTCTCTATCTGGATGTCCGACAGTCGAGGACGGCCAGGCGATCCCTTCGACGCCACCCCGTCCAGGCCCTCCTCACGCCATTGGCGCCGCCAGCGTTCCACCGACCTCTCTGAGACCCGCAATGCGGCAGCGATCTCCCGGTTCTTATCCCCGCCCTCGAAGCCCGTCACGGCCTGCAGCCGGACCCGCTCTCGAGCCGTCCTCTCAGCGTCGGTCAAGCCACCACCCTGCGGATATCTCACCCCACCAGGACCATCGAACCCACTGGCACGCTGTCCGGTGAACAGCCCGACATCATCCATTCAAGTTCAGTAGTAGCCAGAGCTGGACACGCCCAGCACCCGGCACAGCCGCTTGATGGCGAAGTCGGCGCGGTTATCGGAGATGAAGTCCCAGCGGCGGATCGTCACTTCACCTCCTTGGCGAAACAGGCGGCTGCCCGGCGCAGGATCTCGCGCTCCGAGTGCCACTCCTTCTCTGCCTTCAGCAGCCGGGCGTTCTCGGCTCGCAGCCGGGCCAACTCCTCGACCGCGCTCCCGCCGACGTCGCGGTGTTCGGGCGCCGCCTGGGACGCGTCCTTGCGGACCCACGTCCGCAGCGACTCGGCTGTGATACCGAGATCAGCAGCCACCGCCGCATACGTGCGCTTGCCGCCCGCGGCGCGATAGAGCGCGACGGCGTCCTTCCTGAACTCCTCCGGGTACGGAGACCGGCGTCCCATCTGGACATCCCTCCCTGGACCATCAAGATCTATTGTCAGGGTGTCCACTTCAAAGGATCAGCCTCACACTGACCGAGAAGGTTCACCGGGCTCACGGTTGGGCGGTTGGATGGCGGTGACGTTCATTCCGACTGCTGGAGGTGTGGTGGCCGAGCCTGTGCGCGTGCGCAGACTGACCGATCAGGAAGGGCAGAAGCTGCAGCAGATCGTGCGCCGGGGCAGCACCAACTCGGTGCGCTACCGGCGGGCGATGATGCTGCTCGCTTCGGCGGGCGATCACCGGCACGGTTTGCGCCGAAGTGGGTTACCGGTTCGGGAAATGTGGAACCTGCGGGGACTCCGATCGCTCCTGGTAGGTGAATTTCGTGTCCAACGTGAGGGCGCGGCGGGCTTGTTCTGTCCTTTGCCACGTCGGTCCGGCGCCGTCTCCTGCCTGCTCCGTCGTGTGCCCGTTCCGCCTTGGCCGCAAGAGGGGGCCGATAACGCACCGTTCTTCAACGCTCGGGCCGGTGTCGGCCTCAACCCCCTCCAGGCTGCGTCTTGTCCGGGTTCAGGCAGTCGCGGTCAGCGAGGGCCGGCCTGAGCCGGCGTGACGACCACCGACCACCGATTGCCGGACAGTTGCTCCCGCTCGTCCTGTCCTCCACATGAGAAGGCTCACCAGTGATCCATGAGAAAACGCCCGTGTTGGTCGACGAGTCAGGGGAGGGGGTGAATGGCCGGCCGGCCTCCTGGGAGCGGCGGCTGCGGGACTTCGGGCACGTCGGGCGTCCGTCTGTGTCCGTGCGCGAGCGCCTGGTCGTGCCGTTTCCCGAACCCGGGTCATGGCTTTGGCGCACGCTCGGGTTCTCCCCGGCAGCGGGGCGCCGGCTGGCGCGCTGGTCGCAGTGGGGCGGGCCGCTGCTGGTGGCGCTCCTGGCCGGGCTGCCGCGTTTTTGGCGCCTGGGCAGCCCGCGGGCGGTCGTGTTCGACGAGACGTACTACGCCAAGGACGCCTGGTCGATGCTGCGGTTCGGCTACGAGGGCACCTGGCCCAGCAGCAAGATCTCCGACCCGCAGATCCTCGCCGGTCCGCAGGTGATCCCGCTCTCCGACACCGGGTCCTTCGTCGCGCACCCGCCGACGGGCAAATGGGTCATCGCCCTCGGCGAGTGGATCTTCGGCCTCACCCCCTTCGGCTGGCGTTTCATGACGGCGCTCCTTGGCACGCTGTCGGTGCTGATGCTGTGCCGAATAGGACGCCGCCTGTTCCGTTCGACCCTGCTGGGCTGCCTGGCCGGAGCGCTGATGGCCGTGGACGGTCTGCACTACGTGATGAGCCGCACCGCGCTGCTCGACCTCGTCGTCATGTTCTTCGTCCTGGCGGCGTTCGGCTGCCTGCTCATCGACCGCGACAGCTCGCGGGCCCGGCTCGCGGCAGCTCTGCCGGTCGACGAGGACGGCCGGGTGCGCCCGGACGGACACACCGGCGACCGTGCCGGGACGGGAGCGCGACCCTGGCGGCTTGCCGCCGGCCTGTGCCTGGGCCTGGCGGCCTCGACCAAATGGAACGGCCTGTACTTCCTCGCCTTCTTCGTGATCCTCACCCTGCTGTGGGACGTCGGCGCTCGCCGCGTGGCAGGAGCGCACCGTTCCTACCGCGCGGCGCTGCGTAAGGACCTCGGCTGGTCGGTGCTGTCCCTCGCCCCGGTCGCTGTCCTGACGTACCTGACGGCATGGACCGGCTGGTTCCTGTCCGACAACGGCTACGGACGCCACTGGGCGGACGCCCGGGGTGGCACATGGTCGTGGATCCCGGCTCCGCTGCGCAGCCTGTGGCACTACGAGCACTCCGTCTACCAGTTCAATGTGGGACTGAGTACTCCCCACAAGTACCAGTCGAACCCCTGGAGTTGGCCGGTCCTCGGTCGCCCTGTGCTGTTCCACTACCAGTCGCCGGCACCCGGGCAGGACGGCTGCCACGCGACGGCCGGCTGCGCACAGGCAATCCTCGCCCTGGGAACACCGCTCCTGTGGTGGTTGGCGTGCTGCGCACTCGTGTACCTGCTCTACCGATGGGCGCTGCGCCGTGACTGGCGCTCCGGCGCGATCCTCTGTGCGGTAGGTGCCGGCTATCTGCCCTGGTTCCTCTACCAGGACCGCACGATCTTCTCCTTCTACGCGGTCGTCTTCGTGCCCTACCTGTGCCTGGCCGTGACGATGATGCTGGGAGCCCTGTTGGGTCCTGCGGGAGCGACTCAGGGGCGCCGCATACGAGGTGCGGTGGCCGCGGGCCTGCTGGTCCTGCTCATCGCCTGGAACTTCATCTACTTCTTCCCGGTCTACACCGGACAGACGATCCCGTACGCCGACTGGCACGCCAGAATGTGGCTCGACACCTGGATCTGAGCCCGGCCACCCGCCGCCCAGTACGCGGCGCTGCGCGCGTCCTCGACCCGCCTTCGCCGAGGTCTGCCGCCGACACGGCATCCGCCGCAGCATGGGCCGCGTCGGCTCAAGCTACGGCAATGCCCTCGCCGAGTCGTTCTTCCAGGGCCTCAAACGCGAGCTGCTCCACGGATGCCGCTGGACCTCGAAGGCGTAGACGCGGCTGGAGCTGTTCGGCTGGATGTCGTACTACAACCTGCGCCGCCGCCACTCCGCGCTCGGCTGCCTCACCCCAGCCGAGTTCGAACAACAGCTGATCACGTCACGTACGCCGTCACTCGTCGCATGAAACCCGGTGTCCACTCCCAGGGATCGACCTCAGGCTGAATCCCGGCATGAAGCCTGCCACCTCCTGCGATCTGGTTCAGGCGAACAGGGTGGTGAGGGCTGCGGTGATGGCGGCGGCGAGGGTGATGACCGCGGCAAAGGCGGTAGCGGCGCGGGTGAGGGCGGCGGGGTAGGTGGCGCCATCCATGCGGGCGAGCTTGCCCGCGCCGGCCGCGACCAACAGCGCGACGATGATCACGAGTCCGAGGGTCAGAAGAACGACAGCGATGGCCACGGCAGACTCCCTGTACACGATGGGGTGTTGACGTGGACGAAGGTCGTGGAAACGGTGTGCGCCGGGGGTCGCCGGGACAAAGATGAACACTGGCGAACACATCAGGGGGTCGGGGGCGAGCACGTGCACGACGAGCAGAACGGCGACAATCAGGCGCTCACCGAACTGCGCAGGCGACTGCACGACGGGCTGGCCCTGTCCGGGCTGAACAAGACACAGCTCGCGGCCCGCACCGGCCTGGGGCGTACGACCGTGTCGCAGGCCTTTCAGGCCGACGGGCCAGTGCCCTCGGCGCAGACCGTGGCTGTGCTGGCCCGTGCACTGAAACTGCCGGTCGAAGAGTTACTGGTGCTACAGCGGGAGACTGCCGGGAACGGTGAACGGCCGGGGCCCGGCAGGTTGATCGGGGAGTGGGGGCCGCACGATCTGGAGGTTCATCCGGCAGGGCGCCGCGAGGTGGTTGACGGTTCGGATGTACCCGGGACCTGGGTGCTGCCCGGGTACGTGCGGCGCGAGCATGACCGGGTACTGGGCGAGGCGGTGCAGGATGCGGCTGCCGGCCGCAGCCGGATCGTGATCCTGGTGGGCACCTCGTCGACCGGGAAGACCAGGGCGTGCTGGGAAGCCGTGCAGCCGCTCGCGGACGAAGGTTGGCGGCTGTGGCATCCCTTCGACCCGACCCGTGCGGAGGCCGCCCTGGAGGACCTGCACTGTGTCCAGCCGCGCACGGTGGTGTGGCTGAACGAGGCTCAGCACTACCTCGGCAACCGGGCGGCCGGCGAGCGGATCGCGTCAGCCGTGCACCACCTGCTGATCAGCCCGGAGCGTGGACCGGTCCTCGTGCTGGCCACGCTCTGGCCCGAATACGCCCAGCAGTACACAGCTCTGCCCGCCCCTGACGAAGACGACCCGTACAGCCGGGCACGGGAACTGCTCTGTGGCCGCACGGTGACCATCCCGGATTCCTTCGACGCTGCGGCCCTGGCCGCGGCAGCCGCCCTCGCCAAGGGCGGTGACCGGCTGCTTGCCGACGCCCTCACCCGCGCTCACACCGACGGGCGCATGACCCAGGACCTGGCCGGCGCTCCCGAACTCCTCGCCCGCTACCAGTCCGCAAGCCCGCCGGCCAGGGCGCTGCTGGAAGCAGCGATGGACGCACGCCGCCTCGGCGTCGGCCTCCACCTCCCGCAGGCCTTCCTCACCGACGCCGCCACCGACTATCTCAGCCAGTACGACTACGACCAGCTCACGGATAACTGGGCCGAAACCGCCTTCGCCGAACTCGCGGAACCCGTCCATGGCAAACAAGCACCCCTGCGCCGCACCACCCCCCGACCCCCACGACGTCCACCCACCCCCTCCACAGCTACGCACCCACCCTCCCGGCAACAGGCGGGGCCGGTGTTCCGGCTCGCCGACTACCTGGAACAACACGGCCGCACCTCCCGCACCCATCTGTGCCCGCCAGCCTCCTTCTGGCACTCCGCCCACGCTCACCTCACCCACCCCGATGATCTGGACAACCTCACCCAGGCAGCCGAGGAACGTCACCGCCTGCAATGGGCCCACCACCTCCAGCGCCGAGCCGCCGACCACGGCAGCGAGCGCGCCCTGTTCCACCTGGCCTGGCTGCGGAGGGAGGCCGGGGACCGCCAAGGTGAGGAAGCCCTGGTCCGGCAGGCCGCCGGCCACGGCAGCACCGACGCCCTGGTCCACCTGGCCGAACTACGGGAGGAGGCCGGGGACCGGCGGGGCGCGGAAGCCCTGGCCCGGCAGGCCGCCGACCAGGGCAGCACCGACGCCCTGGTCCGCTTGGCCGGGTGGCGGGAGATGGCCGGGGACGGGCAGAGTGCGGAAGCCCTCTACCGGCAGGCCGCCGACTACGGCAGCACCCACGCTCTGGTCTACCTGGGTGAGCTACGGGAGAAGACCGGAGATGCGCAGGGCGCGGAAGCCCTCTATCGGCAGGCCGCCGACCAAGGTGACACCGACACTCTGTGCTTCCTGGCCGAGCGGCGGGAACGGTTCGGGGACCGGCAGGGCGCGGAAGCCCTGGCCCGGCAGGCCGCCGACCGCGGCAAGACCGACGCTTTGTTCAGCCTGGCCGAGCGACGGGAGGATGCCGGGGACCGTCAGGGTGCGGAAGCCCTGGCCCGGCAGGCCGCCGACCGCGGCAAGAGCGATGCCTTGTTCCGCCTGGCCGAGCGGCGGGAGAGGGCCGGGGACCGGCACGGCGCGGAAGCCCTCTACCGGCAGGCCGCCGACCATGGCGTCATCTTCGCCCTGGTCCGCCTGGGCATGCTTCAGGTGGATGCCGGGGACCGGCAACCCGCCGACTGCGGCGGCACCAGGCCCCTGTTCCGCCTGGCCGAGGAACTGGAGGGGGCCGGGGACCGGCAGGGTGCGGAAGCCCTGGCCCGGCAGGCCGCCGACCGCGGCGACACCGATGCCTTGTTCCGCCTGGCCAGGCTGCGGGAGGAGGCCGGGGACCGGCAGGGCGCCGAATTCCTCCGCCGGGAGGTCGTCGACCATTACCACATCAGCTCCCTGTTCCGCCTGGCCGAGGGACTGGAGGGGGTCGGGGACCGGCAGGGCGCCGAATTCCTCTATCGGCAGGCCGCCGACCGCGGCGACACCGACGCCTTGTTCCGCCTGGCCGAGCGGCGGGAGAGGGCCGGGGACCGGCAGGGCGCGGAAACCCTGGCCCGGCAAGCCGCCGATCACGACTACTCTGGCACCGTGGCATTCCTGCCCGAGGCGAAAGTGCTTCATAGACTTTGGCCGTATGGCCTGGACCCAGACGGTGCGCCGACGCCCCGATGGCAATGATCCACGCGCTACAAGCCAGGACGAGACGCATCTGCCGTCGGTGGATGAACTGGAAGCCTGCGCAGAAAACCCGTGAGGAATCATCGCTCCTCGCTCAGACTCATCTCTGGGGCCAAGAAGTGGTGTCAACGAGGGCGACATGGACTGACCCGCGAGGGCTGTGGAAGCAGATGTCCTCATCCCGGACATCACCAACATGCCTGTACATCTTTCGGACAGCTGTCAGGCATGCTGCTGAACTCCCGCATGACTCATACGTCTGATGACCAGCCAGTACCAGAGATGACGGAGACACCCCTGTCCTGACGTCGCTGGCGGGAGGTACCTCTATGTTCTTCGTCAAGCGTGTGGGCAGCTTCGCCTGAGGTGCGGTCTTCTTGAGCAACTGTCAATTCCTGTGGATCAGGGTGCAGCTAGACAGCTCATGTGGCGGGCTGCACCGTCCGTGTCGCCCAGCGTCTACTCGTGCAGGAGTGTGGGGCTGGCGCCAGTGCGTGCGTGGACCAGTGTTCTCACCATGCTGACCCCTGCCACGACGGCGGAGAGTTGCGACACGGGGGCAGGGAGGTTGGAAGAGTCCCCCCTGGTCACAGGGAGATGGGGCCGAGGTCGGCGGCGGTTTGGGCCAGCGCACGGATGACGGGGCTGTCATTGTTGGAGCGCCACGTCAGGGCGAATTGGATGGTGGGGGCGTCGTGGATGGGCAGAAACGCGATGCCAGGGGGGTTGTTGTAGCGGGCGGCGATTTCACCGAGCGGGTGGACGCAGTGTCCGGCGGTGATAAGGGAGAGGATCTCGTGGAAGGTCCGTGCGGCGGGCCCGCGGGGGATGCGGCGGCCGAGTGGCGTGCGCGTGGGAACCATGGCCGATACCCAGTATTCGGGGGCCTCGGGGCCGAGGTCGACGACGTGGTTGTCGGCGAGATCCTCCAGGGACACGCTGCCGCGATCGGCCAGCGGATGGTTGGTCGATATGGCCAGCACGCGGCCTCCGGTGAGCACGGTGGGACCGACGGTGAGGTCCGGTTCGGCAACGGGCAGCCACAGCACATGCACGTCATGGTCTCCGGTGCGCAGGGCGGTGAACGGGTCGCTGCCGTTGATTTCGCCGAACAGGACATCGCAGCCGGGGTGACGAGCGAGGAACGCGTCGACGAGTGGGCGTAGTTCGTGTCCGGCGTGGCCGAAGACGCCCAGCCTCAGGGTCTGGCCGCCCAGGGAGGCCGCTTCGGCGCGGGCCAGTCCCGCCTGGAGGAGGTCGAGGGCCTGCTGGAGGTCTTCACGGAGGCGTCGGCCGACAGGAGTCAGGCTCACGCGCCGGCTAGTGCGATCGAACAGGGCCACGCCGAGACGCCGTTCTTGTCTCCCGATGGCCTGGCTGACGCGGGCCTGGGACACGTGGAGCCGTTCGGCGGTGCGGCCGAAGTGTAGTTCCTCGGCCAACGTCAGGAAGATCTCGATGTCGCGCAGCTCCATGGATAACCCCCATGTTATGGATCTCTGCGCGAACCCTACATTGATCCGCCGCTGACCTGCATCGATGCTGAGTACACCACTACCGCACAGGCGCCACATGCCTGACGAACGCATCGACAAGGCAGGGGAAACTGATGGGCGCCATGCAGGCGATCGCCGATCGAGTCGAGATCGAGGCGCTGCGCGCCGAGCTCACCGACGCGGTGATGATGCGTGACTTCGACCGCGTTGCATCGCTGTTCACACCTCGGGGCGTGATGCGGTGGCCGCACATCGACAAGGAGTTCATCAGACGGGAGCAGATCCGTGCCGGGGCCGAGTGGGGGCAAGGGCTCTGGGAGTCCTTCGTGCAGAACGTTCACCCAGGCGTCATCCGGCTGGACGGTGACACCGCGACCGGCCGCGCGTACGTCCAGGAATTCGGGCGGATGCGCGACGGCGCTTCCCACCTGAACTACGCCCTCTACCACGACCGCTACCAGCGCACCCCGGACGGCTGGAGGTTCAGCGAACGCGTCTACGAGGTCAGGTACCTGGACTCCACCCCGCTGGCAGGCTCGCCGCTGCCGGCAGCTCCCCGGGGCTAGCGCGACGCGCGACAGGCCCGGAACCGAACGATCAGGCCCCCCTTTTTTATCCAGATCAGGAGTACCTCATGGACCTCGCACTGTGGATCACTGCCGGGCTGCTGGCCGCCGTCGCCCTGCTCGGCGGCATCACCAAGACGTTCATCCCCAAGGAGAAGCTGGCCGCGCAGCATGGCGGCGAGTGGACCGGAAATGCCAGCGCTGGCTTCGTCAAGGCTCTCGGAATCCTTGAATTGCTCGCCGCGGTGGGCCTGATCCTGCCCGCCGCGCTGGACATCGCACCGGTCATGGTGCCGGTGACCGCTCTGTGCTGGACCCTTCTGATGGTCGGCGCGATGGTCACCCATGGCCGCCTCGGCCAGTTCAAGCTCGTGATGGTGAACTCGATCTATCTCGTGCTCGCGGCCTTCATCGCGGGGGGACACCTCGCCGCCTGAGCACGGCCCGCGCGGTCGGTGAAGCTCTTCCCACCTCTGTGACCATGCATCGCACGCGCCGACGAGAGCAATCGTCAAGAGTTGCGAGTCGGTTGAGGTGGGTCACGCTGCGGCTGGTTCCCCGGGGCGTTCGACGAGGTGACCGTTCTCGAAGTCGGCTCCGGCGCGCACGAGTGCGACGAGGTGGGGTGCGGCGACCGCGCGCCAGCGTTCCTGGGCGGCTTCGGTGAGCTTGAAGACCATCGCGAGGGCGGCGGCTGTGCTGCCGGCGCCGCGGGTGACCTTGGTGCGGAGTTTCACCGTGGCGAAGGTGGACTCGATGGGATTGGTCGTGCGCAGGTGGATCCAGTGCTCGGCGGGGAAGTCGTAGAACGCCAGCAGCTCGTCCACCTCGTCGGTGATCTTCTTCGCCGCCTTCGGCCATTTCGCGCCGTAGTTCCGTTTGGCTGGGACGGTCTGTACGTCCTTCTCGGCGAAGTGTTTGTCTTTGTGCGTCGTCTTCGGGGCCGGGTGGATCGGGTGTGTGCCGGCCTGTCCGGTTGCCCGGTTGTGCGGGGAGGGTTTCGTGGACATGCGGTGTGCGTGGTTCTCGGCGGAGTGGGGGTTTTTGCTGTCGTGCCGTTGTCCGGGGCTGGTGCCGTGGTTTTCGGTGGCGGCGGCGGGGGTGTGCTGCGGGCCGCTGCCCGGGCGTATTGGGGCCGGGGTGTGGACGGCGGCGGGGGTGCGCTGCGGGGTGGTGTGATGGGCCGGGTGCGTGTTCCGCGGGGTGTCGGGGATCTGGCCGGCGCGGGCGCGGCGGCGGTGG
>NZ_KZ626875.1 GCF_002911015.1 Streptomyces populi
CGGTGACCTCAGAGAGGCACTGGGAGAGTACGAGACCGGTGAACTCCTGGCCCGACGAGCCGGCTGGCTGTACGGCGAGGCGAAATGCCTCCAGGGCAGGGGAGTGACCCTCAAGCTCCTGGGCGAGCCGCACAAGGCACCGCCCTTCTACCAGCGCACCCTCTCCATCTACCGAACCCTCGGCATGACCGGCGCCGAGAAGACGATGCTGCTCAACACGGCTTCCCTGTACGGCACCCTCGGACAGCTCGCCGAGGCCGAGGAGGCGATCGTCCGGGCGCTCGCGCTCACCGATGACGCGACAGGGGACCACATCCACGCCATGGCCCTTGTGAACTGGGCGCTGGTGCTACAGGAGCAGGCACGGTTCGACGAGGCGAAGCACGCTCTGCGCAGGTCCCTGCTCGCCTCGCGGGACTCGGGTTCGCTCTACGCGCAGGCGGTGACACTGGAGACGCTGGCGCGGGTCCGCAGCGACGCCGGGCAGGACGCCCGCGCGATCCGGGCCTACGAGGACGCCCTCCGTCTCTCCCGGCAGGTCGGCAACCGCAACTGCCAAGTGGACTCCCTCACCGGCCTCGCCTCGGTGAAACTGCGTACCGGACAGATCGACGAAGCGGCCGAACACCTCGAGACGGCCAAAGACATCGCCGAGGAGACGGGCCACCTCACCGGAGTCGTCGAAATCCTCTTCCTGCGCGGCGCCTTGAGCTGTGCGGCCGAGCGGTACGGCGACGCCCTGAACCACCTGGACAGATCCGCGGGCATGGCAGCGGAGGGCAACGTCCTCACGCTCCCGCGCATCCGTACGGTCGCCGCCGTGGCGCTGCTGGAGACGGGCTCACTCGGCGAAGCCGCGAACTCCGCGGACCAGGCCGCCGAATTCGCCCGACGATCAGGTCAACGACTGCTGTGCGCCAGGGCGTTGACGGCCAGGGCCGCCATCCACGAGGCAGCCGGTGACATCCGCCGCGCGCGGGCGGTACGGGACGAGGCCCAGGCCCTCTTCGCCGCCATAGGCACCCCGGTCCACTTCCGGACATCCGCGTTCTGGCGGACCGAACCGGGCGCGCGACCCGCAGGCCCGGTACGCCGCCGCCCCCGGCCGGAGCTGCCGGCCGACGCGGAATCCCGCTTCGAGACGTACTTGACCCGCCACTTCGACGACGTCACCACCGAACCGTCCGCCGGCTCATGATGCCAGGGCGTGCGGAGCCGGACGGCCGGTACGAATGCCGTCGTCCCTGCGCAGGATCCGCTCGTGCAGATCACGCAGGTCACGCCCGGGTTCGTCGCCGAGCCTGTCCACCAGCTCGGAGCGGATCCGATGGAAGCACCGCAGCGCCTCGTCCTGACGCCCGCTACGGTACAAGGCCAGCATCAGCAGGCCGGCGACCCTCTCGTCGAGGGAGTACTCGCGGGCCAGCTCGTGCAACTGGGGCAGGTAGTCGTCATGACGGTTCAACCGCAGCCCCGCTTCAGCGCTGTTCAGCACCACGGCTCGCCATTCATGGCGCAGCGTCACGCGTACCCCGTCCGCCCACCCCGTGCGGATGCCGGACAGCGGATCACCGTGCCACAAGGAGAGCGCCTCTTCGTACAGGCGCAGCGCCTGTACGTCCTCCTCCCGGGAGACGGCTTCCCTGGCCTGCCGGACGAGTGCACGAAAGCGGCAGGCGTCGACGGCCGCCGTGTCGATCACCAGGACGTACCCTCCCTGCCGCCGGATCACCTCACCCGCCTCCTCGCCGGTACCGAGGACACGGAGAGCTTTCCGCAGCCGGGTCACCAACGTGTAGAGCGCGTTGAGCGGGTGAGCCGGAGCCGCGTCCTGCCAGATCCGGTCGATGACGTTCTCGTCGGACACGAAGGTGTTGGGCGACGAGGCCAGCGCGGCCAGCAGGGCCCTGACCGCGGGAGAGGCCGAGACCCGGTTCCCGTGGTCGGTGCGCAGCTCGATGCAGCCGAGGAGTTGAACGTTCACGCCGATCCCCCGATGGTGTGTGTCGGTCATGTGCCCACTGTGCGGGAGCGGCGCTCGGATGCTGCATGGATCGTGCATGGCTGCCGGTGCGGGCGTGCGGCCCCGATGGCGTCCGGACCGGCCGTGCTCGTGGGCGCCGTAGCCGGCCCGGGCGCACACCTCGGCCAGGGCTTCGGCACCCGGCCTGCGGGTTTCGCCGGGCGGCGGGACGTGACGGCGGGCTACGGACGCCGGGGCCGGCAGTAGTCCGGCAGGGGGGTGGCGTTTTTCGCCTGAAGGCGGCGGTCCAGCCCGCCCATCGCATTCATGAGCGGGAGGCGGGCGAAGGCGTCGCGCACGAACCGGCCGCCCACGGTCCTGGGGATCATGATGCGGACGTTGGGCCCGATCTGCTGCCTCCTGTCGACCAGCGGCCGGTGGACGGTCTGGTAGCGGGGGAGGGCGGCCCGGTGGTCGCCGTTCGCGGCAGCCAGTTCACCGGCCAGGCGGTAGGCACCGACGAGCGCCAGTTCCGCGCCGGCGCCCGACGCGGGGGACGCGCACCAGGCGGCGTCCCCGACGAGCGCGACGCGGCCGTTGTGCCAGGACCCCATCCTGACCTGGCCCAGGGCGTCGAAGTAGAACTCCGGGTCGGCGAGAGCCGAGTCGAGAAGTTCCCGGGTCCGCCACGACCTGTCTTCGGCGAACCGCTCGCTGACCAGGCGCTTGTGCTCCGTGACGTCGTGGCGGTCGTATTCCAGCGGCGCGGAGCGGAACATGAAATAGGCCTTGGCCTGGGCGTGATTCCCGGAACGGTAGATCCCGGTCATGCGGCCCGGGGTGTTGAACATCGTCACCCAGCGGTCCTCGCCGAGGGAGGCGTCGGCGTCGGCGAAGGCGAAGTAGTGATCCTTGAAGCGGACGAACCGTTCCTCCGCTCCGAAGGCGAGCCGGCGGACGGTGGAGTGCATCCCGTCGGCGCCGACGACCAGGTGGAAGCGACGGCTGGGCGCCCGTTCGAAGGTGACGAGCACGCCGTCGTCGTCCTGCTCCAGGCGCTGGATGGAGTCGCCGAACAGGTACTCGGTGTCGGTCACCTGATCCAGCAGCGCGACCAGGTCGCCTCGCATGATTTCCACGGAGGCCGGGTCTTGTGTGCCGACCCGGGCGACGGCCCGGTCCGAGGAGTCGACGAACTTCATCCCCTGGATGTCGGTGGCCAGCTCACGGACCCGGGACATGATCCCCGTCCGCTCGGCGACCTCGACGGCCTGGGCGCGCACGTCCACCCCGTTGCCGCCGGTGCGCAGTGCCGGAGCCCGCTCGACCACCGTGGTCCGAAAGCCGTGCCGGGCCAGCCAGTGCGCCAGGGCCAGACCGGCGATGCTTGCCCCGGAGATCAGGATCCGCTCGTTCATGGACAGCCGTTCTCCCGCTAGACTAAGTGGAATAGGCGTTCCAGTAGATTATGTGGAAGGTGCGTTTCACTTGTCAATGTCCTCCGGAACCCCACGCCGGGCCGACGCCCTGCGCAACCGCCAACTCGCACTCGACGCGGCCACCGCACTGCTGGCCGAGCCCGGCACACCTCTCACGGTCGAGAACATCGCCAGGAGGGCCGGGCTGGGAGCGGCCACCGTCGTGCGCACGTTCGGCGGCAAGGACGCCCTGCTCGACGCGGCGGTCTCCGATCTGCTCGCCCCGGTCGTCCAACGGGCCCGCGACCTGCTCGCCGAGACCGCGCCCGGACAGGCCCTGGGCCTCTTCCTGGGCGAGCTGATCGCCTTCCAGGCCACGCACCACTCCGTCAGCGACCACGTGGAGGGGCTGAACATGCCCGCCACCGCCGCCCTGCGCGGTGACCTCGCCCGCGTGATGGAGGAGATGGTCGAACGAGCCCAGCGCGACGGCGCCGTCCGCACCGACATCGACCCCGCTGTGGCGACCGGCCTGATCGGCCGGACCGCCCTCGCGATCGCCCGCGCCCAGCCCCGCTCCCGGCAACTCGTCGACGCCTACCTCACCGTCCTGCTGCAAGGCCTCCGTCCGCCTGCCTGACGAAGCGGCCGGCGCCCGCTCCGGCCGTCGAAAGGACGGGTGTCAACCGAAGATCACGGTGGGTTCGCCGGTGTACCAGGTGTTGTCGATGCGAAGCCGGCGGATGACCCAGCGGTCGCCGTCGCGGACCAGGTCGACGTCGTAGGGGTTCTTCAGCAGCGCGTGTGTGGCGGGGTCGGCGACGAGCACGTGCTGGGCCTCCACCAGGGCGGTGAGCCGTGCGGTGTCGCCGTCGATCGTGATCCGCGTGTTGGTGATCTGGTGCGTGGTGTCCACCCGGCCGATGAACAGGGCCAAAATGGTGGTGACGATGGTGTCGCGCCCGGACATCAGCGGCGGCTCGGACCCCCACTTGGAGGCGGCCGGGCGGAAGTCCAGCTCGGCGTCGGCGGCGAAGGCCGAGGCGAACAGCCCCTCGTCCTTGAGGTCCTGGCCCAGGCCGAAGCGGTAGAGCGCATCGGTGATCTCCGCCCGGTCCCCGAGTTCCGCGACGACCGTGGTGGTGTCGTGCGCGGGGGTGGTCAGGGCGCGGTCGCGGGTGACGTACATGATGTTCTCCTGTACAGATGAGGTGGCCTTCCGACGCCTCTGATCCTGCTGCGGTCCTGACAGGGCATCAACGCGCACCTGCGCAACGGTCGTGAAGCCTCGATTAACGGTGGGAGGGTGCGGGGGATGCTGGAGCGGCACGAGCTGGAGGCGTTCCTGACGCTCGCCGAGGAGCTGCACTTCGGCCGCTCCGCCGAGCGGCTGCACGTCTCCACGGCACGGGTCAGCCAGATCATCGCCAAACTGGAGCGCCGCGTCGGCGTCCCGTTGTTCAACCGCACCAGCCGCCGGGTGGAGCTGTCCCCGGTGGGACGACGGCTGTACGAAGAGACGCGCCCCGCCTGGTCCCGGATCACCGACGCGTTCGAGCGGGCCGTCGACGCGGGACGGGGCCTGACCGGGCTGCTGCGGGTCGCCTTCACCGGGCCGGCGGCGGGCCAGCTGCTGGTCGGGGCCACGCGGGTGTTCCGCGACCGGCACCCCGACTGCGATGCCCGGATCAAAGAGGCGCATCTGCCGGAAGTCCTGCCGTGGCTGCGCAGCGGCGAGGTGGACATCGCGCTGACCTGCCATCCGATCCACGAGGAGGGCATCGTCATGGGGCCGGTCCTGGTGCGGGAGGCACGCATGCTCGCTGTGCCGACAGGGCATCCGTTCGCCCGCCGCGCGACCGTCTCCGTCGAGGATCTGGCTCGCGTGACCGTGCTGCAGATTCCCGAGACACTGCCGGAATCCCTGCGTGAGGACCGCGCCCCGCGCCGGACTCCCTCCGGGAGGCCGATCGCACTCGGACCGTCGGCCATGACGTTCAACGAGACGCTGACACTCGTGGGCGCCGGGGAGGGGGTCTTCACCGTCGGTGCCCACACGAGGCGCTACTTCGCCCGCCCCGACGTCGTCTATGTCCCCTTCGAGGATGCCGCGTCAGTGGACTGGGGCCTGGTATGGCCCGCGGACGGTGCGACAGCCCGCATTCGTGCCTTCAGCGAGGCGGCACTCGACCTGGCGCAGGCACCCGCGTCGAACGCCTGACCGTCACCGACGGCCCGGACGCCGTCCGGGCAGAGCGCGCGAGCACCGGACCGGCGACCCGCAGCCCAGCACTCCCGGCGAAGCCGACCACGCTTCATGCTCGCAGAGATGAGTGGTTCCGAGAGATCACGGCCCTCCGCCGGGGGCGCGGCCGGCTGAAGGCGGTCGGCGCTCACCCGCAGCCGCCTGCCCCGTTGAGCGTGGCTTCGTCCATCACCGCCTCCGGCTTTCTCCACGGGATCGGGCTCCGGCGGTTGTCCACCTGGAGGACAGGCAACTGATCCGCTGCGGAGCCGGTGTTCACGAGGACCGGCAGTACCGGTGCTCACGAGAACCGGCAGCACCGGTCGTCCCGTCTCGCCGAAGTCTGCTCACGCCTCACTCGAAGTTGAGCGAATACCCCTGCCCACTTGAGTACTCGTACTCAAGTGGAGGCGGTGGCTTGATCGGAGACTTGGCGCATGAGACGAACCCCGGCCCCGACCAGCACGGCCACCCGCTCCCCGCGCCGCCTGCGGCCCGTGCTCGCGATGACGGCTCTCGCCGCACTGACGCTCACCGCCTGCGGCACCGAGAAGGCAGCCGTCGGCGGACCGCGGAGCAACCCCGCTGACACCGCCGGGGACCGGTCCGGCGAGGCCTTCGCGAAGATGCTGAGCGAGGTCGCGCAGCAGTGTCCCCCGAGTGCTCCGCCCGAGGCGCCGCCGACCGGTCCGGCGCGGACGCTGCCGTCCGGGGCGACACCGCCGAGCGACGCGATCGAGCCGATCGCCCCCACGGCCGGGCCGGAGGTGGAGCTGAACGCTCGCGACTGGTGCGCGAGCAACCTCCATGAAGAGCGCGTCACCCAGGCGCTGTGGGATCTGGAGGATCCCACCCCGGCCAAGGTCAGGGCGGCCCTGAACGGCCTCGGCTACATCGACGAGCGCATCCACGGCCTCGAGCGGTCCGGTACGGCCACGCGGTTCTTCCTCGACCTGCGCGAGCGGGGCGGGCGGCTCTGCCTGGACGGCTCGGCAGCCGGCGAGGAGACCGTCGTCGACAAGTGCGTGGCCCCCGCGACCGGACCGTTCAAGGCCGGCGAACGGAAAGTATGAAGTCCGGCTTCCGTCTCCTGGGCGGCGTTGACAGGAGACGTCGGTGCCGTCGCTTCTCGTGGACAGACTGATCTCGTGGACAGACTGAGCGCGTGTCAGCGTGCCGGCGAAGAGGCGGTGTTCCGGCCCTGCGCAATTCAGCGTGCGTGGGGCACCGGGTGACGCCTGCCTCGCCGGGCGCCGCCCCGGACGCCCCCGGTGCGTGCGGCTGCCATGACGAGGGCGGAAACAGAGTGCTGCGACATCGCTCTCCTGTTACGCTCGCATGCATGATCACGCTTTCGCCTCAGCACCGGATGATGCCCCGTCGACGGGGCTGCTGAGAACGGACGCGTACCGCATCCGAGGCCCCGGGACGGGGCCTCGATCGTTGTGCGACCAGGCCTCGCTACCCGGTAGGAGGACCGATGACCGCACCACGCCGCTACATCACCACGACCATTCCGTACGTCAACGCCCGCCCACACCTGGGCTTCGCCCTGGAGCTCGTCCAGGCCGACACGCTGGCCCGGCACCACCGCCGACGGGGCGAGCGGGTCCGGCTGCTCAGCGGAACCGACGACAACTCCCTGAAGAACGTCCTGGCCGCCGAAGCAGCCGGCGTCGACGTGCAGTCGTTCGTCGACCGCAACGCCGACGCGTTCGCCGCGTTGCGCGGTCCGCTGGCACTCTCGTTCGACGACTTCATCCGCACCAGCAGCGACCCGCGTCACCGCGTCGGAGTCGAACGACTGTGGCGCCGGTGCGCCGCGTCCGGCGACCTCTATCGCAAAGAGTACGAAGGGCTGTACTGCGTCGGCTGCGAGCAGTTCTACACACCCGACGAACTCGTCGACGGACGGTGCGGCGAGCACGGCACCGAACCGCAGCTCGTCGCGGAAGAGAACTGGTTCTTCCGGCTGTCCCGCTACGCCGACCGCCTCCACCGACTGATCTCGAGCGGCGACCTGCGCATCGAGCCCGCCGCCCGCCGCAACGAAGTCCTCGCCCTCGTCGAACGCGGCCTGCACGACTTCTCCGTCTCCCGCTCCCACAGCCGCGCCCGCGGCTGGGGCATTCCGGTACCGGACGACCCGAGCCAGGTCGTCTATGTGTGGTGGGACGCCCTCGGCAACTACGTCACCAGCCTCGGATACGGCACCGGTGACAGCACCTACGACCGGTGGTGGGAAGCCGGCGAGCGCCGCGTCCACCTGGTCGGCAAGGGAGTGGTGCGCTTCCACGCCGTGTACTGGCCGGCCATGCTGCTGTCGGCCGGCCTCCCGCTGCCCACCGACATCCTGGTCCACGACTACCTCACCGTGGACGGCCGCAAGATCAGCAAGTCCGCCGGGACCACCGTCGACCCGGCTGCGCTGGCCGCGACACACGGCACCGACGCGGTGCGCTGGTGGCTCCTGCGCGATGTGCCCCGGATCGGGGACGCGGACTTCACACCCGACCGGCTGACCACGCGCGCGGATGCGGATTTCGCCGGAGGGCTGGGCAACCTCGTCCACCGCATCGTGACCATGGTTCACCGCTTTCGCGGCGGAATCGTCCCCGCCTCTGCGCCGATACATTCCGGGGAACTGGCGCTGGTGGACATCTGCCGGCAGGTGCCTGGCCTCGTCGACGCCGCCCTGGCCGACTTCGACTTCCGGCGTGCCCTCCACGCCGTCTGGGAGATCGTGGAGGAGGCCAACCGGTGTATTGACGCGACCCGGCCCTGGGAGCTGGCCCGGGAAGAGCGGAAGGGCGACGGTGAAGCGGCGAGGCAGCTCGACATCGTCCTCGGCACGCTGGTCACGGCGTGCCGCGTGCTGGCCGATGAACTGAGCCCGTTCGTCCCGGATGCCGCCGCGCGGATCGCCGGACAGCTGACACCGGACGAGGGACTTCTGCCCGCGGCACAGCCGCTGTTCCCTCGCCTTCGCGAGGACGCACAGCCGGTCCGAGCGGGTGTTTCGAGTACCTGAGAAGTGCGGGACGAGGCAACTGCGGGGTACTCGGGGGGAGAGCGCGGGGGACGGCTGCGAGAGCCGTTGCCAGAGGCAGTCGGCAAGATCGTGGCCATGAATGTCGATCCTGACACTCCGCCACGGCCGCTCGATGCTGCCGCGGTGTTTCCCCAACTGGTCCCGCCGGCAAGCACGGTGACCCGGTTGCACCCCCGCCCCGGGGCACCGACGTGGTACGACAGCTCGATCGGCGGGCCACTGCTGTGACCCGCCGACGAACCATGGCCCCACTGCGAAGGCCCTCATGAAGTGGACGGAATCAACCCGGCCCTCGACAGGCCGTACGCAGTGGCGAGTCGAGCTCTCGAAGGCGCAACCGGCCTGGGGCCGGCCGGCGGTGAAGTGCTACTTCGTCGAAGGCGTGGGTTTGACGTGCGTGCTGGTCGACGGACGGTTCGGCCCTCAGGTGACCCACGAGGGGAACCGTCTGATCGGCCGTGTTCCGTCGGAGCTGTTCGACGACATGGAGTCGTACGCGATCCAGCACGACGTGGGACTCCGGTCCAGTCCGGGCGGAGACCTGTCCGTCGGCGCCTTCGATATCGAGCTGGGCGCACAACGTGCCGGCGACGCTGTGGTGACCTGGGCGCTCTTGTTCAACACGGGAGAGATCGCGGGTGCGTCCTGGGACATCGCCCCCGCAGAAGTCTGGCGCCACTGGTAGGGCGCCCGGCCCCGAGCACGGCTCGTAGGCGTCGTGGCCGTTCTCGTGGATGTCAGTGCTGCCCGGCATAGTGCCGCTCATGATCGACGACTTGGAAAGCATCGACTGGGCGTCCATGGGGCACGCATACGGGCCGGCCGGCGAGGTTCCACAGTGGCTGCGCGACATGACCTCGCCCGATCCAGAACTCCGGGACCAGGCGTTCAGCAGCTTCTACAGCGCGGCTCATCATCAGGGGGACGTGTATCCGTGCACGATGGCCAGCCTGCCGTTCCTGTTCGCCATGGCCGACGACCCCGCCACGCCCGACCGCGCATCGGTGGTCGCGCTGATGACCAGCATCGGGCGTGAAGCCGTCGAACGCGAGGATCCCGGCAGCACCCGCTTCGGCCCCGACGGTCAGGAGTCGACCGCTTGCGAGGACACCGCGGCACTGATGCGCGAACGGGGTGAGGCGTTCATCGGCTATGCCTCTGATGCCGACCCCGGGGTGCGCAGGGCCGCGATCAAGGGCCTGGGGCTGTTCCTGGACGATGCCGAGCGGGCGGTGGCAGCCCTTCGGGACCGGCTCGAGGCCGAGGGCGGAATCGTCGAGAGGCTGCTGGTGGTCCGGACGACGGCCGACCTGGCGTTGCGGCTCCCGGCAGCGCAGGCACCGGCGAGGGCGTGGTTCGACATCCTCGCCGACGACGTCGCGGGGGACGCCGATGTCCGTCTCGCGGCGCTCGTCCAACGGGCCCGCTGCGCTTCCGAGTCCATCGACGACACCACGGTGCCCACCGCGATCGGACTTCTCCGCCGGATCACCCGGCCGCCCCGGCCCGAGGAGAACGAGGAAGAGGAGCAGAGCCGGGGTTCGTCGGGTCCGTGTACGTGCACTGTCGAACCCGAACCCGAACCCGAGTCCGAATCCGAGTCCGAGTCCGACCCGGGTGTTCCTCCGTACGTCGCCGCCGCCTTCGACGACCTCGAACGCCACGGACGTGTCCACGCGCCCACCACGTTTTTGCTGGTGGACCTTCACGAAGCCCTGGGCGCAGACCTCCACGGCCGCACGGCCCTGCTCACCGAGCAACTGCGCAGCCCGGATGCCGCCACCCGGTACGACGCGATCGACATGGCACGCAGTCTGATCACTTCCTGGCGAGGTGATCACACTCACCTCGTGCGGCTCCTCGCGGACTGTCTGCTGCCGCGCGACTCCTACACGTCGGCGGCCGCGGCCGAGGTGCTCGGGTCCCTGGCCGGCCTTGCCGAACCGGCCAGGGAAGCCCTCGCCGCCTACGTCATCACCCACCGCACCGAACACGGACCCGATGTCTGGGCGAGCCCGCACCCCGCGCTGCGGCGCGCCCACCAGCAGGCCGTCCTGGCACTGGCCCGTCTCGGGGACGAGCGGGCCCTGCCCGGACTGCTGACCGCACTGGACACGGGCGTCGACGCCTGGCGCGCCGTGAACGCGGCCGGTCGCCTGCCTCAGGCCGCCGCGGAACTGACGCCCAGGCTCGTCCGCCGCCTTGCCGGCATCGACCACTCCCGGGAATGGCCCGATGTCGGTCCCACAGCTCTCGCGTCCGCTCTCGCCGCGCTCGGGGACCCGGCGGCAGTGCCCTCACTCACCGATGCCGTCCGTGCCGCTGTCCGGCACAAGCAGTGGCGCACCGTGGAGCCTCTCCTGAAAGCGCTCGGATCATTCGGCACCCGCGCCGCATCCGCCCTGGACGTCGTCCGTCTCCTCACCGACGCGGAAGACGTGGGAACCCGTACTGCCGCCACGAGCACCGTCTGGGAACTCGAACGTCGCCCTGAAAACGTCATGCCGTTGCTGGAACGGCTCCTCGACCACGGCCGGAACCTCGACGCGCTCGACCTCGCCGGCCGGATCGGCCCTCCCGCTGCGGCCGTACTGCCGCGCCTGCGGCAGATGCTGAACGAGCAGGTCGAGCGGAACACGCGGAACGAACAGAACGGTTCGGCCGTGCTGAACGACTCGTGGACCCTCGTCCGTGTCGCGTCGGCCCTGTGGGACGTAGGTGGAGACGGCGAGGCCGACGTCGTCGTGCCGGCGCTGCTGAAGGCATGGCAGGACAACGACTCCACCGCGTGCCATGCCGTCGCCTGCCTCGCCCGCATGGGCCCGGCCGCCCGCCCCGCCCTGCCCCGGATCCGGGCCGCACTCGCCCAGCCCCGCCGCGGCGGACACCCCTGGGGACGGGGAGTCGTCTCCGACCTGGAATTCCAGTACGCCTGCCGGACCGTCCTGACGCACCTGGAGGCCTCCCGAACCACCACCTGACCGGGGAAGGGCAGGCGCCACCGAGGAGCCGGCGCCCCGGAGCCGGGACGGCGTCGGCGCGGTTCGTGCGCTTGCGCCGGGCCGCGACCGATGCGGCGCCGCCGAGGGGCCGGCAGCGGCCTGACGCATAGCTCCGGGAGCCCTGCCGTGCGGGTCCGTACCCGGGGATGGGCGGTCGCCGCCGAGGAAGGCGGCGGCGTACCGCGCGTCTTCGTCCAGTGCTGAAGACCAGCGTCCCCGCGCGATAATCGACGTCGTACACCATGGGGGCTTCGGGTGGTGTCCACCGTCACCGGCAAGGAGTGCAGTGCACAGCTTCGAAACGTCCGACCAGCTCCCACCGTGCTCCCGATGCGGCGGGGAACTGCTCGTGAGCTGCATCGCACCGAGGAACGACACTGCCGGCCGGCCGATCCACCTTCAGCTGTGCAGCGCGTGCGACGGGGAGAAGCCGGCCGCCGGCGCTCTTCTGTTCTGGTTCGCCTCGGGCGGCGGACACGACACGGAGCGTGGCGAAGAAGGCGCACGCTGCCTGCTGGCGTGGACGAGAGAGGCGATGGCCGAGCACGGCTGGTACTGGCAGGGCGACAGTCCGGACGAGATCACTCCCCTTCCCGGCCTGGAGCACGACGAAGCGGCCGCCCGCAGCCTCATGAACCCGGGCGCCGTCGACGGATTCCCTGAGATCGACCAGATGCAGCGGCAACGCGACGTCCTGCTCAGCGAGTTGGCAATTGCCGAACCTGAGCGGCGCGCGCAGCTCCAGCGCCGTGTCCGCGAGCTGGGCGCCGACATCGCCGCAGCCCTTGCCGCGGCGGACCTCGCCTGAAGCCCCGCACACCACCGCACCCCACCCGGTGCCCGGCTCGCTGAGCCCGGAAGCCGAACGCTGTCTCCACGACCTCTTCGAGCGGCTGAAGGACGAAGACGGCGAGAGCGGCACCGACGACTGCTGAACCCGCCGGTCCGGACGGCACCGGTCCTGCGCCGTCGGCCTCGACGCGCCGTGGCGCCCAGGCTGTCGGGGTCGCTGCCTGCCGTAGCTCTCGTAGTGAACGGCATACGGCGAACCGACGTTTCCCCTGCCGCCCCGCGCCCATGCCGGACCGTACGACGACAAGAACCAAGAGTTGCCACGGGACGCCCGGGCCGAGGAAAGCCGGACCGGCGAGCCGGGCGTCGCCCGGTCGGTGGACGGCGGGTGCGGTGCGCAGGAATCCGCTTGGTCTTTATCTTCTGGAGTTCCTGAACTGGTGCGGGCAGAGTGGGCGGCATGACAGACAGTTCCGTCCCTGTGGCTGCGGACGCCGATGACCGCGAGGCGGTAGAGCACATTCTCGGTCGTCGCTTGAGCCGGATATGGCCGACGGGTGCACTGGCACCGGGTAGCCGGGTCACGGTCGTTCGCGCCCCGGACCGGCACGGCCCCTGGCAGGTCGAGTTCGCCGGAACGATCGATGCCATGGGTGCACCCGAACCCAACGACCACGCACAGGCACTCGATGGTGAGTTGCTGTACTGGGTCGTCTTCGACACGCCGCAGTACGACAGCGGCGGGGACGGTCCCTATCGCAAGGCCCAGATCTGGGGTCGCTACCTGAGGACCGAGGCTGGTCGGCGGACGGAACCTGGGACCGGATCCTGAAAGCTGTCCAGGTCTGCCGACGCGGCGGGCCGGCCGGACTGGAGCCAGGTCTCGCCGTCCCGTCCCGTCGCGTTCGAGTCGGCATGTGGCGGCTCTGTGAACTGCGGGGCTGTCAAGTAGTTTGAGAATGCTGTCCTGTGTGGGCTTCTCGGACGAATTGGCCTTCACGGAAGGTGGGACGGCGACGCTGTCGGGAACGGGGGACGGGAACATGAGCGAGGAAGGACTCGACGGTCGACTCAGGTCGGCGGTTCGGGCCGGGGACGCCAAGACGGTGCGGGATCTGCTGGACGGGGGAGCGAATCCGAACGCGGTGGACGCGAACGGGCTGCCGGTGCTGTGCGTGGCGGTGGCGGCGTACGACGAGCCGGTCGCCGAGGCGTTGGTGGAGGGCGGCGCGGACCCCGACCGGGTGCTGCCGGACGGGACCACGCCGCTGTGGCGCGCCATCGACGGCGGCTCGCCGGCGACCTTCTCGGCGGTGCTGGGCAAGGAGCCCCGGCTGCGGCTTCCGGAGCCCGCCCGTGAACGGCTGCTCGCCCTGGCCCGGAGCTGGTACGAGAGGGGTGCGGCCGAGGAACTGCGGCGCAGGACAGGCGTGCTGGTTCCGGCCCGGACGGTCCGGGTTCAGGACGGCGAGTACGACTGGGTCGATCAGGTCTCGGTCGGCGGCCTCGTCGTACGGGCCGGGCACGGTGCCATCCTGACCTCGCTGGAATGGGCCTTCCGTGTTCTGACCCCCGTCGACGAACTGATCGCCCGCGCTGTCGAGCAGCCGGATGAGCAGCATGTGGGCTGGTCCACGGGCTGCTGGATCCTCGCCCAGCGCCGCAGTTTCGAGACCTGGTCCGCCGTGGTGGCCCATCGTCACGACCCGGACCGGGCGCATCGCCTGTTCGTACTGGACTACCTGCGGACGCGGGGGTTCCTCGACACCAGCCCCTACTACGAGAAGAAGGAAAGCGAACTCCTGGCCACCTGGGCGGCCGAGGAGACGGACGGCGAGACGCTCGCGAAGGTGCTCGACATCTTCACCGGGCAGGAGCATCCGGACCAGGAGGCCATCGGCCTTCGCCACGCCGGCCATCCCGACCCGCGCGTACGTCGCGAGGTGCCCTACGCTCTTTCCGGGGGCGGCGGTCTCCGTACGCCCGCGGCCAGGGCCGCTCTGCTCACCCTCATGAGTGACCCGGACGCCGAGGTGCGGCTCAGGGCCTGCACGACGAGCATGGGGGACGCCGACCTCCTCCCGGAGATCACCCGGACGCTGCTGTCGCTGGTATCGGGGCCGGATGCCGATGTGCGCGGTGCGGTCGCGGCGGCGCTGGCCGGCTCTCCGGACCGCACCCCCGTCGTCGCCGACGCCCTGGCGGCGTTGCTCGGTGAGGACGACCAACTCGTGCGTCTGGAGGCCGCCTACGGTCTCGCCCTGCGCGACGACCCGCGTACCGCCGAGGCGATCGAGCGGGTGGGGCCTCTCGGCGACGGCTTCGAGCACGACCATCGGGCCGACGAACTCTGGCGGTGGAGGTGGCGGAAGGAGAAGGCTCTGCGGGGGAGTGACGACCGGCAGGCGTGAGCATCCGCTCTGACCGGTACAGCCGTTGCCGACCGGGCCTCGAACCCCAGCGGCGCTTCCGTCGTCGTTGCCCGGTACCGACCCGTGAAGTGGCGTTGCCCCGGTACGGAGCGAAGCGCCGCACCGGGGCAATGGACTCGGATTTCAGCAGCGGGGAGGGGCCCGTGAACCGTTCCGGGTTGATCCAGGGGTGCTGCGAGGATCTCGGTTCCAGGTCCCGTCGCCTCAGAACTCTGCGGCTTGCGACCGCGGAGTTTTCCGGGCTCTGGCCCGGGGGCCCCAGGGGGCGCTCGCGACGGTCGCCGGGGAGGTGAGCCCCAGGGCGTCGTTGTCCTTGCCGTCCCGCATGTGGTCCAGCCAGCGTTCGTACCAGGACAGGAAGTCCTGGGCGGAGGAGACGTTCGGGGGCCGGAAGCCGTCCGCGTTGCCGGTGAGCATGCGGCCGGCGAGGGGGCCGGTCACGCCGATGAGGCACAGGTCGATGCAGCCCATCTCGACGATGTGGAGGAACAGGTCCCCTCGCAGCGCGTTCGGATGGCTCACGTGATGGAATCCCCGCGGGGTGCCGTCCGGAGGCTGCCGGTCCATGGTGAACAGCCTGCACTTCTCCAGCGGCAGCAGACCGTGGAAGGGGCCGGCACCGCTGCCCCCGAGTTCGACGAGGAACCTTCGGTAGGCCGACGGCAATTCGATGTGGTGTTCGTCCTCGAACGCGTCCGCCTGCGCGGAACCGATGCGCGGACCGACGCGAAACGCGTGACGCTCGGCGCCCATCGAGTGGCTGCGCTGCGCCTGGTACGGGGCCTTCGCCAGCTTGGAGCGTATGCGCGATATGCGGGAGTCCATCGGAGGATCTCTTCTCTCGTCCGCCGCCACTCTACCGGCCCGCCCGAACGGGACACCTCCGTGATGTCCGGGGGATCGGCCTGTTCGAGTTCGTCTGCTCAGCCCGGTGTCAGCTCCGGCCGGGGCGCCAACGCGGTCCGCGCCAGATCGCGCAGCCAGGCGTGCGCGGGGTCGGTGTCATAGCGCTGATGCCATGACAGGTACACCGCGGCCGACGGGAGTTCGAACGGCAGCGGGAGCAGGGCCAGACCGAGGACTGCGGCCGTTGGGCGCGTCGTCGATTCAGGGACCGTGACGAGGAGGTCGGAGCCGCGCACGAACTCGAACGCGGTTCCTTCGGTGGGCGCGGTCGCCACCACCCGTCGGGTGAGGCCGAGCCGCGCGAGAGCGTCGTCGAGGGTGTTGGTGAGCCTCCCGCGCCGCGAGACGGTGATGTGCTCGGCCGCGGCGTACCGCGCGGCGGTGACGGCCTTGCCCCGGGTGAGCGGGTGTCCCTGCCGCACGACGATGACGTGCTGGGTCTCGGCCACCCGGTCGGCGCGGATGTCGGGTGCGGTCGGGCGGTTCGCGTTCGCCTCCAGGTCGACCTCGCCGCGACGCAGTTCGGGGGTGTCGATGCTCGATTCCGCGATGAAGCGCAGACGCACGCCCGGCGCCTGCTCGCGCACGGCCGCGAGAAGCGCCGGGCCGCTGAGGGCGACGAGCGAATCGTGCCAGCGGAGGGTGAAGGTGCGCTCGAGCGTCGTGAGGTCGAGTTCGCGGTTCGGCGCCAGCACGCCCTGGACCTGCTGGAGCAGCTCGTGCACCTGTTCCCGGACGGCGATCGCGTACGGCGTCGGGGTCATCGTGCGCCCGGTACGCACCAGGATCTGATCTCCCGTCGTGCGCCGGATCCGGCCGAGGCTTCGACTCATCGCGGGGGCGGTGACGTGCAGGCGCTCGGCGGCTCCGGCCACGCTGCCCTCCTCCAGGAGCGCGTCGAGCGCGGCGAGCAGGTTCAAATCCAATTGCATGCGAGTCATCCTAGCCGTGCTTTACATGCACTTGAAGTTAAGTGTGGGTGCTCCTACCTTCGAGATGCGGGCACGAAAGAACGGTTTTCGCCCGGTCCGCCTCACCCCCTGCTCAGACGGGAGCACCACCATGCCCGAGTCGATCCGGACCACTGGAATCGCCGACTCCGCCTCCGACGCCGACCTGCTCGCACAGACCGCGATCGCCGTGCGCGCGGCGGCTTCGGTGCTGCGGGAGCGGTTCGGCCACGTGGTCCGCCACCGGACCCGCGAAGAGCTGATGCGCGCGCTCGCCGCCAACGACGACGCGGTCCTCGACGTCCTGCGCCCCCGCCTCACCCTCCTGCGCCCGGACGCCCGCCTGGCGGGGGACGAGCTCGCGGGCGGGGCCCTGCCTCCCGGCGAATGGTGGGTCCTGGATCCGGCCGAAGGCAACGTCAACCACCTGCACGCCCTGCCGGAGTGGGCGGTGACCGCCACGCTCGTGCGCGACAACCAGCCGGTGCTCACCGTGGTTCACCTGCCGCTGACCGGCGAGACCTACACCGCACTCGCCGGCGCCGGGGCCCACCTCGACGGCCGCCCGCTGCACGTGTCCCACACCACCGACCTCGGCCTGAGCCTCGTGGCCACGAGCCAGGCCAGGCCGGACGAGGACGAGAAGGTCGTGCGGCGCACCGGCTCCTCGATCACCGCGATGCTCCTCGACGCGCTCGTGGTACGGACGTCCGTACCCGCCACCCTGCACCTGCTGAACGTGGCCGCCGGCCGGATCGACGCCTTCTGGCAGTTCGCCGGGGCTCGCACGGACCTGCTTCCCGGAGCGCTGCTCGTCGCCGAAGCCGGCGGGCGGACGACCGACGCCGAGGGCCGCCCCTGGACCCCGGAGAGCGAGAGCTTCCTGGCCGCCGCGCCCGGCGTGCACGCCCAAGCCGTCACCACGCTCTCCCGCTGACTCCCACGAGAACCACGAACACCGGAAGGACCACATCAGCATGACCACGATCGCCGTTCTCGGAAACGGCCGCGTCGGCGGCAGCCTGGCCCCGGCCCTCACCCGGGCCGGCCACGAGGTGACCGTGGCGGACCGCTCACCGGGCTCTGCCGCCGACGCCGCCAGGACAGCGCAGATCGTCATCAACGCCACCCCGGGCGCCGGCTCGCTGGAGCGGCTCGTCGCGCTGCGCGAGGAACTGCGGGACAAGATTCTCGTCGACGTCTCCAACGCCACCGTCGACGGACCGGACGGACTGCCGGCCGACCTGCTCCACCCCGGCTCGAGCCTCGCGGAACAGCTTCAGGAAGCACTCCCCGACACGCGCGTCGTCAAGACGCTCAACACGATGCTCCACACGGTGATGACCGCGCCCGCCGCGCTCACCCAGACACCGACCGCCTTCCTCTCCGGCGAGGACCTGGAGGCCAAGCAGGTCGTACGCGGGCTTCTCACCGACCTCGGCTGGCACCAGGAATGGATCATGGACCTCGGCGGGATCGAGACCGCGCGGGCCACCGAGGCCGCGATCCTGTTCGTACCGCACGTGATCCGATCCAGCGGATTCGCACCCTTCGCAATCTCGATCACCCGCTGACGGCCCGACTCGACTCGTCCCGAGGACGACCGCGGGCGGGGCCGGCGAGGCGGTCGCCGCCGAGGCCGAGGTCCGGGCGGACGGGGGCGGGTGCGTGCCGGCAGGCGTCGGAACGAGAAAGCTGTGGACGCAGCGCCAACCACCCGTGCAGGCAGTGCCAACACGGGATGAGTGCGTTGCGGCAGTCTCGACGGGGCGACACCGCAGCCGCGGAGGGAGGGCTCCCGATGAGGAAGGGACCGAGGAACCGCACCGTCACCTTCCTGTCCACCCCCGTGCCGGCCGGGGCGAGTTCCCTCGCCCTCGGAGCGGCCGACGCGGCGGCGGCCGTCCGGACCTTCGAGAAGGCCGTCCCATGCATGGTGCGCCGACTGTGTGGGACATTCCTCCTCCGTCGTCGTGGCGTTGGTGGCCCGGAAAGGTGAGCATGCGGTGACAACCTCCTCGCCCCGCCCGCCGCACGTCGGCGGCCGACCGGATCCGACAGGCGGGACCGGCACGCTCGGTGGAGAGCCCGGTCCCACCCGCGGGTACCTGCTGGACAACGCGCGCGCCGAGGCGGGTGAGCGATTCGTCGGGCCGGCCGAGCTGTTCGACGGTGTGACGTGCGGGCACTTCGATCGACTGGGGATCGGGGCCGGCTCGCGCTGCTGGGAGGTGGGGGCCGGTGACCCCGGCATCCCGCAGGCGCTCGCGGCGGCCGTCGGTCCGACCGGGCACGTGCTGGCCACGGACATCGACCCGTCGTGGCTGGGGGAAGGCGACGGGTACGAGGTGCGCCGGCACGACGTCGCCACCGATCCGCCCCCGGAACCGGGGACGTTCGATCTGGTGCACGCCCGGCTCGTACTGGTCCATGTACCCGACCGGGCCCGCGCGTTGGCCACGATGGCGGCAGCACTACGGCCCGGCGGCTGGCTGTTGGTCGAGGACGCCGACACCGCTCTTCAGCCACTGGCATGCCTGGACGACAGCGGCCCTGCGCAGCAGCGGGCCAACCGGCTGCGCGACGCGGTCCGGGAGCTGCTGACGCGCCGCGGCGCGGACCTGCGCTACGGCCGGACACTGCCGCGGGCATTGCGCGAGGCCGGCTTGGTGGATGTCGCCGCGACGGGCTCCTTCCCGGTCGGCGGGCCGGCCTGCGACCGGCTGGAGGCGGCGACCGTCCGGCACGTGCGCGGCGAACTGCTCGCGGCCGGCCTGGCCGACGACACCGAGATCAACGCGCACCTGGCCGCCGTCGAAGCGGGCAAACTCGACCTGACCCTCGCGCCGCTGATCTCGGCCTGGGGACGCCGTCCGGCCGAGCACCCTCCGGCACTCGGTCACTGAACCTGAACTCGTGATGTCGGCTCGTCAGAACTCGATGCCCTGCTCCATGGGTGTCAGACCTGGTCGGTAGCCTCCCGGCAGGAGTCGGCAAGAGGGACCGAGGACAGGTCGCACGGGAGTGAAGACCGCGGTGCCGGCCTGTGCGGATGCTGCGATTGCCGGCCTCCTCCAAGACGCACCGGCGAGCGAACCCGACCGGGCCGCCGCGCTCCGGAACTCCCCGCCCCACTCGGTGGCATGTCATGCCCGGGATCCGGGTCTTGGCCGCCCTCCCACGGGTATCGACGGAGGTTATGCTTCCGGTTCATTGGGGAAGGGCAGGGGCGGGCGTGCGTGGAATCAGGGAATACCGGCGCAGGACTGCGGTGGCCGTCGTGGTGCTGGCCACCGTGTTCTCGGCGGCCGGTTACGGTATGGGCTTCGGGCCGGCGGCGAAGGGCCGTCAGGATCATCTCACCTGGGAGTTCGCGCACATCGCGGACTTCGACGGTCGCCTCACCGATGTCGCCGTCCTGGCCGCGGACGACGTCTGGGCCGCCGGTTTCGACAAAAGCGGTGCGGCCGACCCCCAACTGCTGCACTACGACGGGAAGCAGTGGAAACACGAGCCCCTTCCCGACGTTCTCGCCCCCACCGACAACCCACCCGTCATCGACGAGATCGGCGAGGGCGTCCTGTGGATGCACCCGCCCACCGACCCGGCAGGCACCGGCGCCAACCGCTGGGCACAGTGGGACGGCACGCACTGGTCCACGGTGCCGAACCCTCCGCCGGGCAAGGTCCGGCTCCTCGACGCGGCGGATCCGGACGACATCTGGGCCCTCACCGACGAACGGACCGCCCTGCACTGGGACGGAACCCGCTGGACGACGACCCGGCTGCCCTACCGCACGTCCGACCTCACGGTGGCCGGACCGGACGACGTCTGGGCGGTCGGCGTCCGCTCCACCGGGCCGGGAACCCGGCTGAGCGACGGCGGACAGTACGTCCAGCCCGCCTCGATGCACTGGGACGGCACTTCCTGGAAGCCGGTCAAGACCCCGCAGGTGCGGTTCGCGGACCCCGTACCGCCGGAAGCGGGCGCCAGCCTCAGCCAGGTCTTCGCCCTCGACAGCGGTGAGGTGCGCGCCTACGGCCTCAACAGCTTCAACCAGGGCGAGGGCGGCCCCGAACCCGCGGAGGAACCCATCCGGCTGCGCTGGAACGGCTCGAAGTGGGTGGACCAGAAGCCCGCTCCCGGCGGCTGCGCCCTGCGCACCCCGGTGAGCCAGGACGACAAGGGCCTGTTCCTCGACCACAACTGGTACCTGGACGACGACGGCCTGTGCGGCAAGATCAAACGGCGTCGCCTTCCCCTGTCGACCGGTGCGGGCAGAGATTCACGACAGTCACTGTGGCTGGCGGAGATCCACCGGATACCAGGCACCGACGAGTGGCTGGGCGCCGGAGTCGTCGAAGTCAGCCAGAGCGGAAACCCCTTCACCGCCCCCGTGGTCGTACGTCTCAAGCGCGGCGGGTGACGACTCGTCCCCCACGTGAGTATCGCGCGTTCCGCTCCGGCCCGGCGCTACGCCGATCGGGCCGGAGCGGGAGGACTCCTACCCGGTCGTCGTCATGCCGCTCAGCTCGGTCTCCACCGACCACGTCCACCGCTGTCACGAACGGAAAGCCGATCACTTCCTGGCCTCCACCGGCATCGCCTGCACCCTCATCTGCTACCGCCGGCTCGCCGGACGAGGCAGGCCGAGCAACTTCAGAGCCTGCGCAAGCCCGCGCCCCACAGAGCGGAGTCCTGCATGGCCTCGGCCCGGCTGTCTGCGCTCAACACCCTGCGCAGGAACTCCGTCATGCCGCAGTCGAAGCGCGTCCAGGTGTCGTCGCCGTGGCTGAAGAGCACCACCGGCCAGTCCTCGGGGTTGCCGTGGGCGAGCCAGCAGTACGGGTCGGCACTGCCATCCGCTCCCCAGGTCACCAGATCCTCGGCTGCCGCATCGATGCCGGTGGGTTCGGTGTCCACCCAAGTGGCTCGCGTGTCCGCGGTGATGAACCCCATGCCGCCCTTCGGGGCGCCCGGATCGTCACAGGTCTCAGGAGTCACGGTGGCAGGAACCAGCACACCGAGATCCAGGTCCGGCACGCCGTCACCGTAGCGCGCGAGGAACTCCTTGAAGTCCGAGGGGAACACGATCCCCCAGGCCCTTTGGAACAGTGGGAAGCCGTGCCCTCCCTCTGCGCCCGGATGAGTGAAGGGCCCTCTGGGTAGGGGAGTCGTGGTAGGGGCACTGTCGGGAAAGCGTCGCGTTGGACGTGGGCCGCCGAGAAGGAGACGTGGGTGGACAGCGGAGGCGCGTTCTGATGTCGGACGGGGCGCAGATACCGGGGAGCCGGGGCGGTACGGGAGCACCTGGGAAGAAGCGGCGCCTCACGCCCGGCACCTGGTGGGTCGGCCGGCGCTTCCGGCACTCGCGGCGGCCGGCGGCGCGAGCCTGGCCGCAAGTGCACGAGGACGTCGCCTGTCTCACGCGGGAGTTGGGCCACTGGCATCCCAGGACTCTCGCCGCCCGCTCCAAGGTGTCCAGTTGGTTCCTCGACGAAGGCCTGCACACCGACGCCCTACGACTCGCCGAGGCCGAAGTGGCCGACAGAATCGCGGAGTTCGGGGCCGATGCCCCCGAAACCCTGATGTGGCGCGGTGGGCTCGCCTGGAGCCGCCGCAGGACCGGTGACCTGGACACAGCCGTCACCGAGGCGCGGGCCCTCGCGGACGACTGCGTCCGGGTGCTGGGCTCCGACCACGTCGACACGCATCGCCACAGCTCGACGCTCGCCCAGCTCCTCGCGGAGAACGGTGAATCGGCCGAGGGCGTACGCCTGGCGCGCGCCCTGTACGCCGAATCCCAGACCTTCGGCCTCGAGCGGTGGAGCGAGACCCGTTCCCTCCGCACAACCCTGATCACAGCACTGGAACTCAACGGCGACGTCCAAGAAGCGCTCGACCTCCTGGACGAAGAGATCAAGGTCGAATCGGGGACGCTGTACGGCATCGACGAGAACCTCGGCGACTACGAGATGAAGCGCTTGGAGGAGTGGCGCAGGCGCCTTGTCGCCAAGGTGGCTTCCGCGTAGGTCGAGCGGGGAAGATGCGGGTGTTGAGACAGTCTCCGGAACAGCGGTCCCACGCGCAGCACCCCGAAGAAGGCCGCAGAGGCCGTGCGGAAGGGTGTCGAGGCGCGTGAGGAGAAGGCCCGCGCCGCGCCGCTCGGACCCGGCAGTGGATTGCCGTGCTCAGCCCGACGGCACTCGTCGGCTGCCTGAAGACCACCGCTACGGGGCCTCCCAGGACAGCACTTGGCGCTGGAGCTACGGCGGCACACGCTGGGCCGGCGTTCGCCGGCGTTGCCGACGGTGCGAACCCGGCCCGGGCCGACGTACGGCAGTCGGCCCGGACCAGGTCATCGGCTTACCGGCGCGGTTCGCCCGGGGCCGGGTTCTGTCCCGGCGGCCGGCTCAGTCGAGATACACGTACTGGTCGATGTCCAGCGACGCTCCGGCCCGGGCCAGCCAGGCCAGCAGGGCCGCGCGCAGGAAAACGCCCTTCTGCTGCGGGTCCTCCGGGTCGGTGATCTCTTGGACGATCACGAGGGAGACGTCGGCGTCCTTCGAGTCGGCCAGGCGTCCCAGCGCCGCTGCGAATTCCGGTCCCCAGTCCAGGACCACCGGTTCGAGATCCTCCGGTCGCCCGGACTCGCCCGGGGCCCGCACGTGGCGAATCCAGGTCGCGTGCTTGCGCGGTGGGGACTGGGGGCGCCTGCGGCTGCCGATCGCGGTCGCTTCGTCCGCCTCGCGTCCCAGCCGCGCGGAGATCTCCTGCGGTTGCAGGGATTCGCTGACCACCCTCAGGTACATCCGGAACGCGCTCACGGCCGGTACCTGTAATTCGTCGGAACCAAGATCTTCCCGTCCTTGCTCACGAGGACGACTCTGTTTTCGCCGTCGCGCATCGCGTCGAACCGTGACACGTTGTTCTTCCCCACCCAGTCGGCCTTGAAGCCGTGGGGGTCCTCCCCGACGGTCTTGAGCGCCTTCTCGAGCTGCTTCTCCTTGATCTTGACCAGGGAGCCCCGCTCGATGGCCGCGGCGTCGGGGATCTCTCCCCGGATGAAACTACAGGACGCGTTGTGGACGAGTACGGGCGTGGTTCCGGCCAGCACGTAGTAGGTGTGCAGGTCGTTGACGGTCAGGTTGTAGGCGCCCTGCGGCTCCTTCCAGTGCGCGACCTTGTCGATGCGCACCGCGGTGCCGTCCGGGGTGCGCATCGTGTCACCGGAGTTGAGGTCGCGGGCGTCCGCCCACTGCCTCCGGTTCTCGACCCAGAAGGGGTGGTGGTCGGTCGCGGCGAGCGTGGGCGGCTCCGCTCCCGCGTCGCCGCTCAGGGTGACGCCCGTGAAGTCCTCGTCGTCGGGCGTGTAGATGGTGTCCTCGACCGGCCGCGAGCCGGTGACACCCGCCTCCGGGTCGGTTGCCAGGACACTGTCGCCGACGGTGATCTGCTCGATGGGCACCGTGGTGGTGCCGTCGCCCATGAGGACCCGTGTGCCGGCCGGGAAGCTGTTGCAGTTCGGCACCTTGTCGCCCTTGCGAGCGGCCCTGATGTCCTCCGGGAGCAGCTTGCCCCCGTACTTGAGCCAGCGCATGACCGCGAGCGAGCCCAGCAGCCGGTCGGTGTCGCTCACCTTCTCACCGGTGGCCAGGTCGCTGCCGGTGATGGCTTCGATGACGCCCTTGGCGTCCCCGATCCCGGGCATCAGGTTGAGCAGCACCGACATCCGGCGCTCCTGGGCGGCCCGTTCCTCGGCGGTGGTGTCCTTCGCCCCGATCTTCTCGGCGAGACGGGAGAAGTCGAAGTCGAAGTCGGGTATCTCGTGGAGCTTGGAGGCGGCCTTGTCGATGCCCTCGACCGCCTTCTTGGTCTCGTTCAGCCCCTTGTTGGCTTCCTTGACTCCCTCATTGAGCTTGTCCATCCCCCGGTTGGCCTTCTCGATGCCCTTGTTGGCCTGGTCCAGGCCTCGGTTGACCTCGGTGGTGGCCTTGTTCATGTCATCGAGGGCGCCGTTCATCTTGTCGAAGCCGGCGTTGATCTGGTCCAGGCTCTTGCCGATGTCCTTGAAGAAGCCGGCGATGTCCCAGGTGTCCTTCGCCGGCCGGTCGTCGACGGGCTTCGGATCGGGGTAGTAGTCGCCCACGGCGACGGCGAGCACGGCCAAGGCTTCGACCGACTCCGTGTGGGCGTCGAGGAGACGGGAAGCCCTGACGACGTCGGTGCGCAGCTTGTCCACGTGCGGCTTGGCGGCTTTGAACGCCTTGAGCGTCTGCTCGTAGATCTGCTTCTTCTTCGCCGGATCGGTCTCTTTGTCCGGGTCGAGCAGGAGGTAGGGCTTGAGCTTGTGCAGCTCGGTCAGCGCCGTCTCCAGCTCTTTGAACGACCTGCCCTCGTCCTTCATCGCGTCACGGGTGACGTAGAGGAAGACGCCTACACCGAGGCCGAGCTTGGCGGACTTGAGGGCGAACTCCTTGAGACAGGCGGGCCGTTCCAGCAGAGGCTGGGAACCGCAGTCGGAGTACTGCGCCACCTTGGCCGCGATCTCCAGCAAGGTGGGTTCCGCCGCCCGCTTCTGCGGCGGCCCGGCTGCCGAGGCGGTGCCCACGCCCGCGCCCACGGTCAGGCACAGGGCGGTCGCGAGCGTGACGATCTTCTGTTTTACGTGCAGGTGCATGTGTTCCTCAGAGCGCGGACCCCGTGACGCCGTTCATCGGCAGGAGTCCGTGTTTCCCCCGGAGCGGCCGGTCGGGCCACCCTCGTGTTTGCGCGCATATCGAACGCGTGGTCGCAATCAGGGTAAACCGTTACCACCGGTCATGATCAACTCAAATCCGCGCGGTCCGGCATGCCGTGTCCGGGCGGATGCCGAGGTGTCGCCCGCGGCCGGAGTGCGTGGGCCGCTCGCCCTCGGCAGGCGCTTCTGAAGCGTCTCCGACGAGGCTTTCACGGACTGGAGCAAGACCTGTACCGACCCCCAACTCCCGGCCCGCGCGGCCGTCGTCGGCCGCCTGACCCTCAACGGCACCCTCATCGAGACCGGCACCGATTCCTACCGGCACCGATTCCTACCGGCTCGCTTCCACCCTGGCCCGGGTGGAAGCGAGCCGCCAAGGTCGGTTGACACGGCTGACACCTGCACAGGCCTCACCTCGACAGCGCGACCGGGAACCACCTGCCGAACCACTGCTCGGCACCCCACTCCTCGTACCGTTGCACCTCGGTGAACCCGAGCTTCGCCGCGAGGCGCATCGAGCGGGCGTTGGCGGTCTGGGTGGTGAGCACCACCGGATCGCCAGGATGCGCGCCGGAGAACCAGTCGAGTGCCGCCGCGCACGCCTCGGTGGCGTACCCGTATCCCCATGCCTGCGGCAGGAACATGTAGCCCAGCTCGGCCTCCCCGGCATCCGGACGGACCTGACTCCGATGTTCCGCGTCGCGCCGGTTGAGTTCGACGAAGCCGATCATCGCCCCGTCGAGTTCGACCACGAAGACGCCAGGACGCCGCCCGGGCACCTCGGGCACCGTGCGCTCGAGTTCGTCACGCGGCCGCGCGCCACCGACGTAGGTACCCACCTCCGGCGAGGCGGACAGCTCGATGGCCGCCGCACGGTCTCGGGCCTCGGGCTCACGGAGCACGAGCCTCTCGGTCCTGATCGGGGCAGGTGGCCAGACGACGGTCCTTGACTCGGTCATGCAGGCCAGCCAATCAGCGGGCCCGGTGGCGATCAAGACTCGCGGACCCGTCAACCCACCTGCTCGGGAACGTCTTTCCTCTCTCACGTCCTCTCCGACAAGCCACACCCTGCACTGCTTCGCCCTGCGGGTTCAAGGACGGGATCCGACGTCATTTCTCGGGAACGTCCACGGCCCCGCCGGCCGCCCGTCGCCATCCGGACCGATGGCCGAACGCTGCTGCTCGAAGCGGACGAAGCCGGCCGGTCGACAAGACACGCCAGCGCGGCAGGTCCTTGCCGCGCCTGCGAAAGCGTGGCTGAATCAACGTCATCGCCACTTATTCGCAGACGCTGGTGCGCTATGGCGCCTTCGAATCCTGCATCTCATGCTCTGCGTCCCGAAGGCACCCGGGATCTGACGGCACGCTGTGAACAGAATGGCGTACACGGGGGATTCGCGACCGGTCTTACGGATCGCCCTGCCCGCAGGAACACGCCTGCATCCGATGGCCCATGTCGCCGCGGTGCGCGCCATCATCCCGCTGATCTACAAGGCCGCACGGTCACACCTCGCCGACGCAGACCTTCTGATCAGGGAGGCTGCGGTGTACGCAGCGGCAATGACGTTCGCCGTGCCCGAATCGGCCGCACATGTTCCGGAGCTCGTACCGCTGGTCCGCGGCACGCTCGGCGTCAGCGAGTACCGGGGGTACCAGTACATGGCCAAGCGATGTCTCGTGACCTGGGGCGTAGAACCCGGCCCCCTTCCCGACCCGCTGATCTCGGGTCCCGAACCGAGGGATCGGCCCTGGGAGGGCGGCTGCTCCGACGACCCGCCATTCTGACCCCGGGGGCACCACGACGCACCAGGCGCCGCCGACAACAGTTCCGCCAAGCCGGTGCTCTCGGCTCGCAGGCCGGAACGGCCGCCGATGTGGCGGCCTCTTCGTCGGCTATTCCTGGACGGGAAGACCGGGATGGGCGGCCAGAAAGACCATGTAGGTGATCGCGGCTGCTGCCCCCAGGAGCGACAACACGCCACCCACCACGGCTCGCGTCCTGCTCGCTCGCCCCGACCTCGATGCGCGGTACTCGACAAAGGCCCGTACGGCACCGACGAGTGCCAGCGGCAGCGAGATGAAGCTGACCAGTACCCAGAACGGGCAGCAGAACCAGCACGCCAAGGACGCCCCGCCGAACCAGACCGCGAGCTCTGCCCTCTCTCGTGTCCCGTCCGGCGCGTCGACAGAAATCATGGACTGATCCAAGCAGAACCCTTTCCGCCGTACAGCGGCGAGGTACGGCAATCGCACCGGAGCCGGCCGTCCGACCGGCCGAGCAGACCTCAGTGGCCGTTGTGCCCATGGTGCGCATCGAGGAGACACGAGCGGTGTCGGCCGACTTCGGTCGCGTTACGATGCGTGCCCGGAGGTGATCATGGGTCTTACCGTTCCACCGGCCCCGTACGACATCGCGGAAGTATTTCCAGAACTCGTACCTTATGCGCGGGCGACCACGCTGCTGTACCCGCGTGCCGGTAGCCCCGAACGGGACGAGAGCTCGCTGGGCGGCCCGCTCCTTTGGCCCGCCGACGAGCCCTGGCCGACATGTACGGCTCCTGACCACTACAACCCTGCCCGCGGCTGCGCGGTGGTGGGGCCGGACCCCGTCTTCATGGTGCCCGTGCTGCAGCTCATCGCCCGCGACGTTCCGGCATTGGTGTTCCCGGACGGCGCCGACGTGCTCCAAGTGCTCTGGTGTCCGCTGATCCATTCCGAATACGACCAGCACTCGCCGGTTCCGGTGCTGCGTTGGCGATCCGTTGCCGACCTGGCGGATCGGCCACTGCTGGACGAGACGCCGCGGCCTGACGAGTTCGACGACGAGTACGTCCCGCAGCCCTGCGTGGTACACCCCACTGAGACAGTGGAGTACCCCGGCTGGGACATGCCTGCGGAGTTGTCCGAGCGTGTGGGCGAGCGGAGCGAGGAGATGGAGAAGTCCTGCGGCATCTCCTACTACGACGCCTTCACCACCCGGCAGAGCAAGGTCGGCGGATACCCCGGCTGGACACAGCCGCCGAACTGGCCGCGCTGTTCGTGCGGTTCCCGGATGGAACACCTGCTGACGATCTCGGCGAGTGAATCGTGTGGCCGCTGGCTCCCGGTCGAGGAGCGTACCCGTCCCGGCTGCGGCTGGGAAACCTCCGACGACCCGGAGCGGCAGCAGGACAGCCATGAAATGACCATGGGGGACTGCGGAGGCGTCTATGTCTTCGTCTGCCGCAGTTGCCCCACTTGGCCCACCGCCCACCGCTACGACTGCTGAGCCGTGAGCAGCCGGGGTCGGGCTGTGCTGCTCAGGGGGTGTTTTCTCCCGTTGTCTGATCCTGAACTGCTGGATTGAGGGCGGTTCGGGTGCCGTGCCGGCGCAAGCCGGTCTCCCGGCTTGCGTCGGCGGTAGGACTCGCCGCCCTGAGCACCCGCGTCGGCACCGGTCGTTCGTCCGGGCCTCCTCACGGTGCGGTATCGCGCGGTCGGCGAGGGGTGACAGGCCGCTTCGGAAGCTGATAGGAAGATCGTATTGCCTGGCTGATTACTCGAGTAAGCATCCGGCAATCGGCTCCTCGGCGATCACACAGCGAGCGCACACGTCTCGCCACTGCAATCCCGCACACGACGCCGGCCAGGACCAGCCCCCCGCGGTCAGACCTTCGCACCTCTGGAATTGCCATGCCCTCTTTCCTCACTCCTCGCCTGGCCAACGCCTTCCTGCTGGCAGCCCTTGGCATTCCCGCCCTTACCGCGTGCAGCACCGGCTCCGGCCCCGCTCATGCTGCGTCCGCTCCGACCTCCCCGGCGGCCAGACCCGGGCCGTTCGGTCCACGAACCCTCGCGTCCGAGCCGCGTGAGCTCGGTGGCAAGCCGATTGCGGTTGGTGCCGGTGTCGTGCTGACGCTGCCGGACGAGCGATCGTCCTTGGTCGCCTACGACCCGGCCACCGGTGCTCAGCGATGGAAGTCATCCGTGAGGTCCGGCTACGCCGAGCAGGCATGGCCCGTCGGGAGCGACTTCATCGTCAGCTGGGGAAACCAGTCACCTGAGGGGAACGACCAGAGCACCGTGGGCGACTTTGTGGCACGCCTCGACGGGCGAACCGGAAAACCTGTCTGGGCCACCAGAGTCTCCGAGTGGCCCAGCCGGGGCAGTGATGACATCAGCTTCCGCCCGAGAGCGGGAGTCGTGCTGGTCTCAGGCCGATCGCGTTACAGCTGGACGACCGCTCTGGACCTGGAGACGGGCAAGGCTCGGTGGAAGCAGACCGACTCCGTGCTCACCGCCGCCGATTTCGACGCCGGCGACTTCGGCGGAAACTACGCCCTTGTCTACAAGCAGTTCGACTCGTATGCGGACACCGGACGCCTCATGCGTATCAACCCCTCCAAAGGCAAGGCCTTGTGGACGGTGGCCTTGGGCAAGGCGTACGGCACCACTCTGTACAACGTGCGCAATCACATCGTGGTCTCCCGCCGCGGACGCGACGGCGTGGGAAGCGTGATGTTCCTCGATGGCGCCACTGGCAAACGAGTCTCTGTGGTTCACGGTGCGGTACGGGCACACGACGACAACATCGTCGTGATCTCTTCCGAGACCGGCGTGGCTGCCTACGACCAGAGCGGAAACAAGCGCTGGGAGGTGGCCGACCTCGTGATCGAGAAAGGCCGGCGCGCCTTCAGCGACGGCAAGACCGTCTATTTGCTCACCGGCAGCGAGAAGCAGGGCGCGCTCAGCCTCGTGGGCCTGGACGCCGCGAGCGGCAAGCAGGTGACATCCCTGACGCACCAGACGGAGGCTGAGCTCCTCGGCACCGTCAACGGCTTCCTTGTCGCCGAGAGCCCCTACGGAAACGAAGGGCTGATCTTCGCGGGCAAGCCGGAGCACGCTTGAAGTCGTGACTCGGACGGAGCGCGCCTTCGAGACCGATGAGCGCGAGCAGCTCTGCCTCTACATCGACGAGGCCCTCACGGAGCAAGGGGGCGACGTCGCAGCCCTGACCGCTGACCGCCGGCCGCGGGCTCGACCGGTACGAACTCACGGACCAGTGGCGGGACTGGTGACCACCCATCATCGTGAGAGGCCAGGCCGCTGTGGCCCGTCTCGGTTTCCGTCTCATTCATCGCAGTCCGGGGACGTTCAGGCGGGTTCCACGGTAGGCGCGGCACAGGCCGCCGACCACCCGTGAACGCAGGTGAACCGCCCTGTGCGACCGCAAGTTCGGTGAGGGAGGCACGGGCACGAAGGGCTGGCCCGGGCCCTTGCCTGTCCCAGCGGATGCCCAGATCCGAAGGCGCCCCCGGCCCGCGCCACACCATGCCTGGCGGAGCCAAAGGCGCCTCCCCGTACGCTCCTTGGGAGCTCTACCTCAGCCGACCTGCCCCGTCGGCCGCACCGTGATGTGGTTGATGTCCACGCCCGCGGGCTGGTTGACGGCGAACACGATGGTGTCCGCGATCTGCTCGGCGGTCATCGTGGCGGCTGCCTCGGGAGTGCCGCCGCGGGCGTGCCAGAAGGGGGTGTCCACGACGCCGGGGGCGACAACGGTGACGCCGACTCCGTCCTGGCCGACCAGGAGGCGGGTGTTCTCGGCGAGGGCGTGGGCGGCCCACTTGGTGACGGAGTAGAGGTTGCCGGGGGTGTGGCGGACGCCGGCGACCGAGCCGATGATCACGATTCGGCCCTTGGAGGTCCTCAGGTGGGGCAGGGTCTCCTGGATCAGCAGGGCGGGGCCCAGGACGTTGGTGAGGATCATGGCGCGCATGTCCTCAGGGGTGTGGGTCTCCAGGTTGCCGGGCAGGGAGAAACCGGCGTTGGCCATGACGTTGTCCAGCCGGCCCCAGGTGTCCAGCACGTGGCGGACGGCGGCGGCGACGTCATCCGCTTCGCCGGCGTCGCCGGTGATCGTCAGCAGCCGCTCGCCCGCCCCCTCGGTGGTGGCGAAGGTGGCCAGCTTGCCCGCGTCGCGTCCGGTGACGGCCACGCGGTGGCCCTGCTTGAGCAGGGCGCGGGCGGTGGCGGCGCCGATCCCGGTCGAGCCACCGGTGATCAGCGTGACGGGTTCCATGGGACGGCCTCCTCGGCGACGGGGTCATCGGGGCAAAGCGCCTGCACTATACCCAGCGATCTTCGACGCCTGCTCCCGGCTTTTTCCGAGGGCTCCGCTCCTGACTGTGGATCAGTAGTCGGGCAGTGCACTGCCGATCAGTTGAGTCGTTGACAGGACTGTGGGGCATAGGGGGTGATCCGACTGACCCTCAGTGGGAGCGACTTGAGCCGCTCCTGCCGGCGAGCAACCGACGCTGTGGCCGATGGCGGGACCATCGGCAGGTGATCAACGGAGTGCCGTACCGGATCCGGACAGGCGCGCAGTGGCGCGAGCTGCCGGAACGCCACGGGCGGTGGAAGACGGTGCACGAGCGGTATCGCCGTCGGTCGGCGGACGGCACCTGGGAGTTGCTCCTCCAGCGGGTCCAGGCCGAGGCCGACGCGACCGGCGACGTTGAAGACTCCGGCACGCCGGCCTGCGGGTTGTGCCCGGTCTGCCACTCAGTGGGTGGCGCCGCTACGAAGGATGGCCAGAGCTGTCACGGACACCTCGTCGTCACCGGACGACAGCGATCCCGCACATGCCGTTCCAGGGGCACCCGTTTGGATCTCGCGGTACAGCAGCCAGGTACCGCGACCTCGGCAACCGTCCCCGCACGGTAGCGTCCCTCCGGGCCCGCCCAGCGGCCGGTACGGCCGTCACTGACCGGTCCGGCTGGAGCTGCGGATCAGAAGGTTGCAGGTTCGAATCCCCCCGAGTGCACACAGATCAGAGGCCCCGCCGGTTCAACCGGCGGGGCCTCTGACGTCAGCGGGTGACATCAACGTCGTCAAGTGTCGCAACGTCCTCAGAAGCCTGAGCAGGTAGCAGCGGCTGACGGTCCTGAGGCGGTGGACGTCTTCGGGGTGCCGTGGTCCACGGTCACGGAGCAGGTGGCGGTTCCTCCCGACCCGCTGAGGCTGATGAGCAGCGATCCACCCTTCATGAAGCCTTTCGTCTTCACGACCTTCCGCCACGGCAAGGTCTTGGCGGTTTCGGATCTTGAGGAGATGCCGTCGTCGTTCCAGACGGAGTACGCGATGGTCACGTTTCGCGCGTTGCCGGTGACCGCGTACTCGACCTCGACCGTCTTCGAGGCCTCGTGCGAGATGCCGGCGATGACGGCCACGCACCCGCCCGCCACCAACAGGACGAGCACGAGCAGCACCCACGGCCACTTGCGTCTCTTCTTCCTCGGCGGTGCTGCTCCGTAGGGTGGTCCGCCACTGGGGGGTGACTGTCCCCATCCCTGGGGCTGACGTTGTTGTGCGCCTTGCCCCCACGATTGCTGAGACGGATCGGGCCGGGGCGGCTGCCCGGGAGTGGGTTCGCTCATGGCCTCAGGTTCTGGCAATCACCTTGGGGGCGCGACTCAGGGGGTTTGACGTTGCTTCCGTGGAGTACGACCCGAACGATGTAGTCGGCAATGGGTATCTGGCGTAGCCGTCACGCAACCGCAGTCAGATCTCAGTCGGCCACCGAGTGCTTCAGCCGACCTGTCTTCGGCACGCTTGACCCCGGTCGAATACACAGGATCACAACGCTGTGGTCCCCACCGGAAGCGGCAGCCAGTACGGTCGGCGCTCCGATCCGGCTGACCTGAACCTTGGTGATGGTCCCGGGTATGACGGGCTGGGTGCCCGGCGGGCGGCCGTGGTGCTCGGCTGGGACAGCGCCTGCGCCTGACGCGTCGAGGGTGCGGGAGCACGGTTGAAGAGGCTGGTGGAACGGGGCCGGCCGGTGGAGGCGAAGCCCGGAGGGTTCATCCTGCCGACAGCGCGGCAGGCCGCCTTCACCGACTGCGAGTCCACGACCCCCGCGCTCGGCTCGGCGCTGCGGCCTTCGCCGACGCGGACGGCTTCCCGCAGCCGGTCGTGCAGCTCGGTGACCAGTCCCGCGTCCCGCCGGCGGGTGAAGAAGGCACAGACGTGCGGCCAGGGCGGAAAGTCCGCGGGCATCGCCCGCCACTTGATGCCGTTGTCGACGAGACAGCGCACCGCGTCGATCATCTGCCGATGGCAGTAGCCCTCCGGACGCCCGCCGCGGCCCGCCGGCCATCCCGGAACCGGGAGCAGATCTTTCACCACAGCCCACTCGGCATCGCTCATGTCCGAGCCGTATCGGGGCCGGCGCTCCGGCCGGTCGGCGGCATTCCCGAACCTGTGGGTTAGGCAGTCACACCCATGAGTGGACGAACTGGACTCGGTGACCACGGCCACGCGACACTTCGACAACAGGCCCTCTTGGTTCTCGCTGGACTCGACATCCGCGAGCTACCAAGAGGGCTTTCCTCCATGCACCCGCCCCGGACAACTCACCCGAACCAGGCCCCCGTTCGAACCTGTCCGACCGCGCGAGCGGATGGAGAACAGGCAGTTAGCCGGCCACTTTGGCGCGAGCCTCGAAGATCATGGCCCCAACATCGTGCTGTACCGGGCAGGTCCATAGACTGCCCGACGCGCCGGAAGCTTATGGGGCCATGACCACTCGCCCCATGGCAGCTCCCGCCCAAAGCCGCTCCGCCGACCTTCGCTTTCATCACCGGGAGACTGTGTGAGACGCGTATCGATAGCCGTCCTGGCTCTGTCGCTGACTGCCCTGCTCGCAGGGTGTGCGCAGGAAGAGCCCAAGCCAGTGCGCACCAGGTCACCAGGGGAAGCAGCCTGGTACGAGAGCACCAAGAAGCAGCGCCAGGAGTACTGCGCTGCTTACCGAGCGCATGATCCTCAGCGCCCTGTTCACGTTCCCTCGTTCGCCTCGGCAATGTCTGAAGACGAGTTCGCCGACGACTTCTACAGCACAGTGAAGAAGAAGTGCACGCCAGCCTGACGGAGCAGATGCGCGTGTAGCGGTGGGAGGCGCAGCCACCACGCGACCGATCGTGGCCGGTCTCGCCCATTTACCTGGTCAGGGGCTGTTCACCTGTGGTGGATGTGGGATTTGGACCCACGGTGACTCGCGTCACGACGGTTTCCAAGACCGTGGGCCAGGTCTGGAGCGGAGCCGGACGCCCGGGTGCGCGCCGCCCCGCGCTGTCCGGGGCCGGGATTCGCGGGTCATGCCGAGGGCCGCCCGACCTCGCTCACTGTCCGGAGGCCGCCGGTCGACGTGCCCCTCCCGTGCCCGTTCGGTCGGGCCGACGGGCGTCCGCAACCCGAGGTATCCCACACCGCACCTCCGTGCGAATATTTGGGCGGGTCGGTGCACCGCTCGGCCTCAGCCGCGGAGCCGGGAGGGCACCACCCGATGACGGATTCCGATCCGACCCCAGGCAGGCCAATCGGCCTATACAGGGGCCCGGAATGGCATGCTGTGTCCGGCCCTTACCCCTCGCCCGGCGAACCGGTGCACCCGCCGACAGCATGGAACGGTGCCGCCATCGCCGCGCTGGTCCTCTCACTGCTGTCGTTGCTGTTGCTTCTCGGTCTCGGCATCCTGGGGCTGCTTGTGTCGTTGCTCGTCTTCACGCCGCTGGCGCTCGTTTTCAGCATCATCGCCGGCGTCCAGCTGGCCCGACGGAGCCAGCGCGGCATGGGCCTGGCCGTCATGGGATTCCTCCTCACGCTGCCAGGATGGCCGATCACCGCTTTCCTGTTGTGGTGATCGCGCCCTCCCTGCCGAGGGAAAGGGGCACCGTGCAGAGGGCTTCTGACATCCACGGCTGACTGTGAGGATGTAAACGGTGCCGTCCGAGGAGTCTGACCCTCCATCTGACCGACGCTTGCTGTCCTGTTGATGATTTGTGGACTGCTTCGGACGGTGCCGCCCTGCGCGCGGCCGGTCGGGCGTCTGTGACCTCATAGGAGCCCGGCCAAAGGTCCCATCACAGTCTTGTCCTCCTGCCCGACCGGTGCGTGCCGTCCCCTCATGCGCCGCGCGGAAGGACAGCATCCTCAGCATGGCAGACGAGACAGCAGTGATCGGCGGCGTCGACACCCACGCCGACTTCCCCCAGGCCGCCGTGATCGATTCCATCGGCCGGCACCTTGCCACTCAGGCCTTTCCCGCCACCCCCGACGGCTATCACCGGCTGTTGGACTGGCTCTGCACCCTCCCAGCCGGACCGCCAAGGGGCCACGCCAATTCATCTCGAGATCGGCCGGACAGTTCCTGGTAGTCCGGTCGTGGTCGAGCGTGAGAGCGTGGCCCTGGATCGCGGGCGACGGTTCGTGTGGGGAAGAGTGGCTGGATGAGCGTGATGTGGGCGGCGACGTCGCCGGAATCTGGGCTGTTCCATCCGGTTGAGAGACGTTCAGAGGTGAAAGACCTGTCAGACCGCTTCGACGACCTGCGTTCCTGCGGCCAGGGGTACGTCGAGGTTCGGTCGCCGGATGAGGAGTTCCCGGTGCTGATCCTGGCCTTCCGAGGTGATCACGCGATCGTCCATCTGGTGAGTGACGCCGAGCGGATGTCTCTGCTGGTAGGAGACGGCACCGTGCCCTCGGGTGCCGAGGTCGAAGTCCCGATCATGGACGACCTCGCCGCGTTCACGGGTGACTTCGTCCTGGACACCGATCGGGCATGGGGCCTGGTGCACGACTTCACCCGGACGCGGGCGGCCGGTCCTCTGGGTGAGTGGTGTGAGTTGTAGCCAAGGGTTCGTGACACGATCCCGACCGGTGCTGCTTCAGTCGCCTCCAGCAGATGAGGCTGCGGGCCAATGAGACGAAGGCGTCGTGGAGTTCGGTTCGGCATTCCCAGCGGACGGTGAGACGTTTGAACTGGTGGAGCAGGGCGAAGGTCTGCTCGACGACGTAGCGGAGCTTGCCCAGGCCCTTGATGTTCGGGACGCCCTTGCGGGAGATCACCGGCAGGATCCGGCGCTTACGCAGTTCCTCGCGGTGGGGGTGGGAGTCGTAGCCCTTGTTCCCAAGCAGGGAATCGGGGCGGCGGCGTGGTCGGCCGGGACGTCCGGCCACCGCGGGATGCCGTCGACCAGGGCGAGGGGCTGGGTGACGTCGTTGACGTTGGCGGCGGTGGTAATGACCTTGAGCGGGGTGCTGCGTCCGTCGCAGATCAAGTGGTGTTTGCTGCCTGTCTTCCGGCGGTCGACCGGCGACGGACCGATGTCGGCTTCCCCCATTTTTTCGCACGGATGCGGGAGCCCTCCACGCACGCCCTGGACCAGTCGAGCCCGCCGCCTGCGTTCAGTACGGATGTAGAACTCCGGGCGCGCTCGGTCGCGATAGGCGTACATCTGGCCCCCGGGATCTCGCCGCTCAAACCCTGCCGTTCGAATTTGAGCTGTGCAAACGCCAAAACACCACAGCGCGTCATGTCATCTTCGGCTCTCACGGGCGGTCTGGTACCGTGCACGACGTTGATGTGGGAGCTATTCGAGGCATGAGGAGGTGGGTTGATGACCGTCGGGTTCGGCGCTGCCGTGTGCAGTGCTTCCGCCATCCCCGCCTTCCGGGCCCGGGGCTGACGCCGCGACCCTTCGTCCGTTCAGTTCTCCGGGTCCTTGATCTCTCGACAAGGAACCCTTCTCCCGCCATGAGCGACTCTTCGTTCGACCTGACAAAGTTTCAGGACCTCATTGCCGTCGACGGTGCACCTCGCGCCGCGGCCTACCCGGCCGACTGGGTACTCGAGAACCAGATGGGGCCCAACGCCCTCTGGCTCGTCGATGAGCTGACCGCCGCGATGGACCTCCGTCCCGGCATGCGCGTCCTCGACCTCGGCTGCGGGCGCGCCCTGACCTCCGTCTTCCTCGCCCGCGAGTACGGCGTCCACGTCACCGCCGCAGACCTGTGGATCGACCCGTCCGAGAACTGGGAGCGGATCCGCGCGGCCGGCGTCGAGGACTCGGTCGTCCCGCTGCGCGTCGACGCGCACGACCTGAAGTTCGCCGAGGAGTACTTCGACGCGGTGGTCTGCGTCGACGCCTACGAGTACTTCGGCACGGACCACTGGTTCCTGCGGTCCCTGCTGCGGTTCGTCCGGCCCGGCGGGCAGATCGGCGTCGTCACCCCGGGCACCACACAGGAGCTGGACGGACGCACGCCCGAGCACCTCGCGCCGTGGTGGGACTGGGAGTACAACGGCTGGCACACTCCGCAGTGGTGGCGACGGCTGTGGGAGTCCTCGGGGAAGGTGGACGTCGACCGTGCGGACCTCCTCCCGGACGGCGCGGCGAACTGGCTCGCCTGGGAGGAGGCGGTCCTCGCGGCCGACCCCGAGCGGGGCTCGGCCGACGTCGCCGCGATGCTGCGGGCGGACGCGGGACGGACGCTGGGATTCGCCCGGATCGTCGCACGGAAGCCGGAGACGGAAGCAGCCGGGGACGGCGGCGAGAGGATTTCGCTGTGGAAGTCACCCGTTGCCGAACCCGGCGTGCTGGCCGAGCGGTTGACGCTGCCACAGTATCCGCGGAGCGCGGCGTACGACCCGGCGTGGGTCATGGCCAACGTGATGGGACCGCACCCGCTGTGGCTGATGGAGTGGCTCACCGGCGCGATGCGGCTGGAGCCGGGCATGCGGGTGCTCGACCTCGGCTGCGGGACGGCTCTCACCTCGGTTTTCCTGGCCCGGGAGTTCGGCGTGCACGTCACAGCGGCCGACTTGTGGATAGCCCCCGGAGACAACTGGCGACGGGTGCAAGAAGCCGGCACCGGCGCGGGAACGGCCACGCCGCTCAGCGTCGAGGCGCACGAACTCCCTTTCGCGGACGGCTACTTCGACGCGGTCGTGAGCGTGGACGCCTACCACTACTTCGGGACGGACGTCCGCTACCTGCCGACGCTGGCACGGTGCGTGCGGCCCGGCGGGCAGATCGCAATGGCGGCACCGGGCACTCGGGTCGACCTCGACGCCGAGCCGGTGCCGGAGCATTTGTCGCCGTGGGCGGCAGACGCGGACTTCTGGACGTTCCGCACCGCCCAGTGGTGGCGGCGGACCTGGGAGCGCAGCGGGGTGGTCACGGTGGAGACCGCGGACGCCCTGGAGGACGGCTGGCGGGAGTGGTTGCTGTGGAACCGCACCTGCGCGGAGTTCGCCGCCCCGGAATGGACATCCGGCCCGGCCCAAGAGGACCCGATCGTCGCTGACACGGGGCGTTTGCTGACCCTCACCAGGGTGGTGGCGTCCCGGGACTGAGCCCTTTGACGCCGCGCGCCGCACGACAAGGCCGGGCCCGGACTCCGCTGAGGAGCCCGGACCCGGCCGCGTCGTGTCCGCGGCGCGTACCGCAGCCGGCTTTGTTCGCCAACTCAGGTTCTGGCTCGATTTCTGTGACGCGTGCAGGGTGAGTAACTTCCGCCGGGAGACCTGGGGACCGAAGATGGGTCTCAGGTGTAGACGATGGGGCAGCCGCGTCGGATCGAGTGCTGGGCAGCGCGCAGGAACAGTGCGACGTAGAAGGCTGTGTCCAGGTCCTTGGTCCACGGTCCTGTTCGACCAGGAGCGAACCCACGGAAACGGGCGACCGAAGGACGACATCCGCCCCACCCGTCACACGGAACACCCTTGCCCCGGCAGCCTTCTCAACTCGTCCCGATGAAGCGCCACCAAACAACCCCGCCGGGACAAAACGCTCTTTGAGCCTTGGGTGTGCTGCGCAGGCTGCGGAAATGAGCCATCGAGGAGTCGAGACGCTAAGAGATCATCTGCAACCTCGGAGACCGTACCGAGGGGTCCGCGTCAACGGCTGGCTCGGCGAGGTCCAAGGACTCCAGATCAGCCTCGAAGCCGCCCGCAGCAAACTCTCCTCGCTCGACCGACGGTCCCGAACGTGCAACCGTGCCCCGGTCACCCAGGCAGTACAGCTCGAGGGCGTTCGCCGGTGCCTGCCGTGCCGCCGGGATCCGGGGGTCCATGGGGGCCGTCGGCTCGAGCGCGGACAACGCGGCCGCCGAGTCGTTCTTCGCCTCACTCGAACGGGAGATCCTGCCCGGCCGGCGCGGCTGACCCACCGCACGAGCCGCCCGCCTCGCGGTGTTCCGCCGGCTCGGCTCCTACAACCACCAGCGCAGGCACTCGGCGATCGGCTACCTCGCACCAGTCGTCTTCGAACAGAGATCAACCACGCCGGCCATCGCTGCATGACAACCCGTGTCCACGATCAGGGTGGAAGCCCCGTTCCTCGACCTCGTTGCTACGGGACGCCTGGCGGCACGTTGTCCATCCTGCGACCGACTACCGCCGGAGGAGACCGTCAGTTGGTGGCGAGAAGGCGCTCCAGCCAGTTGCGGCGTGCCGCGACAGCGGCTTTGCTGATCCGCGCCTCGGGGGCTTTCCGGTCGAAACCGTGGATTCCGCCGGGCCACACGTGCAGCTCGGCTTCGCCGCCGGCCTGCCAGATCCGGTCGGCGTAGGCGAGGATCTCATCGCGCAGGCACTCGGCGGAGCCGACGTCGAGGAATGTGGGCGGCAGGCCTGCCAGGTCGGTGGCGCGGGCGGGCGCAGCGTACTGCGGCACGTCAGCTCCGCCCTGGGCGTCGCCGAGCAGCGAGCTCCAGGCGAAGCCGCTGCGGCTGCGGTCGAAGAGTTCGATGTCGTCCATCTGCAGGGCCGAGGCGCTGTCGTTGCGGTCGTCGAGCAGCGGGGCGATCAGCAGCTGGCCGAGCAGGCGGGGACCGCCCTTGTCGCGCACGGTCAACGCGAGCGCGGCGCTGAGGGCGCCGCCGGCGCTGAAGCCTGTGACGACGATGCGTTCCGAGTCGATGCCGAGCTCGTCCGCGTGGTCGGCGACCCACAGCAGACCGGCGTAAGCGTCGTTGATCTGGGCGGGGTAGGGGTGCTCGGGCGCGAGCCGGTAGCCGACCGAGATCAGCGTGGCCCCGAACCGCTCGGCCGTCTCGAGTATCTGGTCGAGCCCGGTGCGGTGATCGCTACAGTAGAAGCCGCCGCCGTGTATGAAGTAGAGCGCCGGCCGCGATGCGGGCGCGCCGGAGGGTGTGCACACCAGCAGCGGGATCTCGGGGGCGCCGTCCAGGCCGGGCACCGAGGGCTGGAAGACGGTGAAGCGCCCGCCATGGCTGAGGTCCTCGAGCGCCGCCACTGCGGCGTCGACCTCCGCACGGATCACCGACAGCTTCTCGAGGCTCATCGGCGCCAAGTCCGGTTCCTCCGCCAGGTAGGCGTTATAAGTGACCTGAAGTTCGGCATCGAGAGGAACAGGAACGGCGGGCACGGTCTTTCCAGGTTCAAGATCCATACGCGCACGCTAGCGCTCCTGTTTCTTTCGCATCATCCGGTTTTCAACACCTTGGCGATCGCGCAGCAGGGCCGGGCGGATCAGCGGCGCGGGCCTGCTCGATCTCGACCGGTCTCACCGAGTAAGTCCGGATCTTGATACCGAGACGCAGACGCCCACCGACTGAGCGCCCGCCTCCGCGACGGCCTGGACGCCCGCTCGCCGCGCGGGGTCGGAGCCGACAACCCGTCCCGGCTGCCCTGGGCGGGTGATCTTGGGAGGGGAGTCGTGACCGGGCGGGTGGTGAGTGGGGTTGACTGGTGTATGCATCTGACTCGACGTGTGCTCACCACGGTGGCCGCCGTCACCGTCGTCCTGGTGACTGCTCCGTCCGCTGCTCCGCCGATCACTGCCGTGCCGTGCGCGTCGGCGTGGCGGGCCGTGCAGAAGGTGGTGGTGCGGATGCCGGCGTGGAATGAGGGGCCGGTGGCGACGACACGTTCGCCGGTTGTGCGCTTACCTGCACCGGGGTGAGCGGGTGCGGTCGTGCGTCGTGGCGGTGGGCCTTACCTCCTGGTCGCGGTACCGGGAGTGCGGCGGCGGGAGCCTGTGGCGGATCGTGCCTGGGGGCCAGGTGCCGTCCGGATGCCTGCGCCGCACATGACCGGCAAGACGCGCCAGATGCAGCGGGACCGGGAGTTCGCGCTCACCCTCGCCGTTCTGCTCCTGACCGGCGGCGTGCTGTTGCTGTCCTGCTGGATGGGCCCGCTCACCACGTTCGCCGCCGTGGCCGTCCTGGTCGTCATCGCCTATGCCGTACCCGGCCTCGCCCGCCGCCTGGCTCTGCGCCGCGCGCTGCGCCGGCTCCTGCGGGCCCTGAACGACGCCTGAGCACCGGAGTCGGTTGGCCGTCTTGGTGATCGCTCTACTGGCTTGCTCACGCCAGGTGGCTCTCCGTGTCGGTCCTGAAGGTGTGACGTTGGGGGCACACCGTTCGGCATCAAGGCCGAGCGACGGGGTTGGCCAGAGGTCGTGGCCATCGAGCTGTGGACGGAGCAGTCATCGCGCGCGGTGGGGACCTTGCTGATGTACGGGTGTGGGCGGGTGAACTGGATGCCGTGCATGGGCGGTTCGTGCACCGTTTCAGCCGGTCCGAGCCGGGGCTCGGCCGGAGTTGGGCCGCGGCCGTGCTGGGATTCATGGCCAATACATTCGTGATCTTGTGTGCGGCATCGTTGCCGCGTTCCTCGGATGTTGGTGATGGGGTGAATCGCTCGTTTCCGTTTGAGGGTCGGCCAAGCCGCGCGTCACTGTTCAGTGCGGCAGGCGGTGGTCGCGCGGCTGCAGGAACACTTCATCCACGTAGCACCAGGCCCATGCTTCGCCGCCCGGCTCTACGGACTGTACGAGTGGGTGACCGCTCGATTCGTAGTGAGCTGTGGCGTGGGCGCCTGGCGCGCTGTCGCTGCACCCTACGTGGCCGCAGGTCAGGCAGAGTCGCAGCCGCGTCTCCTCGCGCCCCTGGGCGGAGCACTCCACGCACAGGTGGCTTTGGGACGCTGGTGTCGGGCCTGCGTCGGCGGCATGGGGACATCCGTGGCCCTGCGGGCGGCCCCCGTCCGGCCGTACCACCCACTCGGTCATGGTGTCGCCTTTCGTCTGCTGGCGGTCGTGGTCGGAATGTCCAGTAATTCGTTCATGCAAGGACAGACGGATGCACAGCTGCGGTGCGAGTGCCGATTATTACGTCCTCGCAGTTCACGCGGCGTGTGCGTGCTCGTGGAGGATGCCGCCGAGTCGATCACGTCGGCGGACGTCGAGGTAATGGAATCGGTCCGGGTCAGTGATCGGTTCAGACGTCGTTTCACTTGGTGAGTCGGCGGTAGGCGATGAGGGCTGCGGCGATGCCGACGAAGGCCAGGAAGTGCTCGGCCTTGCGCTCGTAGCGGCGGTGCAGCCGGCGGCATCCGGCCGGCCAGGACACGGTTCGTTCGACGACCCAGCGGTGTCGGCCGAGCCGGGTGGAGGACTCGATGCCCTTGCGGGCGATGCGGTGGCGGATGCGGCGTTGGCGGAGCCATCGGCGCGGGTGGTCGTAGTCGTAGCCCTTGTCGGCATGGAGCTTGGCCGGGCGGCGACGCCGCGGGCCGCGCCGGGAACGGATCGGTGGGATGCCCCGCACGAGCGGCTGTAGGCCGAGGCTGTCGTGCATGTTGGCTCCGGAGATACCCGGCGACAGAGGCAGTCCGTTCCGGTCGGTGACGAGGTGGATTTTCGATCCCGGCTTGCCGCGGTCGGTCGGATTCGGTCCCGTCAGAGGCCTCCTTTTGCCGCCCTGAGGCTGACGGAGTCGATCGCGCATCGTGACCAGTCCAACTCGCCCTGGGCGCCGAGTTCGTCGAGGAGGACGCGGTGCAGTTCGGCCCAGACCCGGTCCTGGCTCCACCGGGCAAAACGCCGGTAGACCGTGGGCCAGGCCGGCCCGAACACCGGCGGCAACTGCCGCCACGTGCAGCCCGAGGTTGCCACGAAGACGATCGCCGCCAGGCATTCCCGGTCACCCGCCCGCCGCCGACCCCCACCCTGCGGACGCGTGACCTCCGTCGGCGGGACCACCCGCCGGAACAACACCCATAACTCGTCCGGAACCAACCGCTCAACCAGATCCGTCATGCACTACTCAACGAACGATCACGCCATAAGAAACGGTGTCTACGAGAACGTCGCCATCGTCCCCGCCGAACCCCTCCCCGACACCGTCAAACACGGCCAGTTCGAGATCAGCGGCCTCGTCAAAACCGGCAACGACGAACGCGAACGCGGCACCCGCCGCGCAGCACCCCTGCGCATCGACGCAAGCCGCGGCGACTGGACCGACATCGAAACGCTCTGGCTGGCCGGCGACCTGCGCGACGACGACCTCGAGGACCACTTCATCGACGAGATCATCGTCGCCGACATCGGCGACGGCACCGACGGCTGGGAATTCAACGGCGCCTCCTATGCCGTCGAACTCAGGCGATCTGGCCTGGACAGGCGCACTCGATGTCGCCTCGGCCCGTATAGCGGCATCAATCCCGACAAGCCGGCCTGAGCACGCGGTGGCGCGCCCCGCAGCCGCCTCTGCCGGGGTGCTGCGGGCGTGCAAGGGGCACGTCACTCGAAGGGGAAGTTCCGCACCGCTGGCGTCCCATGCTTCCAGAAAGTGTCGTACCGTGCCCGGACTGCGCCTGTCCTGGGGGAGTGGGAAGGCCAGATCGGGGACAGAAGGGCACCACGATGGTCGAAGACGACGGAGACTGGGGCGAGCGGGCCCTGTGCCGAACCGCTGATCCGGACGAGCTGTTCGTCGAGGGTGCGGCTCAGCACCGGGCGAAAGCGCTGTGTACCGGCTGCCCGGTGCGGCTGGAATGCCTGTCCTTCGCGCTCGACAACCGAATCGAGCACGGCATCTGGGGCGGTGCGACGGAGCGGGACCGGCGGGCCCTGCTGCGGCGCCGCCCCGCGGTGGCGTCCTGGCGACGCCTGCTGGAGGCGGCACGGGCCGAGCACGATCAGCAGGCGAAGGCCCTGCACGATCACGCGGACGGCTTGGCCGCCACCGGCTGACCGGTGGTCTCGACCGCCAGGACGCGGCGGCTGCTGCACCACCCTTGTCCGGGTACACCGGGTCGAGGCCGGGGGCCGTGCCAGGGCGCGAGGCCGGCAGGGCGCCGAAGCGTGAAAGCCGCCCGGCGGGCAGAGCGGCAACCGTGCCCCGGCCCAAAACGCAGGCGGGGCAAGAACGCCCGGGCAAGTCCTGGGCGGGCGGCAGGAGATGAGTATGACCGCACCGTCTCCCGCCACCCGCGACGGAACCTGTCAGCAGCCGTTGTCGCAGTCCCAGGAGCAGAGACAGACGCTGCGCCCGCTGGGCCGAGCGGGGAGGATCAGTCTCTGCTTGTTCCGCCGGGTAGCGGTGTTGGCTGTGGCTCGGGTATCCCCGGTGCACGACCGACCACCGGCCGCTCCCGCCAGAGCGTGAGTCCGACGTCGACAAGCAGTACCCGGTCCAGCGCGGGTACTTCTCCCAAGGGGTGCCAGGCCGCCATGTCGGTGGAGCCGTTCGTTTCGTGGCGCAGTCCGCCGCCGGTGACCTGCGCCTCGTAGACGATCCGCAGGCTCTGGAAGTCGGCGGTGGCACCGAGACGGCGCGGATAGGTGTGCCGCTGCGAGTCGACACCGAGCAGCACCGTCGGTTCGATCGCGTACCCGGTCTCCTCCTCGACCTCTCTGATCACGGTGTCGTAGGGGTCCTCGCCGTGGTCCATGCCCCCGCCGGGGAGCGTCCAGCGTTTGCTGTCGTCCCTCAACGTCAGGCGTGCGAGGAGGATTGCCCCGTCTCGCACACACACGGCGTAGGCCGCCACCCTCAACTCCTGCTTCATGCACCGACGTTAGAACAAGGAAGCATCGGCGCGTCCCGGTCTGGGCGGGAATCTGTGGCATGGCGCGCGGAGAAATGCACGTGGGCGGCTCAGGCTCCGGCCGATCCCCGGTCAGCCTGTGGTCACCGTCCCACTCGATGCGGGGGCGGACCGGAGGACCCGGACGAGCTCGGCTACGGGCTGGGCATCGAAACGGCGAAAACCGACTGCGGCACGGTCTGGGACCACGTCGGCGTCGTCCCGGGCTAAGCGACCTGCAACCTCACCGACTCCACCGGCCACCGCACGGCCGCCTTCTTCTTCGCCGCCTCCACCCTCAGCAGGCAGGCGCACCGGACCGGCGCGGCCCTGATGGACGCGGTCAACTGCGCCCTCTTCAACCGAGTTGCGCGTTCTTCAACTGACCTGCGCGTCTGGCCGGGAATCACCTCCGAATCCCGGCGCGAAACGGGCGGGAGCGGCTTGGGAGACACGGTGATTCGTGGACTAGTGTCTCATTTTGACGCGATCAGGACAGAACGAAAGGCAAGTCCAGTCGATGACCACACCCACCGCTCCCCGCCCGGCGGGCCGAACGAGGGCCTCGTTACGGGCACGGCGCTCCCGTCGGCCCCGGCGCGACGGGCCGCACGCCCGTTCCGCGGCCCTCGGCGTCGTCCAGGTGCTGCTGCTCGCGCTCCTGGTGGTGCCGTTCACCGTCCTGGCCGCCGGCCCGGCCCAGGCGGATCCGCCGCCCCAGCCTCCCCCGGGCCAGAGGCCCTACCTCACCTGGAACATGCAGGGAGCCACCGCGCAGGGCGTGAACCTCTGGACGAACTACATTCCAAACATTCTCACCGCGGCCCGGAATCGCAGCACGGGCCCTTCCGTCGTCATGCTCCAGGAGTCGGGTGCCGGCGTGCCGACCGGCTCCGACATCCTGCCCAATCCGCGGGGAACCGTCGGCAACTCGCTGGTCACCTATGCCAACTGGCATGCGAGCCAACGGCCCTCCGAGTGGTACATGGTCTTCCTGCAGACCAACTACCGGTCCCAGCCGGGCCGGCCGGGAGGCCGGGTGAACACCATCGTGATGTCGCTCAACCCGGTCGAGGACGCCATGGTGGTGGACAACCCGCTCGGTCCCGACCGCGGTCGACCCGCCATCGGCATCCGTGAGGGGAACCACTGGTACTTCAGCTTCCACTCGCTGACGGGAGGCGGTGGCGACGCGATCCCGATGCTGACCGCGATCGGAAGAGCCGTCTACGACGCCCAGCGGGCGGAGGGCGTGCGGTACGACTGGACGGTGAGCGCCGACTTCAACACCCGGCCCGACTCCCTGCGCGGCCGACCGGCCTACGCCCTCATCCCGTCGCCGGACAACCCGCAGCCCCCGCTGCCGCCCCCCGCACCGCAGCCCATCCTGCCCCACATCGTGGCCAGTGGTCAGCCCACCCACCGAAGTCCGGACGGGCAGGAAGAGGAACTCGACTTCACGGTGACGACCACCACGCGCGGCACCTTCGCCGCGCGCGTGCTGGGCAACCAAGGCGGCTCCGACCACAGCCCGGTCTACAACGACACCGTCGCCACCCGGACGTCCACCCAGCCGCCGCAGGTCTCCCCGTCGGTAGTCGGCGGCTACGCCGCGGACGGGGCGAACGTGCACCAGGCCCCTTTCGAAGACTCGGGCATGCGAGGACCGCTGCAAACATGTGTGTCGTATTACCTGGGCCAGTGCTATGGGCTCTGGCCCAGTTCGGCGAATGCGGCGAAGACGGCCAGGGCGGCGAGCGCGGCGAAGACGGCCAGGGCCGCGAACGTGACCGGTTCGGCCAACGCGGCCAGGCCGACGAGAGCGGCGAGCGCGGGGAATGCCGGCACGCCCGGCTTCGACTACGTGGGTGCCGTGAGCAAGGGGAACGTCGAGGGCGGTGACAACCAGGAGGAGGCGTTCCCCGGCCAGAGCATCGACGAGTTGCGCCAGCATCTGGTCGGCGACCTGCGTACCTACAAGCCCGACGTCGTACTGCTCCAGCTCGACGTCGCGAACGATCTGGCGACCCGCGACGGGCTGACGGCCACCCAGGAGGCGAACCAGCTGCAGGACCTGCTCGACCAGATCTACATCGACCTGCCCAACACGACGGTGCTGGTCGGCGACCCGGTGCCGTCCAGCACACCGGCCGTCCGGGACGAGATGTACACCGGCACCGCCTCCTACATCGCGCAGTCGAGCCGGATCATCGCCACTGAAGCCCTGGCGGGTCACCGGATCCGGCAGGTGGTCCTCGACCGTGACGTCAGCGAGGTGGACACCGGGCAGAGTGCCGACGGCGTGCCCAACGCCAAGGGCTACCGCGCCATGACCGACGCCTACGCGGCCCAGCTGACCGCCGCGTGGCAGGACGGCACCATCGTCGATCCGGGAGACGTCGTGGTGAACCCCGCCGACATGGTGATCGACGGCAACGGCGTCGACGACACCGGGGACGGCAGCGACATGGGCACCGCGCCCCTGCGGGTGATGGTGGTGGGGGACTCCATGAGCGAGGGGATGGAGGGCGACTGGACCTGGCGCTACCGGCTGTGGCAGTGGTTCAAGGACCAGCACGTCGCCGTCGACTTCGTCGGCCCGTACCGCGGGACCAAGCAGCCGGACGCCCCGACCGGTCCGCCCGGCCCGCCGCCGCTGCAGGGGGAGACGAACCAGAACCCCTCGGCGGCGGGCCCACCCGTCAACGGTGCCTACGCCCAGGGCGTCCCGGCGGACTTCGACGCCGACCACTTCGCCGTGTGGGGCCGCCAGGCCGCCCAGGACAAGGACCTGATCGGCCCCATGGTCGCGCAGTACCAGCCCAACCTGGTGCTCTTCGGCATCGGGTTCAACGACATGGGGTGGCTCGTCAGCGACGCCACCGGCACGCTGGACAGCGTCAAGACCATGGTCGACCGGGCCCGCGCGGCCAAACCCGGCGTCCGCTTCGCCGTGGCCAACGTTCCCATGCGACCCCTGATCGACGGCCGTCAGGACCTGATCGTCAAGACCCGGCAGTACAACACCATGCTGGCGAACGCGATCCCGTCCTGGAGCACCTCCGACTCCCCGGTGAAACTGGTCGACTGGGAGGGGGCCTACAGCTGCGACACCGACACCTGTCCCGCCGGCTACGACAACCTGCACCCCAACGCCCTGGGCGAATACCAGATCGCGTCCGCCTACGAGCGCACCCTGCACGACGGCTACGGCATCGGCCAGTCCGTGCCCGCCGTCCCCGACACGATCCCGCACCGGCCGATCTCCGGGGTGACGGGGGTCGTGGCGCAGGCCGTCCCCAGCGGTGTCGCGGTGACCTGGAACCCGGTGTTCGGCGCGCGCGGGTACACCGTCCGCTACCGGCTCGCGGGTGCCACCGCGTGGAACCAGACCAAGGTGTCGACCAACCGCTACGACACCACCTGGACGGAGGACAGCTGGACCTGGGAGTACCAGGTCCGCACCGACAACGACGGTGACGGCCAGTCCGTCTGGTCCCCGACGGCCACCGCGACCGCGCACCCCCAGACCGCACCGCCACCGCCGGTCGACGGCATCATGACCTCGGCGACCGCGACGGGCGTCGACGTGACCTGGCGGGCACCGAGCGGTCCGTACACGGACAGCATCGACCGGTACGAGGTCATCACCTGGGACAAGGACGTGCCGGGGTCGTACATCAGCAGCACGGGCGTCAGAGCGACGACCGTGCACATCGACGGTCTGACCCCGGGGCACCACTATCTGGTCGCGGTGGTGACCTGGAACCGGGCCGGCGGCGGCATGCCGGGCATGGCCAGGTCGGTGACCATCGGCGCGGGGAAGCCGCCCATGCCCACGGGCCTCACGGTCAAGTCCCTCGACCCCACCACCGTCCAGCTGAACTGGCAGGGCTCCCCCGAGGCGGCCGGGTACCGGGTGTGGGTACGCAACCTCAACGAGCACAACGGCCCGACGACGCCGGACCCGTACATCTCCGACACCCCCGACCACCAGATCGCCTTCCTCTTCCCGGGCAACTGGAACTTCGAATTCTGCGTGACCGCGATCAACGGCGTGCTGGAATCCGACCGGACGCCCTGCGTCTCGGTGCCGCTCCCGCCCCCGTCGACCGGTGCGACCACCCGAGCTCCGGCCAAGTCCAAGTCCACGTCCAGCCGGCCGCCGTCGGACCCGGCTCAGGAATCCCTGCTGAAGAAAGGCCGGTTCGCCGACCCGCGCAGCGACGTGGTCACCGTCCCGCCCACCGGCTGAGGCCAGGACCCGCCTGACGTGCTCGCGGGCCCGCCCACCCGGCCCGCGAGCACCCCGGCCCATGACCAGGATCATTCAGCGCGCAAGATCCATTTCCGATACACGGCCTAGAGGGCGTCTGAAAAGCCCGTCAGCGGGCCTCTTTTGCGAGGCGACGCACCAGGAGCATGGCCATGGCGAGGTAGATGGCGTTCTCCGAGCAGACGCGCAGGTACTCGTAGTCCTTCGACAGGCGGCGGCATCGTCCCAGCCAGGCGAACGTCCGCTCCACCACCCAGCGGCGCGGGATCACCGCGAACTGGGGAACTGCTGGTGGCGGTGCCCCCGCTCGGGCCCAGGTCGAGCGGAATCCTCCGTCGCGGCGCTGCACGATCTCCACGGTGATGCCGGTGGCCTCCCGGGCCCAGGCGTGGAAGTCGGCACCGCGATAGCCCTGGTCCGCCCACACGTGCCGCAGGCGCGGGAAGGTATCGGCAGCCTGGGAGAAGAGCACCACGGCGCCATCGCGGTCACCCACACTGGCCGGGCTCACGCAGGTGACCAGGACAGTGCCGCGGGTGTCGACAAGGAGGTGGCGCTTGATGCCGCTGACCTTCTTGCCGCCGTCGTAACCATGGAGGCCGCCACGCTCACTGGCCCGGACACTCTGGCTGTCCACGACGGCCGCACTGGGAGTGGGATCCCGGCCCAGCTGCACGCGCTCGCATTCGCGCAGCACCGTCAGCATCCGCTCCCACACGCCTTCTTGCTGCCAGCATCGCCAGTAGTGGTAGACGGTCTGCCACGGCGGCAGGTCATGCGGCAGCAGCCTCCAGGCGCAGCCTGCCCGCAGCCAGTACGCCAGCGCGTTGAGGATCTCCCGCCGGGTGTGTTTCGCCGGCCGGCCACCGGGCTTGACCGCCGGAACCAGCGGATGGAGGATCTCCCACTCCGGATCGGACAGATCCGTCGAGTAACGGGTACGCAGCCCGTACACGCCAGCCCCCGAAAGTTCGTCACCACCCCGCTACCAGGCGACTTGCCCGCTGACAGGCTTTTCAGACGCCCTCTAGTGGTAGTGATCACAAGTCGCCGGCCCGGGTCAGAGGCGATGCGGCCCGCATGCGGGCACTCCCGTCAGGCCCCGGTCGGCCAACGGCGCCCAAGCTGAACGCACGCCGTCCTGTTTGCCTCTCGTGCAACCAGCCGACTGGTTAAGCAAGTTGGCGAGAAGCCTGGAACTGCTTTTCGCCTCATGCGGACACTGTTGATCTTGATGTGTAGAACATACCGCCTCGCAGGGGGCGTGGGTCCCGGGTCGTGTTCTGCCTGGTATTCCGTCCGCGCCCGACCTGCAGGAACGATCGGCACCGCTGCTGGTGACCTCGCCTCCGCAGAGAGCCGACTGCACTGGGTCATCGCCGGACTGCATCCAGTTCGGCCGCCGCATCGTCCCCTGGCGAGGGCGCCGCCGTCTGTCCCAGGCCGAGTTCGCCGCGCTGATGCGCCGCTCCCGCCGAGGGGTCGAAGAGCTGGAGGGCGGGCGCCGGAAGGCGGAGCCGAACCTGTCAGTGGCCACCGAGATCGCGCTACGTCTGGATATCACCCTGGACCGGCTGCTGTCAGGCTGGGAGGCGACTGGCACGCCGATCTGCCGCGACTGCGCAGACATCGCCTAGGCCGTGTCCGACGGGTCCTGTGACTCGCCTTGCGCTGGATCGTTTCGGTCGGTGTGGGGCGAGGTGATCTTTCAGATGACGAGTGGATGCGGCTGGAGCGGCATCTGCCCCGTAACCGCGGTCGGGGCGGGCGTCGGCAGTGCCACCGCCGGGTGATCAACGGGATTCTCTTCCGGCAGCGGACCGGTCTGCCCTGGCGGGATCTGCCACCGCAGTTCGGCAAGTGGAAGACGGTTCACGATCGTCATCGCAGATGGTCGGCGGACGGCACGTGGGAGAAGATCCTGCGGGCCGTTCAGGCCGACGCTGATGCAGAGGGCCGAATCGACTGGAGCATGGTGAGCGTCGACTCGACGTCCTGCCGAGTACACCAGCACGCAGCCGGTGCCCTCATCGGCGCGCCACGAATTCCGGGCCGCCGCAGTCGCCCGGCCAGACACCGTTCCGATGAGGGTCTGGGTCGCTCCCGGGGAGGGCTGAACTGCAAAATCCACCTGGCCAGCGAGGGCGGTCGGCTTGAATCAAGTGGGTGAACCGAGGCCCCGCTCGTTCACCCGGCGAGGTTGAGGTGGTGTAGACGGGCGATGCCGAGCATGGAGTGGTGGACCCCGTCGCCCTGCCGGACCAGCGCGGGCTCAGTCCGGTGAACGGGGCTGTCCAGGACGGTTCCGACGCCGTGATCACACCAGCCACAGCAAGATCATTCCATTGCGGCTCAACCCTCCAGCCGGTCAGGATGGACCTCGGATGAATAGGCGAGGATGTCTTGGACCGCGTCCCGCAGACTTCCGAAGTGACGATGCACGCCATTGACTGCCGCAGGGGTGTTGACGCTCCACACCGTCATCCCGGCACGCAGGCCGGACTGCACCCCAGAGGGGGCGTCCTCGATGACCAGGCAGTCCTCCGGCTTGGCACCGAGTTGTGCGGCCGCCTGCAGATACGGCACCGGCGACGGCTTGCCTTCCGTCACGGCGGCCGCATCCACGACAACCTTCGGGACCGGCAGACCCGTCCGCGCGAAACGTCCGCGTACCCGGTGCTCGTAGTTCGAGGTCACGAGCGCCCATGTCCCGGACTCCAAGGCGTTCAGCAGTTCAGAGGCGCCGTCGAAGGCGGCATATGAACCGTCTCGAACGTCCTCGTCCTCCAGCTCATGCAGTGCGGCCAGGCACTCCCGAGGGTCCTGGTCCGGGGCGACCTGCGCGAACGTCTCCACCGGCCTCGTCCGCAGCGCCACTCGGTAGACCTCATCAGGGTCCAGTCCGTACCGCTCTGCCCACGTGTGCCAGACCAGGCGCTGGTTGTCCACGGCGTCGATCAACGTGCCATCGACATCAAACAGGACATACCTCATCGTGCCGGGACGGCCGGGTTCACTGATCACGCATCGATCATGCCATCGGGCCCTGAGCAGGCAGTTTGCGGGACAAGCCTTAGGCGGCGTATTCCTCCCGCGCCAACCGGGCCTACCTACGAAAGCGAGGAATCCGCTGCACGATCCCGTAACCCGCCGACCAGGCCGCCCACCGCAAACAGCGCGGCAAGGCCGGCGGGCGGCCACCGGCCTTCGACCGCGAGGACTGCAAGCCCCGGCACGCCGTCGAGTGCGGGATCAACCGGCTCAAGCGCAACCGGGCCGTGGCCACCCGCTTCGACAAACTCGCGCCGTCCGCTTCGAAGCAGCCGTCCTGATCGCCGTGATCGGCGAATGGTCATGACCGGTCTGAGCTGTCGGTCGCGCGTGCCATGCTGACACGGCCGGAGCGAGCGAGGTGGGGGAGAGGCACGGTGGCGGCTGAGTACTACGGAGCCGACAGCGAAAACGGCGACCGCATCGATGACCCGTCCGAGGACGCCCTGTTCATGCTGATCGACGACCTCAACGACACCGACAACACCTTCGTGTTCGTCCAGCCGGACGAGGACGAACCCGTGTGGTTCGCCTCGGTCGCCGTGCTGGACGAGGGCGGCTACGAGATCGTCCGCCGCGACAGCTCACGCCGCGAGCACGAAGTCACCATCGCGAGCAGCATCAACCACATCACCTACGACCTCACCACCTGGATAGCCGGACGTGCCTTCCCCGGCCGACCGCCCCGCAGGGTCACCGACTTCTAGAGCACGACCTGGATGGGACGGATCGCGCCGGGCGGAGGACGGCGCGATCCGCCGCTACGACATCTGGCGGAAAACACGCCGTCGGCCACCGCCTCCGCGAGGTCGTGGAGCGGGCGAATGGTGGCGGATGCGGAAAAGAGGTGTTGAGTTGAGTCGGAGAGGCGCCGTTGGGGCGGTGGGCGTCGTCCGGGTCCGGAGATTCGGTTGTTGCCGGTGACCGATGCCCAGCGGGCCGTTCCGCAGGCCCAGTTGGGGGCCGTGCGACGGACCGGGCTCTGCTCGGCGTCGATCCCCGTCATCATCGGGGGAGGGGCGGGAGTCGACACTCCTGCGGTGTGACCTGCTCACGGCGGGCAGTTGGCGGGAGTCGCGCCGCTGTCAATCCCTCGATCCGGCCGAGTCGGTCGTCCGGCAGCCGGGCATCCCAGGGCCGGGACGACGGGATCGGCCGTGGTGCCCGGGGGTGTCGAGACGTACGCCGAATTTTTCTTCCATACCCCGGGTTTGAGTGTGAAAGCGCGGGATACACGCGCTCATTGGTGGGCCACTGAACAGCTACCTCCTTCGATTTCGGGGGGTTGCCATCCGGTGACCCAACGTGAAAACTGTGAGCGCGCTCGGCCGGACGAATCATGTCGAAGCGCGTTTTTGACACGTACATCGTGGGACAGGGAGTTCGCGCAGGGCCGCTGCGCATGAGAGATCACGGGGGGCGTAGTGGTGTCTGCAAGGTGTCCTGGCCGCGTGTTGCCGGGCTGTGCACGTGCGGGCCTGTCCGCCGCGCGACGGGCGTCCGGACCGCTCGGAACCGCCGCCCCGCCGTCCTTGTTCCGCCCTCGGGTCCGCTGACCAGCCGGACCGGCCACGCCCGAGCGGCGGACCGGCCGCCGACGACGGCCGGACCACGCACCGGCCACCTGGTACGGAGCGACAACACCCCGCGGGACCACCGCCCGACGGCCGTGTCCGTGACGGCCACCGCTGCCCGCGGCCGGGTACGCGGCAGCGTCGGTGGCCCACCGCCGGGCCCGCGCGTTCTCACCCAAGGAGAAACGGTGACAAGCACACGACTGACCGGGGCCGAATCGCCTCTTGACGCGTTACCGGAGGGGTGGCGCTCCTTACGCGACGCGGGCCCCGTGACGTACGACGAAGAGCGGCGGCAGTGGCACGTCGTGGACCACCAGGGCGTCTCGGCGATCCTGTCGGACCCGGCGACGTACTCCTCGGACATGACGCCGATCGCCCACACCCAGGAGGCGTGTACAGGGGGAGACCGCAGACGAGGCGCGAATTCATCGGGCTGCCACGCCGACCCTGTTGCCGGGGCGGCGCGCGCGGGGGGTGTCTCAGCGCTGGAAGACCGCTGTCGCCACGGGCACCGCCAGCAGCAGGCTGAGCCCGATCAGGGGCAACCGGTCCAGCCACAGGACGGCGGCGAACTCGCGCAGGGTCGCGGAGAGCCAGTACACGGGGGAGGTCGGCGCGCCCACGACATGGACGGGAACGCCGGCGCGACGGGCCAGCAGGGTCGTGCGGTAGACGTGGAAGCCGCTGGTGACCACCGTGGCACGGTGCCCGGAAGCGGTGCGGTCCATGAGGGCCGCGCTGAAGCGGAGGTTCTGCCCGGTGTTCACGGAGCGGTCCTCCCGCACGATCCGGTCGGCGGCCACCCCGCGTGCGCGCAGGTAGTCGGCCATGGCGTCCGCCTCGGAGCGCACCTCGTCGTCGCCCTGGCCGCCCGAGACGACGAACACCGCACCGTCTGCGTCCGGTGCGTCGGCGGCACCGACCGCGAGGGCCCGCTCCAGTCTGCGGCGCAGCAGCGGACCGGGCCGGTCGCCGTTGAGCCCGGCGCCCAGGACGACGACATGGGTGGTACCCGGCGGCGGGGTGCTGCGGCCCCGGACGAACACGTGAACGGTGAAGACGAGGAAGAGCAGGCTGAGGTATCCGGCGGCCGCGTTCACCGCCACCATGAGGGCACCCGCCGCCTCGCCCCGGACCGCCCGGACGACCGCGTCGAGGCCGAGCACCGCCAGCAGCGCGCCGCCGGCGGCGCAGGTGGCCAGCAGGGCCGCCTGCGGTCCGTAGCGCCGGACCAGGACGATGCCGTCGACCAGCAGGAGCAGGCCCAGCGCGAGCGTCATGAGCAGGGCGGCGACGGCGAGCACGGTCGCGACGGTGGGGTGGGTCTCCGCACTGCGGGCGGCCACGCCGAGCCCGGCCGACGTCACCGCGAGGCAGAACAGGACGGCGCTGGAGAACCGGTGCGGCGCCAGCACGGCATGGACGACGCCGCCCACGGCGAACACCGCCGCGGCAAGGTACTCCGGGTACTCCGGCACGTCCCCCACCACTCCGCTCTCCCGCCCGCCGGGCCCGACCCCGTCCACCTGTCGCCGCCTGCGCGTTCCCGGACCGCGCAGCGCTGCGGGGCCCGGTGCGGACGGCCGTCGGACATCCTCGCAGACCCGTCCGGGCGCGCCGTACGCGGGCGGGCGCCGACGCGATCAGCCGGGACCGACGTACGCCCGTCGCCGGGGTCGGATGCGCCAGGAACGCAGGGCCTCGGCGACGGCGTGGTCGGGCCTCGGGGCAAGTCCCGGCTTCGCCGGCTTGCTCCGATGGTGGAGTCGATCTGCACGAGCCGGTCGATGTCGCCGCCCGCGTCCGCTCGGGCCTGGATCTGTTGGAGAGCTCGAGTGAACACGCCGTCCAGGGCGTAACGGCGGAAGCGGGTGTATGCCGTCTTCCGCGGTCCCTAGCGTTCCGGCGGGTCACGCCAGGAGATCCGGGTCCGGATCTTGCAGGCCACCCCATTGACGACCTGCCGGTTCTCCACACGCGGACGGCCGGTCGCGGCCCGTGGTATGAGCGGAGCGATCAACTCCCACTCCAGATCGGTGAGTTCATGACGACGTATCGCGCCACCATGATCCACCATCCGATGATCCTCGAAGACGGGCCCTGGAACTGGGCTCCTTCATGCCGGACGCCGAGTCCGGCATCGCCGCGGGCCGCCGTTGCCGCTCGGTGGCAGCGCCCCTCTGTCTGGTGGCGGCCGCGCGGCCGGTGGTGGCGTTTCTCCGCTCGAGTGCAGAGCACCGCAGCCCGGCGTGATGAGGCCGGCGGCTCCGGAGCCGGCTGCCGGCCGGGAGAACACTGGGGCGTCCGTGCTGCGGCGGCTGGTCGCAGGGCGGTCGTCTCTCCTCCCTGGGGCCGCCGGCAATGCCCGGCCCGGTAGCGCTGTTGTCACTAGGGGCGGATACGTTGCTGCTCGGCAGGGGTGTGAGCGGCAGCGGGGAGCGGCAATGGTGGTCGTGGTGGGGTATGCGCAGGCATGGGATCTGGAGGCCCGCATGCCCTGGCGACCGCTGTCGGTGGCTGAAGCTGGTGAGCGGGATGCCGCCGGGCTTCCGTACGTGGTGGTCTACCGGGCGGCGGGCCGGGAGGCTCCGCTGGAGGTCCGGCTCGTCTCCTGGCGGGACCACTACGTCGGGCTGTGGGTCTACGACGCTCAAGGCCGCCGAACCTGTCACCTGGACATGCGGCTGTTGGACGACCCGGCGCGGCTGCTGCGCCGGTACACCGCCGGCTGGACCTACACCGGCCAGGAGATGGCGGAGTTCGACGGAGCGTGTCCGCGCATCACCGTGGAGCTCTTCCCGGACGGGAAGGGCCGGCGGACGGAGGAGCCCCAGGGGAAGGGCGGGGGCTCTCACGTCACCGTGCCCAGAGTCCGCGACGAAGAGCGCTGGATGAACCGGCCTGCCTTCGGGGCGTGGCCGCTGCTCTCGGCCCAGGTCCACGGCCTCACGGAGCCGCCGGTCTTCGAGATCACCGAGGGGGGTGCGGCAGCCGACGACGCGAGCGGGTCCGCGCCCGTCACCTGCTGGCGTCCGCCCCGCCCCGCGCGGCCCGGGCCGATCGGTGAGCTGTTCCGGCCCGGGCTGCGCGTGACCGACGGGTACCACCCCGAGATGACGGTCGTGGAGCCGCGTCGCATCGCAGGAACCCTGCGTGTGCCCAGCGGGCTGCTGGCCGTCTCGGGCCCGGACGTCTACCGTGGCGACGGACCGCACATCACGGTCCCCGTTCCGCCCGGTGAGTACGTACTGGAGGAGGCGCTGGCCCGCCACACCTACCACTGCGAGTGGGAGGGGAGCGAGGTCACGCGTACGGACACCATGGCCGTCCGCGTGCTCGTCAGCGAGAGCCCCGCCGCGACCTGGGAGATGGGCCGCCGGCCGGACGACGACCCCCGCCTGCTCCGGGAGGACGGGATCTTCGGCTTCGACACCGACGGTGCCACGGGCTGCTTCGCCGACGCCGGAGCCTGGGAGCCGCTCCTCGGCCTCTTCGAGAGGGGGCTGATCCAGGGGGACCCTGACCTGGACCCGGACGTGTACGAGGACATCAGCGACTCCATGTACCTGCTGCGCACCCGGGACCGGGCCACCGGCGGTGAACTCGCGGCATTTGCGACGACGGGGGACGGTACCTATCCCGTCCGGGTCGGCCGTTCCGAGGCCGGCGAGGTGGTCGGGGTCGTGGTGCTGGTGGAGGGGATGCCCGAACTGCTGCCGGAGAGCACCGCCGCCGGTGCCTGAGGTGCGCGGAGTTCCGGGACCCGGCGTTCCGTGCCGCCGGGCGGTACCTGTCCCTGTCGGCTCAGAATTGAGCATCGCAGTTGGCGGATGATGCCAACTACCGTGCTCAGCCACAGACACCTGCGACTGAGCACTACATCTGGCCCGGATGGACAGCGCCGATGCTCAGAATCGGCCCGATGGCGACTCACAATTCCCCGTGGCTGGAGGACGCGGCGCTCTTTCAGTGTCCCCAGCCGGCGTAGATGATGACGTTCTCGCCGTTGTCCCTGGCTCCGATGCACACGTCACACCAGTCGAGCAGCCAGCCGCTGGAGCGGCAGCTCTCCCGCTGGAGGCCCAGTTCGCGGATGATCTCCGGGCGGGACAGGCCGTCCTCGCTGGTGACCGTCGCGGCGCGCCAGCAGCCGCCGGAACCGCAGCTGGTGCCTTCGTCGACCATGGTGATGCCTGGCGGCAATGAGGGGAGGGCCTTGGACGACGGGGCGTCCGAGCCTTCGCTGATCATCAACGCGTACAGGAGGCCGACCGCGAGGGTGAGGGCGAACTGCGTCCCCAGGAAGCCGATCGCTGCGTTGCGGCGGGGGATCCATTCCGGGGGAGGAGAGCCCTCGTGCCGTCCTTCCAGTCCCGCGCCGCAGGCGATGAGCAGGGGCGCGAGAGCCGTGAACACGAGATGTGCGTCGGGCCTGGGAGCGTCGATCCAGCCCTGCTGAACGCTGATCAGCAGACCGGCTCCGGTGAGCAGCACGCCGCCGATCGTGAAGCCGACGGAACGGGTGCGGGCGATCGTCACCCAGACGACGGTGGGTGCGACGGCGAAGAGTGTCCCCAGGATGGTCAGCATGCACGGGAGACGTGCGGCCCCGAGCGCTCGGTTCCACACGGCTGGGGCTCCCCAGCGTGACTGAGCACTTCAGTTGGCCGAAAGGGCCAACTGAAGTGCTCAGTCACACCTGCTGAGGCGCCGGTAGGGTGCGCGGGATGAACGTGTACATCGAAGCCTCGTTCGATACTGCCGCGCCGAACGAGCCGGGCGCATCACTGGTCCGGTGGTTCAGTGCCGCCCGCACCGGGCTGTACAGGAACCTGGTGGAGGCGGAGGCCAGGAGCGGGGGAGGCGTCGTCTCCGAGGCGCACGTCGTCCCGGACATCGACGACGTGGCGCGACGTTTTCCCCGGATCGGGCAGGCGTGGCCGCAGTTCGAGGAGGGGCTCGCCGCGTTCCCCTGGGGGGCTCAACTCCTGTTTCTCACCGAGGGCGGGGAACTGGCCGTGCTGGGACGGGCGAGTTCCTACCACGTCCTGAGCGACGGTTCCATCTGGCGGGCCTCGGCCTCGGCCGGCGTCAACTCCCCGGACGACGCCGCATCCTGCACCGCGCTGGTGGACTTCCTGCACACCGCACTGGAGGGCAGCAGCCCCGTCTTCGGCCGCATCGAGTGGAACAACTTCGACGAGTTCACCAACCTCGATGCCGTGCTGCGCCGCAAGAGGAGGACGTCACTGCGTGAAGGCCGGCGGTCCCTGCGCGGCTACGCCTGGGTGACCGTCTGTCCGGCGGAACTTACGGCACGGCTGGGCGGCGCCGCGGTGCTGGAGGACTCGGGAGCCTTCCACCGGGTGCTGCCGCTGGGGGCGGGAGGTGTGCTGCTCCAGGCGTCGGCCACGATGGCCGGGTACACGGACCAGGTGATGGAGCGGGTGTTCGAGGTGCTGGCGCCCGTGCTGCCGCCGGGCGAGCCGAGCCCCGACCCCGCCCACCCTTGTCTGCGGTTCGTCCCGCGAGACGCCGCCACGGTGCGCTGAACCGCCCGGGCGCTGGAAAGCCGGAAGGCTGGTGCGGAGGGGGAGGGTGAGCCCTCGTGCCACCAGAGCCCCTACCCGGCTTCGGCCCCCGCCGTGCTGACGTCCAGCAGCCCACGTCGGGGAGGGTGCGGCCCGGCCCTGCCAGAGCGCGGACACGGGCCGGGCCACGGCTGAGAACCCTAGACCGGGCAGCGGTGTCCAGGGACCTCAACGTTCGCGCATCAGGTCCACTCCCACGTACGCGACCTCCGGTGAAACGATCTTTAGCGCCGGTGGACACGGTCCCGGGCGGGCGAAGGCCGGACGGAATGCAGCGCGCTGTCACCGCTGTGCATCGGGTGGGTTTTGTGCGTCAGGTGGGCTGGCTGCGGTCGATCGCGATCGAGCTCGGCGGCCGTCCTGCCGCCCGGCTGTGCCGCCGGTTGCGGCTGGCCGCGGGTCGGACGCGGCTGCTCGGGCTGCTGACGGCACCGGCGGTGCCAGACTGTGCCCCGCGCGTGCTGGGGGTGGACGAGTTCGTCTTCCGCAAGGGCTGCACCTACGGAACCGTGCTGGTCGACGTCGAGGCCGGCCAGGTCGTGGACGTGCTGCCGGACCGGACCTCCGAGACATTCGCGGCCTGGCTGACCGAGCATCCCGGCGCGGAGATCATCTGCCGAGACCGGGCGACCGCCTGCACCAAGGCGGTCGGGGAAGCCGCCCCCGGTGCCCTCGAAGTCGCTGACCGGTGGCACCTGTTGCAGAACCTGTCTGCCGCGGTGGAGGAGACCTGCCACCAGCACCGCGACTGCCTGCGCAAACGCGCCGAGGAGGAGACGGCGGCGGAAGCGGACGGGGCGCCCGGGGCGGCCCCGATGCTGTTAGCGCCTGCGGACGCGAGGCTCTCACCGAAGGCCAGGACGAGCGCCTCCTCCCAGTCCGGCTCGCCTGCCAGGACATCACCCGGGTCTGCGACCTCGCCCGCGCCTTCGCCGACCTGGTCCGCCACCAGCGCGGATACCTCCTGCTGGAGTGGATCCGCGCTGGTGGCGAACAGGACGCACCCAAGCCCATGAAGGGCTTCGCCGGCTTCCTCCGCCAGGACCTCGTCGCCGTCATTGCCGGACTCACCCTCCCCTGGAACTCCGGAGTCGTCGAAGGCCACGTGAACCGGGTGAAACACTCAAGAGAGCAATGTACGGCCGGGCCTCCTTCGACCTCCTGCGAACCCGCATCATCGAAAACGGCCCGTGAGACAGTCGGGCACGGCTTCACCGATCGTCACCGAGGAGAAGGATCCATGAGAGCGTTGCCCGCCGTCACCGGCCGTGACGAGTTCGACGTCCTGGTCGTCAGGATCGACTACCACGACGACCAGGCGTGGCAGGACGTGACGGCGGCGCTGATGGAACCCTGGGGAGACAGGCCCTACGAGGCACACGTCCACTTCATAGACGACCCGGCCTGGGCAGGAGCGACCGTTGACGAGGCGCTGAACGCGGTCTGCGCCGACGAGAACCTGGCCGTTGTCTTCCTCGCCGACCGGACAACCATGCAGGCCGAGAGCCACGCGTTGCTGGCGGTCACCACGCTGACGCGAGAGGAGTGCGTGGACGACGAGGACTACGAGCAGCTGACCGAGTTCGGCCGTGAGTTCCGCACCGTCCCCGCAGGGGTCCACGACGTCCACGCCAACCTGAGCATCGGCAACCTGGGCTTCGAGGAGTACGCCGCATGGGCCCACGATGATCCCGAGGGGATCTACCGGTCCTTCTGAACAGGGCTCACGGAACTGCGGCCAGAGCCCGTTTCGATCATTCCGTCGTCTAGGTCGGTGATGCGTTCGGGAAGTGTGCTGTTGTTCGGCATCCCCCAAGCCGGCGCCGACGGGTCCGCCGAAGGTTCTGCCGGGGCGGCATCAACCGCCAAGGATGCCTGTGCAGCGGGTGGGGGGGGAGGGTGACGGCGTCCGGCAGTCCGTCCCGGGACAGATCTTCTTCCCCACATGTTCTCGAGCGGGCCGGGGATCTCGCTCACGGTCTCTTCCCTCCACCCGTCGCCAGTCTTGGCGAGTACCGCCCGGGCGCCGGCGAGTGTGTCCGTACCCAGCACCGAGTTGTGCCTGTCCTCTGGTACGCGTGCGATGAGATCTCGCGCACGGTCCACCTACCCGGTGTCCACCAGGGCTCTGGCGACGGGGGCAGCATGAGGCCGAGGCGCATGTTCAGGTCGCCCATGTCATGGTCCGACAGGCTCCCGGGATCGCGCAGCGCGGCCTCCAGGCGTCTTGCCACCCGGCTGCTCGATCCGTGGACCTGACGCCGGGTCAACTGCCCGGCGGGAGCATGCTGGTGATCGCGTCGTCGGCCGCCGCGGCGGCGGCCCGGACCGCGACGGGGACGACGACGGTGGTGACGCTCTCCAGGAGACCGGGCGCGTGGTCGGCGATCCACTGGCGCAGGCGGGCGCCGACGCCGTGGACGGGCCGACCGGCAGCGGCCTGGGACTGCAGTTCGTCCACGAGGGCATTCCCCTCGGTGCGGTCCTCGCCTTCGGTGAGGGCGGCGATGTCACGCCGCAGACCGGCAAGGGCGTCCTCGAGGGCGGCCGTGTCGGGGGCGGTGCGGTGCTCCTGACGCTGGTGGACGGAGCGGCCCGCGGCGATCTGGGAGCCTGTGACCGCTCCGCTGAAGCTGATGTTGATGTGATCGCCCGGGGGCGGTTCCTGAGCCATGGTCATTTCCTGACGGTGAAGGTGAGGGAGTCCTCCGGGCCGCCTCCTGCGTCGGCGCCCTGGCTGGCGTAGGTGAGGTAGAGGGTGTAGGTCCCGGCTGCTGGTGCCACCTGGACGGCGATGTACCGCTGCCCCGGGTCGAGTCCCTTGGCGTAGCCGCCGAAGTCGCTTCCGGTCTCGAAGGTCAGGCGCGTACCGTCCGGCTGGACCACGTCGAAGTCCTGGGGCCTGAGGCCGACACCTCCGGGCGGGGCGTCGAGGATCTTCACGGAGAAGGTGAGCAGCAGACTGGCCCGGCCCGAGCGCAGTTTCGGCGCCACGTTGTATGGAGAGTCGAGAGCCACATCGGTGCGGTACTGGCCACCGATCACGGTCAGTTCCATCCATGTGTTGCGCAGGGTTCCGCCGGCGACCACTTCGTACGGATCGTGCGCGACGAGGGATCCGCCGTTAGCGCCGGGGACGAGTGGCAGTGTGGTGACGTCGTCCGCGTACGCGGGAAACTCCAGCCGGGCGTCCTCCCAGCGGAAGCCCTGGTACAGCGGGAAGGTGAACGTCGCCTGGCGCCCGTCCTGGCTCGCCGAGGAGATGCTCGTGACGGAAGCTGTCCGTCTGCCGCCCTGCTGGAGCACCGGCGTGTACTCCAGCCGTCTGCTGGACGGTCCGGTGAGTTCGTTGCGCACCGTGGTGGTGAGCAGCAGTTGCGGCAGACCGCTGGAGTCGTGGTTGACGAGGGCGCCGATCACGTCGTACCGGAAGCCGTCCGCGTGCACCGTCGTGCCGATGTGGCGCCCGCCGAAGGGGAAGTCCCTCCACAGGTCCGACTCCGCCGTGGAGGGGTCGCTCCCTTTGTGCGAAGAGGAGTTGTGTCCCGTCCCGCCGCCCTTGTCGTCGGAGCCGGGGCCGTGGGAGAGGGCGGTGCGGGTGGGCGGCGTCGACTGCGGTGTGTCTCCGTCGGTGAGCGGTCCCGCGGACGGCCTCGTTCCAGCCGGCGGTGTTCCTTCACCGCCGAAAGCGGTGAAGCCGAACGCCGCCACCGCGACAGCGCCCGCTGCTGCCAGCAGGGCCTTGCCGGTGAGCAGGCCGTGATGCCACGGACCCGAGGGACTCGTCGGCGGGGGCGAAGCAGGCGGGGAGGGCTGCTGGAGCACCGTCTGGCCCGGACCCTTCGGGGCTGGCGCGTGCAGCAGATCGCGCAGCGCGTCTCCTCCCCGTACGCCGAGCGTGGCGGCGGCCGACAACAACGCGGTGGCCTTGGCCACGTCCCCGAGGCAGAGTGCGCGAATCCCCGACTCGTGAGTGAAGTACGCCTCGTCGTCCCGCATTCCGGAGCGCCGCGCCGCGTGCAGCCCCGCTTCCAGCAGCCGTCCCCACGCCCGCCAGCGGAGCCCGAGCATCAGGCGCGGAGCGCCCGCCCGGGCGAGGCGTGTCACCAGCGAGTCCAGCCCCGCGTCGGCCGCCCGCCGCACCAGAGCCGTCACCACCTCGGCCTCGGCGGCCGCATCCCCGGGTGCGGTGCTGGCCAGCCAGTCGGCGACGGCCTCTGCCACCGCGGGCAGGGCCGAGCCGTCCGGATTCTCCCCGAGCCCTGCGGCGACGCCCTCTGCCAGACGCAGTCGTGCCTCGTTCCGGACCAGCAGCCTCGCGCGGACCAACTCCTCCACGGCTGCGTCAGTGCCGTCCGGTAATGCCGTGACCAGGGACGTTCCCCACTCGCTGTCGCCGGCCACGGCAAGATGCCGCAGCAGCCCGGCCGCTGCCGTGCCGAGCCAGGCCACCAGTTTCGGAATCAGCAGAGGCAGGCCGTCCGCCGGGGGCACCTCGGGCGGGATGCCGTGTTCGGCGGCCTCCCGCAGATACGCGGCGACCAGGCCGAGGCGTCCCGGATGACCGTCCGTCTCCAGCCAGGCCTGCTCCGCCTGCGTGGATTCCTCCTCGGTGAGCGGTCGCCCCAGAGCGTCCTGGAAGAGCGTCAGGGCCGCAGCCTGCGGCAGGCCCCGCAGGCCCACCGTGCACCCGCCGGTGAGACTCATCCGCCCGGACGCGGCGACGACCACACAGTGCGGCAGCGCGTGCACGAGGTCGGCCAACTCGTCGGCGGAGCAGTCGAGATCGTCCAGGACCACCAGGACGCGCAGAGCGGCGAGCAGACCGCGCCGCTCCGCCTGGGCGGGAAGGTGGAGACCGGGGACCTGGTAGGTGGCGAGGAAGACCTCCTGCAGAACCTCCTCCGTCGGGAGGCCGCGGGCGGAGAGCAGTACGGTGCCCTCCGGGACTGCTGTGGTCGCGCCGAGCGTGCCCCGGCCGGTCGCGTGCAGCAGCAGGGTGGTCTTGCCGATGCCGGACGGCCCGTACACCTGGACCGGTTCCCCCGCGTCCACCGCGTCGGCCAGGCGGGTGAGTTCACGCTCACGGCCGAGGGCGGCGAGCGATCTGCGGGCCTGTACCGAGCGGGACAGCGGGCGCCGCTCCGCACGGGCCGCCTCGACGCCGTCCACGAACAACACGGTCGCGAAACCGTCGGCCTGGATCTGCACGACTTTGCCGCCGATACCCACCTGCGACCCGGTGAGGTCTCCCTCCACCGCCACCGACGCGCTGCCCGCCGTCGTCTGCGGAGCGGGCGCGTCCGACACCCCGGGGACGGGTCTCGCCGTCTGTGGGGGCGCGTCGGCGGCCGCTGTCACGGTGTGAGCGGCGTCGGCGTCCGCAGGGTTCGTCCGCCCGGGGCCCGCCGCTTCGGGCGTCAACAGGTGCGCCGGGAGTGGAGCACCTCCGGCGGCGTGGGCCTCGTCCGGCCCCACGGGTGCCGGCGCAGGCGACTTTGCCGCCTCCGCCTTTTCGGGCACGGCCGCGGCGGGCGCCGACTTGCTCCGTCGGCCTGCCGTACTCGCGGCTTCTTCCTGTGGCGACTCCTCGTCGCCTTCGGGCTTCCCCGACACGCGTCCCCCATCCGTCCGGGCGTCCCGTGCGCGACCCGACAGGTACACCGACCGAGGCTCCCGCCCTCAATGATTCTGGCTTCCCGCCACCCGCTGCAACCAGAATGCACCATTCCGCCCGTTGGTCGGAATCGATTGGAAAGCATCATGATTGACCGCAAATGCCAAGGAGTCGACAAGGTTTCGCTGTCGCGCCATCTGTCCATGGCTGTTCATTCCCGGTGAGGCCACTCGGCCCTCGTGATCTTGACCCTCGGCGCCCGCGCGGACGCAGCGAACGCGGCCTCGCCAAAGCCCGGGCCCAGGGCGACATCCCGCCCTGCACCCTCGTGCGCCTTCCCCTCGACGAAGTCGCCCCCCACAACCCGCGACGGAAGTTCGGCACAGACGAAGAACTCACCCGCTTCGGCGAAGAACGGGCGGAGTCGGAGGCAGGTGCATCGACCGCGGGTGGATGTGACACGCACATCGGGCAGGCTGTGAACGAGGTATGCCGGCAGCGACAAGCGGTGATTGCCCACCGATCGGGAAACGTCTGTGTCCTTCCCCGGGGAAGGACACAGACGTTCTGGCGTCCAGCAGCGCACATTGGGGAGGAGGGTCCAGCCCGGCCCTGCCAGAGCACGGACACGGGCAGCCCGGCCGGGCCAGGGCGAGAACCGTAAACCGGGCAGCTGCGGCGGCTTTCGTTGGGTGGTCGAGCACGTCGTCGCCTGACGGCACGGTTTCGGCGTCTGCGCGTCCGTTGGGAACGACGCCTTGAAGCTCCTGTTCCCGCCGTTCGATCAGGACGCCGAGGATGAGGACTTCAGCCGGCTCCTGGGCACGGCTGGGGACCCGCAAGACGCGCTGGTTCTTGCCGAGGAGTGCACGGGGGCTGTTCGCGGACGATGGGTCGACCAGGGTGTCGTGCAGGACGAGTACCGCGACTTCGTCCGGGCCGGCCGCCCGTCCGGCATATCGCCGAACGGGCATCCCCGGCCTGACCTGCGCCCCGGCCCATGATGCCTGACCGCCTCGTTCACGTGGCCAGTGCCAGAACCGGGACGCGAACCGGCTGGGCCGCTACGCGCAGTCCACTCCTGACCCGCAGTCCGACGGCTGCACCGAAGCTGTAGCCGTCGGAGACGAGCTCGAGCTTCTGGGGCGCTGGGGGATCGGACACGGGAGGTTTCTTCCGAACCGGGTTCAGGTGCGCGGATGGTGCCGGGCGGCACGGGCTCGTGTCGTGCGGTCACGTTGCGGACGCTGTGTGGGGAGCCGCCGGGACGATCGGATGGCGCGACGATGGGCCGAGTCCGGGGTGCCGTCCCCGAGTCAGGGTTGCCCGGCGACTACTGGTCCGCCCTGGCCGCCAGACGGGGTCGGCTGCAACGGCCGGCCAGGGCCCGGTCGTTGAGCCGGGAGCCCACGGTGTACGGCGAAGCGCCAGGGGCCATGGGTCTCGGGGCTTCGTGCTGCCTCCAGATCCTTAACGCGGCCAGGTGGCGGGCGTGTTCAGCGGGAGTGGGATCTCGTCCAGTCGCAGCCACTGTTCCCGGCCGCTTTGATCTGGCAGGCAGAACCGTACGTCCTGTGCCTCGTCCGACTCGTAGGGGGCGTCTTCGACGGCCTGCAGCAGAGCGTGCAGCCTCGGGTGGGGTGCCTGCATCGCCCGGTCGCGTACGCCCTCGGCGCGCAGGGCGGCCAGCGTGAGGGAAGCGGTGTTCACGCCGGTCCGCCGGTGGTCGTCGGCGTGGGCGATCGCCTCCGGGTGTTCCACGATGGAAGCCAGGGCCTGGGGGCCGGCGACGGTGTACGCCAGCACCAGATCGCCACGCTGCAGCACCACCTGTGTCCCCGGCTCCACCAGCGAGCCGGGGCGGCTCGACATGGACACCTTGCCGACCATCGGGCCCATACCGATCTTCCGGACCTCGTCGAACTGCTCGATCGTCGGGTCGACGAACCGCTCGGAGTCGGGTAGCACCAGGGCGCAGTGTCCGTTCCACGATGTTCCCGTCCAGCTCGGTGTGAGCGAGCCGTACACGGTTCCGGTGCCGTTCTTCTTGCGGATGGCCACGGTGACCGGCAGCAGTTCGGCCCGTACTCCCAGCTGGCCGTAGGCGTTGCGCAGGGTCAGGCAGGCATCGACACAGATGTTCGCCGGAGCGCGGCCGTCGGAGAGAGCCACCCACAGGAAGGGCAATACCAGTTCCACGAGCTGGTCCGGCTTGGCGTGTTCCAGCACCCGCGCCATGTGATCCATGCTTCCCGGCCGTGCCGGAGCCGATCCGCGCGGACGCGGTACGGAGGGACGGGAGACCCGCTTTTGCGGTGTCCGGTGCTTCTTGCCCCGCTGCTGCTTCGACATGGAAAGAGCCTAGAGACCCCAACCGGCCTTCCGGCAGACCGCGTTGACCGGTCTGACGCCGGGAGCCGCAGGCTGTGCAGCCCCTGGCGTTGCCGTCGGGGTTCACCGGTCGCTGGGGGCGAGCAGGCTGATGACGCGGCCGCGTGGCAGGAGAGACAACTGGGGACGGGTGATCGGTCCCTGATGGGACTCCGTTAGGTCTTCCTATCAGTGCTGATCAAGAGCATGTTGAGTTGGGTGGCCGACGCCGCCTATGGCACCAACGCTCACCTGCGGATCGCGCTGTCCGAACGCCACCTCGCCTACGTGCTGGCCATCCGGTCGGACGTGAGCGCCCACCCTTTCGATTCGGAACCTGTCGCTCCGGCCCGCAACGGACCTGTCGGCTGCTGGCCCCAGCCCCGTTACCGGCAGAGGGCACCGTCGGTGGCAGACCTGGCCGCCGGACTTGGACCGCAGGCATTTACCCCGCTCACCTGGCGCAACGGCTCGAAAGGAGCGGTGCGCTCCCGCTTTGCCGCCGTGCGGGCGCGCCCGGCCGGCAAAGCGGTCGAGCGCCCCGTCAAGGCTGCTGCCTCGGCCGGACAGGGCTGGTGGGATGGGGTCCTGCCCGACTGCTGGCTCCTGGTCGAATGGCCCGCCGACGCCGACACGCCGACCGGGTACTGGCTGTCCAACCTGCCGGCCGACACTCCGCTCATCGACCTGGTCCGTCTGGCCAAGGTCCGCTGGCGCATCGAACACGACTACCGCGAACTCAAACACGGCCTGGGCCTGGATCACTTCGAAGGCCGGTCCTGGCCCGGCTGGCACCACCACGTCACCCTCGTGACCGCCGCCCACGCCTTCCTCACCGAACAGCGCCTGGCCCCAAAAACGCCCGCACCGGTCTCACCCTCTACCAAGTCCTCGATGCCCTCCAGGACGTCTTGAGGTGCTGGACCGGTGTCTGCACCACCTGCCAACAAGCTCTGCCTGCCACAGCACATACAACGCCAAGATGGAGACAGACCTAACGGAGTCCTATTAGTGCTCTGACCGGGAAGGTTCGCCGGGTTGAGTACGCTCGGCCCGACTGCGTCGGAGGAGGAGTGCGGGCGTGAGGCGGAGACCGTCGATGGATGAGGCCGTGGGACTGCTTGAAGGCGAGCTGGCGTCCCGGACGCTTGCCGATCCGGTCACGGAAGACGTCTGGTTCGCCTTCCTCAGTTTCGGGCGACGGCTGTTCCAGGTCCCGGACACACCCGATGCCGACGGCCTTCTGTTCCAGTACGGGACCTACATGTTCGACGGTCCTGCGACGTTCATGCTGGACCTCACCCGGCAGTTCGAGGTCTCCGACAGCGACGGTGATCACGACCACTACGTGCAGGTCCACTGTGAGCTCCGATACGGACTCACACCCGCCCTGGAGGCCCTGGGAAGTTTCAACTCGTGGTTCTTCCACGATGCCGGAGGGGATCTCGACGAGTGGGCCCAAGGGCTGAGCGAACGGGCAGCGTGGACAGCGATCCACGGACTCAAGCCGACCGAGATCAGGGTGTACCGAGAGCAGGTGTAGCTGGTCAGGCTGCCGTCGTGGTGGGGCGCCCTCCCCAGCGGATGCCTTTCTCGCTTCGGATGCGTACTCTTTCGCGTCGTCGGGCGGCGAGGACGTCGGGATGGCGGGCGTTGTTGTTGCGCCGGCGCAGGTAGGCGTGCAGGGAACGGGTCTGGACGGTGCGGTGGGGGTGGTGTGAGTTGGCCAGGGTGAACTGCCGCAGCGGACCGGAGTGGGCCTCGATGGGGTTGGCCCAGGACGCATAGATCGGCGTGAAACAGGGCTCGACCTTGCTCCGGGCCGCCCACCTAAGGATTTTCCAGTTCAGGTGGGCGGAGAGGTTGTCGAGGATGACGTAGATCGAGGCACCGTCGGATCGGGCGGTGCGGATCGATCGCAGGGCTATCCAGGTGTGGTCGATGCCTTTGCGCCTTCGGTTGATGCCTCACAGCGTGTCGTCGCCGACCGAGTAACAGCCATGGAAGTACGTGATCCCGTGGGTTCGCCGGTAGGTGGCCGGCAGCCGGTCGGGCCTGCACCGCTCGGCCCGGCAGGAACCGGCGGTGGGGCGGATGCCCAGGGGGCCGAATTCGTCGAAGGCGAACGTGCGGTCGGGACGTTCGTTGATCGCGTACTCGATGCGGGCGAGCTTGGCGTCGAAGTCCGGATCCGGGGACTCCTTCCAGGTCTTCGTGCGCTGGAAGGGGATCCCTCGGCGGGCCGGCAGGCAGTGAAGGGCTTCACGGCCGATCCGGGCCGGCCGAGCGATGTCGCGTCGCAGGTGATCGGCGAGTTTGCGGATCGACCAGTGAGCGAAGGGCCTGCCCGGTACGGCCGGGCGAGTGGTGGCCGTTGCTCAGCGCCGAGTCCTGGTGTACCGGTGGAGTAGGTCCATACCCATGGGCGTGCAGCCTGCCGCCCGCCTGCGGCAGGAGTTCGCCGACGCGCACGGGCCCGACAGCGTTCCTCTGGACCTGCCGCAGCCCGCCCCGCCCGCAGACTCCCCGGCGCCCGCCGACGGCAGTGCCCCGAGCGACCGGGGCGACCGGGGCGACGACCTGGACGGCTTCAACTGCGCCGATTGTGCCCGCCCCTTCAAGACGGAGCGCGCCCTGGCCTCGTACCGGCGCACCGCGCACACCCAGGAAAGCTGATGTGACCGTCGGGTCCCCGGTCATGAGATGAAGGCCGAGGGTGGGAGCCGCACGCGGAGACGGCCTGCCAGGCAGATGGGCAGGCCGTCACGCAGGTCGAACGAAGGGGCTACCGCTCTCAGTCGGCGTCCCCGCACCATGCCCAGTGCCCGTTCTCCTTGACGACGGTGGTCAGGACGTTTGAGGTTGTGGCTCCGTCCTCAAGTTCCGACAGGTTGACCACGGCAGTAGAGCCGTTCTCCTTCACGCTGGCGATTTCGATGCCGATGATCTCGTTCTCACCGAATATCCCCGACAGTGCTTCGCTCGCCCTGCCTGCGTACTTCGCGCAGGTGGCATCGGTGAGGGCATCGAGGTCGTCGTCCATCCCGGCCTTGTAGAAGGCGTTGACGGCGTCCTTGGGTGTCTGGGGTCCGTCGTTGGAAGAGCCGCAGCCGCTGGCCAGCATTGCTGCGGCGGTGAGGAGGGCGGCGGTGGCGAGACGTCGCCTGGTGGTGGGTCGCATCAGGAGGAGCCTTTGGTTCGAGGGCGTGCCAGGCCTTCACCAGATGTGCGCATCTAGTGAAGGAGATCGCTAGAAACTGTGGTGATCTTGTATCACCGCTGTTCGGAGCACGTCAATGCCACCTACATGAATCTCGTTGGCTGGGACAACTTCACCGGCTACCCCCGGGCCGGACCTGATCTGCCGGCCAGAGGATGACGAACGCCTTCGCCCGGATCGTCCTCATCGCCTCGGTCGGGCGTGGGGCAAGGGCGGACAGGGCGTCGGCGGCTTGACGTATGCAGCGGTGAACGGTCGCGATCCCGATGCCGAATCCGGCGGCGAGTTGGGCGTAGGTGTCACCGCGCCGTAGATGGGCCAGGGTGAGCAGGGCCTGACGTGCGGCGGAAAGACGCCGTCACCACGTCCCGATCTCCTGCCGCCTGGCTGTCGGTTGTCCGGTCAGGAACCGCAAGGTGCGGCTGGACAGATCGATCGAGGACGGGTGGACAAGCATGCGAAGCTCCTGGCGGACACGGGTGATCTTGGTCGAGGCCCCGTCTACCAGAGGCTTCGTCGTTGCGCAGGTCTGTCCAACTCGCGGTCGACACCGTCAGCTCGGAAAAGGCTCATTGTGCTTATTTCTCCCCTTCCCCGAGAGGACATCGAACGATCACACTGCACGCATGCAGAGGGCGAGAAGACGAACAGCGACTTACGCGGCAGCATTAGCTTTTGTCCTGTTGGCCAGCGCAGGCTGCTCCGGAGGCCATGAACCGGACGTCACACACAGCCGGGCGGCCACCCTTCACCTGGACAAGCCGGTTGGCCTGGCGGACGAGCCGGTGCAGATTCGGATCAGTGGGCTCGCCGCCGGTGAGGAAATCACCGTCACAGCACGCGCCACCGACGCCGACGGTATGACCTGGACGGGGCGTGCCGTCTTTAACGCCGACGACAAGGGCGTCGTAGATCTGGATCATGCCGAACCTAAGACAGGGACCTATCGGGGAGCCGACGGCATGGGTCTGTTCTGGTCCATGACCCCCGCCAAGGGGGATCCCGGCAAGAGCTGGTTCCGCACGAACGACCCGCAAGAGGCGGCCTCCTACCAGGTACGCCTCACGGTCCAAGCAGGCAGCCGCACCATCGCGGAGCGACGACTCACCCGCACATGGGCCATGAGCGGAGTGCACCGCAAGGAGCTCACCGTGGCCCACGACAAGCTGCGCGGAGAACTCTTCCTGCCTCCCTCGCACGGGCCCCGGCGTGCGCCGGTCCTGCTCCTCGGGGGCTCGGAGGGCGGCCTCAGCTCCCCGCTCACAGCGGCCCTGCTGGCCTCCCGGGGCCACCCTGCCTTAGCTCTGTGCTACTTCGACTGCCAGGGACGGCCCAAGAACCTCGCCGCCATCTCCCTGGAGTACCTTGCCACCGCCGCCCGGCTTGTGCGCGACCAGCCGCAGGCCGATGCCCAGCGTCTCGTGGTGATCGGTGGCTCCCGCGGCTCCGAAGCAGCCCAGCTGATGGCTCAGTACTATCCGGACCTCGTCCGCGATGCCGTGGTCTACATGCCCAGCCGCAACACCAACGGAGCCTATTACCGCGGCTGCTTCAGTTGCGGACGAGGGCAGGCCGCATGGACCAGGAACGGCAAGGTCCTGCACCTCATCCCCATTCCGCTCGACCATGTGCGAGGCACCGTGCTGGCCATCGCCGGCGGCGACGACCCGGTGTGGGGCTCGCTCTCGTCCGCCGAATCGATCGCCCAGGAACGCAACGCAACCGGACACAAGCACGAGGCCCTGCTCTATCCGAAGGCCGGGCACGCCGTGGCGGACTTCCCCTACCTTCCCGAAACCGGAGGCAGCCACCTGGGCGGAACCCGCACAGCGAACGCTCGAGCGAAGGCGGACAGTTGGCCCCACGTGCTCCAACTCCTGGAACCGTGAACTGCAGCAGTTGGTGGCTTCTCGACGACGTAGGCCGGCAAAGCGTGTCGCCAGTTCTCATCGAGACTTCCGAGCTGCGGAGTCTGCTGCAAGCCCAGGTGACATTTCGACCTGGCACCGGAGCTTGCAGCAGACCCAAATGATCTCTGAGGAGCCATCTCGATCGGGCCGGTGGCGCGCCTGGATGTGGGTGGTCTTGAGGGAGGGTTGTGTCGCATGATCACGTCATGACGAGTCCGGCCTCCTTCCGGGACCAGACCAACTGGTCCGATGGCTACTACGAGCTGGCCATAGAGGTCGGGTCGAGTGACGATGCCCGAATCCAAGCCGTACTGAGTGCCCTGTGGTCCGCCGCGGACGTGCACGGGTGCTTCGGGCGGAGAGACCGTGAACCTGAGGAGCAGGGTCCCGTGCCCTGCACAGTTGGATCATTGACCGCGTTCGGGCATCTCCGCGGTCAGGTCCGGCTGCCGACAGGCCAACTCGTCGTCTGCGGTTGTGTGGCGGTCCGGGGCGGTGACGAAAGCAGCGACTGGCTGGACTTTTACGTCCCGGTGGGCGCGCTGGACAACGCCGGTCTGGCCTACTGGGACGGTCGGCCCTTCTTCAGATCCGACGTGATGGACGACTGGCTGGCTGCCATCGGCAAGGAGACGTTCACCAGAGCGGCCTTCAGCTTGGGGGTCGTCGGGTTCGAGGTCTCCGGCTGCTCGGACGCTGCAACCCTGGCAGGCCAGATGCCGCAGGAGCGAGGTATCGGATACCTGCTTCCCGTAGATGGCACCCTCCACTACGGGGCCGCCAACACCTGAGCGCCCGCGCAGCTCCTCCCGGACTCGAGTCTGCGATAGCAGATGATGGTGCAGGCGATGCTCGCGAAGGCGAGGAAGTGAGCGGCTTTGCGTTGCCCACTGGCCGTTCGTCAGATCACCACGTCCCACGAGGCATGATCATCAACGGACAAGGTCCCTTTCGCAACAGACCCTGGGGGCATTTCCGGTACGCGTCCACACGTCCTGGAACGCTCCGGCACCCGGTGAGTCGGCCGGCGCCCGTATCGCCTTGGACGCCGACCTCGCCGTGTCGCCTCGGAAGCCGATCCCGTCGTATGGCTCAGAAGTCGAAGGAGAGTTGGATCGGGTCGGGGAGCGGGGCGCTGTAGGAGAAGACCCGCCGCAGGCGGACGTTGGCACGGACGGTCACCTCCGCCCTGGCTGTCGTCCCGGCGGGGGCATGGGCGATCATGGCCAGCCGATGCGACCCCCGCAGCTCGTCGAAGCGGGTGCGGCTGAACTCCCAGGCGGGGTCCGACCGCAGTTCGCGCAGCGCCTCCAGGAAGACCTCGTCGGACTGGTGGCTGCGACTGCGCTCCACCCCGAGACCGCCGACCTCGGCGCCGAAGAACTTCAACTGGGGCCCGACCTTGAGGGTCTGGGAGACCTGGGACGCGCGGGTCACCAGTGACGGGGTCATGGACCAGGCGATCGGCGCGGTGCCGGTGCCACCGTCCATGGCGAACTCCACGGACGCGGTGTCGAGGGGCGGGTCATCCTCGGCGCCCATGAACGTCACGCTGAGATGCAGCAGCATGTAGCGGCTGGTCGCGGGCTGGGACTCGACGAATGCGGCGAGCTCAGGGTCCTTCTGGACCAGCGCGTTCGACACCTTCGCGGCGATGGGACCACCCAGCGCCACCCGGCCCCCTAGCACGGGCGGTGCGGCCGGGGCGCCGCTTCCCGGCGCGGAATGGCGCGTGAGCCGTTCGTCCAACCGCAGATCGACCGGGGTCGACGTCAGCTCGGGCAGATCGAGGTCGATCAAAGGATTCCTCCGGTGGGAGCGGGCGATGTCATCGATACGAGCCGAGCAGGACGAAGGCTCCCCAGTCCCGGTAGTCGGGGAACTCCGCTCTGGTGGCCGCCTGGGCCTCGCGGAAGGCGCCCTGGCGGTCGGAGCCGGACACCAGCCGGGAGTAGAACGCCGTGAAGAACCGATGGCTGGCCCTGGTCTCGGCCGGCCAGAGGGTGACCACGAGCGTCGTCACTCCCGCGATCAGGAAGGAGGCGGGCAGCCCCCGAACGTTACCCGCTGAATCCACTCTCCCCAGGCCCGTCTCGCAGGCCGCCAGCGTGAGCAGGCCCAGGTCCCGCAGATCACGTCTTACGACCTCGTGGGCGTGGAGCCGTCCGTCGGCGGTGCGCAGGTACTGGAAGGCGGGAGCCGTCACGGCGTGGCGTCCGTGCGTGGCGAGATGAAGGCAGCGCGAGGACTCCAGGGCCTTGAGGAACTCGGCCGAGGTGGCTTTCTCTTCGAGCAGGGTCCGCCCGCCTGCCAGTTCGGACAACGCTTCGCACTCGGCGATGGTGTCGCGGAGTTCGTCGTCCGTGCCGCTGAACCCCAGTCCGACCGCGGTGGTCCTCCGGCCGAGGGGCCCGCTGTGGTCGGCGAGCGTCGTCAGGAGAGCCGGATTCGGCAGATAGGTCACCGTCCAGTCCTCCGCGAGCACCTGGTCGTCGACGTGGAGGAGATGGAAGGGGAGGTATTGCAGCGGGCCGTGCGGCACGACGACGAGGTTCGTCCGCCCTTCGGCCCGCCAACGACGCAGGTCGTCCTTGAGAGGGCCCAGGAGTTGCCGTCCCAGAGTGCGCAGCAGTCGCTCCCCGTACCGGCTGACGCGACGTGCTCCCGGCGGCTCCAGGACCGCGTGGCGTGCCGCCGCGACGCAACGGGCGACGGCGTTCGCCCCGGCGTCGTCCTCGGCCCCCTGCGGGGCGTCCTCGTCGTCGCCGGTCTCAGCACCGCACGTGCCGTACGCAGTCGTGGTCTGCGTGTCGGTGACCGCTACGAGGTGGACCCGTCCCCCGCCCCCGTCCTCGGAGCCGATCATCGTCAGGACGACGACCGTGCGCTCGTCGAGGAGCCGACGAAGCCGGGCGGAGCTGTGGGGACGGGCGGTCAGCGGGACGTCGGGCGGGAGGAGGAGATCGTCGAGGTGCGTGTCGTACGCGCGACGCAGGTTCGCCAGCCGCTCGGCGGTGGTCTGGCCGGGACGCTCGGGCCCGGGCCGGATGTAGGCGCCGAGCAGGATCTCCTCGTCGACCTCCCACTCCGGTTCGTCTTCGCCCCGGTGGCCTTCCGCGTCTTCCCCGTCGCGGGCGGCTTCCGCCCCACTGACGTCCCCGAAGGCGCCGAACGCGGGGGCCTTCCTCCGGTTCTCGATCCGCTCGATCTCCGAGAGAAGTCGCCGTCCTTCCGCGTCCTCGTCCTCCGGGACGAGCGGGACACCGTCGTGCCCCAGCACCGATGCCAGACGAAGCCCGTTGGCCAACTGGGCCAACATCAACAGGTGTTCGACGTTCTCCGGACTTGGCGGACCGTCGGCCAGGATGCCGGCTGCCGCCCGGTACAGGTGTTGCAGCCTGCGCACTCCCGCTTCGCCCAGGAGGCGTTCGACCAGCAGCGCCACGGGAACCAGGCTCTCGACGATCACCCCTGGCAGATCCGGGTGCCGCGTCGGAAGGAGTTGCAGCAGTCTGTCCAGGCAGTCCGCCACCGGCTCGGCCTGTTCGATGCCGCAGTAGGCGACCAGCGCGGCGCCGAACCAGGCTGCCGCCCGCAGCACTTGCTGCGCTTCGACTGCCACCGCACCCGCACCGAAGGCGAGTTCCGCCTGGAAGAACGAGAGAGCGTCGCCGTAGTCCGCCGCCAGCACCGGCGCCGCGGCGGTGGCCTCTTCGACGAGTCGGAGCGCCGCGGCCTCCTCGTCGCTCTCCTGGGCGGACGCTGCCAGGCCGATCAGCGACGCGCTGAGGGTGCGGGCGTCCCACTCCTCGTGGAGGGCTTTCTCTCTTACCAGGGCGGCCCGTTCCGCGATCGTTCCCCGTCCGGCGTCCGGGAGGTCCGCGGCCGCGTGGACCTCCACCAGCAGCCGGATCTCCTCGACCCAGTGCAACTGCTGCCCGGTCTCGTCCCCCCAGATGCGTACCAGGCTGCGTCCCTGCCTGGCCACGTCCAGCGCCCTGCCCGGATCGCTGCGCCACAGTACGTCCATGAGCTGGAGCAGCAGGTCCAGCGCGGCCATGGGGCCGCTCCGCAGGACCACTTCGTCGAGAGAGGGAGCCAGCAGATCCTCCAGGGCCTCACTCTCTGCCTGGTGACCGTGATCGACCATGATGGCAAGAACCGTCGCGCGCAGGTGTGCGAAGGCGACGCCGCCGAGTTCGGCGATCGCTGTCCGGCCGGCGCCGCGGATCTCCTCCTCGCTCACCGGCTCGCCCAGCAGCCCGCTCCAGTGCAGGGCCTGGCACAGTGCCTTCCCGCACAGGCCCCGGTCGGGTCCCTCGAGGAGTTCCAGCGCGGACCGAAGATGGCTCGCCGCGGTGTCCAGCGCCTCCACCGGAGCGGGCAGCGGACCGTAATGCCCGATCAGTCGGCGCGCCTCTTCCGCGCCCACGGCGTCCGGCAGCCGGGCGTTCCAGGCGCGGATGCCGTGCTCGTAGCTGCCGCTGGACTTGTCCGCCGTGTACGGGTCCAGGTGCAGAGTGCCGAGCCGGAGGTGTACGAGCCCGCGGTCCTCCTCGCTCAGCGGCGGGGAACTCGCCCCCGACAGAAGTCGTCGGCCGGTGTCCATCGCCTCCTGGTAGACCCGTGGATGGGGCAGGATGCTGACGACGGCTCGGGCGATCTCGAGTGACTCCCGTTCCGCGACCCGCCGGGCGGCCGCGAACCGTGCTTGGGTTTCCGTCGGCGGTTCCTGCGCCGCGGCCGCGAGCAGCAACTGCTCGATCTGCACTGCCCGGTTCCACGCTCCGCCGCTGTGCGCGATCTGAAGGGCGTACGCCGAAACGGCCAACGCGTACACGTCGGTGAGGCAGTCGCTCGTCTCCTCGACCGCGCGCACCAAGCCGTACTCCAACGTGATCTCGCCGCCCCAGACGAGCTCCCAGAGCCGCTCCAACGGGCCCTCGCCGAGCGGGTAGTCCAGCGGATCCCGAAGGAACCGGTCCCGAAGCCGCAGTAGGACGCTCACTGCGGCGTCCACGTCCTTCACCCGTTCGGTACGAGCGCCGCTCACCAGCTGCGCGGTCTGCCGCAACGCCCTTTCGTCGAGGAGGAGGGGCCGGGCACCCACCAGACGGCAGGCCATGCCGGTGACCGCGTCCGCGCCGTCGCCCGCCGTGATGAGGCCCACCAGTCGCACCAGCGCATCGGACAGGCTCTGGCTCACTCACCCCTCCTGGCTCCGACGACATCCCCCGCATGTCACCTCGACTCTCCCATAAGGAACCGGATCAGGGGACGCGTTGGCGGATCCGAAGAACGCAGGGACGGATCCGGCGAAGGCGGGAGGGGATGAGCGAAAGCGGGACGGGGCCGCTGAAGGTATGGGTAATTGGCGGCCATGCGACCGGCACGGCGCAGCTCGCCGCGACTGCTTCGAGGAGTGTCACTCCCGAGTGCGAGTCGAACAGCTCCAGTTGTCCGGTGCGCGTGTCTACCGCGGCACAGGCGGCGCTGGGCGGTTCCTGGCTCATCTCACCCGGCACGGTGTCGGCTCGTCTCTGCCTACGATCATTCTCGTACGGCAGGATTCAGCCGGGGCGGAACGTCTCGGGGGGCACATGGACCGGGAGCGGTACGTCGCGGAGGATCAGGTCCTGTACCTAGGTCAGTCGCGAGACGCTGATCCGTGGCGTCCTCCTGGCCGAGGTGATGACGACGGCCGGACAAGGCGTTTGTCATCCTGGACGGCGTGCTGCTGCCGATCGACCGGGTTGCCGCCGACACCCCGTACCACTCCGGGAAACACAAACGGCACGGCATGAACGTGCAGGTCCTCGCCGGTCCGTTCGGACGTCTGCTGTAGGCCTCAGCAGCACCGCCGGGCTCGACTCACGATCTGACGGCCGCCCGGCACCACGGAATCATCGACGCGCTCACCACTGCAGAGCTGAAGTGCTGGGCGGACAAGACACCCCATGCAGCTTTCGGGTCAAGCAGCTGCCGAGAATGGAGCTGGGGCGGAGGTGCTGAAGGCGATGGCTTCGTCGAACTTCTGGTGGTTGGTCAGGCAGTGGTGGAGCT
>NZ_KZ626876.1 GCF_002911015.1 Streptomyces populi
GGGGCGGAACTGCTGAACCGGACCGCGTTCACGCAGCCGGCGTTGTTCACTTTGCACACCGCGTTGTTCCGGCTGCTGGAGTCGTTCGGTGTGCGGCCGGACCATCTGGTGGGGCATTCGATCGGTGAGCTGTCCGCGGCGCATGCCGCGGGGATGCTCTCCTTGGCGGATGCGGCCACGTTGGTCTTCCACCGGGCCCGTCTGATGCAGCAGATCACCACGCCCGGCACCATGCTCGCCCTCCAGGCCGGCGAGGAGATCGGGCAGGGTCTCGTGGCGGGGCGTGAGGACGTGGTCTCGCTCGCGGCGGTCAACGCGCCGGAGTCGACCGTCCTGTCCGGTGATCCCGAGGTCCTCGCGGACATCGCCGCACAGTTGGCGGAGCGGGGGATCAAGAGCAGGCGGCTCACCGTCAGCCACGCCTTCCACAGTCCGCACCAGAACCAGATCCTGGACGAGTTCCGCCGGATCGCGGCGAAGCTCACGTATCAGGCGCCGCGCATTCCCGTCGTCTCGACGCTCACCGGACTGCTCGCCGAGCAGGACCGGATCACGACCGCCGACTACTGGACCGAACAGCTGCGCCACACCGTCCGCCACGCCGATGCCGTCACCACCCTGCACGGGCTCGGCACCACCCGCTATCTCGAACTCACTCCCACTCCGACGCTGGCCACACTGGTCGCCGAGACCCTGGAGGAGAGCCCCGCGGCTCTGGTCCCGGTGCTGCGCCACGGACAGCCGGAGCACGGCGCCCTGCTGCGCGCCCTCGCGACCCTGCACACGAGCGGTGCCGACGTCGCCTGGTCGGCACTCCCCGGCCCTCGCTCCGCCGCTCTGCCCGAACTGCCCACGTACGCCTTCCAGCGCGAGCGTTACTGGCTCACGCCGCCCGCGCCGCGCGCCGATGTCACGCAGGCCGGGCTGGCGGGCACGCCGCATCCGCTGCTCGCGGCGGCCGTCGAACTGCCCGAGGGCGGCGGCTTCGTCCACACCGGGCGTATCGGCACGCTCACGCACCCCTGGCTCGCCGATCATGCGATCCACGGCACGACGCTGCTGCCCGGCACCGCCCTGCTCGATCTGGTGCTGCATGCCGCGCCGGACGGCGCGGGGGAGCACCCGGGCGTCGCGGAACTCGCGCTTCAGGCACCGCTGGTGCTGCCCGGCGAGCGCGGCGTCGACATCCGGGTGACCGTCCAGGAGGCGGACGAGTCCGGCCTGCGCGCCTTCGCCGTCCATTCGCGCCCGGCGCCCGTCGGCGACGACGCCTCCGGCCCGTCCTCCTGGACCCGGCACGCGAGCGGAGCCCTGGGACCCGCCGGGGCGCCCGACGCCGCGGACCGTGCACCGCAGTGGCCGCCCGCCGACGCGGCGCCGGTCGACCTGACGGACCTCTACCCCGCTCTGGCCCTGACCGGCTACGAGTACGGCCCCGACTTCCGGTTGCTGACCGCCGCGTGGCGCACGGACGACGACGTGTTCGCACAGGTCGAGCTGGGTGACGATGCCGCCGCCTCGGACGACGTGGACCGGTTCTCGGTGCACCCGGCGCTGCTCGACGCCTCGCTGCACGCCCTGCTGCGCAGCGGACTGCTCGCGGACGGGGTGTCCGGAACCGAGGCCTCGGGCACGCTGCTGCCCTTCTCCTGGGGCGACGTCGCCCTGCACGCGCTGGGCGCCACCGCGCTGCGGGTCCGGTTCACCCGGACCGGGCCGACCACCGTCCGCGTCGTCGCGAGCGATCCGTCCGGCGCCCTCATACTGACCGCAGGGGAACTGTCCCTGCGTCCCGTGGTGTTGGACCGGTTGAGCGACGGCTCCGGCACAGAGGCGGGCGGACCCCGGTCGCTGTACCACGTCGAGTGGTCCGCCACACCGGCAGCGGCACCGGTCGGCGCCGCGGCTCCGGACGCGCCGGAGCATTGGGCGCTCATCGGTCGGAGCCCCGTGCCCGATCCGGTCTCCACGCTGGCGGCTGAGGCGGTCGACATCCGCACGTACCCGAACCTCGACGCCCTGGTCCACGGCGTCGAGAACGGTGACCCGCACCCGTCCGTCGTGCTCGCCGATCTCGCTGCGCACGGAGCCGAACTTCCGGCGCACGAAGGAGAGCGGACGGGAGAGCACGAAGGAGGTGCGGCCGGCGCGCACGCCGTCGCCCGCCGCGCGCTCGCCCTCCTCACGTCCTGGCTCGACGCGCCCGCCCTCACCGTCGGCCGCCTGGTCCTCGTCACGCACGATGCGACGGCCGCGGCGACGGCGCCGGACGCACTCGGCCTGCCGCAGGCGACCGCGTGGGGCCTGGTGCGCAGCGCCCAGACCGAGAACCCGGGCTGCTTCACCCTCGTCGACATCGACGGCGACCCGTCCGACGGGTACGCCGCCCTGCCCGCCGCCCTGCGCACCGGCGAACCGCAACTCGCGGTGCGCGACGGCGAGGTGCTCGTACCGCGACTCGCTCGCACCGCGCAGGACGCCGACGTCCCGTGGCCCGCACCGGCCGACGTGGCCGAGCAGGCCGGGGCGGATCAGCGCGCCCCGCTCGGCACCGGTCAGGTGAGGATCGCGGTGCGCGCGGCCGGAGTCGATCTCCGCGCCCCGGTCCTCGCCCGCGACACACCGCCGGACCACGACATCCTCGGGCTCGAAGGCGCGGGTGTGGTGACCGAGACCGGCCCCGGCGTGTCCGATCTGGCCGTCGGCGACCGGGTGTTCGGCCTGCTCACCGGCAACTTCGGCCCCCAGGCCGTGGCGGAGCGGGACACCCTCGCCCGTATCCCGGCGGGCTGGACGTTCGCGCAGGCCGCGTCGGTGCCCGTCGCGTTCCTGACGGCCTATCACGCACTCGTCGAACTGGCCGCCGTCGTACCGGGCGAGCGGCTGCTGATCCACTCGGTGGCCGACGGCGTCGGCCTGGCGGCGGCGCAGCTCGCCCGGCACCGGGGCGCCGAGGTGTTCGGCACAGCGGGCCCCGGCGAATGGGCGGACCTCCGCGCACATGGGCTCGACGACACGCACCTCGCGCCGTCGCACACCCAGGAGTTCGCGGCCCGGTTCCGGGCCGCGACCGGCGGCGCCGGCGTGGACGTGGTACTCGACTGCCCGGCCGGAGACGCCGTGGACGCCTCGCTGCGGCTGCTGTCGTCCGGCGGCCGGTTCGTCGAGACGGGCAGGACCGACACCCCCGACTCCGAGGCGGTCGCCGCCCGGCACCCGGGCGTCGCCCACCGCTCGTTCGATCTGACGAAGCTGGAACCCGCGCACGTCGGCGCCATGCTGGGCGAGCTGACGGAGCTGTTCGAGCGCGGCGCGCTGCGTCCGCTCCCGGTCGCGGCGTGGGATGTGCGGCGCGCGCAGGACGCGTTCCGGCATCTGAGCCGGCCCCGGCACGTCGGCAAGGTCGTCCTCACCGTCCCGGCGCCGCTGGACCCCGAGGGGACCGTCCTGATCACCGGCGGCACGGGCGCGCTGGGCGGCAACGTGGCCCGCCACCTCGTCACCCGGCACGGCGTCAGACGACTGGTGCTCACCGGGCGGCGCGGCCCGGCCGCCGAGGGCGTGACCGAGATCGTCGCGGAACTGCGCGCGGCGGGCGCCGTCGAGGTGACCGTCGAGGCCTGCGACGCGGCGGACCGCACGGCGCTGGCGCGGGTCGTCGCCGCGGTCCCGGAGGCGCATCCACTGACCGCCGTGGTGCACGCCGCGGGCGTGCTCGACGACGCCCCGGTCGAAGCACTGACGCCGGAGCGGCTCGACACCGTGCTGCGGCCCAAGGCGGACGCGGCGTGGAATCTGCACGAACTCACCGCCCACGCCGACCTGTCGGCTTTCGTACTGTTCTCGTCCGTCGCCGGAGTGATCGGCCACGCGGGACAGGGCAACTACGCCGCCGCGAACGCCTTCCTGGACGGTCTGGCCGCATACCGCCGACACCGGTGCGGGCTGCCCGCGGTCGCCGCGGCGTGGGGCCCCTGGGAGCACGCCGCCGGCGGTATGACGCAGGCGTTGAGCACGACCGACCTGAACCGGATGGCACGCACCGGCGTACTGCCCCTATCCACCGACGAGGGCCTCGCCCTCTTCGACGCCACGCGCGACGCGGCGGTACCGGCCGTGGTGCCGGTACGGCTCGACCTCGCGGCCCTGGCCGAAAGCGCCGGTGGTGCCGGTGGTGCCGGGAGAGCGGGGGACGTCGCCGAGGTGCCGCTGCTGTTCCGGCACGTCGTACCGGCCCGGCCCGTGCGGCGTCTGCCGCAGGCCGCCGCAACGGCTGACGGCGCCCGCCTCCCGGCACCGCGGCGGGCCGCGGTGGACGCGGGACCGGACCTGGCCCGGCGCGTGGCCGAACTGCCGACCGAGGCCGCGCGACGAGGGATGCTGCTGGAACTGGTCCAGGACAGCGCCGCGGCGGTCCTGGGACACGCGACCGCGGCGACGGTGGACCCGGAGCGGAGATTCAAGGAGCTGAGCTTCGACTCGCTCACCGCGTTGGAGCTGCGCAACCGGCTCGGTGCCGTCAGCGGTCTGCGGCTCCCCGGCACACTGATCTTCGACCACCCGACGCCCTTGGCCGTGGCCGACTTCCTCTACACGCGGCTGGCCCCGCAGACCCCGCAGACCCCGCAGACGGCGACGTCCGACAGCCTGGCGGTCCTCGCCGAACTGGAACGGCTGGTGGACACGGCGATCGCCGCCGACGCGGACGAGGCGACACTCACCCGGTTCACCGTCCGCCTCGAGGACCTGCTCGTGTGGCTGCACGGCCGGCAGGAAGCGGGCCGGCCGGGCGCCGAGGACGCCGCCGGGGCCACCGACCGATTCGAGTCGGCCAGCGACGACGAGATCTTCGACTTCATCGACAACGAACTCGGACTGACCTGACGGTCCGCCCAGTCCGACTCCGCCACGCCGCGCGGTCGGTCCCACCGGACCGGCCGCGCGATGCAGAACACGCAGAAGGCGCAGGTTCCTCCATGCCAGCGAACGACGACAAGCTCCGCGACTACCTCAAGCGGGTCACCGCCGACCTGCACCAGACGCGCCTGCGCATCAGGGACATCGAGGCACGCAAGCGGGAACCGATCGCGATCGTCGGCATGGCATGCCGTTATCCGGGCGGCGTGACGGACCCGGAGCAGCTGTGGGAGCTGGCCGCCGGGGGAATCGACGCGGTGAGCGGATTCCCCTCGGGACGTGGCTGGGACCTGGAGGGGCTCTACGACCCGGACCCGGACGCCGAGGGCAAGGTGTACGTCCGGGAGGGAGGTTTCCTGCACGACGCCGGACAGTTCGACGCGCCGTTCTTCGGCATCAGCCGCCGTGAAGCCCTGGCGATCGACCCCCAGCAGCGCCTTGTGCTGGAGACCTCCTGGGAGGCGGTGGAGCGGGCCGGCATCGATCCGCTGAGCCTCGCCGGGAGCCGGGCGGGCGTGTTCGTCGGCGTGATGCCGCAGGAGTACGGGCCGCGCCTGTACGAGGCGACGGGGCAGGGAGTCAGCGGTCACCTGCTGACCGGCACCACGACCAGCGTCCTGTCCGGCCGGATCGCCTACACGCTGGGCCTGGAGGGCCCGGCGGTCACGCTCGACACCGCGTGCTCCTCCTCGCTGGTCGCCATGCATCTGGCGACGCAGGCGCTGCGCTCGGGCGAGTGCGAGGTGGCGCTGGCCGGCGGCGTGACGGTGATGGCGAACCCCGGCACCTTCGTGGAGTTCAGCCGGCAGCGGGGCCTGGCGCCGGACGGCCGCTGCAAGTCGTTCGCGGCGGCGGCGGACGGTACGGCGTGGGGCGAGGGTGTGGGCATGCTGGTGCTCGAGCGTCTCGGTGACGCGCGGCGCAACGGGCGTCGTGTGCTTGCGGTGATCCGTGGTTCGGCGGTCAATCAGGACGGTGCGAGCAATGGTCTGACCGCGCCGAACGGTCCGTCGCAGCAGCGGGTGATCCGGCAGGCCCTGGCCGATGCGGGGCTCGAGGCCGCCGATGTCGACGCCGTGGAGGCGCACGGGACGGGAACGGCGCTCGGTGACCCGATCGAGGCGCAGGCGTTGCTGGCCACCTACGGGCAGGAGCGGTCGGAGGGTCGTCCGTTGTGGCTCGGTTCGCTGAAGTCGAACATCGGGCACACGCAGGCGGCGGCGGGTGTGGGTGGTGTGATCAAGATGGTGATGGCGATGCGGGGCGGGGTGCTTCCCAGGACCCTGCATGTGGATGAGCCTTCGCCGCATGTGGACTGGGAGGCGGGTGAGGTCAGGCTGTTGACCGGTCCGGTCGTCTGGGAGGCGGGGGAGCGGCCGCGTCGTGCCGCCGTGTCGTCGTTCGGGATCAGTGGTACCAACGCGCACCTGATCCTCGAAGAGCCTCCGGTCAAGGAGCGGATCGCGTACGAGGCCGAAGCCGATTCCACAGACCCCGCCGTATGGCTGGTCTCCGCGAAAAGCCCCGACGCACTGCGCGCGCAGGCCGACCGCCTGACGGAGTTCCTCGCAGCCCGTCCGCGGACCGGCACCGGTCACCTCGCCCGCGCGCTCGCGACGACCCGGTCGCAGTTCGAGCAGCGCGCCGCCCTCATCGGCGCCGATCGTGCCGGACTGACCGAGGCGCTGTCGGCGCTCGCGTCGGGTGCCGGGCATCCCATGGTGGTGCGTGGTCGGGCCACGGCGGGCAGGACCGCGTTCCTGTTCTCCGGTCAGGGCAGTCAACGTCCGGGTGCGGGGCGGGAGTTGTATGCGGCGTATCCTGTGTTCGCCGCTGCCGTGGATGAGGCGTGTGCGGTCTTCGATCCGCTGCTGGGCCGCTCGCTGCGCGAGGTCATGTTCGCGGGGCCGGGGTCGGACGGGGCGGAACTGCTGAACCGGACCGCGTTCACGCAGCCGGCGTTGTTCACTTTGCACACCGCGTTGTTCCGGCTGCTGGAGTCGTTCGGTGTGCGGCCGGACCATCTGGTGGGGCATTCCATCGGTGAGCTGTCCGCGGCGCATGCCGCGGGGATGCTCTCCTTGGCGGATGCGGCCACGCTGGTCTTCCACCGGGCCCGTCTGATGCAGCAGATCACCACGCCCGGCACCATGCTCGCCCTCCAGGCCGGCGAGGAGATCGGGCAGGGTCTCGTGGCGGGGCGTGAGGACGTGGTCTCGCTCGCGGCGGTCAACGCGCCGGAGTCGACCGTCCTGTCCGGTGATCCCGAGGTCCTCGCGGACATCGCCGCACAGTTGGCGGAGCGGGGGATCAAGAGCAGGCGGCTCACCGTCAGCCACGCCTTCCACAGTCCGCACCAGGACCAGATCCTGGACGAGTTCCGCCGGATCGCGGCGGGACTTGCGTATCAGGCGCCGCGCATTCCCGTCGTCTCGACGCTCACCGGACTGCTCGCCGAGCAGGACCGGATCACGACCGCCGACTACTGGACCGAACAGCTGCGCCACACCGTCCGCCACGCCGACGCCGTCACCACCCTGCACGGGCTCGGCACCACCCGCTATCTCGAACTCACCGCGCACCCCACACTCGCGCCGCTGGTCGCCGAGACCCTGGAGGACGTGTCCGCCGCTCCCGCGGCGCTCGTGCCGGCGCTGCGTGCCGGGCAGCCCGAGCCCGACACATTCCTCAGGGCCCTTGCGACCCTGCACGTGACCGGGACGCCGGTCACCTGGTTCGCCGACCACGCCGAGGCGGACGCCGACCATGCCGATGCCGCCGACGGCCGCGGACACGAGCGCGGCAGGGCCACGGTCCCGCACCTCGACCTGCCCACCTACCCCTTCCAGCACGAGAACTACTGGCTGACGGCCCCGTCCTCGGGTACCGGCCCCGGCGCCGGGGCCGACGCGCTGCCGCACCCGATGCTGTCGCAGCGCACGGACCTCCCCGGCGGGGGCGGCGTCCTGTTCTCCGGCCGCCTCGCGCCTGGCACGGACCCGTGGCTGCCCGACCACGCCGTCATGGGCACCCTGCTGCTGCCCGGCACCGGATTCGTGGAACTGGCGCTGGAGGCCGCGCGCGCGGTCGGCGCGGGCCGCGTCGAAGAACTCGTCCTGCGCGCCCCGATGGTGTTCCCGGGCGGCCGGGCCCGCGACCTCCAGGTGTGGGTCGCACCCGACCAGGGCGGCGAGCGTGAACTGCTGATCCGCACGCGTACGCCGGGCGAGGAGTGGACGCTGCACGCCACCGGCGTCGTGACCGCCTCCCGCGTGGACACCGACGGCTTCACGCCCGACTGGACCGGCGCGGTGTGGCCGCCCGCGGGCGCGGAACGGATCCCCGGTGACACGCTCTACCCGGACCTCGCCGAGCGCGGCTACGAGTACGGCCCCGCCTTCCGGTCGGTCAAGGCGCTGTGGCGGCGCGGCGACGATCTGTTCGCGGAGGTCGTGCTGCCCGAGGACCAGCCCTACGGCTTCGGCGCCCACCCGGCTCTGCTGGACGCCTCGTTGCACGCCCTGCCCATCACCCGCAGCTTCTACGAGACCGACGACGAGGTGCGCCTGCCCTTCTCCTTCGGCGGCGTCAGCCTCTTCGCCACGGACGTGCGGCGCGTCCGCGTACGGCTGCGCCCGCGGCCGGAGGCGACCTCGGTGTGGATCACGGACGCCGCCGGAACCCCGGTCCTCGCCATGGAATCGCTGATCCTGCGCGCCGTGGAGCGCGCACAGCTCCAGGCGGCCGAAGGGGCCGTCGGACAGGCCGTGAGCTTCGCCGTGCGGTGGGAGCCGCTGAGCGAGGCGCGGATCGCCGAGCGCGTGCCCGGCACCTGGCTGCTCTTCGGCACCGCACGCCCCGGACTCGCCGAGCTGTTCGAGCACGTCCTCACGCCCACCGAATGGGATGCGTCGGCCTCGACACCGGTCGAAGGCGTGCTCGTCTGCCCCGCCGACGCCTCCGAACTGCTCGCCGCGCTGCGGGAGACCGAGCGGCTCGACGCGCCGGTCTGGTGCGTGACCAGCGGCGCGGTCGGCGTCGGTGTCGACGACCCGGCGACGGACGTGGCCGCGGCGGGCGCCTGGGGGCTCGGCCGGGTCGCCGCCCTCGAACTCCCTTCGCGCTGGGCCGGACTCGTCGACATTCCGGAGACGGCCGACCTCGGGACGGCCGCCCCCGGAACGGCTGACGACAACGCCGGGCGGACCACCGCACGTCTGCTTGCCGGCGTGCTCACCGGCGATGGCGCCGAGGACCAGCTCGCGGTGCGCGACGGGCGCCTGTGGGCCCGCCGGCTCGGCACCGCACCCGCGGCCGACGCGGGAACCTGGCAGCCCAAGGGCACCGTCCTGATCACCGGCGGAACCGGCGGCCTGGGCGCGCACGTGGCCCGCCGCCTGGCCGCCCTCGGCACGGCCGACCGCCTGGTGCTGCTCTCCCGCCGCGGCGCCGAGTCACCCGGTGCCGCCGAACTCCTGGCAGAACTCGGCGAATCGGGCGTCCGGGCCGAAGCCGTGGCGATCGACATCACCGACCGCACGGCCGTCACGCAACTGCTCTCCCGTCTCGATGCCGAGGACAACCCGGTGCGTACGGTCGTCCACGCCGCCGGCGTGATCCGGTACGCGCGCATCGCGGACGTCGACCCCGAGGCTTTCGAGACCGACATGGCGGCGAAGGTGAACGGCGCGCTGTTGCTCGACGAACTGCTGCCCGACGCCGACGAGTTCGTCATGTTCTCCTCCATCGCCGGGATCTGGGGCGCCGCGGACCAGGCCGCCTACGCCGCAGGCAACGCCTGCCTCGACGCGCTCGCCCGCCGACGCCGCGAGCGGGGCGCGTCCGCCGTCTCCATCGCCTGGGGGCCCTGGTCGGGCGGCGGCATGGTCACCGAGTACGAGGACCGGGAACTGCGCAAGCGCGGGCTGCTCCCGCTCGCCGTGCCCAGCGCCATCGAAGCGCTCGAGCGCGCCGTGCCGGGCGACACCGACCCGGTCGTGGTGGACGTGGCCTGGTCGCGCTTCCTGCCCGCGTTCACCGTCCTTCGCCCCAGCCCGCTGCTCAGCGGCTTCGCGCCCGCGGACACGGCGGGCGGCGGCCGGGACGCCGCACCCGCCGCCCTCCCCGGCGCGGGCACGACCGCGGGCGCGCTGAAGAACCGGGTGGGCGCGCTGCCCGAGGACGAGCGGCTGCCCGTACTGCTCGACGTCGTGCGCACCCACGTGGCGCAGCTCATCGGGCAGGGCGACCCGCAGCAGGTGCAGGCCGACCGGGCGCTGCGGGAACTCGGCTTCGACTCGATGATGTCCGTGGAGCTGCGGAACAGGCTCGGCGAACTCGTCGGCGCCCGGCTGCCGGCCACGCTGGCGTTCGACCACCCCACGCCCGAGTCGCTCGCCGAGCGACTGCTCACGGAACTGGACCTCGACGAAGCCCCCGCCGACGACGGTCCGGTCCTCGAGGACTTCGACCGCCTTGAGGCCAAGGTGCTCTCGCCGTTCACACCGGCAGACACCCGGGCCGCGCTCGCCACCCGTCTCTCCGCGCTCCTGGACCGGCTCTCCGGCACGGGCACCGGAGCCGGGGGAGTCGGCAGGAGCGCCGGCACCGATGCCGACGACCTGGAGACGGCGAGCGCGAGCGACCTCATGCAGTTCCTCGACGCCGAATACGGGGCCTCCGACGGGACGGCGTCCGACTCGTCCCGGCCGACCACGTCGTGACCGCTGTCGATTCGAACACGGCGCGCGCCACGGCCCACGCGGCGCGCGCCGCGACCGGCACATCCTGCGCCGCGACCGGCACGTCGCGCGCCGCGCACGACCTCGTCCGCCCGACCGCCCGGCCGCGGCAGGCATCGACAGGAGTCGACAGGAGCCACCCATGAGCACCACCCTGCGCACCTCGAGCACCGTACGCACCCCGAGCACTGCACGAACCGCGACGACCGGCCCGCGCACACCCGCGAGCCGCGCACACCGCGCGCATCCCGACGCCCGCCGCGCCGCGAGGGAGTTCGTGATCGCCCCGGTGACGATCACCCCCACCAAGCCGCTGACCCCCACCCACGTCAAAGGCCTGCTGTGGGCCGACGCCCTGTTCAAGGCGACGGCCACCCTCGGCCCCACCACCCTGGTCTGGAATCCGCGGATGTCCACGCTGACGACCCAGACCACGGCGTTCTGGAACCACCTGGACCGCACGGAACCGGACACCGACTGGTCCGGCGAGGACGAGACCGCGATCGGCCGGCGCTACGTCGAGTTCCACCGCGGCCGCCCGACGATCGACGCGCGCGCACTCGACCCCTACTTCGCCCGGATCGAGCGGGACGGCTGGATCCATCCGGCCTCCCACCGCCTGCTGGAGCTGTGGCGCACCGAACTCGACCTGCTGCACGTGCGCGACCCCGGCCTGACCGACACCCGCCCGCTGACCTGGTCGGAGCGGCGTGCCCTGGCGGCCCTCGCGGACCGCGGGCTGCTCATCGACCACAGGCCGCACGGCGGGCCCGTCTACCTGGACGGCGCCCGCTGGGGCGTGCCGATCCGGCAGATCGTCTCGGCGGACGGCCACGCGAACTACCTGCTGCCGATCCTGCGCTCGCTGCTGCCCGCCGTCGCGCCGGGCAGGCTCTTCCTCCTGCTCTTCGACGAAGGGCTCGCCGTCGACTACCTGCTCCTTGACCGGATCCTGGCCGAGTTCGGCGCCGACACCACCAGGCTCCCGCTCAGCCGGGTGCCGATCGGCGGCAAGGTCGTCTCCAGCAAGTACGGCGGGTGGACCGGGTCGACGCTCTCGGACCTGTCGGCCATCTCCGGGTCGGCGGACGCGGACGCCTACCGGCTCGGCATGCGCCTCTACTTCGTCGGTCTGCTCGACCGGCAGTGCAGCCAGTCCTTCCGGGTCGACCTGCTGCGCCGCTGCGTCGGGCGCGCGGCCCGGATCCTGGCCCTGGGGCCGCCGGACGAACGGGAGGACCCGGTGCTGCCGCTCAGCCCGCACGGCTATGCCGACCCGCACCGCCTGGCCTGCTCGCTGCTCGGACGGCGCCCGGCGCCGCTGCCCGCCCTGTTGCGCGAGGTGCTCGTATGACCGGACGGACCGCACCCCGCGTGAGCGACCCCGCACTCACGGACATCGACGTCCAGGACATCGACGTCCCGGACGTCGAAGACCCGGATGGTTCGCTCCAGACGTTGCTGCAAGCCTCCGCGGCGGCCCGCCTGGCCCGCCTCGACGACCAACCGGGACACCACTTCCACACCGTGGCGGTCGTGGTGGACACCCTGACCCCGCAGTCGTTCGTCCGCGGCGTCCTCGACTTCGCGCTCTCGCTCCCCGAGCAGCCGGCCGACGCATGGCTGCGGACGTTCACCCGCACGATCTTCCTGGCGGGCCGGCCCGCCACGGTGGCGGCCCGGTTCCCGGACGGGTACGCGACCCCCGACAACGCGCTGAGCTGGTACGGCCCGGTGCCGACGGCGCAACTGAAGAACCTGGCACGGCTGTTGCGCGCCTTCACGGCTCCGGCTCCGGCCCCCGCGCCGGAGCCGTTCACCGTGCGGCTGCCCGGCCCCGACACCGGATTCCGGGCCGAGGCGGTGATGGCGACCGCGGACGTCACCGTCGTGGACTACCTCGTCCACACCCATCACCTCTTCGCCGAGGCCGCGCTGCGCGGTCTGGTCCGTCCCGGCGACACCGTGCACGTGACGCACCGCCCGGCGCTCGACGCACCGCGGCTGCGCGCCGCGCTCGACCCGGCCCGCGCCCACCGCGTCGAGAGCCGGATCACGCACGACACCGCCCACCCCGAGCGGCTCCGCCTGTACGGGGCCCTCTTCTCCGACCGCGCTGGAGGGAAAGCTTGCACACCGAACGCATTCTGACCGAACACCACAGGTTCCTCGCCACGCTCGACCATCCCGAGCAGACCCAGCAGACGGTCCTCGCGGAACTCCTCGCGGCGAACGGTGCGACGAGCTACCTGCGCGAGCACGGTCTGAACGAGCGAAGCGGCGCCGAGGAGTTCCGCAAGGCCCTGCCGATCCGCACGCAGAGCGCGTTCGGTCCCTGGATCGAGCGGGCGATTGCCGGCGAGGACGGGGTCCTGACCGCCGAGCGGCCGGTCGCGTTCTTCTCCTCCAGCGGCAGCACCGGCCGGGAGAAGCGCATCCCGGTCACGCCCACCTACATGAAACGCTGCTTCCTGCCCTTCTACCACGCCAGTTTCGCCGTCCTGCTCGGCGCGTTCCCCGACCTCGCCGCGGACCCCGGCGGCGTGCTGAACCTGTGGCGCGATCCGACCTCGCCGCACGCGCGCACCGCCGACGGCCGGCCGCATCTGGGCCCCAGCCAGATCGACCACCGGCTCTTCGGCGAGGGCGGCGGGCCGGAGGACGGCGCCGCCTGGGCCACGATCCCCGAGCAGCTCTCCGACGCCGACCCATGGGAGCGGGCGTACCTTCAGCTGCGGCTCGCCGCCGAACGGGACATCAAGGTCCTGATCGGCGTCAACCCGGCCCTGATCGCCGGGCTGCCCTACCAACTGGCCGCCCAGTGGCCCCGGATCGTCGAGGAGATCGCCCGCGGCACGGTCGGCGGAGTGCCGCACACCACGCCCGATCCGCGGCGCGCCGAGCAGATCGCGCGCCGCGCCGACGAGTACGGCGCCCTGGACCCGTACCACCTGTGGCCCAACCTCCGGGCCGCCGTCGCGTGGAACAGCGCCCTCGCCTCGCTCTACCTGCCGCGCGTGCGCGAACGCTACGGTCCCGGCGTACGCCTGTTCGCCGCGCCGATCGGATCCTCGGAGGGCCCGGTCGCCGTCCCCGTCGACGACCATCCCAACGCCGCCCCGCTCTATCTGCCCGGCTGCTACTTCGAGTTCGCCGACGCCGCCGAGCCGATCCGCGAGGACAGCCCGACCGTGACCGCCGCCGAACTCGAACCCGGCCGCGACTACCACCTCGTACTCAGCCACATCGGCGGCCTGTACCGGTGCGCCGTCAACGACGTCGTGCACGTCGTCGACCACGTCGGGCGTACGCCGCGCATCTCCTACACCGGACGTGACGTGCTGCGCACGGCCGGCGGCGTGGACCTGACGGAACGCGCGGTGGTCCGCGCCCTGGCCGGCGCCCTGGCCGACACCGGGGCGGAGCTGCGCAACGCGACGGTCGAGACCGGCACGGACCGGTTCCGCGCGGCGATCGCCTCCGCACTGCCGGGACCGCTGCCCGCCGGTTTCGCGACGCTGCTGGACAAGCACCTGGGCGAGACCGCCGACGGATACCGCGCGGCGCGCGACGCCGGAGCCCTGGCCCCCGTCGAGGTGCTCCAGGTGCACCAGGACGCCTTCCAGCGCGAGTGGGAGCACGCGATCCGCTCCGGCCAGCGCCGCACCCGCGTCAAGGACAGGATCTTCCAGCCCACGCCCGACAGCTGGGCGCGGATCACCGCCGACGAAAGGGCACACGCGTGACCGACGACGCGATACCGGGCCGTGGCCGGTACACCGAACAGGCCCGCGCAGCGCGGCTGGCATGGCTGCTCGCCCGGACCGGCGCGACCCTCGATTCCGCCGCACACACGGCGATCGAGGCCGCGTCGCTGACCGGGAACCTGGAGAACTTCGCCGGATCGGTCGAGGTCCCGGTGGGGCTGGCCGGACCGCTGCAATTCCGCGGCCAGGGCGTCCAGGAAGCCGTCGTCGCGCCGATGGCCACCACCGAGGGCGCGCTCGTCGCCTCCGCCTCGCGCGGCGCACGCGCCCTGAGCCTGGCCGGCGGAGTGTCCACCCGGGTGCTCTCCCAGCGGATGAGCCGCGCCCCCGCCTTCGAGTTCGACGACCTGGCCGGCGCCGCCCGTTTCAGCCGCTGGCTCGGCACCCGCCGCCCGCAGCTGGAGGACCAGGTCCGGCTGGTCTCGCAGCACGCCCGGCTGGTCGCGGTCGATCCGTACCAGATCGGCCGCTACCTGCACGTGCGGTTCGTCTTCGAGACCGCGGACGCGGCCGGACAGAACATGACCACCGCGGCCACCTGGCAGATCTGCACCTGGCTGAACGAGGTGCTCGCCGACGAGCCCGGGCTGCGACCGCGCAACACGCTGCTCGAAGGCAACCTGAGCAGCGACAAGAAGGTCAGCTCGGTCTCGCTGCTGGCCGGCCGCGGCACCCGGGTCACCGCCGAGTGCGTCATCCCGGGCGACGTGGTCGCCTCGGTCCTGAAGACCACCCCGGCGGCGATCGCCCGCGGACACCGGGTCGCCGTCATCGGAGCCCAGCAGGCCGGCATGACCGGGTACGGCATCAACGCGGCCAACGTGATCGCCGCGCTGTTCGTGGCCACCGGACAGGACATCGCCTGCGTGCACGAGTCCGCTGTGTCCGTGCTCTCCTTCGACTCCGACGGCGACGACCTGATCGCGACGCTCCTGCTGCCGAACCTCGTGATCGGCACCGTCGGCGGCGGCACCGGCCTGCCCGACCAGCGCGACTGGCTCGGCGTCCTCGGATGCCGTGGCGAAGGCGGCACGGCCCGGCTGGCCGAGATCATCGCCGGCTTCGCCCTGGCGCTCGACGTGTCGACCGCGTCGGCCCTGGTCAGCGGCCAGTTCGCCGATGCGCACCGGCGGCTGGGCCGGGCCCGGCGGGTGGACTGGCTGCGCGCCGACGACCTCGGCCCCGGCCTCCTCCAGCCGGCCATGGCCGAGCGGCTCGACAGCCCCCGGCTGCGCGTCACCGACGTCGTACGGGCGCCGGCGATGGTCGGCGACGGCATCTCCACCGAACTCGGCGCCCTCGGCGAACGGCGCAAGCTGACCGGCGTCATCCCCATGACCGTGAGCTGGACCGAGGACGACGGCCCGCGGACCACCGCCGAACTGGTGGCGAAGGCCAAACCGCGCGGCGAGGAGATCGCCGCCGGCATCGGCCGGATCGCCTCGCTGTGCGGCCCCGAGGTGTCCTCGGCCTGGGAGACCTGGGGCGGCGGCAGCGACTTCCCTGCCGCCCACCGGCGCGAACTGGCCGTCTTCCGGCGGCCCGAAGGCGTACTGACCAGCCTGCTCCCGGTCTGCTACGGCATCATCGAGGACGAGGCGCGCGAAGCGTACGTGATCCTCATGGAACGCCTGGACATCACGACCGGGCCGTGGAGCCGCACCGACGTGGACCGCGCGCTGCGCGCCATCGCCCCCGTGCACGGGCACTGGCTCGGACGCGACCAGCAGATCCTGGCCGAGGGCTGGCTGTACCGCGACGGCACGACCGCCCACCTCGTCAAGGCACGCGAACTGTGGGAGGCGCTGGTCCGCCACAACGCCGCGGAACTGCCCGAACTGATGACGCCGCAGCGCACCAGGACGGCGCTCGCGGCGGCGGCCGAGGCGGAGTTCTGGGTGCAGGAGATGGACGCGATGCCCCGCACACTCGTCCACAACGACTTCAACCCCCGCAACATCAGCCGACAGGGCGAGCGCGTCACCGCCTACGACTGGGAACTGGCCACCGTCGCAGTGCCCCAGCGCGACCTGGCCGAACTGCTGGCCTTCACCCTCACCCCGCACAGCACCACCGACGAGGTCGACCACCACCTGGAGGTGCACCGCGCCGCGGTCGCCGCCGCGGCCGGACCGGACGCGACCGTGCCGCAGCCGGAACAGTGGCGGCGCGGCTACGGGCTCGCGCTGCGTGAGATGCTCCTGAGCCGCCTCCAGCTGTACACCGCCGCGCACAGCCACCGGGAACTGCCGTTCCTCCCGGCCGTGCTGGACACCACGTTCCACCTGTGGAACCTGGAAGCCGCCCGGGACGGTGAGTGAGATGCGGGCCGCCTTGGTGGGCATCGACGGCACCGGCAAGACGACGGTGGCGCGGCTGCTGAGCACCGTGCCCGGCGTTTCCGTCGTCCACGCGATCCGCGCGCACGACGACCCGGACAGCCCCGAGGCGACGCGCTCCCTGCACCTGGCGCGGGCGTCCGCCGCCGCGGACCTGATCGGCAGTTCGCCGCTGAAGGTCGCGGTGCTCTATCTGCAACTGTGCCAGTACGCCCCGGCCGAGCGCCGCGCCACGCAGCGTGGCGCGATCGTCCTGGCGGACAGGCACCCGCTGGTCGACCCCCTCGTCTATCTGCCGATGTTCGCGCGGATCGCGGGCGATCCCGATCCCGGCGACGCCGTCCGGCGCTGGTGGGCGGAGCAGGGTCCGGAGACCGCGCGCGAGGTGCGGGACTGGCTGGAAGCCTGCTCGGGCGGTACGGATCCGTGGGCGCTCGGCCTGGACCTGCTGCGGCTCGCCGCCGCGCCCCGCGAGGAACTGGCGCAGCGCCTGGCCGACATGTTCTCGACCGCCCCGCCGGACGTCGTGGTACGGCTCCACCTTCCGGTCGACGAGGCACTGCGGCGCACCCGCAGCCGCCGGAACGGCACCGAACTGCACGAGGACGCCCGGCTGCTCACCGGGCTCGCCCACGCCTACGACGACGTGCTCGACCGGCTCTCCGGCCGCGTCACGGTGCACCGGGTCGACTGCGTCGGCCGCGACGCGACGTCCGTCGCCGACGAGGTGGCCGGCCTGCTGGGAGTGGACACACAGGCTCGGGCGCCGGTGACAGGGCCGGCGCGTCCGAGCCGGGTCGTGGAGCAGCACACCGCGGTCACCGAACCGGGGGCCGCGGTCGCCCACTGACGCACCCACCGCCGCGGGCGACCTCCGCCTCGGCGCTTCGCCTTCCGCACTCTGGAGAAACCTTGATGTACGCCCCGACCCCGAAACCGTCCACGGACCGGCAGGCGTGGCTGCGCCGTTACGCGAACGCCCCGGACGCCCGCCACCGGCTCGTCTGCCTGCCGCACGCGGGCGGTTCCGCCAGCTTCTACATGCCGCTCGCGCGTGCCCTGGCCCCGGAGATCGACATCGTCGCCGTCCAGTACCCGGGGCGGCAGGACCGCAGGGCCGACCCGTTCCCCGCCACGCTGCAAGACCTCGCCGCCCATGTCGCCGAGGCGCTGTGCGGGGAACCGGCCGTACCGACGGCGTTCTTCGGGCACAGCATGGGGGCGGCGGTGGCCTTCGAGGTCATCCGCCTCCTCGAAGACTCCCCGACGCCCGTGACGGCGCTCTTCGCGTCTGGCCGCGGCGCTCCGCCGGTCAACCGCGGCGAGCGGGTGCACGCCATGTCGCAGGAAGACGTGCTGGCCGAACTGCGCGGCCTGGAGGGCACGGACAGCCGGATGTTCGACGATCCCGAGATCATCGAGATGATCATGCCCCCGCTGCGCAACGACTACCGCCTCATCGAGACCTACCGCTACGTGCCCGGCCCGCCCGTGGCCTGTCCGATCCGCGGATTCCTCGGCGCGCAGGACCCGAAGGTCGACGAGGGCGAGATGAAGCTGTGGGCCGACCACACCGCCGGTTCGTTCGACCTGACACTGCTGCCGGGCGGCCACTTCTACCTGGTGCAGCACCAGCCTGAGATCGTCGAGGCGATCCGCAACACCTTGCTGGTCGCCCCTCCGTACGTGTGATGGGGCGGTGGGCGGGTGCCGGCGGGACTTCGCGGCGCCAGGAGCGGCCGAAGCGGGAGTGCGGGCGGGCCCGGTGGACGAGACGCTCCTGCTCCAGTTTGCCGACGCCGGGGCCGCGACCGCGCGGGGCACCTGCCCCACGTCCTGGCGGGACGGCCGGGGCGGGCGCGCCCACGGTGAGGTCCGTCTGACGCAGACACAGATGCGGGCGCCGCGCGGCGAACGGCGGTGACAATGCGTCGACTTGGTGTCTTACAGTGGCTGTCGCCCGATTCGGCCACCCAGGAACCTGTGAGGAATACGAAGCATGGCGACCGAAACGTTCGAGTTCCAGGTAGAAGCACGCCAGCTGCTCCAGCTGATGATCCACTCGGTCTACTCGAACAAGGACGTCTTCCTGCGCGAGCTCGTCTCCAACGCCTCCGACGCGCTCGACAAGCTGCGTCTTGCCGCGTTGCGGGAGGACGGGCTCGACGCCGACACGTCCGACCCGCACATCGAGATCGAGCTAGACCAGAAGGCCCGTACGCTCACCGTGCGGGACAACGGCATCGGGATGTCGTACGACGAGGTCGGCAAGCTCATCGGCACCATCGCCAATTCGGGCACGGCCGCCTTCCTCCAGGAGCTGAAGGAGGCACAGGACGCGGCCGGGGCCGAGGGGCTCATCGGACAGTTCGGCGTCGGTTTCTACTCCGGCTTCATGGTGGCCGACGAGATGACCCTGGTGACCCGGCGTGCCGGGGAGCGCAGCGGCACGCGGTGGTCGTCGCGAGGTGAGGGCACGTACACCCTGGAGACGGTCGACGACGTGCCGCAGGGCAGTGCCGTCACGCTCCACCTCAAGCCTGCCGACACCGACGACCAGCTGCACGACTACACCTCCGCCTGGAAGATCAAGGAGATCGTCAAGCGGTACTCCGACTTCATCACCTGGCCGGTCCGGCTCCTCCCGCAGGCGACCGACGGCGAGGAAACGCCCGAACCCGAGACACTGAACTCGATGAAGGCGCTGTGGGCACGCTCGCGCGACGAGGTCTCCGACGACGAGTACCACGAGCTGTACAAGCACGTCAGCCACGACTGGCGCGATCCCCTGGAGACGATCCGCCTCCAGGCCGAGGGCACCTTCGAGTACCAGGCGCTGCTGTTCCTTCCGGCTCACGCGCCCCACGACTTGTTCACCCGGGACTTCCGCCGCGGTCTGCAGCTGTACGTCAAGCGCGTACTGATCATGGACGACTGCGAGGCGCTGCTGCCGCCCCACCTCCGCTTCGTCAAGGGTGTCGTCGACGCGCAGGACCTCTCGCTCAACGTCTCCCGGGAGATCCTCCAGCAGGACCGGCACATCCGGATGATCCAGCGCCGGCTGACCAAGAAGGTCCTGTCCTCGGTCAAGGAGATGAAGGCGAACGACGCCGACAAGTACGCCGCGTTCTGGCGGGAGTTCGGTGCCGTGCTGAAGGAGGGCCTGCTCGGCGACACCGACGACCGCGACGCCCTGCTGGCCGTGGCGTCCTTCGCCAGCACCCACGACGAGGAGGCGCCGACCACGCTCCAGCAGTACGTGGAGCGGATGAAGGACGGTCAGGACGACATCTATTACATGACCGGCACGTCCCGGCAGACCATCGAGAACTCCCCGCACATGGAGGCGTTCCGGGACCGGGGTGTCGAGGTCCTGCTGCTCACCGACCCCGTCGACGAGGTGTGGGTCGACGTCGTGGGCGAGTTCGAGGGCAAGCGGCTGAGGTCCGTCGCCAAGGGCGAGATCGATCTCGACGTCCAGGGCGGCGAACAGGCCGACGGCGGGCGGGAGAAGCAGGCCGAGACGTACGCCGCCCTGCTGGGCTGGATGAAGGAACACCTCGGGGAGGAGATGAAGGACGTCCGCCTGTCGACCCGGCTGACGGTCTCCCCGGCCTGTGTGGTCTCCGATGCCCATGACCTCACTCCGGCGCTGGAGAGCATGTACCGGGCCATGGGCCAGGAGATTCCGTCCGCCCGGCGGATCCTCGAACTCAACCCCGCTCACCCCCTGGTCCAGGGTCTGAACCAGGCGTACCAGGAGGGTGAGGACCGCTCCGGGCTCTCCGAGACCGCCGACCTGCTGTACGGACTCGCGGTGCTCGCGGAGGGCGGGCGGCCGACGGACCCGGGGCGTTTCGTGAAGCTGGTGGCGGAGCGACTGGAGCGCACGCTTCGCTGAACCGGACAGCGCCGCCGTCCGCCGAGCCGGACGGCGGCGTCCACCGGACCGGTGGCGTCGACGCGTATCCGGCTCTCGGCCCGAAGGGGCCCGGGTACGCGTCGCCGCCGCCCATGACGGTCGGCCGACTGCGTCACGGCACCGAACCGCACGGAACGCGTGGGTCCGCGCCGAACGGCACCGCACCGCCCGCGACGGCCGGATCGCAGAGTTCTGCGGCGTCCTGGCCTTGACCGGTGCGGCCCGCTCCCGTACGACGCGGACCACCGTCCGCGACGGCCGTCCGGCTCAGTGCCCTGGCCCCGCGGGTCCGTCGCCGCACTCGGAGCGGAGGGCGTCGCGGAGCCTGCGCAGGTCGTCGGCGGGCCTTCCCAGGCCGTTGAGGTGGAGCCGGGCCGCCTCGACGCTCGGACGCGGGTTCGAGGGGAAGGCGAGGTCCATGGCCTCGCGCATCATCCACTGGCCGTAGGAGAGCAGGCGTCCCGCGTACTCCTGGGCCCGGACGAGATCGGCCTCCGTCAGCGGCAGATCGCGCACGCGCGCGTGCAGCCGGTGCAGGACCCTGTACTGTCGTCCGGCTTCCCGGGCGGTCTGCCCGGCGAGGGGGCCCGGTTCGCCGCAGGCCGCCACCGTCCGGTCCGCCGGTGCCTGCGCCGCCACCGCCTCGTCCAGCAGGGCGGTGAGCGCCCGCAGCTGGGCGGAGCGCGGGGGAGGAGCCGGTGCGGGGAGGCGTCGCGGCTTCGCCAGGAGGCGCACGGCACGCCGACGCAGTGCGCCCCACTGTCGTCCGGGTATACCTGGTGTCGTACCTGGTGTCATGGCCCTCCCGGTCCGTGCCGCAGGGGTCCGTGCCGCAGGATCCCGGCCGCCGACGGTTCCCTCAACGATCTCGGAGCACCTCGACGGGGTGCCTTTCCAGTGTGCGTCACCGCGCTCCGCAGCCGGTGTCGCCGGATCCTGCCGATCGCGCGGGCTTCCTCGCCGGGTGTTCGAGGCCGAGTGTGCGTGGCGAGTGCGCCGAGGTGCGCGCGAGGCGGGCGTGGGGCCGTCCCGAACGGTGTGCCGAACCCCTTGACCCCCCTTGGTGACTCTCGTACGGTACGACCGCACCAGCTTGTTGAAACGTTTCAATCCCACTTCGGAACCGGCCGCTCCCGTCCGTGTCCGCCGTACAACCGAGCCGTCCTGCCTCGCCCGACGTGTGTGAAGGAGTACTCCGTTGGCCAGTCAGACCACCCCCCACGGCCCCGACTCGCCCACCCCTCACGGCCCCGACTCGCCCACCCCCCGCGCCCGTTCCGCCTTCAGCCGGCGCGGCTTCCTCGGCGCAGGATCGGCGCTGGCCGTGGGCGCGCTCGCCGCGGGGGCCGTCGGTGCGCTCCCCGCCCGCGCGCGGGCGGCCACCGATGCACCGCGGGCACTGCCCGTCGGCCTCTCCCCGGCGCACTGGATCTGGTACCCGGAAGGTGATCCGGGCACCGACGCCCCCGTCGGACACCGTTACTTCCGCACCCGGTTCACCGTCGCCCAGGGCGAGGTGACCGACGCGCAGCTCGTCGTCACGGGCGACGACACGGTCGACGTCTGGCTCAACGGAACACCCCTGGCAGGCTCTCCCAGAGGCGCGGATTCCTGGCGCAGGGCCCTCTACGTGGACCTGCGGCCCGCCGTGACGACCGGTGTCAACACCCTCGCTCTGGCAGTCCGCAACCAGGGCGGCCCCGCCGGCGTCATCGGGCGGGTCCGTGTCCTGTCCGCGGGCGGCACGACCGACGTCGTCACCGGCAGCGGCTGGTCGGCGGGCAAGGACGTGCCCGAGGGGTGGGAGCAGCCCGGCTTCGGTGACGGAGGCTGGCCCGCCGCCCGGGACCTGGGCGCCTACGGAGTCGCCCCCTGGTACACCGCCGTCGTCGCTCCCGACCTCGCGGCCCCGTCGCCGCTGAGCGTGGCCGGCCGCACCGTGGAGCGCCGTGACAACCCACTGGGGGTGGACACCGCGCGGCCGCGGTTCGGCTGGCGGCTCGATTCGACGGAGCGCCAGCAGCGGCAGGCCGGCTATCAGATCCAGGTCTCCTCCACGGCCGCCGGCGGTGGTGACCTGTGGGACAGCGGGCGTGTCCCGTCCGGCCGGCAGATCGACATCGCCTACGCCGGCCGGCCCCTGGCGAGTCTGACCCGCTACTTCTGGCGCGTACGCGTATGGGACTCCCAGGGCCGTTCGGGCACGTGGAGCGAGCCGGAGTGGTTCGAGACCGGGTTACTGGCACCGGCCGACGAATGGCGTGCCGCGTTCATCGGACGGCCGGCGGGCCCGGACCTGTCGGGGGCGGGCTGGATCTGGTACCCCGAGGGCGATCCCGCGGCGGGGCGTCCCGCCGAGACCCGGTACTTCCGCCGCGCCTTCACGCTGACGGACGCGCCCACCGCCGCGACGCTGGTCGTCACCGGGGACGACACCGCCGACGTATGGGTCAACGGAACGCTGGTGAGTTCCTCGCCTCGCGTCACCGACTCGTGGAAGAGCGCCGCCCTCGTCGATGTCACCGCCCGCCTCACGAGCGGCCGCAACGTGATCGCGGTCGCCGCCCGCAACACGAGTCAGTCTCCCGCCGCGATCATCGCCAAGCTGACGGTGACCGGGGGCCCGACCATCGTCACCGACGCGTCGTGGAAGTCGTTCCAGAGCGGGCCCTCCGGCTGGCAGACCCCCGGGTACGACGACGGCGGCTGGCCGGCGGCCCGGGCGGTCGCGGCGTACGGCGCCGGTCCGTGGGGATCCGGTGTGCGGGTCGTCAGCCCCGCGCCGCTGCTGCGCAAGAGCTTCACCGTGGACAAGGAGGTGGCCGCCGCCCGGCTGCTGACCACCGCGCTGGGTCTTCACGAGACCCGGCTCAACGGGGCGAAGGTGGGCCACGACGTGCTGGCCCCCGGATGGACCGACTACGGCAAACGCCTTCAGTACAAGGTTTTTGACGTGACACCAGACATCCGGCAAGGGGCCAACGTGCTCGGCGCCTGGCTGGGCAACGGCTGGTACTCCGGCAGTCTGGGCTTCGCCGGAAGCCGGCACTACGGCACCCGGCCGTGGTACGCGGCGCAGCTGCTCATCACCTTCACCGACGGCAGTACCCAGTGGGTGACGACGGACGGCACCTGGAAGACGAGCACGGGCGCGATCACGGTGGACGACCTCTACGACGGCGAGTCCTACGACGCTCGTCTGCACGTCGACGGATGGGACGCCGCCGGCTTCGACGACAAGGACTGGGCCGGTGCCACCGTCCACGACGGGACCACGCCCCGTCTCGTCGCGCAGGTCGACAATGGTGTCACCGTCCAGCACGAGTTCAGTCCCGTGTCGATCACCCAGCCCCTGCCAGGGGTGTGGATCTTCGACCTGGGGCAGAACTTCACCGGCTGGAACCGGATCGCGCTCAGCGGTGACGCGGGAACCACGGTCACCGTCCGGCACGGCGAGGTCCTCAACCCCGACGGCACGCTCTACACCACCAACCTGCGCGCCGCCCAGGCCACCGACCGGTTCACCCTCGCCGGTACCGGGGAAGTGGAGACGTACGAACCCCGGTTCACCGTCCACGGCTACCGCTACGTCGAACTCAGCGGAGCGCCGGCCGGGTTCAGCCCGGACGGCAGCACCGTCACGGGTCGCGCGGTGTGGACCGACGCGGCACAGCCGGGCACGTTCAGCACCTCCGACGCGCTGATCAACCAGCTCCAGCACAACATCGTCTGGGGCGAACGCGGCAACATGCTCTCCATCCCCACCGACTGCCCTCAGCGCGACGAGCGCCTGGGGTGGACGGGCGACATCGCCGCCTTCTGCGCCACCTCCACCTTCAACCTGCACAGCCACGGCCTCCTCGCCAAGTTCGCCGACGACCTGACGGACGCCCAGCAGTCCGACGGCGCCTTCACCGACGTGGCGCCCGCGGTGATCGGTGGTTCCGGCACGGCCGGCTGGGGTGACGCCGGCGTGATCATCCCGTACACGCTGTGGCAGCGTTTCGGCGATCTCAGCGTCGTCGACCGGCACTTCCCGGCGATGGCGCGCTGGGTCGACTATCTGCGCGGCACCGCCGGGAGCGACCTGATACGCGACCGGCAGACCTTCGGCGACTGGCTCAACGTCGACGACAACACGGCGCAGGACGTCATCTGCACGGCCTACTTCTCCTGGTCGGCGCGCCTGGTCTCACGGATGGCGGCGGCCACCGGCCGCACGGCCGAGGCCACCTCCTACGGACGGCTCGCCGACCAGGTGGCGGCGGCCTTCACCGCGCGCTTCGTCACCGCCGACGGGACCGTCCGCGGCAACACCCAGACCGGCTACGTGCTGGCCCTGGCCTTCGAGTTGCTGCCCGCGTCCCTGGTCCAGCCGGCCGCGGACAAGCTGGCCGCCAAGGTCACCGCGACGAACGGGCACCTCAGCGTCGGCTTCCTCGGCGTCGAGAACCTGCTGCCCGTACTGGCGGACCACGGGCACCTCGACACCGCGTACCGGATCCTGCTCCAGCGGGGCTTTCCCGGCTGGGGCTACATGATCGATCACGGTGCCACCACGATCTGGGAGCGCTGGGACGGCATCCGGACCGACGGATCGTTCAACGATCCGGGCATGAACTCGTTCAACCACTACGGTCTCGGATCGGTCGGCGACTTCCTCTACCGCCAGATCGGCGGCCTCGGTCCGGCGAGCCCCGGCTACGCCTCCCTGCGCGTCGCACCGCGGCCCGGCGGCGGACTGACCTCCGCCGACACCACGTACGACACGCCCTTCGGCAGCGCGTCGAGCGGCTGGTCGGTCTCCGGCGGGCGACTGGAACTGCGGGTCACCGTGCCCGTCAACACCTACGCGGCCGTGACCGTACCCACCTCACGGCCGCAGTCGATCGTGGCGCCCGCCCAGGCCGTTCCGGCAGGGCCGGCGAGCTTCCACCTGCCGGCGGGAAGCTACACCTTCACCGCGGCGAGCTGACAACGGCGCGGCAGGTCCCGGGGGCGGGGTCCTCGACGGGGTTTGTGCTGTGCCGGCCAGGGCGTTGGCGTCGTATGTGCGCATCCACGTTGTGCCCGGTTCGACAGGGGGACCGCTCACGCCGGGTCTGGAGGCCGGCGGTCCCCTTGCCGGACCGCGGAAAACATGACGGGGGCCGTGACGTGCCTCTGGTGAGACGGAAGACGGCCGGTTCGCCCTTGGTCGCGAAGCCTCAGACCCGGCCCCGGTGCGTGTCGCTGCCTGCGGCTGACGCGCGCGTCCGCGTGTCTGAGGCGTCGGTCTCCTGCCAGTCCGCGATGCTCGGCTCGGTCCAGGTCAGCCACGTGGTCCCGTGCACGTCGCGGGGGCCGCCACAGCCTGCGAACTCACCTCGCAGCCCGTCCGAGGCGTCATCCGGAAAGCCACGGCCTTCCGCCGGCAGCGGCGGCAGCCGCCGACCGCTGCCGCTGAGGGCCGTGACGGGCGACCCTTCGCAAGCCGAGAAAGTGATCTGCCCGCGCAACCGGACCTGTGTGCTGCCAGGCCGGCAGCGCAGCCGACCTCCCACCCGGAAGGCATGGTTGAGGCAAAGCCTCTCGCGAGTTGTTGATCCCTCGCCGCCGCGCGCCCGACACTGTGACTTCTGCGTCCATATCGGGGCGTGTGACAGGGGGGGGGCTGTAGGGACGTGAACCGACCGATACCAGGCACTGTGGAAGTCTCGGTGCGCCACATCCTCAGCGACCGGACCACCGGCGTCCTCACCCGAACCCGCAGGATCACATGGCGGGACAGCCTGTACCGCGTGCGCCGACCGGCATCCGGCAGGCAGAGCGTCGAGTTGACCTGCCCCGTGTGCGACGCATCCCTGCTGGCCGAGGTCCGAACCGAGGGGCGCACCCGCCGAACCCGCGCACTTCTGCTGGTTCTGGCTGTCCTCAGTCTCGTGGTCTTCTTTGCCGCATTCGCCTATGCCGTCCACGAGGGCGGCCGCACGCTTCCCGAGGGACAGTCGCTCCCGACCCTGTTCCCCGTCAGTGTCGTCTCGATCGCCGTCACGTTCGTCGCCGCTCCGGTGCTCTTCTTCCGCAGCCGCCGCTACAACGGCGTCACCATGCTGGACGCCCCCAAACCCCGTCGGCTCCACGGGATCATGCCCGTACGTGGCCCGGTGCCCGGAACCGCGACGCGTTGACACCCTCCCCGGCGCAAAGGCCCGCACCCGAGCATGCGACGGCCGCGTCGACGAGGGTCGCCTCCCGGCTGGCGAGGGTCAGCGTGGTGATCACGCGGTCCGGACCGCGGAGGACGACGCCCGGCCGCTGCTGATCCGGGCGAGCTGCAAGAACATCACAGCGAGCAGAGCCCATTCCTGCCTGACGTCGCCGGGAGCGCCGGCGACTGTGCTGCCGGACGTTGCCGAAGAAGGGAAACGAATCGAGGCGCTGGATCGCCTGCGCGGGGGTACACGCACCGGCATGGCATCCAAGACTGATCGCTTCCTGTCCCTTCGGGCCATGCGGCAGTTGCGCAGGGTCCGTGCCTTCTATGCGGCGGGCGTCGTTCTGTGGGCGGTGTCGGCCCTCTGGACGGGCTGGCAGTCTCCTGGGGGCCGGCAGATGTGGATATCCGTCATGCTGTTGGCCATCTTCACCGGCCTCCTCCTTACGGCGTCCCTGTGGCTGCGGCGCCTGCGGACGGTGGCTGTGGCCTCTGCCGGCCCCGGCCGCCGTGCGGTGCCGCAGCGAACGGCAGCGCCCTCTCGCCACGCACACGCCTGACGTCTCTCTCGGAGGCGGGCGGCGAGGGGTGGACGAGCCGGCAGAAGTGGAGGACGGAAGGCCTGGCGAGGCTCGCGGACACGGGTCGGCGAGCCAGGCGTCCCGACGCTCACCGGCAAGAGCCCGCGCCTGTGTTCCGGCCGTCCCCGCTCCCGTGCCCACCCCGGTCCCGGTCGTCGTGCCGCTTCGTCCGTGGCAGCCCGAAAGCGCCGCCACTCCCACCGCTGACCGGACCTGAACCACCGTCACCGTGCCCTGTGTCTGCCCGGCCCGCTGCCTCGTCCGGCCGGAGGGGTGTGCGGGACACTGCGGTGCCGAACGGGTCGTGGCCGGGCCCGGACGGCTCAGCGGCCGTGTCGCGAGCCGGGAGACCTGGCGGCTCCCGGCGGCAGGGCCGACCGGTCCGTGCCGGTCGGCAGCGCCGCCGCGGGGGCCGGCTGCCGGCGCCGGGCGAGGGACTCCCGGGCGGCCTCGCGCGGATGGCGGCGCTGCCAGTACGGGTTGTCGTGGGGCAGCTTGCTCGACACGCGCCCGTACATGCCGAACGTCAGGATCACCAGCCCCATGACGAAGCTGAAGATGACGTTGGTCATGCCGAAGTCGAGGATGTTGGCGGGCCGGTCCAGGATGAAGATGTGGACGAATCCGCTGAGCAGGAACAGTGTGCCCACCGTCATGTTGAGCGTGGAGGCGACGTTCCCGCCGATGACGGCACCGGCGATCAGGACCAGGCCGACGGCCACGGAGATCAGGCTGAGGGTCCCGTTCGTCGACATGCCCGCGATGCTGTCCCCGTCCGTGTTGAACGGGCTGAGCTCGTCGGCGAAGCCGAGGGCGCCGAAGACGAGCAGGACCACGCCGCAGAAGGCGGCCCCCCACCTGTAGACGGTGGCCAGGTGGTGGTCGAGGGGGAGTTCGTCCTGGAGATTCATCGCCCGTCCCTTCTCTTACCGGAGTCAGGCCCGCGAGAGCGGAACCTTTTGTTGCCTTTCGTCCCTTCATTCCCTGGGAAGTCGCCGAGTGGTTGCACCGTTTTCCCGAGGTGGCGCGATCAGTCGGCCGAGCCCCGGAGCCGAAGCGGCCGGCAGGGAGCGCGAGCAGACGTTCCGCGCGGGCGACGCCGTGCGCACGGCGGACGTTTCCCGGCCCGGGGTTCGGTACGTCGGCGAGGCGGTCCGTCTGCCTGAAGGGTCACGGCCGGAGGCTGTTCTCCGCCACATCCCGGAGGTGACGGTTCAGCCCGTGCAGTCCGCGACGGGTGTGGCTCTTGACCGTTCCCAACGGCAAGCCGGTGACCTCAGCGATCTGGGTCTGCGTCAGGTCGTTGTAGTAGGCGAGGCTGAGCACGCGCCTCTGAGTCGCAGGGAGCTTCGACAACTCGTGGCTGATCAGCACGCGGTCCAGCACCGCATCGGGCTCACCGGAACGATCCTGCGTGCGTACGACAGCCCCCGCCGCCGCCACCAGATCGGCCCGGCGTGTCCGGGCGTGCAACGCGTCGGCGATCTTGCGCCGGGTGATTCCGACGATCCACGCCGCCAGGGCGCCCCGCTCGGGTGCGAAGCCGGCCCGCCCCCGCCAGGCGGCGAGGAACACCACCTGGGTGACGTCCTCTGCCTCGGCCGCATCGCCCAGAGAGCGCAGGGCCAGGGTGTACACCAGCCGGCCCCATCGGCGGTATACCTCGGAAAGGGCCTGCTCGTCGCCTCCGGCGAACGCGGTGGCCAGTTCCTCCTCGCGGAGGGACTCCTGAACGGGAGCCGTGAGCGGAGCACCCCTGAGGGGCTGCCCGGTCGGATGCTGTGCGGTCATGGCGACTGCTCCTCGAACAGGGCGGGCTGCGCCATGTCCGCGAAGGGGGCGACCGCTGTAGGGCCGTACCGTCCGCGATGTCTGGCGCATCGGTTCGTGCGGTGCGATTCCGGCTCTGCCACCCTCCGCAATATCGATGCAGCGGGCAACTTGCATCGACTGTGCGTCGTATTGGGGACCGCTTCGCGGGCGGTCCGCATGCCCCTCGCCCGCGCCCTCGAGCCCTTGCCGGTCATGCCCGTCCCACGGGTCGCCGAGCCGGCCGGCAAGGTCCGTGAGCACGGGCCCGGGGGAGCCGGACCCCTGCCCGCGGTCATGGGGGAGCGGGCACCGGCACGCAGAACCGACGGCCCCGTGCGCACGGGCATCAGGTGCCGGGCAACGACACCGGCGTTCCGAACCGCACCGGCACACCGGGCGCGTACAACACGCTGACCGGCGCCTCCCTCGGCCGGGACAGGCCCGCGGCTGCGACGAGCGAGTCGTCCCAGCCGAGCAGGGAGCAGCGGCAAAAGGACCACTGCGGGTGAGTGTTCGGAAGGTAGTAGGAGCGCCCGAACGCGTGTCCGTGCAGTCCCCAGCGGTTCGTGAGGAACTCCTCGAGCGGATCCGGGGCCAGGGGTGCGCCGGATACCTCGAGCCACACGTGAGCCTCGGCGTCCGGTGTTCCGCGGCGGCTGCTCCGGTACAGCAGGCGGTTGTCGAACCACTGGCTGTGGATACGGGACCACCGGTACGGGAGCCGGAAGGATGCGTCTGCGGCCAGGACGGGCACCAGGCGATCGCATTCCAGCGAGCGGAACACCACGCCGCGGCGCCCCAGCGCGTCCCGGCTGTAGAGACGCACGTTGACCTCGTGGAAGGACCCGAAGTACGGGATCGCCGGGGCGGCGCCGATGGCGAGATCGCGCATACGGAAGAAGACCAGGCCGACGTACGTACGGCCGTTGTGAAGGTCGGGGACGGTTCCGGCCGGCAGGAGCCCGGCCACCTGGAACGGGTCCGCGGGCCAGTGCAGGAACACCAGATCGTGCCAGTTCTGCCGGAGCAGCATCCGCCGCAATTCCCGCGGCGCGCGAGGGGTGACCGGCTCCACGGGATGCAGAATCCGGTGGGACCGGCGGGGCGCCCTGCCGTCGGGCACGGTGGCTCCTCGGCCGCCCGCTCTATCGCTCGGCGTCGAGCGGCGCGTCACGGCCCGGCTTCACCACGCGGGCACCGGCCGAGAGCGCGGCGACGATGGCGTCCACCGCCTCGGCGACGGGCAGCCCCGCCGGCAGCGCAGGAGGTGTTCCCAGAACGGCGCGGCCGGCGAATCCCGTCTCCACATGGGGCAGACGGATCTCCAGCACCGTGACCCCGGACGCCCGCTGCTCGCGCCGGACCGCCCGCAGCCACGTCGCGAGTCCCGCCTTCGACGCGGAGTAGTCGGCCATGCCGGCCGAGGGCGAGTCGGCGACGACGCCCGTGATCGCCGCGATCACGCCGCCCGGCTCGACGACGGCAAGGGCGGCTCGCAAGAACGCCAGGGGAGCCAGCGTGTTGACGGTGAACAGATGCTCGGCCACCGCGTCGCTCACCGACTCGGCCGGTCCGAAGGCGGCGACGCCGACGCAGACGACGACCGCGTCCAGGCCGCCGAGTTCCCCGGCGGCCCAGGCCACCGTGCGTGCGCACTGCTCGAGGTCGTACGCATCGAAGGCGCGGGCGGGGGCGTCTCCGCAGGCCCGGGACACGCGGGCGAGCCCTTCGCGGTCGCGGCCGGCCACGGCCAGGGCGGCTCCCTGCTCGTGCAGGCGCACAGCCAGGGCAGAGCCGAGGACTCCCGTCGCGCCGGGAACCAGGATCCCCGCACGGCTGATGACCATGCCACACCTCCCGTGTCCCGGACGGCCCGGGGCGTCGGACGACTCACCCCCTTTTCGGCAGGGGATCGATCCCTGGATGCGGCCAGGACCGGCCGCGGGCAGCCCGGGCCGCTCTCCATCCGGCCCACGAGCGCTGATCCGTGAGCCGTGCCCGCCGACCACGGCGCCCGGCCGTCACACGCCGCCCTGGACCGCGCGGGCGCGCGGGGCCGCGGCAGGCGGCAGCCCGCCCGGTCCTCCGCGACGGGGCCGAGCTCCGTCACGGAGAAGTGTGCGGGTGCTCAGCCCTCGCATCCGTGGACGCCACGAAACCGGAAAGGGTTGAAAGCATCCCAAAACGGATGCCTGGTCCGTGACGAGAGGGAAAGCAATGATCGTGAAGAAGTTGCACGATGCGGGCATCCAGAGTGAACACGCCTACGCCGCGGCCTTCGGCTCCATCGGCCTTTCGCTCGTCTCCTGGCTGGCGTCCAACAAGCAGGAGAACCTGGAGCGGGCCGACCGCTGGGGCATCTTCGTGGGGGAGTGGGCGCCCACCTTCTTCGCCCTCGGGCTGGCGCTGGCCAATTACGAGCACAGCGACGACGCGGCGGCCGACCGCTGATCGACTGGGCCGCATCGTCATGACCCTGCGGCAAGAGCGCTCCCCGGCCGGCCGCGGCCATCCGGGTAGCGCCAAGCCGTGTCAGACGACTGGCCGAAGGTCGATCGACCATGCTGAGCGCATCAACACGCTGTCCGGCGACGAGGAGTACGGCATGCCGATGGATTCGGTGTCTAGATTTCTGGCAGCTTTGAACCCGGAGGACCGCCGGACCGTCGACGCCGAACCGCGCGACGAGCAGGAGCGCCTCGCCGCGGCCTGGGAAAGAGAGCTGGAGGCGGACGCCGAACTCGACACACTCGACGAGCTGTCGCCCGCCGAGGCAGAGGCGGAAGCGGCCCGTCGCGTCCTGGGCCGCAAAGACGGCTGACCCCCGGCGCCCGTACGGGCACGGTCCCGGCCGCACCGCCAGGTCCACCTCACCCTTCTGCCGGGGAGCGCCGAACGAGACGTGTGACCGAGGCAGTCGAGGCAACCTGCGGGCCGGAGCAGCCGACGGTCCGGAGCAACCGGAGGGCCGAGGAAGCCGGCGGGCCGCTGAAGGCGGCCGTCGAGGTGATGCCGAGGGCGTTCAGCGCCGTTTTCCAGCACAGGCGCCAGATCCCGCCGCAGGCCACCCCGGGCGGCCCGGTCAGTAGCCGCCGCTCGGTGACGACGGCGACGCCTTGGTGATCTGCTTGCCGTCGGTGCCCAGCACGTACCACTTGGCACCGAAGGCATCGAGCCCCTGCCCGTTGGTCTGCCCGGCCTTGGTGTCGTCGGCGAACGTGTAGAGCGGGTGCCCGTTGTAGGTGACCTGCTTCGAGCCGTCGCTGCGCGTGATGGTCGACAGCAGCTTGGCGTTGACGCCGTCTCCGGCGGTCGGCTTGCCGTTCGTCTTCAGCGGAGGCCAGGCCTTGGCGCATTCTCCGTTGCAGGTGGACTTGTTGTTCTTGTCGGACTGGAACAGGTAGAGAGTGTGCCCCTTGCTGTTGACCAGGATCTTGCCGAGCGGACCGGACCGGGCGGACACCGTCGCAGAGGACGAGGTGCTCACCGCCGATCGCGCTTGGTCGGAGCCGTCTGCCGGACCGTGGCTGCTGCCACCGGCGTAGGCCACAGAGGCCGTGGACAGGAAGAGCGCCGTTCCGGCGGCTGCGATGAATGCTCGGCTGCGGTACTTCATGAGAAGTCCTCCGGCTGCGATCGCCTCGGAGCGTGGCGCGGCCGTCGTACCCCGGCGCCCGCCCCGTACCTCCATTACACGCCAGAGCCGACCACCCGGCCACAGGACCACCCCGCAGCACGCCCTGGCTGATTCGACAAGCGGTCCGCTTTCCCGACAGGTTCGCTTGCCGGGGCAGTAGCGGCTTGACCGGCCCAAATGCCTTGCCCGCAGTGATGAAGGCAGCCGATCATTCGCCTATGAGACCCGAAGTGCAGACGTTCGTCGCCGACGGCCCGAACCCCGTTCTGGTCACCGACCCCGGGCCGGACGCCAACGAGTGGCACCAGCGGCTCTTCCTCCGCGCCGTAAACGGAGGACTCGTCCTTTGAACCTGACGGCGCAGCAACGTGAGGTGCCACCCGGGTGTCCCGCTCGACGGCGGCGAGCCGGTTCTTGAGCCGGTGGCTGGAGTCGTCGATCACGCCGAAGACCTCGTCTCCGCAGGCCAGGCCGCCGAGCAGACCGAACAGATCACCCTCGATCAGACATGCGGAGCCCGCTGGCGCTTGAGGCGGTTGATCCCGCACTCGACCGCGTGCCGCTGCTTGTAGTCGTCCTTGCCGAACGTCGGCGGCCGCCCACCGCGGGAGCCGAGCTTGAGGCGGTTGCGGACCCGGTCCGCCGGGACCGGGACGGTGGCCTTGAACCCGCGTCGGCGTGCGCCAGGAGCGAGCGCAGGGTCTTGTCCCAAGTGCCGTCTGCCGACCAGCGTCGGTGACGTTCGTAGACGGTTTTCCGCGGCCCGCATTGCGACGGCACGTCACGCCAAGGCGCACCTGTGCGCAGACGGAAGAGGATTCCGTTGATCACCGTGCGGTGGTCGCTCCACCGTCCGCCCGGCCGTCCGTCGCCGGGTAGCAGTGGCGCGAGCCGTGCCCACTCGGAATGCGTCAGATCGCCCCGCCCGACCTCGGGCACGGTGCCCCCGTTCCCCGAGATCGGATCGGACGGTTACGCGGTGATCCGCCGGGCGTACACCTCGATCTCGATCTTCATGCGGGGATCGGCGAGGCCGCACATGAGCATGGTGGCGGCCGGCCGGACCTCGCCGAACGCGCGACGCAGCGTCGGCCAGCAGGGCTCGAAGTCGGTACGGTCGGGCAGCAGGTAGCGCACCCGTACTACGTCGGCGAAGGTGCACTTCGCTTCGCTCAGGGCGGCCTCGATGTTGTGCAGGCACTGTTCGGCCTGCTCCACCACGTCCTCGGAGATCGTCATGGTGGTGTAGTCGAATCCGGTCGTCCCGGACACATGGACCCAGTCGCCGTCGATCACCGCGCGGGCATAACCGATCTGTTCCTCGAACGTCGAGCCGCTGAGGATGGAACGTCGCTCTGTCATGCGCCGAACGCTAAGTGACCAGCACTGATACGTCTAATACGCCTTTCGGTGCGGAGTGATATCTCTAAGCGTATGGAGCGTCCTGAACTTCCCCTGCAGCAGCTGCACGCCTTCGTCGTGCTCGCCGAGGAACTCCACTTCGGCCGCGCCGCTGCTCGCCTGGGCATTGCCCAGCCGCCGCTGAGCCAGCAGATCCGCCGCCTGGAGGGCAAGGTCGGCTACGCACTGTTCAGTCGCGAACCCGGGCGCATCGGCCTCACCGCGGCAGGCCGAGAACTCCTCCCTGCCGCCCGGCACGCCCTCACTCACCTCGCACAAGGCCTGACCGCAGCCCGAGAAGTCGGCAGCGGCAGGGCCGGCCACCTGCGGATCGGCTTCGCTGCCTCCCTCGCTCTCACCGTCCTCCCCAGCTTGCTGCGAACGTTCCGGGAACGGTTTCCCGCCGTGGATCTGGACATCCAGGAGATGACCACCACGCCGCAACTGGCCGCTCTGCGCGAACGGACGATCGACATCGGCCTATTGCGAGAGCCGCCTGCCCGCGACGCGGAGCTCGGGTTCGAGACTGTGCTGACCGAACCCTTCGTGGCTGTCCTGCCCGCCTCGCACCCCCTCGCGGCACAACGAGCCGTCCAGGTCGAGCAGTTGGCGGACTGCCCCTTCGTGCTCCTGCCTCGTGCCGTCGGCCCGCCGCTGTACGATCAGATCGCCGGGCTGTGCATTGCTGCGGGCTTCACCCCCCAGGTGGCTCAACACGCAGTGGAATGGCAGACCGTCTGCGCCTTGGTGGGAACCGGCCTCGGCGTGTCACTGGCCCCGGAAAGCATCCGCCGGATCCGCCTCGAAGGCGTCGCCTTCCGCAGGATCGAGCCCGACACCGTGCGCACACGAGTCGCCGTCGCGTGGCGCAAGAACGACCCGAACCCCCTGGTCCCCGGCATCTTGGCCGCACTCAACCAAGATCCGCCGGGCACGCCCTAGCCAAAGCCGCATAACCCGTGTTCAAGACTCGGGGTCAAGGCCCCTCAGCCCGTTGCGCAGGCCTGGCCCGGTCGTCGACTAACAGGTCGAATCCCGGAGTGGCCCAAGGTTTTGCCATGAAAATGGACCATACCCATGGGCTGTTCTGTTCCTAAGGTCGGAGACATAAAGAGACAAATGGCCGAGGAGGCAATTTCCATGAAGGCGATCGTGGTGACGGACCAGGCCGCGGGAACGGCAGGGATGACGCTGGTGGAGCGGCCGGAGCCGCAGGCATCGATCAACGACGTCATCGTTCAGATTCACGCATCGGGCTTCGTCCCGACCGAGATGGAGTGGCCATCGACCTGGACCGATCGCGCCGGCCGTGACAAGACGCCGTCGATCCCCGGCCATGAGCTGGCCGGAGTGGTCACCGCTCTCGGCTACGGCACGACGGGGCTGTCGGTCGGGCAGCGGGTGTTCGGCCTCGCCGACTGGCACCGTGACGGCACCCTGGCGGAGTACGTGGCGATCGAAGCACGCAACCTCGCGCCGCTGCCCGGCGACGTCGACTTCACGGTAGGCGCGTCCCTGCCCATCTCAGGTCTGACCGCGTGGCAGGGGCTGTTCCAGCACGGTCGCCTCCAGTCGGGCCAGACGGTCCTCGCCCATGGCGCGGCCGGGGCGGTCGGGACGATGGTGACCCAGCTCGCACGTGAGGCCGGCGCTTACGTCATCGGCACCGGCCGCGCCGGCGACCGAGAGAAGGCGCTCGACTTCGGCGCGCATGAGTTCGTCGACCTCGAGAAGGACGCGCTGGAAGAGGTCGGCGACGTCGATCTGGTCTTCGATGTCATCGGTGGTGACGTTCAGAAGCGGTCCGCTGCCCTGATCAAGGCTGGAGGAACGCTGGTGTCCATCGTCGGCCCGGTCGAGGCGCGACCGGCTGAGGGTCTGGCGGTGGACTTCGTTGTCGAGGCCGATCGTGCCGAACTGGGTGAGATCGTGCAGCGGGTGCGGGACGGACGGCTGCGGACGAACATCGGTGACGTCTCGGCCCTCGACGATGCCGTCGCCGCCCTCAACCCGACCGGGCGACGCAAGGGAAAGACGATCATCCGCGTTCGTCCGTGAGGACTCGGGGACAGCGACAGGCTCGCCCCGCGCAGGTGCCGGTTCCCGGTCCGTGACCACTGCGAATCATGAGCGTCGGCAGGCAGGGGCTGGGCGGTTGACAGTGAACCACTGCTGCCCGCCCGGGGCCGCTCCTCGCTGGGCGGGATGCTGCCGGAACGCTGATCACACAGCCCCCAGAGTGCTGGCGCAGGCGATGAGGTCAAACTGCGCGTACTCGTGGGAGTGGACCCGCGCAGTTCCCGCCCTTACGTCATGCCGCTGCCGTCGGCTCAGGGCAAGGTGAGCGGGTGGCCGGTGTGCCGGGGTGCCGGGCGTGGACGTACGGCCCAAGGCTGCGTTGCTGCGGTCGGCCGGATCATCGGGCGGCGAGACTGCTCACGTGTTGCCACAGCTGGGCGTGGGTGATGTCGTCGTCTTTGCCAGGGCCTGCCGCGTAGGTGGTGGGGCGGGGCCGGCGGTCGTGCCAGAACGAGCCGGAGTTGCCGAGCGGCTCGTCCGAGGAGCCCAGCCAGACGATGGTGTCCGCTCCTTGGTCAGGGGTGCGGATGACGGGGCGGGTCAGCATGCGGAACACGGGCAACCACGTCCGCACGCCTTTGGTGTCCGCCCAGCCCGGGTGCATCGCGTAGACGTGGATGCCCTGGTCGCGCAGCCGGTCGGCCCATTGTTCGGTGATGACGAGTTCGGCACGTTTGGTGCGTGCGTAGATCTTCTTCGGGCTGTAGGAGTCCCGCTCGGACTGCGGGTCGCCGGCCGGGAGCGCCTGGCCGTACTGGCCGCCGGAAACCACGTTGATGACGCGGGACGGCGCGGCGCGGCGCAAGGGTCCGGTCAGTTCGTCGATGAGTGCCCAGGGGGCCAGGACGTGGGTGGCGAAGGTGAGCTCCACCCCGTCGGGGCTGTACTCGCGGCTGTCGGGCATCACTCCGGCGTTGTTGACCAGGACGTCCAGAGCATCGTGGCGTTCGCGGAAAGTGCGGGTGAAGTCGCGCAGTGAGGCGAGGCTGCTCACGTCGCACACCTCGGGATGCACCCGGTGCGCCGCGTCGGGCAGGCGATGTCGGGTCTGACGAGCGGCGTCTTCGGCACGTTCTCGGTTGCGGGCCAGGACGTGGACCTGGGCACCCAGACGTGCGAAGCCGACCGCGGCCGCCAGCCCGATGCCGGACGCCGCGCCGGTCACGATTACGACCCTGCCGTCCATTCGGCGACCGTCGGCGGGCCATCCCGGCATCCGGCGCCGCAGGCGCAGGCCCGGACTGCCGTAGCCGAGCGCGATCGACCTGTCCAGGACGGTATCGACCACTTGCGTGAGGTTCATACCCCGGCGGGTGTCCACGGCGCTCGATGCCACACCCGATAGGGCCGGTGCAAAAGCGAGGTGCTGAGTCCTGTCGACCGCCCGTCGATGGACTCGCTCTTCGGCCTCGAGGACCGGCCACAGCCGGCCCGTCGGCTGGATCATGTACTCAGACGGAGTTGGAGCCAGCAGGACAGGCGGTCATCTGGGTGATCCAGGTCGAGTCCGAACAGTTGGCGCGCACGTTTGAGCCGGTACTTGAGTGTGTTGGGGTGGATGCCCAGAGCGTCTGCGGCCTGACCGATGTTGCCGATCGCGTTGAGCCAGGCCAGTAGCGACTGTGCGTAGAACGTCTCGTGCTGCTGGTCGTGTTCGAGCATCAAGGCGATACCAGGGTGCTGCAGTGCGTGTTCGCGGGTCAGGACATCACCGATGTGGTTGAGCAGCACCCGGGCGTGGGTGTCCTTCAGCCCGGCAACAGGTGGAGCTGCCGGATCGCTTGTGGTCACTCGGAGGATGCCATCGACGTCTGTGCGCAGTGTGGACAGCCGGTCCAGGTCGACGTCGCTCTGGCTGACGGCACAGCGTACGGGGACGGTGCGCGGCCGGGACAGTGCGGTGACGGCTTGTTCGGCCAGGCGCCGTACCGCGGCGGTCGACAGGTGAGGCACCAGCACGTAAACGGTTCGGCCCAGCGTGGTGACAGCCCCTTCCGGATGTACAGCGGCGAAGTGCCCCACAGCTGACATGCCGAGGCGGATGACGGGCAGGGGCTCGTGGCCGGCCACGTGCAGGGGAGCGAGCCCCAGCAGACTGAATCGAGGTCGCTCGGACAGGCCGAGGTGGAAGCGGGCTTCGGGTATGCCGGTACCGCACAGCGCACTGCGCAGAGCGTCCTGGCGTGCCTGCAGTTGCAGTTCGGCGGCGCTGCGGCGGCGCAGCATGTGCAGGGCGGCGAGTTTCGCGCCTTCCGTCAGCGCGCGCTCGACCGTTTCGTCGAGGCCGCGCGGACCTTCGATCGCCCACAGGGTGCCGAGGGAAAGGTCACCGGCCCGGATGGCGACAGCGAGGCGGGGAAGCTCGTCGTCGGCCAGGGGCGGCAGGGGTACCACGCCGGTGGCGTCGAGCACGGTGCGGTACTGACGCAGCTGCCGCGGCTCATCGGGGACCTGCCGGTCCAGGATGCCCCGCCGGCGCAGGTCGTCGATCCGCTGGCCGGGAAGCGACGAGTAGGCCAGGACCCGGCGGTCCAGGTCCTCCACGGCCACCGAGCCGCCGGTCACGGCGGCGAGAGCCGTACACAGGGTGAACAGTTCCTCGCTCGTTCCGTCGCCGATGGGCGCTTCTGTGTAAGACATGGCCGAAGCTTAGGCGGATTCGCCAAAGACCAGGGAGCGGGTTCGCCTCAGCATGGTGCGTACCGCTGGACAGCGGAATTCATGCCACCGTTCGAAAGGCACCCTGGTGAACGACCCGCTCAGCCTCTTCCCGCCCGGGACCCGCCTCGCTCCGGACGGGCAGATCGTGCTCGGCGGGTGCCTCGTCGAGGAACTGGCCGACCAGTACGGCACGCCGGCCCTGCTCGTGGACGAGGGCGCCCTGCGAATGCGAGCCCGCCGTTACCGCGAGGGCCTGTCAGCGCGGTGGCCCGACTCGCGCGTCGCCTTCGCGTCCAAGGCGTTCCCCTGCACCGCCGTGTACCGGCTGCTGGTGGAGGAGGGCCTGGGCGTCGACGTGGCGAGCGGTGGTGAACTGACTCTGGCGCTGGCAGCTGGAGCCGATCCCGCCGACATCGTGATGCATGGAAACGCCAAGACCGAGGAGGAACTGCTCCTCGCCGTCGATGCCGGGGTCGGACTGATCGTCATCGACAACTTCGACGACATCGACCGTCTTGAGCGCCTCGTGCCGGCCGGAGGCGTACAGGGTGTACTGGTCCGGTTCACCCCTGGCATCCAGCCCGACACTCACGCGGCAGTATCGACCGGCCAGGCCGGAAGCAAGTTCGGCCTCCTGGAGCCGGAGGCCCGTCAGGCCATCGCCCGGCTGCGGGGAAGCGACCGCCTGCGTCTCGACGGCGTCCATGTGCACGTCGGGTCGCAGATCATGGACACGAAGCCCTTCCTGCAGGCCGTGGAAGCCGTCGCGGACCTCGGTGAGTTCGCCGTGTACGACCTGGGCGGAGGACTCGGAGCCCGTTACACCTACACCGACGTACCACCCAGCATCGACGACTATCTGGACACCCTGGTGACAGCGGCCCGGCAGCTACTGCCCGCAACCGCCCGGCTCCTGATCGAACCAGGCCGTTCCATGGTCGCCGAGACCGGCGTCTCCCTCTACCGGGTGGTCACCGTCAAACACGGGACACCGACGTTCGTCGCGGTGGACGGAGGTATGGGAGACAACCTGGAGGTCTCGCTGTACGGGCAGCGCTTCGAAGCCACCGTCGCCACACGTGTGGGAGCCGGAGATCCCTGCATCCTGGTGGGCCGCCACTGCGAGTCGGGCGACACCCTCAGCACCCACGTCCCCCTCGCGGACCCGCAGCCCGGAGACCTGATCGCCGTCCCCGCCACCGGCGCCTACACCTATTCCCTCAGCAACAACTACAACGGTGCCCGGCGTCCGCCCGTCGTCTTCTGCCGCGACGGCCGATCCCGTGCAGTGGTCCGCCGGGAAACCTACGCCGACCTGATGCGCCGAGACCTGCCCTGACCCTTCCTTGCACGGCTCCGTCCCGCCCATGAGAGGTACGTCATGTCCCCTGCCGCCCCACCCCTGCGCAGACAACTCCTCCGGCGCAAGCCCCTGGCATCGTTCCAGCACGACTCGGAGCAGGGCCGACTCAAGCGCACCGTCGGCCTGTTCCAGCTCACCATGATCGGAATCGGTGCGACGATCGGCACCGGCATCTTCTTCGTGCTGAACTCCGCCGTCCCCGAAGCAGGACCGGCTGTCGTCGTCTCCTTCGTCATCGGCGCCGTCACCGCCGCGCTGACAGCCTTCTGCTACGCCGAACTCGCCTCCGCCGTTCCGGTGTCCGGCTCTTCGTACTCCTATGCCTACGCCACCCTGGGCGAGTTCGCGGCGTATGCGGTCGGCTGGTGCCTGCTGCTGGAGTACGCCGTCTCCGGTGCGGCGATCGCCGTCAGTTGGGGGCAGTACCTCAACGACTTCACCGAGCGTGTGTTCGGCTTCCAGATACCCGCCGCGGTCGCGGCACCGCCCGGCGCCGGCGGCTACGTCAACCTGCCCGGTGCCGTCCTGGTCGCGCTCTGCTGTCTCCTGCTGATCCGCGGCGCCAAGGAGTCGGCCACGGTCAACACCGTGATGGTCCTGGTGAAACTCGGCATATTGATGCTGTTCGTCGCAGTTGCCGTGACCGGCTTCCGGTCCTCGAACCTGCATCCCTTCGCCCCCATGGGCATGGCAGGAATCGGGGCCGCGGCCTCCACGGTGTTCTTCTCCTTCATCGGCCTCGACGCCGTCTCCACCGCCGGAGAAGAGGTCAAGAATCCCCGCCGCACTCTGCCCCTGGCCATCATCTACTCGCTCAGCGTGATCACCGCGATGTACATGCTCGTCGCGCTCGTCGGAGTCGGCTCACAGCCGTGGACCGCGTTCGCCGACCAACAAGCAGGCCTCTCCGCGATCCTGGCAGACGTCACCGGTTCAAGCCGGCCCGCAACCCTGCTGTCCGCAGGCGCAGTCCTGTCCATCGTCAGCGTGGTCCTCGTCGTCCTGTACGGGCAGACCCGCATCCTCTACACCATGGGCCGTGACGGTATGCTCCCCGCCCTCTTCCACCGGGTCCATCCCGGCTCGGGCACGCCGGTGGCCAGCACCATGGCTGTCGGTGTGCTGGTCGCCGTACTGGCCGCGGTCGTTCCCCTGGACGAGCTCGCCGACCTCACCAGCATGGGCACCCTGGTGGCGTTCACGGTGGTGTCAGTCGGGGTTCTGGTCCTTCGGCGCACCGCCCCCGACCTGCAACGCGGCTTCACGGTGCCCGGGTACCCGGCCACACCTGTGCTCTCCGTCGCCTGCTGCGGCTACCTCATCCACAAGCTTCCCGCCCATACGTATTTGCTGTTCACCGTCTGGATGGTCCTCGCGACCGTCGTGTATCTGACCTACAGCCGGCATCACTCCCGCCTCCAGACCGCCGACGGCGTCGGAGGCGATCTTCACCCTGTCACCCAGCTCGACCCGGCTCCCTGACAGATGGCCAGGCAAAGACGCGGACCCTGTGACTCCGACTCGGAGAGGGCTCCCGCCGCGTCATGACCCACGGCCACCGCTGATCACCCATCTCCCCACTGGTGATCGGCGGTGGCCAGACTGAGTGACCCAACCGGACTCGTCACCGAGTCCACCGAACCCGGCGGCGGAAACGTCGAAGTCAAGCAGTGCCCGCCATTCTGCAGTGCCGACGGGCACCTCACGGCCCCAGCGTCAGCAACGGATCCACCAGCAGGAACTCCGACGGAACTCCGGGGGGAGAGGGAGAAGCGTCTGCCCCTGCGGGGGCGGCCACAGACGTACCCCTCGACGGTACTTGGCGTCTCAATGCCGACCGGCCTGCTCGGACGCGGCACAGGCGCTTGCCGCCTTTCCGGCCACCGGGGTGAAGGCCTGCCGGCCGGCAGACGTGACTCCTCAGCGGGGCTGGTCGGTGGCGAGGTCGGTGGCGTAAGCGATGTCGTCGCGGTTGGCGAATGACCGGCCGGCGAGGGCGGCCTTGCGGAAGATGCGCCACCAGGCTTCCTGAAGGTTGAGCCGGCAGGCGCCGACGGGGATGAACGCGTGGTGGATGCGGGGATGGTCCTCGAGCCGGGTCCGGGTGGACAGGCTGTTTCACGGAGGCCGTTGTCGCCGCGGCTCGAGACGGTCAGCGGGGGGTGAGGCAGGCTTCGAGGGCGGCTCGCTGTTGCGGGGGCAGGTGGTCGCCGAGAGGGGTCTTGCGGGGGCTGTGATCGCCCTCGCAGAGCCAGCTCTGCTCGTCATCGTCGAACCACCAGTCCTCGACACCCCACATGGGGTGCCCCTGGAGCAGGTGCCTGGCCAACGCCTCGCTCGCCTCGGGCGCACCCTGAGCGGCCAGAGCCTCGACCACTGCCGTCACGGCCTCCTCCGGAACCGCCGTGTCGCCGAGAACGGGCAGCAGAAGGAGAAGACGGGTGTGAGAGTCCATCACGCCTGCCGCACCCGGTGGTGCCTCCAGCAGGGCGGCGAGCTCGGGCCAGCACAGCCCGGGGCCGATGCGGTCCTGGTCGTCGCTGGCCAGGACGAGATCCTGGCTCCAGTCGGGATGGGTGAGGAAGTAGTCCCTGGTCGTGAACTCCTCGCCGCTGTCGAAGTGCACGACGATCGCGAAGCCGCCGGCCAGCGGCACCGTGAACACGGGCCATGCCGACGGGTCGTGGAGCGTGTCCAGCATGGCGTCCGCGTCGCCCGCGTCCGACCCGAAGGCCTCCGGCGCGAACCCGTCAGCCAGGTCTGCCAAGTACGCCGGCCAGAAGCCCGGCTCATCCAGGAGCGGGTGCCCGTCCACGACGGGCGACGAGGAGTACCAGTGCCGTGCCATCACCATGCCGGGATTCTCTCCAAGCCCGATCAGCATTGTTCGACGACCCCAGGCCCTCACGGCCGACCGGCTTGACGGCACGGCAACGTGAGATGTCTCAGCCTTCATCCGGCTGGCTCGGACGGCCGGCTCAGACTGCGAATGGAAGTCGCTCAGCCCGGCTTCGGGCGGGTTCGCAGGCGCCGCATCCGGGCGTGGCTGAGGTGGTGTGCCCCTCGCGTGTGCCGGGTGATCACATCGATCTCGTCCTCGGTGTGGTCGTCGAGAAGTGCCCGCCAGGACTGACCGAGCTCGTCCCATGCTGCTGTCACGCGGGCGATGCCCTCCGGCACCGGGGTGATCAGCACGCGGCGACGGTCCTGCTGATCGATGGAGCGAACCACGGAGCCGTCACATTCGAGCCGGTCGGCCAGGCGCGTGGCTGAGCCCGCGGCCTCTTGACCGACCTACGCAGACTGGACCGCCAGGCCAAGGACAACGAAGCCGGGATGCGCGACGCCCTCGCGGTGACGCGCACCGGACTGACAACTCTGCCTGGCCTCGGCACCGTGCCGGCCGCCAAGGTCATCGGCCGCGTCGGCGATGTCAGCCGCTTCCCGACCGAGCACCACTTCGCCGGCTACACCGGCAGCGCACCCCTGGACGCCTCCAGCGGCGCCATGAAGTCACAAGCGCCCGTCCGGCCGCGTGCGTGGTGACACCCGATGGGCCGACAAATCCCCAACGGGACAGTCGAAACGTCAGTCAGTCGGAGGGGCAGACCCACCAGCAGCGTCACCACGTCACATCCTCACTGTCAGTCGGCGGCGAGCAGGTGGGCGGGGGCGATCCGGGACAGCCCCCGGATCGGGACCGTCAGAGCCGCGCTCACCAGGGCGGTCGCGGCGAGCGTGGCCAGCAGTGCGGCGCCGGCGACCGCAAGGAGGTGCCCGTGCAGCACACCCTGACCGAGCGACAGCACCACGAGCAGGCCGGCCACCGCGCCGGTCAGGCCGCCCAGCAGAGCCAGTCCGATCCCCTCGTACAGGGTCAGCATCGCCAGTTCGCGGTTGGTCCAGCCGGTCGCCCGCAGCACCGCGAGATCGGCGGCGCGCTCGCGCTGCGAGATGATCAGTACGTCGATGGCGCCGGCGGCACCCAGCAGCAGGGAGAGGGCGACGCTGAGGTAGTCGGCCCCGCGTGCCTGCGCCACCACGGCATTGCCGAGCAGCGAGCCGGCCGCCTCGCCGCGGAAGGCCAGTGTCAGGGCGAGCAGCACGGTGAAGGCGGCCACTCCCAGCGCCAGCCCTGCCGCGCCCAGCAGCGTGCGGCCCCGCACCCGCAGCAGGTTGAGCACGGCCAGTCCGGCCACCGAACCCACCGGGCGGGAGCGGCGGGCCGCGGTCACAGGGGGTCGGACGGCTGCCATGGGCCCCAGCCGGGCGGCGAGCCAGGCGGGGATCAATCCTGCCGCCAGGGCCACGAGGAGCGCCACCGGCAGGACGAGGAGTGACTTGGCGCCGGCGTCGGGCTGTCCCAAGATGCGGCCGAGGGCGTAGGCGAGGACCGTGCCCGCGGCTCCGGCGGCGAGGCCGATGACCGCCAGTTCGCCGAGGACCAGGCGGAGTACTTCACCGCCGCTCCAGCCCAGGCAGCGCAGCGTGCCGATCTCGGTGCGGCGTGAGCGCACCGAGGCCAGCGCCGCCTGTCCGAGGAAGAGCGCGCACACGACGAGGACCAGTACGAAGAGCACCGCGCTCTTGGTGTCCACCGCCCTGAGGATCCGCAGCGCCACGCCCTTGGCGACCCAGCGCTCCGTCACGTGCGCCGAGGGACTCAGCGCCACCGTCTGCGGGGCGGGGGAACTGCCGACGGTGACGTCGACCTGGAGCCGGGGGTAGGCGGCCCGGATCGCCCCGGCCACGGCGTTCACCCGCGCACGGGAGGCGGTGTCGACGCCGCTCACGCCGGCCACCCGGATCCTGATCGCGCTGACCGGCGCCTTGTCCTGCAGGCTCGGGACCCGGCGGCTCTTGGTGAGCGCGGTGATGGAGTCCATCGTCGTCAGCATGGTGGGCGGCGGGCTGGCGTAACCGCCCAGGTTGCGGTCGGGCCGCAGCGGCCTGTCATGGAGCACCGCGCGCGTGGCGGGGTCCGCGCCGGTGACCTGTGGCGACTGGTAGGTCTCCAACGGGACGTCGGACAGTGCCGAGAAGCCGTGCAGTTTGCCGGTGTCGTAGCGGCCGACCAGGCGGACGAAGGGATTGGGCAGGCGCCCGAAGTCGACTTGGTCGCAGTGTCCCAGGCCGAGGCAGTCCGTGGAGGCATGGCTGATCACCTTCCGGTACTGCTTGCCCTGGTTCTCCTCGGGAACGTAGGGGACGGGCTGCTGTTGTTGGTTGGTCACCCACAGGCCGGGCTTCTGCCGCGGCTGCGCCTGCACGGCGAGGCCGCCGTCGGATGTCCGGCGGTAGGTGACAGGACCCACCGTCCAGTAGGCGCCGGTGTCGAAGGAATCCTCCTCCAGCGCCTTCCGGTAGCCCTTGCTCAGATCGACGCCGACCTTGCCCACACGGGTCCCGTGCAGGCCGCGGACGAAACTGGCGGCTGTCGGATTGCCCAGTTTGGAGGGCAGCTCGGCCGGGTCGCCGACATCGAGCCGTTCGACGGCGGCGTCGAGCGTTCCGGCGGTCAGCGGGCTGCTGCTGAGCAGCGCCGGGATGTACGAGTCGTGCTGCCCGTGGGTGCTCTTGGAGGACGGCAGCGTCCACGGCTTGTCCCGCTCGGTGAGCATGCGGCCCGAGGTGATCGCGCCGCCCAGGCCCACCAGGCGGTTCTCGGCCTCAGGATCGACGGCGGACAGCAGCACGGGGTAACTGACCGGAACGTCGATGGTGGCCTTGCCCCGCCCGGACTGACAGTTCATCCACGAATTCAGGTCCCGGTCGAAGGCCGACCTGTCGCTGAGGTCCTCGGCGATGAGGTTCGGCCTCATCGGCAGTTGCAGGTTGAAGTCCTTCTGCTCGGTCTTGTCCCGGTTGAAGTAGAAGCAGACGTCGTACTTGCCCTTCAGCTGATAGCGCCGGGTGCTCTTGTCGACCGCGCCCTTCTCCAGGGTGTCGGACTGGAAGATCTGATCCGACGACGACCCCGACGTCAGGGGGGAGCGGGTGAGGTAGACGTACTCGTCGGAGGTCCGATAGGTGCCCAGTCCGGCCGTGAGCGTCGGGCTGATGCGCAGGATCTGCCGGGACGCCTTGCTGTCCAGGAAGCGGGAGACGTCCACGGTGACGGTGCTCATCACCATGAGGTACCCGATGTTGGCGACCGGTGCGGCCACGTCGATCCCGGCCATGCCGCGGATGCGCCGATACTGGTCCACGGTGATGCCGCCGAACGTGCCGGACAGGAAGTTCGGCTCGACCAGTCCGCTCTGCCGTTCCACGTCCGTCTGCGAGTTCGGCGGGCGCACCAGGACGTCGTAGGCGGACCGTGCGTTCTTGCGGACCGTGCCCACGGTGGTCGCCCTGCTGGTGCTCACCGTCGCGGTCAGCAGGGTGAAGCTGGTCGCCGCCACCAGGATGCCGGCGGCCAGGGCCAGCGCCCGCCCGCGCCGCCGCCGGAGCTGATCGAGGATCATCGTTATCACGGGCGCAGGCCCCCCAACCGGTTCAGCACGTCGCCGGACGGCGTGACCCGCTGGTCGGAGGTGATCCTGCCGTCCTGCAACCGCACCACCCGGTCGCCGTTGGCGGCGACCTCCGCGTCGTGGGTGGCGATCAGCATCGTCATCGCGTACCGCTCGCGCAGCGACATCAGCAGATCGATGATCTCCCGCCCGATGACGCTGTCCAGGTTGCCGGTCGGCTCGTCGGCCAGCAGCAGTCCCGGCCGGTTGACCAACGCGCGGGCGACGGCGACGCGTTGCTGCTGACCGCCCGACAACTGCGAGGGCAGGGCGTCGGACCGGTCTCCCAGGCCGACCGCTTCGAGCAGTTCCATACCGCGCTCGCGCCGGTCGAAGTCCACTCTGCGGGGCAGGACGGGGGCGAGCACGTTGTCCAGCGCGGTCAGCGCGGGCAGCAGATGGAAGCGCTGGAAGACGAAGCCGATACGCCGCCGGTGGCGGTCGAGGTTCCGGGGCACCAGCTCCGTGCCGTCGATCTCGACATGCCCCTCGTCGGGCTGGTCCATACCGCCCGTCACATGCAGCACGGTGGACTTGCCGGCACCGGAGGCCCCGGTCAGCATCACCACCTCGCCGGCCGCGACCTCCAGGTCGATCCCGTCCAGTGCGGTCAGCCCGGGATACCGGCGGCTCACCCCGCGCAACGCCACGCTCACAGCCATAGATGCAGCCTCACCCTCATACATTGTCGCAATTCAAGGGTATGTTGTCACAATGCAGGAGGGAGCCAATGCCGAAGGGAGAGGTGGATGCCGCTCCAACACGCAGTACTCGCGCTGCTGACCCAGCGGCCGAACCACGGATACGAACTCAAAGCCCGGTTCGAGGAGGCCATCGGCCCGCAGTGGGGCGGCCTGAACATCGGCCACCTCTACCAGATCCTCGAACGGCTGGTCCGTGACGGCTATGTCTCGCGCTCGCAGGTCACGCAGACCGACCGGCCCGACAAGAACCTCTACACGCTCACCGAGGCCGGCAGGACCGAGCTGAACACGTGGGCGACCAGCGCCTGGGTACGTGTCGGCGGCTTCCGCGACGAGCTGTTCCTGAAACTCCTCGGCGCCGTCGCCCTGGGCCCGCACGCCCTGACCACACTGATCGAGGCACAGCGGCAGACATACCTGTCCGAACTCGCCGGCCTGGCACAGCAGCGCCGGGCCCACGCCGCCGAGCCGCTGGTCGCGGTCCTGATCGACGCCGCCATCGCGCACACCAAGGCCGACCTCGGGCTGCTGGACAGCGCCTCGGCACACCTGGCGCCGCTCGCCGCGGCCCAAGACGCACAGGCGCCACAGCGTTCGCAGCCCCAAGGATCCGGCGGTACGGACACCATCAGCGACGACAGCGGCAGGAGAGGACGCCGGCCGGAGTCCGCATAGCCGACGCCACGCACGTTCAAAGCCGAGTTCACCCTGGGCACGGGCATCCGGGTCTGCTCCAGGACCGTGTCGGCGCTGATGACGCAGGCCGGGATCCTCGGCCTGCCCGGACCGGCGCGCGTCAAGCGGCTGCCGGCCTCCTGCCGTCGTTCGGCACCGTCGGGGACGGCCTGGACAACGCGATGACGGAGTGGTTCCGGTCCTCGACGCAGCTCGAGCTGCTCAACCGCAAGCGCTGGAAGACCCGGGGCGAACCGGCCGACGCGATCTTCGAGTTCATCGAGATCTTCTGCAACCGCCAGAGACGACACTCGGCACTGGGCCGCCGCACCCCCACCGAGTACGAACCACTCTCCGAGAACGACACCATCCCGGCTGCCGGTCAGCCACCGAGCCTGGAACCCAAATGATGGGGCGGGTCATGATCGTCCTCGGCGTCCTGGCCCTGCGGAGGCAGTGCCGACGCATCCCGCTCACGGTGTGACCTGCAGGACTGCTTTTCAGGAGACGCGGCGGCCGCGGAGGGCCTCGGCGGCCTCGGCAAAGCGGTCCCAGGATCCCTGCCAGCCGATCTCGACAGTGATGGCCCCCTCGGCGGTCAGCCCGGTGAGAACGGTCAGGTCCGGGCCGGCATCGCCCTCGATGACGAAGGACGTCAGCGACCTGGGCGGGCCCACGGTCGCATACGGGGGGAAGACCGCCGGCTCCCCGGAAGTCCAGCCGACGCTCTGCACGTTGCCCCCGGGAGCGAGCAGGCTCCATGCCGCCACCAGTTGGGGACCGCCGACGCTGTCGATGACCACGTCGACGGCTCGCTCGAGTCCCTCCAGGCCGACCAGCACCTCGTCGGCGCCGAGGCCGACCAGCCCCTCCCCGCGGGCTGTCGAGCCCACGGACGCGATCACGTGGGCACCCGCCTTCGCCGCCAACTGGACGGCGAACCGGCCGACCCCGCCGGAGGCACCGGTGACCAGCACCCTCTTGTCCCGTCCGAGCCCGGCGGCCCGCAGCGAGCGCAGTGCGGCCACTCCGGCGACCGGAAGGGCGACCGCCTCCGCCGGGTCCAAGTTCTTGGGCACCTCGGCAAGCGTACCCACATCGATCGCGACGCGCTCGGCGAACGCCCCCGAGGTCAGGGCCACCACCCGGGTGCCCACCGCCGGGCCGGTTCCGTCGGCGGCCGCCCGAGCCACCACTCCGGCGGCGTCCGAACCGAGCACCGCACCCATGGGCACCCGACCGGAGCGAGCGTCGTTGAGGTCGCCGTAGTTCAAGGAGACATGGGAGACGTCCACCAGGACCTGGCCCGGTCCGGGCACGGGGTCGGGAACCTCGGCGAGGCGGACGGCGGCGGGTGCGGACGGATCGACGACGAGAGCACGAACAGGCAGGTCTTCCCCCTTGGTTCATGACTTGTAACAGCAGTCATCATCAGTAACCTTGCGGTCCAGCGGAAGGAGGCACATTTATGTCACGCAGTCACACCCGCGTTGCGGAAGCGGTGAGGGACGAAGCCTGCCCGGTCACCGAGGTGCTCGACCGCGTGGCGGGCAAGTGGAGCATCGGGATCCTGATCGCCGCCGCCCACGGCCCGGTCCGCTTCACCGAACTCGAACGCGCCATCAACGGCATCAGCCGGCGCATGCTCACCCTCAACCTGCGCCGACTGGAGCGGGACGGGCTGCTCATCCGTACCGTCTATCCGACCGTGCCGCCCAAGGTCGAGTACAGCCTCACGCCCATGGCCCAAGAACTCCACGCCTCACTGACCGGACTGGTGGGCTGGGCCGAGCGCCACCGGTCCACCATCGCCGAAGCCCGCGCCGCCTACGACAGCGCGGCGGAGCAGCGACCGGACACCGACTGAACCGGCCCGGACCGGCTCTCGAGCTCTGGCGATTCCACGACAGCCGGAGAGGGATGTCCGGCCCTGCGGAACGTCACGTAATTGCCCACCAGCGGCGTCAACTTCCCTGCCTACCTGTTCGAACGGCCACGTCTTAGGTCTCCGGGACCCATTCCACGGGAGGGGGTGCGACTGTGGTGAGGTCCCCGGGTGCCGTTGCGGCTGCTGCCGCTGTTCTTCCCTGCCAGTCAGTCGTCGAGGACCACCAGGTTCGTGGGCGGCTGGTCCGGTACCGGTGACGGGCTGCGGAGATCGCCTTGGACGAGCGCTTCGCGAACGGCACGATGGACAGCGCGCACCGCTTCGTTGTCGTACTGCTGGAAGGTGGGCGTGGCTTGGAGGAGGAGTGAGCCGTTCGGAAGGGAGGACAGCGTCGAGAAGGCACCCGTGTCCGCCAGGCCTCCGTGCCCGCCCAAGCGCTCGGCGATTCCCGCGGGCACGACCATGAGCCAGGAATAGCCCCTGAGCAGGATGCGCCACTGAAGGGCGTTGCTCACCGGGTCGCCCGGTCGGCCTCGCAGTCGGCTTTCCCATTCGGTGACCCCGCCGCTGCGGCGGTACGAGACATGACCGAACACCACGTTGTACCGGTTGCAGGCCCGGCGGACGACGGCGAGCAGGCGCTCGTGTTCGGCAGCCGTCGTCCCTGGAGCCACCAGAGCCGTGGTGTCCAGGTGGAATCCGAGCTTGACCTGGTCCGGTAGGTCTTCCTCGAAGACGACGGTGAAGGAGATGTCCGAATTACCGACTTCTCCTTTCTCGGAGAAGCGGCCGATCGTCACGCCCGCCGATTCGGGCTGCTCGGTGAGGTGCTGATCCAGCCAGGGGAGCGTGGCGGGAGTGTAGGGGTTGTACAGGACGTCGAAAGTCCCCTGAGGAGAGACGTGAACGTATCCCCAGAGGCCTTTTCGGTTTTTCCCGGGAACGCTCTGGACGATCCGTGTGAATCCTTTCGCGGAGACCTTCACGTTTTGCGGGAGTGCGTCGATCGTTTCTTGCCTGCCGTATTCTCGTACGCTGTCGGTGAGCCAGCCGAGAGCCGCACTCCGAAGTTGTTCCGGTTCTTCCGCGTGAATCGTCAGTTCCACGAAAAGACCATGACTGGCGTCGAAACCGACCGGGTGAAGTGCGCCCACTGTGAACCGCCCAGGGAACTGACTGGCTGTTGGGCGCACTCTACCCGTCCGTGTCACCCCGGTCCGAAGGGACTGGTGAGCATCTTCCCGCGTATTCGTCCGAACGGTCGGCATCGCCTCGGCCAGGGTCTGTGCCTGGGCGGCCGCCACTTCGGCAGCCTCGCGTATGTAGCGGTGGACAGTTGCGATGCCGAGTTGGAAAGGGCTCAGTGGATATGTGCGAAGTGGACCGGTCACGGGCGGCGTTGGCGATGTTGGGGAGCAGTGAGAGGGCCTAGTGTGTGAGAGGTACCGTCCTTCATCCGACCACCTAGGAGCACAGGGCTGTGAAGGTCGAAATCCAGTCGGACGTTCGTGATGTCGCCGCTCGGCTCGGGACGGGCGTTCCCTACGCGCTGAAGGTCCTGGCAGGCCGACTGGCCGACGATCCGGACATGGGTGAGCCTTCGAACCTGCCCGGGATCCTGACCGTGATGATCGACGGCGGCATGTTCGAGGACTGCCCCGATCTGTCAGTCGGGTACATCCGCGAGCCGGACCGGATCGAGATACGGTTCCTGAGAGCCGTCCAAGTCGGCGTGCCCTCCGGGGACGCCCAGGAGCAGCGGGAGGAGCAGCTTGCTGATCCCGCTGCCGCCGCGAGCGGTGTGAGGGAAGTCGCCGACGCCTGGCATCGCATCACCGCTTGGCTCAAGGCCAATGCTCCCGATTCGTACGCAGCGCTTCACACGGGTGCCTCTCCTGCTGAGATCGCTTCTCTGGAAGGTGATCTGGGTATTCAGATCCCCATCGAGCTGCGTGCCCTGTGGTTGCTGGTGGCGGGGGACGACGGGGGAAACGGCTGGGGATGTCTTCCGGGGAACAGAGCGCTGATGACGCTGGAGGCCGTGGCTGGCGTCTACCGGCTGAAGATGGATGCACAGGCCTATGAGGACACCCTCAATGCTGAACGCAGTGAGGACGAACGGATCACCGTGTGGACGGCAACTCGGATTCCAGTGGTCGCTTTGGGCCCTGCCGACATCAGTTCGGGCCTGTATGTGGATGTCGAGAGCGGCTACTTGGGTCGCTGGTCCCGCTACAACGAAGGCTCCGGTGAAGTACTCGACACGTTGGTCACCTACTTGGAGGGGGCTGCCGACATGCTCGAATCTCCGGCCTTGGCCACGGGAGACAAGCCGGGCCTGATCGGTGGGGCGTTGGTGTGGCAGAGCAGTATCGACCCGGTACAGCAGGATGACTGGCGGCCCTGGAGAGGCTGACGGCGTGGGGCAGGGGCCAGCCCCGGTAGGTGGGCTGGCCCCGGCCGGCCTTGGGTACTGGGTTCGGTACCTTCAGCCGATCTTGCTCCAAGCGCAGGTTGTTGCGGTCGACGTGCAGTGCTCGAATCCCGGAAGGGTCAAGAAGAACCCGTCACCGTCCAGCATTCGCCATGCTGGAGCGGGGAACCCGCTGAAGGCGCGTTGGTTTTGTGCGCTTGAGACGGCCGCGCGCCCGCATCGTTCTGTACCGCTTGGTCCGTTCGTCGCCGTGCGGGTGTCGGCGAGGAGGCCGAAGTTCGACGAGCCGTCGCCCAGCTTGTCGGTGAACAACTGTGCGCACTTGGTTCCCGAGGCCACCAGGTTGACGCTCTTCGGGTAGCCGCCGGATTCGTGGGTGGAGGCCATCGCGTACTCGTCGCAGTCGACCGATCCCACGGATGTATCGGATGGGTGCACGCTCCAAGCGGAACCAGAGCCGCATATGACGTTGCGACTGTTGTCCGAGGTCCACGTACTGCCCGTGCTGGTCTTCACCGGGGTGTCTGGTCCCAGGTAGTGCATCAGCGAGTCCCACCGCTTCGATCCGGCGTGATCGGGCATCACCTGCTGCATGTACCAGTAATACCCGCCCGCGGCGGGGTACTTGTTGGTGTCCAGTGTGTAGATGGGCTTGAAGAACGGCAGCACACAGCCTGGGGCCGAGCCTCCCACGATGTCGTCGCAGCGTGGTGCGAGCTCTTGTACCTGCGCGATTCCGGAGGATCCGAAGTCCGCGGTGGCGGTGGCGGTGGTGCTGGCGTCCACGGTTGCGGTTATGGACCAGCTCAGGTCGATTCGTTCCTTGCCCGTGCCGTTCCAGGTCGTCGCGCGGGTGCCCCACCTGCCGTCCGTGTAGGCGTTCCAGTCGTTCGCGTTCCAGTAGGCGTTGTTGCCGGCTGCATTGTCGAAGTCGTCAGCCCATCGAATCACCGAGGTCACGCAGGCCGCGCAGGTCGATTGAGTGTTCCACCGCAGCGTGACGCCCTTCAACTCCGGGGAGATGAGCACCGGCATGATACGGATCTGCTGGTCGAACTCCGCGAAGTCGCTGCCACCGGAGCTCTTGTTCGGGTAGGTCTTGATGCGCTGTTCGAAATCGAACTTGGCGGAGCCGATCGTCGCATCGTTCGTGTCGATGAAGATCAGGGTCCCCGACCCGATACTCTTCACGCAGGCATCGGTGCGGTTCATGTAGTCCTTGCCGGCCGGTTCGTCGGAGCACCAGGGAACCAGGTCGGCCAACGGTGCGTCGGCTGCGGTGGCAGCCGCCTCGGCGGAAGACTCGCCGGCCTTGCGCGCTCTCGTCCGTGCCGCGTCGCGCAGTGCCTCTTCGCGCTTTTGCGCACGTGCCTCGGATGCGGCGGTGGGAGGGGACAGTGCGATGCAGATCTTGCGGCCTTCGGCATCCGGCTTGCCGCAGGTACGTTCCTGGGTGGCTTCTCGCTTCACTGCACCGTTGGCGTCCAGTGTCGGTAGGGCAGGCCCCGGATTCGTTCGGGTGAACTCGCGGTTCTCCTGCGCCGTTGTGTCGATCGTTGACGATGCTTGCGGGGCAGGAAACGTCACGTACGGTTCGATGCGGAAGTCCGCCCACGCTGACCATGTCGTCTCGTAAAGACTGCCGTCGAAGGCGGAGGTGCGGAACTTGTACAGCACCCCGGGCTTGAGGATGCCGTACGGCACCGTTACCTTCGCTGTTCCGCCAGAGGCTACGTACGGTGACACGAGCACCCCGTACGAGCCCGAACCGTCAAGATCGACCTGTGATTTCGGCGTACCGTCCGCGTTCGTGGTGTACACCTGGAATGTCAGATTTGCTGTGTCGCCATCCGCGTCGGTCACCGTGTTGCGCAGTACGACTTCCGGAGCGATGACCCGCCAGACGGTTCCCGACTTGGAGAACTTGGGTCCAGCCGACGGGGTCTTGCCCGACACCGGCCGTGCGCCCCCAGCGGCGATGGCTGCCAAGTCCTGAGGTCCGGCCGCCGCCAACTTCGCCGGGGAAGGGCCCGGACCGGTTGTGGGCGCAGCAGGTGCTGCGGCGGCAGTTCCTGTCCCTGCGAGCAACGCGAATGCTGCACCCGCGGCAACACGCCGCCAGCCCGATAAATGTATGCGTCTCACTTCTTCGAGCCCCCATGCGATTGGTGAGGTTGACACGACAGCTCGCAACACCACCACACGCACCCATGGGGCACCGTTATCAACGTCATGGTTTGTCAGGCGGGAATGTATTCAGGCCAGGCCGTCGTTCCAGGGGCAGGGATACACGGCTGGTGCTCTCGGTGACCAGACATCTGCGCCATTGATCTAACACTCTGCTCTTTCAGCCGGTTGATTCTGGTGTGCGGGAATTGTGACCGCATTTCTCTCCACTGGGTGCATGTCCAAGCGCCCTGACGGTTGAGGGAGTTCGAGGTGCTGGGCGATGATCCTTTATGTAGGAGTCGGGACGATCGCACGCAATGGACCAGCCCCCTATGGACCTCAATGCTTGAAGCGGCCGACTCGCAGAAGATCCGCATGGAGGCCGGCATCGGCGTTGCCGTGTATCCGAACTGCCGTGTGCGAGATCCGGGACATCGTTTAGGAGGAGGCATGGGCCCCTGGTACGTCATTGCCGCAGTTGAGGGCGGTCGCTGCCGAGCCCGCTCCTGGCCGCCTCGACGAAGGCGAGGCGGCACTCGCGCTTGGTGGGTGCTTGGCCGATTGCCGCCACGTCGCGGACGATCTGGTGGAGTGCCTCGGTGTAACGACGCGCGGCTTGAGCGACCTCATGCAAGCAGACCAGTTCAACGGCCTTTTCTGCGAGCCACAACGAGTGGAGGAGCTGGTCTTCGGGCTCATCCGCAGTCGGCAGACCCAAGCTCCTGCGGTCCAGCACCAGTTCGACCTTCTGCGCGGCGGCCAGGAATACCAGGATGACTTCCTTGCACTCCGCCCGCTCGGCCTCCACTCGGCGTTGTAGGTCGCGTCGCATCTCAACGCGAGTCGCCAGGTGCTGCCCGACGAGTGTGCCCGTGGTTCCCAGAAGGACACCGACCAGGGTAAGTACCGTTCCCACGCTGACTCCGTCCACGGTATCCAGGCTGACTCGCTCCGGCGGGCACCGTCCAGACCTTGCACTTGGCAGGCACATTGAGGCCGTACGTGACTCGGTCTGAGGCGGGTGTGGTGCAGATGGCGGCGCGGGATGCGCGTCCGTTCATGTTTCGCGAGGAACTTGACCCGGTGGACGCGGCGTTCGGTGATCCCCGAAGTTCGGCGTCCTCCGTACCCAGCGCCCCGGCTGGCCCTCGTCCGGTCTCCCTGATCTCGCCGCCTGGATCGACGCGGAGCAGGTGAGACGTCGTCTTGAAGCTGTAGTCATCCCAGGTGTCGCGGACCCGGAAGGCCTGTCCCGGCACGGGGGAGCCGGGCCGCCCGCGGCCAGGCAGGACGGTGAACTGCACGTCCAAGCGCCCGGGGTTAGCGGCCGCGTCGTCGCTCGACGAGGTGGACACCGGCGTGTCCGACGCGCCCGCCGGGCGCCCGGCGGCCTTGAAGTCGACCACCACGCACTGACGTTCAGCGAGACGGATGCACGCCCGCCCCGGCGTCGTGCTGACCGGAGCGCGGCGTCGGCCGCCCGCGTCCGGAGCACGACCTCGTGTGCGGCCAGGGCCGGGGGAGACGCGGGGAAACGGGCCCGGGCCCTCCGTTCAGCTGGACTCGCGGACCACGAGTTCGTTCGGCATGATCACCGGTTTCCTGGGGCCGCCCTCGATGAGCGCCAGCAGCAGGCGCACCGTCGCGGTGGCCTGGTCGGCCATGGAACTGCGCACCGAGGTGAGCGCGGGAGTGGTGTAGGCGGCGGCCTCGATGTCGTCGAACCCGACCACGGCCACGTCGTCGGGGACCCGGCGGCCCGCCTGGTGCAGGGTGCGCAGCGCCCCGATGGCCATGAGGTCGTTGGCCGCGAACACCGCGTCGACGTCCGGGTCGTCCTCCAGGAGCTGCCGCATGGCTTCCGCGCCCGACACCCGCGTGAAGTCGCCCAGCGCGACGATCGAGCGGCGGCCGGTGTCCCGCAGGGTCGCGCGGTACCCCTCGAGCCGTTCGCGGGACTCGTACAGGTCCAGCGGCCCGGTGATCGTGGCGATCCGGCGTCTGCCCCGCTCCAGCAGGTGCCGTACGGCCAGCTCCGCACCGCCCGCGTTGTCCAGCGCCACGTACGGGACGTCCGTCGCGGCGGTGCGGTTGAAGGACGCGACGGGCAGGCCCATGCGGGCGAGCGCGGCCGGCAGGGGATCGGCGCCGTGCAGCGCCACGAGCATCACGCCGTCCACGTGGCCCCCCGCCACGTAGCGCTCCACCCGGGCCCGGCTCTCGTCGGACTCGGCGAGGATCAGTACCACGCGTCTGCCGACGGCCTCCAACTCCCGGCTGACGGTGCGCACCACGGTGGAGAACAGCGGGTCGTCGGACACCACGCCCTTGGGCGGGTCGGACACGACCACGGCCACGGCGTCCGTGCGGCGGGTGACCAGGTTGCGGGCGGCGGCGTTCGGCACGTAGCCGAGTTCCCGCACCGCCTGCATGACGACGTCCCGGATCTCCGGCGCGACGGTGGTCTCCCCGTTGACGACCCGGGAGACGCTCGACTTGGACACGCCGGCCCGGGCGGCGACCACCTCGAGCGTGGGTCGTTTCATCGCCTTCCGATCACCGGTGCCCGGTCGTCGAGTTCAGGGAGCGTTTCCCTCAGGATGACCTCGGCCCGATCCGCCTGTCAACGACGCCTTCCACGCACCTGGTTGACGGTCCCTCGCCTCAACCGGCCGGTCTCCGGCGCCGGTCGGCCGGCGCCGCGTGCACCGCCGCAGTGGATCTCAGGAACCGTTCCCTGACACGCAGCACGTGCGTCGGTGGTGTTACCGGCCTGTTGCCGAAAGCCTTGACAGGTCACCGACACCGGCCCATTCTCACCCCTCAGGGAGCGCTCCCTCATCCTTTCCCCCACTGAGGAGTCGCCCGTGCATCCCCTGCTCCGCCGCTTCGGCTTACCCGCCCTCGTCGCGGCCGTCCTGCTCACCCTCGTCAGCCTGCCCGCGCCCCGCGCCCACGCCGCCGAGACCCTGCTGTCGCAGGGCCGTCCCGTCGTCGCGTCGAGCACCGAGGACCCGTTCACCGCGCCGGGAGCCGTGGACGGCAACCCCGCGACACGCTGGTCCAGCGCCTTCTCCGACCCGCAGTGGATCAGGGTCGACCTCGGGGCCCCGGCCCGGATCAGCCGTGTCACCCTCCAGTGGGAGGCCGCCTACGGCAAGGCCTTCCGCATCCAGGTGTCGGACGACGCCGAGACCTGGTCCACCGTCCACGAGACGGCGGACGGCACCGGCGGCACCCAGAACCTGACCCTCACGGCCACCGGCCGCTACGTCCGCATGTACGGCACCCAGCGCGGCACTCAATACGGCTTCTCCCTCTGGGAGTTCCAGGTGTACGGCACGGCCGGCACCGGCGGCGACCCCGGTGGCGGTGGCGGGGACACCCTGCTGTCGTACGGGAAGACCGGCGCGGCCTCCTCGTCGCAGAGCGACGGCAACTGCTGGGAGTGCACCCCGGCCCGGGCCTTCGACCGCGACCCGGCCTCCCGGTGGGCGACCAGCTCCACCACCGGCTGGACCGACCCCGGCTGGATCTCCGTCGACCTGGGCGCGACCGCGCAGATCACCGAGGTCGTCCTGCAGTGGGACCCCGCCTACGCCAAGTCCTTCCAGATCCAGGTCTCGCCCAACGGCACCGACTGGACGCCGATCTACTCGACCACGTCCGGCACCGGCTTCAAACAGACCCTGGCCGTCTCCGGCACGGGGCGCTACGTCCGCATGTACGGCACCGAACGCGCCACCCCATACGGCTACTCCCTCTGGGAGTTCCAGGTGTACGGCACCGGAGGCGCCCCCGTCCCGGCGCCGCCGCTGCCGCCGGACCCGGCGCAGCCGCCGCGGCTGGTGTGGAGCGACGACTTCGACGGAGCCGCCGGCAGCAAGCCCGACCCGGCGAAGTGGCGCGCCGACCCCGGCACCGGCCAGAACGGCGAGCTGCAGTACTACACCGACCACCAGAACGCCGCGCTCGACGGCGGCGGCCACCTCGTCATGGAGGCCCGCAAGGAAGCCAGCCCCGGCCGGGCCTGCCCGCCCGACCCGCTGACCGGCAGCACCACCTGCCAGTACACCTCGGCCCGCATGAACACCGGCGCCACCTTCCAGTTCACCTACGGACGCGTCGAGGCCCGCATCAAGGTGCCCAAGGGCAACGGGCTGTGGCCCGCCTTCTGGATGATGGGCGCCGACTTCCTCACCGGCCGTCCGTGGCCGTACAACGGCGAGGTCGACATCATGGAGGTCCTCGGCAAGGACGTGAAGACGGCCTACTCGACCGTGCACGCTCCCGCCTACAACGGCGGCAACGGGATCGGCTCGCCGTACCGGCTGCCCTCGGGCGCCGACTTCTCGGACGACTTCCACACCTGGGCCGCCGACTGGAACAGCAAGGGCATCGTCTTCAGCCTCGACGGGCGCACCGTGTTCACCCTGGACAAGGACCAGGTGGAGCGCACGCGCGGACCCTGGATCTTCGACCACCCGCACTACATGATCCTCAACCTCGCGGTCGGCGGCGACTGGCCCGGCCCGACCGACGCGTCGACGCCGTTCCCGTCCCGGATGCTCGTCGACTACGTGCGCGTGTACCAGTAGCGCAGCCGGCACCGGCCCCCTTGCCGGGTCCGGCCCGGACACCTCGGTTCCGGGCCGGACCGCGGCCGCACCACGCCCCACCCCCTCCGATGAGGAAGTGACATGCGCAGACACCCCTTACACCTCTATCCCGTGTTGGTCGGTGCCCTGGCGATCGCCCTGGCCGCCGCCCTCGGCATCACCCTCGGCGCCCCCGCGGCGCGGGCCGCCACCGTCACCGTCCAGGCCGAGTCCTACGCCGCACAGTCCGGCGTCGCCCTGGAGACGACCGCCGACATGGGCGGCGGGCAGAACGCCGCCTACCTCGCCGACGGCGACTGGATGCGCTTCGACCAGGTCGACCTCGGGCCCGCCGGCCGCCTGACGGTGTCGGCGCGCATCGCCGCCGCCACGGGCAGCGGGTCCGTCGAACTGCGCACCGGTTCCCTGACCGGCCCCCTGCTCGCCGTGATCCAGACCGGCCCCACCGGGGGCTGGCAGACCTGGGCGACGCGCAGCGCCGACGTCACCACCCACCCGACCGGCGCCCAGACCGTGTTCGCGGTGCTGCGCAGCACCACGCCCGGCGACTTCGTCAACATCAACTGGTTCTCGGTCGTCAGCGGCGGCGACGAGCCCGCGCCGGGCTGGGTCGACGTCGACCAGACCAAGTGGCAGGCCCAGCTGACCCAGTTCCGGGCGATGACCCCGGCGCCGGTGCCCGCCAACGCCGTGCGCGTCCCCGAGTTCAACGCCACCTGCACCTACAGCCACTCCAAGCCGGACGACCCGATCGTCGCCCCGGGCCTGCCCGGCGCGTCCCACATGCACAGCTTCTTCGGCAACAAGAGCACCGACGCGTTCACCACCACCCAGAGCCTGCTGGGCAACACGGGTACGACCTGCACACCCGCCAAGGACCTCTCGGCGTACTGGATCCCCACGCTCTACGAGCGCGGCAAGGCGGTCGAACCCGACGGGATGATCGTCTACTACGGGTCGCGGCTGCCCGACCCCACGGCGACCGTGCCCTTCCCGCAGGGCTTCCGCATGATCGCGGGCAACGCCAAGGTGCAGGTGGCCACCCCGGCCGGCTCGCCCAACCAGTTCTGGTGCGCCGGACCCGGCGGCGAGACCGGCCGCAGCGCCGACGGCAACTGGCCGCTGTGCGCCCCCACCGCCAAGCTGGTGTACCAGCTGGTCTTCCCGGACTGCTGGGACGGCAAGCACCTCGACAGCCCGGACCACAAGTCGCACGTCGCCTTCACCTACGACGGCAAGTGCGGCGGCGCCTACCCGGTCGCCATCCCCTCGGTGTCGTTCGTCATCAGCTACCCGACCAGCGGGAGCGCCGACGGGTTCAGCCTCGCGTCGGGCATGGCCTCGTCCATCCACGGTGACTTCTTCAACGCCTGGGACACCGCGGCCCTCGGGCAGCGCGTGAAGGACTGCATCGTGCAGAGCGCCAAGTGCAACTCCGCCGGAACGTTCTGACCCGGCGGACGGCGGCCGCCCTGCTCCTGGGCCTGGCGGTCGCCGGCTGCACCCCGCAGTCGGCGGCCGACAGGCCCGCGCCCGCCGCCTTCAACGACACCGACACGGCATGGATCCAGTTGATGATTCCCATGGACGAACGGGCCTCGCTGCTCGTCGACTTGGCGCCCGCCCGCGCCGGTCGCCCGGCCCTGGCCGGCTGGGCCGAGGAGGCGGGAAGGAGACTGAAGGACGAACTCGTCGGCCTGCGTGAGCTGTTGGAGGCCTCGGGCGTTCCCGACACCCGCCCCCACGAGGGGCACAACATGCCGGGCATGGTCACGCTCGACACGGTGCGCAGGGCGAGGACGGTGACGGGCGAGAGCTTCGACCGCCTCTTCACCGAGAGTCTGCGGGCCCATCTGGTCCAGGTCCGCACGCTGTGCGCGAGTGAACGCACGTCAGGGAGCGCCGAGCGGGCGAAGGACCTCGCCGCCGTCACCGAAAGGAGCGTGGCCCAGCAGATCACCCGGCTCGACGCCCTCCGGTGACGGCCGCCGGTGCCGACCGTCACCGGCAGAGGGGAGCAGTCCCGTCACGCGCCGTCCCGCACGGACGTGAAGAACTCGGTCACCCGCTCCAGCTCCTTCTCACCGGACATCGCCTCCAGGCCGGCGGCGGACTCGGTGGCGGACACCTTGCTGCGGGGGGAAGAGGGCCTCCTCGTACGCCGCGAGGGCCGCCTCCCGGTCGCCCGGGTGCGCGGCGACGGCCTGGGCGAGTCCGGCGCCGTCGAGCATCGCCAGGTCGGCGCCCTCGCCGGCGAAGGGGAACATCAGGTGGGTCGCGTCGCCGAGAGGGGCGGCGAGCTTGAACGCGGTGTACCGACTGCCTGCGTCGTTGTGGTGGAGCAGCCGTCCGGGCTGGTGCCGGATCCCCTCGCGGCCGCGCCGCCGCAGGCCCATCTCCAATGTGGCCGGCACGAGTTCGGTGTGTTCGGTGAGGGCGGCGGACCAGCCGACGACGCGGCGGGAGAGGACGTCGACGACGAAGGCGTTTCCCGCCGGATCCGGCGGGCTCCGTAGCCACGGTGGTCGGCGTCGAACCCAGCCTGGATCAGCACCTCGACTCGCGGCTTGCGTGGGTGATGAGGCGGGCCGCGGATTCCGGGGCGGGCCGCCGGCCACGGGTGACCCGCGGGGTGATCCTTGTTCGGCAGCCGGTGGGGGTGTCGGTGGAGAGGGTCTGCTCGACGACGGGGCGACCGATCTCGAAGGCGTCGGCGGCCCGGCGGCCTCGAGGGGCGGTCACGCGGCCACCGCCTCCGCGGGCGGGGCGGTGCCGGGGCGGTACGCCGGCCTCCGGCGTAAGGCCAGGCAGCCTGCGGCTGGTCTACCTGGGCGGCGGGGACGTGCTCACTTGCGATCCGGCGGAGGCTGCTCTGCGGGCCGTGGAGCGCAAGGTGTCGGCGCCGTGGGACGCGATCGGACGGGCGACGCGGACCGGCGGCCGGCTCCCGAACCGGCCGGCTGTGCGACTGGTGCCCCCATCGGGCGCTGTGCCCGGCCTGGGGCGGCGCCCTGCCGCCTTGTCCCCTGGCTGTCACCACGGACCCGGCCGCGGGGGAGGGCGAACGCCCGGCCGCCGACGCCGGCTGGGACCGGAGGCGTCCGATACCCGCATGTGCGCGGGGGCATTATACGCCTCGGTGCCGACATTCCAACCTTTCCTGTATTTTTCTTGCGAAAAAGGGTGGATTGTTACTTCTGGGGCGCCTAGTGTGGGTGCAGACAGCAATTCGAATGCATATTCGATCCGAGCGACGGCCACGCGGGGGCACGTCCTGCCGGACGAGGACCGCGTCCCCTGCCGGCAGGCCCACCCGGAACCGCCGTCGCAGACGCCAGGAGAACGGCGTGAACCTCACCTTCACCACCGCCACCAAGGAACAGGCCAAGGCCCGCATCGCGCTCGCCGGTCCCACCGGGTCGGGCAAGACCTACACCGCCCTGGTCGCCGCCGCCGGGCTCGGTGAGCGGGTCGCCCTGATCGACACCGAGCACGGCAGCGCTGCCAAGTACGCCGACGAGTTCGCCTTCGACACCCTCCCGCTCACGACGTTCCAGCCCACCACCCTCGTCGACGCGCTCGCGGTGGCCGCCCACGAGGGCTACGACGTCATGATCGTCGATTCCCTGAGTCACTTCTGGTCCGGCACCGGCGGGATGCTGGAGCAGGTCGACAACGCGGCCAAGCGCCTCGGGGCGGGCGGCAACTTCGCCGGCTGGAAGGAGGCCCGCCCCCAGGAGCGGGCGATGATCGATGCCCTGCTCGCCTACCCCGGCCACCTCATCGTCACCATGCGCACCAAGACCGAGTACGTCGTGGAGGCCGACGAGCGCGGCCGCAAGGTGCCGCGCAAGATCGGGCTCAAGCCCGAGCAGCGGGAGGGCATCGAGTACGAATTCGACATCGTCGGCGATCTCGACCACGAGAACACCCTGGTGATCTCCAAGTCCCGGGCGAAGCCGCTGTCCGGGACGGTGCTCCACAGGCCGGGCCCGGAGTTCGCCGAGGCCGTCCGCGACTGGCTGGAGGCCGGCAAGCCCGTCCCCTCCGTGTCCGACTACGTCACGGCGGCCACCGCGCCGGGCGCCAGCCACGAGGAACTGCGCGACCTGTACGAGAAGGCCCGTCGGCACAACCTGCTCGGCGCCGCTGTCCTGGACGACACCGGGGAGACCCACACGCTCGGCCAGCTGATAGTGCGCCACGGCACCGTGGCGGCGAGGAACAGGGTCGCCGAGGACGTCGAGTCCGGGGCCGGAACCAGGCGGGCGAACGGGAGCAAGCAGGAGAACGGGGCCAAGCGGAAGGACAAGTCCGCATGAGCCTCAAGGAGCACGCCACCCGGGTCGCCGTGCTCCGGGTGCTGCGCGACGCCGTCGACGCCGAGTACCAGACCGAGCGCCACGAGGTCCTCGAAGGGCTGCGCGCGGCCCGTGCCGAGCTGAACCTGAAGTCGGTCCGGGTGGCCCTGCCGGACGACACACCGGTCGCCACCCTCACCCTCGTCGACCCCAAACCGACGGTCGTGGTCGTCGACGAAGAGGCCTTCACCGCCTGGGTGGCCGAGAACCACCCCGGCGAGGTGGAGACGCTGGTCCGGGTGCGCCCCAGCTGGCAGCGGCAATTTCTCGTCCGGCTGACCTGCCTCGAGCCGGTCGCCGACCCGTACACCGGCGAGGCGATCCCGGGGCTGGGCGTGCTGTCGGCCTCCGAACCGCGGTCGTTCAGCCTGCGTCCCCTGCCCGGCGGGCGGGAACGGATCGCCCGCGCCTTGCACATCGGCACGCTCGACCTGCGCCGTCTGCTCCCCCTCGAGGGCGGCGAGGATCCATGACCGCTGTCGTCACCCACCCCGACCGGGACACGCTCGACACGGTGTGGTTCCTGGTCTCCCAAACCGGTCACCTCGATTGTGGCCGCTGGACGTTCGAGGACGACAAGCTGCTGCGGTGCGCCTGCGGGGCCGTCCTGTACGTGTACCAGCAGCCGGCGGATGCGGCGGGAAGCGGCGCACCGGCGTCAGCCGGGACGTTCCCCCGCGGAAGGGAAGAGTGCATGCTGCCAGCCGAGACGGCCCAGCTCGTCGCCCTGGTCGCGGCGATGTGCCCGTCGATGCACCTGGAAGACACCACGACGGACGCCTGGCACCTGCTGCTCGCCGACCTGGACGTCGCCGATGTACGGGCGGCCGTGATCCGGCTGGGCAGGCAGCGGTCCGATATCGCCGCCGCCGACATCCGCGCCGAGGTACGCGCGATCCGGGAGGAACGGCTCGCCCGCAACCCGCTGCCACTTCCGGACAGCGACCCTGACGATCCGCGCCGTTATCGTGCGGAACTCCTCTCGCTGGTGAGCGCGATCGCCTCAGGGCAGCGAGTTCGGCGCACACCCGCCGCCCCGGGCAGTCCGCCCTCCCACCTCACCGGCTCGAAGCGCGACTCGCGTGCCCGGTCCCTCCGCGTGCCCTGTCCCTGGTGCGGGGCCGCCGCAGGCCGTCCCTGCACCGTCCCCCGGCTCGGAATCCCGCTGAGGAGGGCCCCTGCCCACCACGCACGGCTCCTCGCAGCCGGGCTCGCCGAGCCCGGGCCGAGGCGGGAGGGGGAAACGGGGTGAACCCGGTGATCGCCCCGACTCGGGGAAAGCCACGTACCGGAGCCCTGCCACCCCTCGCCACCGCGACTCCCCTGGAGACCCGCGCCGCCCAGCTCACCCCTCACACCTGACCGGAGCGGCGCAGCCTCCCCTCCGGGCACCATCACCACCGGTACGAGGCTGCCCGTCGAACTCGAACCGGCACGGGTGAGGAACCACCCGTCGCACGAGAGGAAAACCGCCATGGTCGGTGAAACCGTCATCACCGTCGTCGGCAACCTGACCGACGACCCCGAGCTGCGCCTCACCCCGTCCGGCGACACGGTCGCGCACTTCACCGTCGCGTCCACGCCCCGCACCTTCGACCGGCAGAGCAACGAATGGCGGGACGCCGAGACGCTGTTCCTGCGCTGCTCGGTCTGGCGGCAGGAGGCGGAGCACGCCGCCGAGTCCCTGACCCGCGGCACCCGCGTCATCGTCCAGGGGCGGCTGCGCCAGCGGACGTACGAGACCCGGGAGGGCGAGAAGCGGACCGTCATCGAGCTGGAGGCCGACGAGATCGGCCCGTCGCTGCGGTTCGCCGCCGTGACGATCACCAAAACTCCGTACGCCGCCGTCCCCGCCGGTTCCCGCGGCGGCCCCCGTCCTCCCGCCGAGGACCCGTTCAACCGGCCCGGCGGCGGCGAGCGGCCGGTCCCCGCCGAGGGCGGACAGCAGGCCCTCCGCGAGGAGACGGAGCCCTTCTGACGGGTCGGCGCACCCGTGCGCCGGCCGCGACCACACACCGCACCCATCCGAGGCGGACCCCATGAAGGAACAGGACCGCGAGGAAGCGCTCGAACTCGCCCTCGCCCAGATCGAAAAACAGTTCGGCACGGGCTCGGTGATGCGCCTGGGCGATGAGCCGGGGGTCCCCGTCGAGGTCATCCCCACCGGCTCGATAGCCCTGGATCTCGCCCTCGGTGTCGGCGGCCTGCCGCGCGGCCGCGTGGTGGAGATCTACGGCCCGGAGTCCTCCGGCAAGACGACCCTGGCCCTGCACGCCATGGCCAACGCGCAGAAGGCAGGCAGGCCCGCGGCGTTCATCGACGCCGAGTACGGCCTCGACCTCGAGTACGCCAAGCGGCTCGGCGTCGACACCGACACCCTGCTGGTCTGCCAGCCGGACAACGGCGAACAGGCCCTGCAGATCGCCGACACCCTCATCCACTCCGGCGCCCTGGGCCTCATCGTCATCGACTCCGTCGCCGCGCTGGTGCCGCGCGCGGAGATCGAGGGCGAGATGGGCGACCCGCACGTGGGTCTCCAGGCCCGGCTGATGAGCCAGGCGCTTCGGAAGATCGCCGGCGCGCTGAGCCACTCCGGAACCACGATGATCTTCATCAACCAGCTGCGCGAGAAGATCGGCGTGGTCTTCGGCTCGCCGGAGACCACGACCGGTGGCCGCGCCCTGAAGTTCTACTCCTCGGTCCGCCTGGACATCCGCCGGATCGAGACCCTCAAGGACGGCACCGAGCCGGTGGGCAACCGCACCCGCGTCAAGGTGGCCAAGAACAAGGTCGCCCCGCCGTTCAGGCAGGCCGAGTTCGACATCCTCTACGGCCGGGGCATCAGCCGCGAGGGCGAGCTGATCGACCTGGGCGTTCAGCAAGGCCGCGTCCGCAAGTCCGGCGCCTGGTACACGTACGAGGGCGACCAGCTCGGCCAGGGCAAGGAGAACGCCCGCGCCTTCCTCAGGGACCACCCCGACCTCACCGACGAGATCGAGAAGAAGACCAGGGAGAAACTGGGCATCGGGACGAAGCCGGAGGCCCCGGCGGCGGAGCCCCGGGCGGACAGGGCGAACCGGGTGGCCGCACCCGGCACCGTGCCGTTCGACTCGGCCGCGGCCGGCCGGCGCTCCACCGGGTCGGCCGCGTCGGCCCCGAGCGGTCCGGCCCCCCGCGTCCTCCTCGACGGCACCCCGGCCGGGCCGTGAAGACCAGCCGGCCGCTCCCTCGCTCCGGCGCAAGGCGAACGCCGGTGAACCGGGACGGCACCATGTTCCCCGGCGCCGCCACGCCTCGGGACGAGACGCCGACCCCGGGCAGGACCGCCGTCGGCCGGCCCACCGCGGCGGAGCCGGTCCACCGGCCGGTCGCGGCCGCCGCCGACGGCGAGGAACGGGTCACCGAGGCGGCGTTGCGCCCCAAGGACCTGGACGGGTTCATCGGCCAAGTACGGGTCCGCGAGCAGCTCGACCTCGTCCTCAGGGCCGCGCGGCAGCGGAGCGCCACCGCCGACCACGTGCTGCTCTCCGGTGCCCCGGGGCTCGGCAAGACCACCCTGGCGATGATCATCGCCGCGGAGATGGAAGCCCCGCTGCGCATCACCTCCGGCCCCGCCATCCAGCGCCCCGGAGACCTGGCGGCGGTCCTGTCCTCGCTCACCGGCGGCGAGGTTCTCTTCCTCGACGAGATCCACCGGATGTCCCGGCCCGCCGAGGAGATGCTCTACCTGGCGATGGAGGACTTCCGCGTCGACATCGTCGTCGGCACCGGCCTCGACGCGACCGCCATGTCCATCGAGCTGCCGCCGTTCACCCTCGTCGGTGCCACCGTCCGGGCCGGCCTGCTGCTCCCGCCGCTGCGCGACCGCTTCGGCTTCACCGCCCACATGGAGTTCTACGACCCGGCCGAACTGGAGCGCGTCATCCACCGCTCCGCCCGGCTGCTGGAGGTGGAGGTCGAGCCCGCGGGCGCCGCCGAGATCGCCGGCCGCTCCCGCGGCACGCCCCGCATCGCCAACCGGCTGCTGCGCCGGGTGCGGGACTACGCCGAGGTCACCGCGGACGGAGCGGTCACCCGCCAGATCGCGTCCGCGGCCCTGGGCGTCTACGAGGTCGACGGTCGTGGCCTGGACCGCTTGGACCGGGCCGTGCTGCATGCCCTGCTGAAGCTGTTCGGTGGCGGACCGGTCGGTCTGTCCACCCTCGCGGTCGCCGTGGGGGAGGAGCAGGAGACGGTGGAGGAGGTCGCCGAGCCGTTCCTGGTCCGGGAGGGGCTGCTGGCCCGGACGCCCCGGGGGCGGGTCGCGATGCCCGCCGCCTGGGCCCACTTCGGGCTCGTACCGCCGCCCGGGTCGCCCCGGGCCGCGCCCCCGGGACACCGGAACGGCAATTCCGGACAGGACGACCCGCCCGGAGGCCGCACCGGACGGACCACCTCCCCGGCCGCCCTCCGGCACCGGCCCCCGCGACGGTGAGACCCGTCGGCGCGGTGCCTCGGTCGGAGCATGGAGCAGTCACGATCGGGGACGTCTTCCGGGAAGGTGAGGTCGGGGCGGGAACCGCCGGTGGCCTGCCCCGCGATTTTTGCTGACGACGGCTCAGCGCACGCTGTCGGCCGGGCCGGCGTACAGGTACGTGTCCCGTTCGGTGACGTGGTCCGCGTCGTCGTCCCGCACGTGGTAGATCTCGAGGAGCTGCCCGTCGGACGGCCGCACGATCCAGTTCGGATCGTGCGGGCTGTGTGCGAAGTTCTTGGACCACTTCCAGGAGATCTCGGTGCCGATCCGGCCGGCTCCGTCCTTCACCCGTTCCGTCACCTCGGCGCCGGGCGTGTCCGCCAGAACGCGGTAGAGCGCGGCACGCAGGCGCGGAGAGGCGGGTGAGTCGGTCAACAGCTCGCCCGACTGCCGGACGGCCTGCTCGGCGGCGGATGCCCCCTGGGCGCCCGCCGACAGGAGGCGACGCAGTGCGTCCGGTCGGGTGGGGAGCTTGTCGAGGTTGTCCCAGCTCACTTGCCGGTTGCCGACGCTCCAGCTCGTGCCGCCCCGCGGACCCTTCTTGGTGACGGTTCGGCCGTTCTGGGTCTTGATCACGAGCGCGTTGCGGCTCAGGTAGTACTCGTCGGTGTGGGTCCTGTCGCCTTCCGCCCAGGTCTTGACCGTGGTCTTCCAATACGGAGCGTTCCGCTGGGTTCCGGAAGCGGCCCGGTCGGCCATGGAGTTGAAGAGATCGGCCGCCGAGACACTGGCTGGCGGCTCACTGCCGACACCGACCACCGGGAGGACGGCCACACCCGCAGCGACGGCTGCGACTGCGGCAACGCAGGCGAGGAGCCGGCGCCTGCCGAGGCGGGGTGTCACCACAATGGCGGTGGCGGGAGTGGCGGGTACGGCATGTTCGGTGTCCGCCGCCATCGCCTGGCGCAGAAGAGCGCGGGCCGCCGCGAGCACCGCCGGGTCCGGTGGTTCGGTCCGGCCGGCGTTCTTGAGGGCAGTGGCGCCCGGGAAGTCGAGTACGTGGGTGTCCTGTTCCTCGTGCGTCATGCGAAGTCTCCCGTCAGATTCGTGAGGGTGGTCCCGGTCAGCGCGACACGAAGTCGGGTGCGGGCCCGGTGGAGGCGAGAGCGGGCGGTGCCGGCGGGGATGCCGACGACGGCCGCCGCCTCGGTCGGCGTCAGTTGCTCCCAGGCGACGAGCAGGAGCAACTCGCGCTCCGGCTCGGGAAGCCGGGCGAGCCCGTCGCGCAGCTCGGGCCCCATCGCGGCAGCGTCCAGTCGCTGGTCGACGGCCCGCCACGGGTCGCCCTCCGGGATCTCCGACGCCGCCTGCGAAGCGTCCGTCGCCCGGGACACGGTCTGCCAGTGACGGGCCAGTACGTTCCTGGCGACGCCGAACAGCCAGCCTCTGGCGGGACCCCGTGCGGCGTCGTAGGTGTGGCGGGTGGCGTAGGCCTGCAGCCACACCTCGGAAAGCAGGTCGTCGGCCGCTGTCGGTGCACGGCGTACGAGATAGCCGTGCAGGGCGACGGAATGCCGATCGACCAAGGGCTCGAATGCCGCCGGTTCGCTTACGGCGCGAACCAGCAGATCCTCGTCCGGGTCCATGGAATCTCCTGTCCGAGGCGTCGGGGTGTCGGTCTCATCCCGTACTTGCACGGAAGCAGCGCGAGCGTTCGCACGACCACACGATGGCGGGTCGGCCCGTACGGCCCAAGAGTTCGCACGCGACCGGCCGCACGGGGTGCCCGGCGAGAAGCCGTCCGGATCCAGGACACCGGCAGTGCCCCGGCAGCTGCTGCTGCTCGAATGCCTGCTCAGGGGCCGGCTTCTTCCTCGTGCGCCGTGCAACGAGCCCGCCCGGGAACCGTTGTACGGAACTCCCGGCCGCCCCTGCTCAGAGCCTACGGCGGGCCGCCGGGCGGTCTCCGCCCCGGTCACGAGGACGGCGCTGGCTTCCTGGAACACTTGGTGCAGATGCTGCGTGGGCGCGCTGCCCGGAGTGCCGAGGCCCTCGCGGACGGCGTCGAGCAGGACGGCCGGACGGCGGCCGTAGGCCCGGCCGGCGGGTTGGCCGGGGATGCGTTTCATGCCCTTGGTCGGGGGAGTGCTGGGTCGGCTCCCTGCGGGCGTGCATCTCGTCGGGCGGGTTATGGGATGGACGAAGGCGTTTGTGACGCGTGGCTTCAACCGGTTACCGGATGGCTGTGACAAGGACTCTGAGTACGGCAATGCCGGTGGTCGGGGTCCCGAGGGGTGCGGCGGTCACACTCATGAGCACCGGTGCACCGCACTGCTGCGATCGGTATCGGAACCAAAGTGGCGGCCGGGCCGTACAGGCTGTGAGTCCAGCCAGGTGAGCGCTGGCGTACGGCGTGGTCGGGCCGCCGGCATCCCCGTTGCGCCCCTTCGACGCCTTCTGCCGGATGTCCCGGTGCTGTCCTCTTGCCTTTGCGCCGGGGGCGAGGCGAGGGCGTGTTCGTCGCTCGGTGCCGCGGGGTGGCGTTCGGCGTCCAGGGGGCCCGGCAGCCGCTGGCGGCGGTGATGGCCTGGCGGCAGGTGTGGCCGACGACGTCACGGCGTCCGTGCCGGCGGCCTCGGTGTGCTCCTGCGCACGGTCACCGTCGCCTGACCGCCCTCCCGCATGCCGGGCACCGAAAGGGTTGTGGGGGAAGTCAGTGACATCCCTCACCTGCCCGGTCCCTATCAACGTGCCGCGATAGTACGTGACGTGTGGCCGATATAGGCGGATCTGGCACATGGAAGCAGGCATACGAGACATTTCGGCTGGGGGTGCCGGGTCGGGTCATCGGCCTCGAGCTGCCGGACCGCTTCTGCCGTCCTTCTGACGGAGTGTGAGGTGCCGTCGGCGTCCGGTGCGGCGGCCCGGCACAATCCCGGGCCGGATTCAAGGGTGCCCTCGCCTACTAGGCGAGGTAGTGGAAACCCCCCGTTGTGGTGCTCTTCCGCGGCTTTTAACAATGACGGCCCCGCAAGGCGTCCCCGCAGGCCGAGCGCAGTGTCTGTGCGAAACCGAGCCCGCCGGAGGCGCAAGGAGAGTCGACCGAACGAGGTCCGTATGAGGAACCACCGGAAGCACGGCAGGAAGACGCGCCGCCGGCCCATAGCCGTCGCCGTCCTGGCGATGAGCGCGGTGGCGGTGCCGTCGGCCGCCATGGCGTGTATGGGCGACGAAGGAGCCGAGACCGTCACCGCTACGTCCAGCGGTTCCTGGACGGACGGGAGGAAGGCGTCCTGGGAGGGACACCGGGCGGACGGGAGGAAGGCGTCCTGGGACAGGCACCGGGGGCGGGACGTCCGGACCGCGAAGCCCACGGCGACGGCTTCGTCCTCGGCCTCGCCGACGACCTCTCCCAGGACTGCGGCGCCCGCCCCGCAGAAGTCCAAGGCGCCCGTCTCGAAGACGACCATCCCGCCCGCCCCGACGAGGACCGCCGCCGCACCGAAGCCGCCCACCACCACGGCTCCCGCCGCAGGCGCGGCGAGCCCCGCCGTCGCCCGTGTGGTCGCCCTGGTCAACAGCGAGCGTGCCAAGGTCGGTTGCTCGCCGGTTGCCCTGAACGCGAAGCTCTCGCAGGCCGCCCAGGCCCACAGCGCGGACATGGCGAGCCACAACACCATGTCGCACACCGGTTCCGACGGGTCCGACCCGGGACAGCGGATCACACGCGCGGGCTATCTCTGGAGCACCTACGGCGAGAACGTCGCGTACGGGTACTCCACGCCCGAGCAGGTCATGGCGGGCTGGATGGCCAGCGTCGGCCACAAGCGCAACATCCTGGATTGCGGCTTCAAGGAGATCGGTGTGGGGGTGGCGCAGCCCGGCAACTACTGGACGCAGGACTTCGGCACGGCCCGCTGACGCTCACGGGGCCCATGCCCGTCACGGCCCGTCGGCCATCACGCAGGCCGCAGTCGCTCCGCTCGCTCCGGAGCGGCCGCGGCCTGCGTGGCTGCCGCTGCTGTTCATCGAGGGCCGGCAAGTGTGGGCCGTACTCGACCTGGCGTCCTGACCGCCGGCACTTCGGCACGATCGGCGGGTAGCCGCCTGCCGCGTCTTTCCACCTGTGCGATCTCGGCACGGTGATCACCCCGGCGAAGCCGTGACAGCCGACGGCGTTCCATGCTGCGGCCGGGGGGCGGGGCTGTGATGGTCGGCAGCCACGTTCAGGGAGTTGCCCGTGGGCTCTGGCCTGCCAGTACGCGGCGCCTTCCCGGGCAGCGCGGGTATTGGGGTGCTCCGGCCCCAGTACCCGCAACTGGTCTGCCAGGGTCTGCTCAGGCAGCGGGATGGCGAGGGCCAGGTCCCCCGCCCCCTGGTGAGCAACGGCGAGGCGGTTGCGGGAATGCAGGGTCCGGAAATGGTCTTCGCCCAGCACCCGTACGTAGGCAGTGAGGGAACGTTGGAGGTGTTCGATCTCGCGGGCGGGCGAGCCCTGATCGGTCAGGAATTGCCCGGCACCGTGTAGGAGGTAGGCGGTGATGGCCGTGTCGGTGCCGGTTTCGGCGTGGTCGGCGAGGGTGTCGATGTGGGGGAGCAGGGTTCGCCAGGTGGGCCAGGTGGCGGGGTCGTCGACATCGTCGGGCAGGGTGTTGTACAGGTTGCTGGTGGCTTGCTCGCGGGTGTGGTCGATGTGATCACGTGTGCGGTGGGGGTCGTGGGCGTCGGGAATACGGGCGAGAGCCTGGACGAGACGGTGGACAGCGAGCGTGCCGGTCGAAGGGGCGGGGGTGATCATGTTGTAGGCGGTGAGCAGACCGATTGCCTGGTTCGGTGCAGGTGGGTCGGCAGAGCCGTCCGCAAGGGCAATGGGGATGTTCTCGGGCGCACACCAGGCCAGGGTGCGCAGGAGGTTGGCGGCTGCGGGCTGGCGGGTGGTGGCCCCGCCCTGACCCTGCATGGCCGCCGGGTGCTGGGTGAGCAGTGTGGAGGTAGCCGCGGGGGGAGTGGCTTTTGGGCGGGGTAGGCGGCCGCTTGGTCGATTGCCAGGGGCAGACGGCCGAGTTCGGCGCACAAGTCGGTGGCGCCGTCCAGCTCCCGGAGCCGGTGGCGGTGGTGATGCGGGTGAGCAGGGCGAGGGACTCGTCCTCGTCCAGGACGTCGAGGCGCACCGTGGTGGCGTCGCTCCAGGCGATGGTGAGTCGGCCGGTGATCAGGAACCGGCCGCCGGGGGCGCGGGCGGTCAGCCCGGAGATGTCGGCGGGATCGTTGACGTTGTCGAGGACGAGGAGCCGGCCGGTGTGGCTGGCCAGCCATTGCAGCCCGTATTCGGTCAGTGAGCTCTTTCCATCATCGGCCTGAGCTCGTCAGATGCAGGGTCAGGACGGCTTGGACCAGGCTTGTGCTGCGGGGTGGTCGAGCACCGCAGTTTGCGGAGGAGTCGCCAGGACTTGAGGGTAGCGACGGCCTGCTCGACCAAGGCCCGGATCTTGGCGTGGGACCGGTTGACGGTCTTCTGACCGTCGGAGAGCGTCTCCCAGCGTCCCCAGTACGGAACGCGGACTGTGCCTCCGGCACCTCGGTATCCCTTGTCCGCCCAGCACGTGATGCCGGCGTCCGTGAGCATGCCGACGATGCCGTGTTCACGGGCGGCCCGGACGTCATGGACAGCGCCGGGAAGAGCCGGCGATACCCACAGCAACCGACCGGACGGATCGGCCAGAACCTGCACGTTCATCCCGTGCTTCTTGTGCTTCCCGGAGTAGAAAGGGCGGTCCGCGGCGATCCGGTCGATGGGCAGCAAGGTGCCGTCCAGCAGTACAAGCGCCTTGGCCGATGCCGTACGGGCAGCCTCCTCGAGGGTCGGGGCGAGTGCGGCCAAGAGGTCGACAGCCTCGGCGACGTATCGGTAGGCGGTGGTGATGCCGATACCGAACCCGGCCGCGAGCTGGGCGTAGGGGTGGCCGTTGCGGAGGTGGGCGAGTGTGAGCAGAGCCTGCCGGCCCGGAGTCAGACGCCTCCACCGACTACCGGGCTCCCGGCGGTGTTGGCGGAGCTTGGCGGACAGGAAGCGCAGGGCAGAGCTGGACACGTCGACGCCCGACGGGTACACAAGCACACGAAGCCTCTGGAGGAGACGGATTTCTTGGTCGAAGACCCGTCTAGCAGGGGCTTCACCTGCCTGTCAGCCCAACTGGCCTACGCATCTGCCGGGGTGGAGTCGACTCAGTTCCTCAGGACCCAGGTCGGCGGCCTGCTCGCGACGGACTTTCTCCACCTCGACACCATCGGCCTGCACCGCTTGTACGCCCTGCTCGTCAAGGCATCGTAGGAGCCATGCCGACAGCCGCCCCTCGGCATCGGAGTCCGCCGATCATTCCAGGCGACAGTCCGGACCAGCGGGTGGCACCATGCAGCCATGTGCGAAGACTGCCTGGTCGACTACACACGCTGTGTCCACGTCACCGCTGACGCCACCGACGCATACCGCCAGGCCATGCGGCTGTGCGCGCTGATGGAACACCGCGGCGAGGAGGCGGAACTGCTGACGCTCCTGGAGAGCGTCGACGAGGTCCGCCGAATGGCGGCGGCGCTGCCGAACTCCCGCTTTGTGCATCGCCCTTACCCTGGCGCCCGACCCTCTTGCGGAGCCGACGGCTGCGAACCGGACGTGCCGGTCATGGACGACCGTGAACTGGAGGCACACCTGCCGCTCGAGATGTCGGCACGGTTCGCACCGGGGACGGCCGAGGACCGGGTCATCGCGGCACTGGGCGACAGCGGCAACGCGGTCTTCCTCGTATGGCCGGGCCGCTGGCCGGACAGACCCGAGCACGGCCTGCACGGCTTCCGCCACGACGCGGTACAGGTCGCCTTCCGCGGCGATCACTCCGATCCTGCACTGCCGTCCGGCCGGCACGCGGTCCACGTCCACGTGTCCAAGGAGTCCGGCCACCGCGGCGTCGAGTATCTGGCTGCACAGGCGGGCGTCCACCCGTGACCAACTCGGCGCTCGTGCACGCCGCCGTCCGGTCCGCATCACCGCACTCGTCCAAACCGTCCTCGCCCTACATCTGACCAGCTCAGCGTGAAGTTGGAAAGAGCTCAGTGATAGGGCATGCCGAAGGACGCCAGATACTTCCGCGGCGACGACGGTGTCTTGGGAGGGAATGCCTCCCTCGGCCAGGCCGCGGGTCAGGTGCAGGTGTAGCGGCTGCAGGGTTGTGATCGTGTTGAACCCCACGGGGGTACCGGGCCGTCACCGCCGGCCTCCAGCGCCTTGGCAACTACGGTCAGCCTTTCGTGGCCCGCAGGGTGGGGTGGGTGTTGGGCGGCGAGGTCGCCCTCCCCGCCGTCCTGGCGTAAGTCCTCTGGAACGCCCGGCAGGACCGAGTGCGACGACGAGGATAGGCGGTCGATGAGCGCAAGCTGTTGCAGCACCATTCAAAGCAGGGACAGGCGACGAGGAGCAAGGTGATCACCCAGGGCGTGAAGATCGCAACGCGATGCGATGCCTGCGGGGGTGTGCTGACACGCGATATCGGCCAGTTCATCGATTGCGGACGCCTGTGGTGGGGAACGGAAAGCGCCTGCCAGTCATGCACCGTCGCGTGGTGCGAGCAGGACAGCGGCAGCGAGACTCCGGAGGAGATCCGCCAGGCACTCCTGTCCGAACACGGGCCTGCCCGGCTCCGCCTGATTGAGCCCGAGACCAGCCCGGTGGCCGTCCTGCGTGCTCTTCGCGAAGTGCATGGCCTGACTCTCACGAAAGCAAAGGCCCTGGCAGATGAGTTGAAATCGACCGGGCTGGTGGGAACGCTGGTCGAGATGGAACTTGTGGCTGCCCAGCTCCGGCAGCGCTCAGTCAGGGCGGCGGTTGAGACACAGTCCTGCTGACCGTCAGAGCGAGATCATTAGGTGCCCGATCAGCCGATGCCAGCTTCGTCCTCGATGGCGGTACAGGTATGCGGTGAAGCTGACCGCATACACCGCCACCTGGCACGGACGATGCGCCTGCCCGCGCCACACCCAGCCCGGGGCTTCCGCATGCTGCCGCGGAGCCGGGCCCCGGCGGGCCGGCCGCCGGACCATGACCCGGGCAGGGCGACCGTCGTTGTGCTGGCTGGTGCCGCTCCTTGTCGTGCTGTGACGGCGTCCGGCCGAGTGCCGCATCGGCCCACGACTGACGCGGACAGGTAGGCCCCAGACGCGCCGTGTCGCGCACAGCGCCCCACCCGTGTGACTGTGCCACCCAGCACGCCGGATTATGGGACCGGTCGCGAGGACGGCACGGTTATGACCTCCATCCACCCGCGCAAGCGGCCTCGGCGGCGCAGCGATATCCCCAACAGCCAAGCGGCGGGGGAGTCGCTCGCACGGCTGGCTCGGTGGACCGGGTGGGGTGACCGCGGCCACTCGGTTCGCTGCAAGACCCTCGTGCGCCGGGACGGCCCGCTCTGGCGAGGCGGCTTCGGGATCACCATGGCCACGGGTCGGCGTCGCAGAGTTGATCGCAGAGGGCGAGTATTTCGGCGGTGCCGATGTGCCGCGGTGTCCAGCCGGAGTCGGCGGCATGGGTGATGAAGCGGTCGTCGAGGGCCAGGTGGTAGGTGTTGACGTAGTAGGCCAGGGCCGAGTTCCAGAACCATGTTCCGTCGGTGCGCAGTGAGTTCTCACCGATGAGTGTCCTGTCGCCGCGCAGTTCGTCGTAGAAGGCTGTGCCGCAGACGGCCAGCCGGGTTCCGGCACGCAGGTAGGCGATCAGCTTCGCTTCGTCAGGGCGGGGTTCGGTGGCGATGGAGTCGTGGATGCTCGGCGCGTCGGGCCGGTTGGGCTCGAGTTCGCGGTATGTGCCGAGGTGCTTGGTCGAGCACGGCGGCGGGGTCTGTCTGCGCCGCCGTGCCGTGCTGTTCTGCTTGGACAGTGGAGCGGGTGCCGTCATGGATGTGCTGGCCTCGGTGATGGTTCGCACGCCGAGCGCTACGGGTTCCTTGGGGCGGGGGAGCGCCTCGACAGCCAGCGCGAAGAGGTCGGCCGGCGGGCTCTGCCCGGCCGCCAGGGCGTCCGCGTAGGTTGTTGCCGCACGGATGCTGAGGGCCGGTATGCGTCGTCGGAGCAGCCGCAGGGCGTGGGCCCTGCCCTGGGTGTTGGCGGTCGAGCGCACCTCGTCGTGCAGCGAGTCGACCGGACCAGGCGGCACTTGCCCCTTCACCCGGGTCAGATAGTCGTTCTCCCAGGCTCCGGTGACCGCGTCCACGACCGGGATCTGGTGGAGGCTGCCGTCCTGTTTGTCCACGAGGTAGGGGCCATTGGCCAGCAACGAGTGGCGCGGGGCGCGCGTACGAACGTACTCCTGTGCGTCCCAGGAGACGATCCAACCGAGCCCGTGTTCCAGGACCTGGGTCACCTGCGCAGGGACGGACTGACCGTATGCCGCGAGCTCCTCGAGGTAGGCGCGCTCCAGCTCGGCCTCGACGCGGGAGATGGCGGACTCGCGACTGATCATCCCGCCAGCATCAGGCACCCGATCCAGACCCACCACCGAATTTCAGCGTTCCCCGTACCCAGCGCTCCGTCTGGCGGGCAGCCTCCGGATTCGCGCACGGCCGCTACTGGCCCAACCTCAGGGCCTCCCGCCCCGCGCCGCCCAGCAGGCCGAGAACGGCATCCACACCCTGGTCCTGGCCATCAACGAGGACCAGCACCGACCCCTGACCCAGTACTGCAACAGCATGCTGCGCCGACTGCAGGAGCACTACACTGCGCGCCCAGGACCCCTGACCGAGCGGGCGGCCCGCAGATCACGCCAGTCCCCGTCACCAGGTATGACCAGCCTTGATAGAGCGACTCCATGTTCGACGCGTTCGTCCTGGCCGACAGCCTCCGCCACGAATACCGGCACTGGTGGCCGCTGCCGGTCGCCCCATGTGAACGACCCGGTGCCGTCGAGACTCCCACTGCTCCGCTTCCTGCAGAGGGTGCAGGAACGGGACCTGGCGGCCACCCTACGCTGGATCACCGACGAGGAGCGCCGCGGAGCCGAGCAACAGCTCGGCGTCCAGACCCGCCCGCCAGCACCAGAGTGGCTGATCGGCGCGGGGCTCAACCGGCAGGGCCCGCCCTTGTACGTGCATGTCGGGGACTGCTGGAACGCAGGCAGGCACAGCCGGGACATCAGCCGGGAGCAGGCCCGGCGCGCTCACCGAAGGGGTCAAGGCCTGCTCCCGGCTGAGCCTTTTCCAACCTCATCCCTGTACTGCTCATCGGCCTGCTGACGACTGAACCGATCTGTAGCGGGGTCGTGACCAGCAGATCCGCAGTCTGTCCCGGCGGGCCCG
>NZ_KZ626877.1 GCF_002911015.1 Streptomyces populi
GGGGGTCCGGGGGCGGCGCCCCCGGTACGGGAAGGGTAGGGGCGGAGGGGGCGAAAACCCGCTTGGGTCCGGGCGCCCGGGGATGCCGGGCGCCCAGGGGTGTTCAGAAGCCCGCCGGCTCCGTGTAGATGCCCCACTCGTCGCGCAGGACACCGCAGATCTCACCCAGCGTCGCCTCGGCGCGGACCGCCTCCAGCATGGGGGCGATCATGTTCGAGCCGTCGCGCGCCGCGGCAAGCATGGCGTCCAGCGCGCCGCGCACGGCCGCCTCGTCACGGTCCCCCTTGCGCGAGGCCAGCACCCGCACCTGCTCGCGCTCCACCTCGTGACTGACCCGGAGGATCTCCAGGTCGCCGGTCACGGACCCGTGGTGGACGTTGACGCCGACGACCCGCTTGTCGCCCTTCTCCACCGAGCGCTGGTACTGGAACGCCGACTCGGCGATCTCGCCGGTGAACCAGCCGTCCTCGATCCCGCGCAGGATGCCGGAGGTGATGGGACCGATGGGGTGCCGCCCGTCCGGGTGCGCCCGCAGTCCGCGCTCCTTGATCTGCTCGAAGATCTTCTCCGCGTCGGCCTCGATCCGGTCGGTGAGCTGCTCGACGTACCAGGAACCGCCCAGCGGGTCGGCGACGTTGGCGACGCCGGTCTCCTCCATGAGCACCTGCTGGGTGCGCAGGGCGATCTCCGCGGCCTGCTCGGAGGGCAGCGCGAGCGTCTCGTCCAGCGCGTTGGTGTGCAGCGAGTTCGTGCCGCCGAGGACCGCCGCGAGCGCCTCCACGGCCGTGCGCACGACGTTGTTGTACGGCTGCTGGGCCGTCAGCGAGACGCCGGCGGTCTGCGTGTGGAAGCGCAGCCACTGCGCCTTCTCGGAGGTGGCACCGTACACGTCCCGCATCCAGCGGGCCCAGATCCGGCGGGCCGCGCGGAACTTGGCGATCTCCTCGAAGAAGTCGACGTGCGCGTCGAAGAAGAACGACAGACCGGGGGCGAAGACGTTCACGTCGAGGCCGCGGGAGAGGCCCAGCTCCACGTAGCCGAAGCCGTCCGCCAGCGTGTAGGCGAGCTCCTGCGCGGCCGTGGCACCGGCCTCGCGGATGTGGTAGCCGGAGACGGACAGCGGCTTGTACGCGGGGATCTTCTCGGCGCAGTGCTCCATCAGGTCGCCGATGAGGCGCAGGTGCGGCTCGGGCTGGAAGAGCCACTCCTTCTGCGCGATGTACTCCTTGAAGATGTCCGTCTGGAGCGTGCCGTTCAGCACGGCGGGGTCGATGCCCTGGCGCTCGGCGGCGACCAGGTACATGCAGAAGACCGGCACCGCGGGACCGCTGATCGTCATCGACGTGGTGACGTCACCGAGCGGGATGTCCCGGAAGAGGACCTCCATGTCGGCCGCCGAGTCGATCGCGACACCGCAGTGCCCGACCTCACCGAGCGACCGGGGGTCGTCCGAGTCGCGGCCCATCAGCGTCGGCATGTCGAAGGCCACCGAGAGGCCCCCGCCGCCGTTGGCGAGGATCATCTTGTAGCGCTCGTTGGTCTGCTCGGCGTTGCCGAACCCGGCGAACTGGCGGATGGTCCACGTGCGGCCCCGGTAGCCGGTCGCGTAGAGCCCGCGGGTGAACGGGTACTCGCCGGGCCAGCCGATCCGCTCGAAGCCCTCGTACTCGTCCCCGGGCCGGGGACCGTACACCGGCTCCACGGAATCACCGGAGAGCGTGGTGAAGTCGGCGTCGCGCTTGCGCGACGCGTCGTAACGGGCCTGCCAGCGTCGGCGGCCTTCCTCGATGGCGTGAGCGTCCATGCCTTCAAATTTACTAGGACGTCCTAGTAAATGTCGATGGGGAACCGCCGTACGGTCTCGTACGGCGGTCCGGATCAGGCTTTGGCGACCGCGGGAGCGCCCTCGGCGACCTGGGAGTCCAGCTCGCGGCTGATGCGGCGCTCCACGAAGAAGGCGGCCGTGGGGATGGTGCCCGCCAGCAGCACCCAGAGCTGCTTGCCGACCGGCCACTTCGCCTTGGAGCCCAGGTCGAAGGCGAAGATCAGGTAGACGACGTACAGCCAGCCGTGCGCGATGGCGACGACGCGGGTGAAGTCCGCGGCCCCGTCGAGGCCCATGCCGTACTTGGCGATCATGCTGAGGCACAGCAGCACCAGCAGCACGCCGGTGACGTAGGCCATGACGCGGTAGCGGGTCAACACGCTCTTCTTCATGGCACGAGGGTAACCACCCTTTTCGGCCGATCTTCACGCGCCCCCGCGCCTGGTCCGCGCCGGGCTACGGGAACCGTCCGCCGGCGGCCGGCCCGGCGCCGGTCACTCCTCGTCGAAGTCGTGCGCGGCGACCCGCAGCGGCCGCAGCATCGCGAAGATCTCCGCGCACTCCTCGGCGTCGTAGACCCCGAGCCCGAAGTCCATCGCCATCAGGTCGCGGGTCGCCGCGTCGCAGACCTCGCGGCCCTTGTCCGTGATGGAGGCGAGGGTGCCTCGGCCGTCGTTCGGGTTGGGCCGCTTGTCGACGAGCCCGGACCGCACCAGCCGGTCCACCGTGTTCGTCACGGACGTCGGGTGCACCATGAGCCGCTCGCCGATCTTGGACATCGGCAGCTCGCCCGCCTTGGAGAAGGTGAGCAGCACCAGCGCCTCGTAGCGCGCGAAGGTCAGTCCGTACGGCTTGACGACCGCGTCCACCTCGGCGAGCAGGATCTGGTGCGCGCGCATGATCGAGGTGATGGCGGACATGGACGGCACGGAACCCCAGCGCTGGCGCCAGTGTTCATCGGCGCGGGCGATGGGATCGAAGGCAAGGCTGAGCGGCTTCGGCACGCCGACGACCTTACCGGCCGGTCACATCATGGTCAGCCCTGTCTCGCTTTTCGGTACCGGCCCCCGCGGGGACGGGTCGGGACGGCACTGAACGGGGTCCGGGGAGGGGGAAGGAGGGGGAGGGGTGGGGAGGGGCGGCGCGCATCAGGCGCCGGTCCCCTGCGGGTCCGGGGAGGGGGGTGGGGGCAGGTCCCCGGTGGTCGTGTGACGGGTCCGGGGAGGGGGCGGGGCCTCGGCCGTCGGCCGGCGGTCCTGACCCGCCTCCACCGGCGCCCGTACCCCTATCGGTCCCCGCCCGGTCCGGCCTCCCCGGCCCGCGTCGCGCCGCGCTCGGCGTGCCGTGCCGCCATCGCCAGGGCCACGCAGGAGGCGGTTCCCAGGACGCCCGCGCCCACGATCGTCGCCCGTACCCCGGCGAACTCCGCCACTACGCCCGACAGGGCCATCCCCACGCCCTGGACGGTCATCAGTCCGGCCGTGTTCAACGTCATGGCCCGCCCGAGCAGTTCGTCCGGCACCGCCCGCACGAACCACTGGTCCAGGCCGAGGGTGTACGCCGATCCGGCGCCCGCGAGCACCAGCAGGACCAGCGACCAGCCGAGACCGGGCCGCAACGCGTACGCGGCGTAGGGCAGCAGCGTGACGCAGACCAGCGGAAGCGTGAGCCGGTTGCGGGTCGCCGGCCGCAGCCGCGAGCCCGCGAACAGCTCCCCCGCGATCGTGCCGACCGGCAGCGCGCACATCAGCAGGCCGAGCCCGGCCGTACCGGCCCCGAGCCCCTCGGCGTACGGCGCCGCCAGCGCCTCCGGCGCGACCGTGAACATCGGCGGCACCCAGAACAGCAGGAGCAGCACGAGGGTCCGCCGGTCGGCCAGGACCCGACGGGCACCGCGCAGGGAGTCCCGTACGAGCGCCTGTCCCCGGTCCGCACGCGCGGGCCGCCGTCGGGTGCCGAACCGTAGCAGCGCGGCGGAGAGCAGGAAGGTGCAGACCGTGACGAGGAGCGCGTGGCGCGGGGAGACGACGGTGAGCAGCAGTCCGCCGGCCCCGAACCCGGCCAGCAGCGCGCTCTGCGACAGGATCCGCAGCAGGGAGCGGCCGAGCACGAACAGTTCGCCGTCACCGAGGACGTCCGCGAGCGTCGCCGTCCGGGTCCCCTGGAAGACCGGGGCGACCAGGGCGAGCGCGGCCCGCATCGCCAGCAGCACCGCGACGGGTGCGCCCGGCAGCGCCATCACGGCCACGCACCCCGCGCACACCAGGTCGCACACCACCAGGACCCGGCGGGCCGGGAAGCGGTCCGCGACTCCCGCGAGCAGGGTCCCGCCGATCAGGTAGGGCAGGAACCCGAGCGCGAACGTCAGGGCGCTCAGCAGCGGGGAGCCCGTCAGGCCGTAGACGAGGACGGAGAGCGCGATCTCGCTGACGACGAGCCCGAGCAGGGAGAACGCGTGCGCCGCGAAGACGGCGCGGAACTCGGGCACGGCGAACACGGGACCGTACCCGGTCCGTGCGGGCGCGGCCTCCGCGACAGCCGTCGTCGCGGCGGGCGCGGGCCCGGGAATGTCGCCCGCGGCGGCCCCCGCGGGCTGGGGTGCGGGCACCGTCGTCGTGCCCTTCGTCTCTGCTTCCGGCATGGACGTCAGCGTGCCCGGTCCCGCCCCGGAGCCGTAGAGTTTCGGCGTCAGCCGAATCTTCTGGGGTCGCTCCATGCCGTCACTGCTGCACTTCGGGGAGGACGACCTCCTCAACTGCCGCTTCGCGGTGTCGTCGTTGTGGGAGACCCAGGAGGCGGTCCGCACGCTCGACCGGCCCGCGCGGCACGGTTATCACGCGCCCTGGCTGCGCCGTATGCGCGCGGCGGCCGCCGGGCTCGACCTCACCCCGCTGTGGCTGCTGATGCCGCTGCGCGGCTACTCCCCCGACTGGCTCGGACCGCCCCCGCTGGGCCCGGCGGCGAGCTTCGAGGAGGAGATCGCCGCCGTCCGCGCGGCCGACCCGGACGTGGCCCGCCGGGAGAGCGCGCGTTCGCTCGCCGACACCCCCGGCGCCCTCGCCTCGCCGCGCGGCCGGGCGATGCTCGCCGACCCGGCCCGCATGGTGCGCGAGCTGACGGACCTGCTGGAACAGGCCTGGCACACCCTCGTCGAGCCGGACTGGCCACGGCTGCGCGCCCTGCTGGACGCCGACGTCGCCTTCCACTCCCGACGGCTCGCCGAGGTCGGCCTCGGCGGGCTCCTCCCGGAGATCGACCGGCGTTTCGGCTGGCGCTCGCACACGCTGACCGTCGAGGTCGGCGGCCGGCACGAACGGCACCTGGCCGGCCAGGGCCTCGTCCTCATGCCCAGCGTGTTCTCGTGGCCGGACGTGATCAGCGGCTTCGAACCCCCGTGGCAGGCGACGCTCGTCTACCCCGCGCGCGGTGTCGGCGGCCTGTGGACCGAGGCGGCGGGCCGTACCCCCGACGCGCTCGTACGGCTCCTCGGGCGCGGCCGGGCCGCCGTGCTCACCGCGCTCGACGAACCGGCCGGCACGACCGCGCTGGCGCACCGGCTGCGCCTCGCCCCGTCGTCGGTCTCCGCGCATCTCACCGCCCTGCGCGACGCGGGCCTGCTCGTCTCGCGCCGGTACGGGCACCAGGTGCTGTACGAGCGGACACCGCTCGGGATCGCGCTGGCATCGGGCGGCGGCTGACCGAGGGCCGGCGGATGTCCCACCGCGCCACGCCGCTTCCCTGCCACAATGTCCCCTTGTGCCACGATTGGTGACTGGTCGTCACCTTCGCGCAAGGGAGCAGCATGCCCCGGCTGATCCACGCCCTCGCGGCATTCGCGGCGCTCGGGCTCGTGGCGGGCTGCACGCCCGCGCCCGAGACCGGCCGGGCCTCCGCCGCCGGTGCCTCCCCGCGGCGGACGGGCTCCGCCGCCCGCTCACCGTTCTGGGTCGACCCCGCGAGCCCGGCGGCCCGGCAGATCGAGCTGTGGCGCGGGCAGGGCCGCGACCGGGACGCCGCGCTGCTGAAGCGGATCGCGGACGAGCCCGTCGCCCTGTGGCCGGCCGGTGAACTGGACCCGGGCCCGGCGGTCCGGTCGGCGGTCGCCTCCGCGACCCGGGAAGGGCGGACGGCGCTGTTCGTGGCGTACGACATCCCGCACCGGGACTGCGGCCAGCACTCGGCGGGCGGGGCCGCGGACGCGGACGCCTACCGGCGCTGGATCGGCCGGTTCGCCGAGGCCCTCGGCGGGGGCCGGGCCCTGGTGGTCCTGGAACCGGACGCGGTCGCCCACATCGTGGACGGCTGCACGCCCGGCGAACACCACGAGGAGCGCGAGCGGCTGCTGAGCGAGGCGATCGTCCGGCTGAAGCGCCAGCCGCGCACCAAGGTGTACCTGGACGCCGGGAACCCCTCCTGGATCCCCGACCCCGGGAAGCTGGTCGAGCCCCTGGAACGCGCGGGCATCGCGAACGCCGACGGCTTCTCGCTCAACGTCTCCAACTTCCAGACGGACACGGTCAGCAAGCGGTACGGCGTCCGTCTCTCCGGCAGGCTCGGCGGCAAGCACTTCGTCGTCGACACCAGCCGCAACGGCAACGGCCCCCTGGAGGGGGTCTGGTGCAATCCGCCGGGCCGGGCGCTGGGCACCCGGCCGACCACGGCCACCGGCGAGGCCGTCCTCGACGCCTACCTGTGGATCAAGCGGCCCGGCGAGTCGGACGGCGAGTGCGGGGGCGGCCCGGCGGCCGGCCGGTGGTGGCCGGACTACGCCCTGGAGCTGACGCGCGGCCCCGCCGGCTGACGGCCGGGCCGGACGGCGGCCACCGGCCCACGAGCGGCGGCCGGTGTCACCCGACCTGGATCCACTTCGCCTCGGACGGTGTGCCCCGCGCGTCCGTCACGAAGAGCATGTACCAGCCGGGCGGCACCAGCGCCGGGTCCCTCGGCACGTCGACGGTGACCGAGTCCGCCGTCTTCGTCAGCCCCAGCTCGATCGACCGCTGCTCGACGTCCGTGGTGTGGGTGACGGCGCTCGGCCGCATCAGCCGCGCCTTGACGACCCGTTCCGGGTGGGCGGTGGCGAACGTCGCCCGGTGGTTCGCGTCCAGCCGCCCGGGCCCGTGGCCCAGCACCGGACGCCGCGCGCCGTCGCGGTGCAGGGCCGGCGGGGTGAAGACCTCCATGCGCTGTTCGAAGTGGCCCAGCTTGGTGTTCTTCCGGTCGTCGAAGAGCGGGTCCGAGCCGAAGGTGGCGACGCGGCCGTCCGGCAGGAGCAGCGCCTCGGAGTGGTAGTTGCGGCCCACGCGGGGGGAGGCGGCCTCGCGGAAGCTGTTGGTCCGGGGGTCGTAGAACTGCGCCTTGAGGATGTTGCTGGCACCGCGCCCGCGGTAGTCCCGGGAACCGTTGGTGGTGAAGACGGTGTCGTCCGGCATGACCACGCTGTTCAGGTAGCGCGTGCCCTGCGGGAGGTCGGGGCCGTCCTCGAAGGCCGGGCTGTCCTTCTTGAGGTCGACGACGGCGGTGCGGGCGGTGGACCTCCTGGAGTCGCCGACGCCTCCGCCGCCGAGGATCATCACCTTCTGGTCCTGGGCGGGCGGGAGCAGGACCGAGGCGGAGGTCTCCGTCCGGTCGGCGTCCCTGAGGCCGGGGACCTTCTGGAAGGTGTCGGTCCGCGGGTCCCACAGGCCCGGCTCGCGGCCCTGGTCGGCGGGTCCGTATCCGGCGTTGGAGGCCGGGTAGAAGAGCTTGCCGCCCCGGGTGAGGAAGAGGGCCGGGTAGGTGGGGAAGTAGCGGTGGGGCCCGGGGCTCCACTTCTTCGTCACCGGGTCGTAGATCTCGGTGTCGCCGGGGTCGATGACCCCGACGTCGTCGAGTCCCGAGACCGCGAGGACCCGTCCGTCGTCCAGCCCCACGAGGGTCGGGTACCAGCGGGCCTTGTCCATCGGATCGACGGGGATGTACCGCTCGGCCTTCGGGTCGAACTCGTAGGCGGCCCTGATGCCCTGGAAGTCCTGCTTCTCCAGGGTGATCTTCTCCGAGAGGCCGTACGTGTTGCGGGCGTCCTCGCCGCGCAGGCCGACGATCTCGTACTGGGCCCGTCGGCCGGTGACCGACCCCGGCCCCTTCTCCTCGGCCTCCACGAAGACCCGGGCCTCTCCGGCGGTGACCTCGGTCCGCCAGGGCCGCATGGCGCCGTTGCGGTCGTAGGTGATGATCTGGTTCCGCTTCGCCCTGGGGACCGTCACGTCGGCCCTGCTGACGTAGTCGACGCCGGCGGGCGACCGGAAGACGGTGCCCTTCTCGAGGACGACGGTCTTGTCGGGGTTCTCGTTCTTCACCCGCATGCCGCCGCCGGCCCGGACGACCTCGCCGTCCAGTTTCTCGTAGCGGGCGGTGCCGCCGGCCACCAGCATCCTGCCGTCGGGGAGCTGGGCGTGCCCCGAGCAGAAGAAGTCGTCCGGTGTGGGGATCTTCTTGAAGGTGTTCCTCACCGGATCCCACAGGACCGTGTCGAAGGAACCCCGGTCGAACTTCTTCTGCTCGTTGCCCGACCCGGCGACGATGAGCACCTTCCCGGTGTGCAGCAGGGCCGCGTGGATCGCGTTGGTGCGGTACTCGGCAGGGATGTCGACCCGGCTCCAGGAGCCGTACCTCGCCTTGTAGGCGGGCCGGGAGATCTCGTACTCGTGGTACGCCTCACCGGCGAAGCCGAGCGCGGCCGGGGCGTTGAGTCCCGCGAGGACGGCGAGGCACGCGATGCCGAGCAGCGTCTTCCTGGTCTTCTTCGAGGGCCGGTGCGCCATGGACTAGGTGCCTCCTGTCGTGGGGCCGGTGACCGTGATGGGGGTGGCGGCCGCCGGCGACTCCCGGCTGTCGGGGAGACGGACGGGAGCGGGCGGCGCGAGCCGGGTCCGGCGCTCCCCGACGAGGGTGCGGATCCAGACCACGACCGGGGCGAGGGAGATCCCCATGGCCAGCAGCGCCCAGGTCCGCATGGCCGCGTGGGTGTGGCCGAGGACGGCCGAGGCGCCGAGCGAGACGGCGAGGAACGCGGCCCAGCCGAGGTGGACGCGGAAGGTCCCCAGCCGGTCGGGGCTCGCGTCGTGGCCCTTCGGGGTGACGACGAAGCGGCTGGGGCGCCGCAGGACAGCCTCGCTCAGGGCCTTCAGATAGACGGGCGCCGACAGGGCCGACATCGCCATGCCGGCCAGACCGCCCGATCCCTCGGGTTCGTGCGGCGAGACGTTGTGCCGCCGGTTCCACAGGTACAGACAGACCTGCAGGGCGGCGGCGTCGCTGTAGAGCATCAGCCACACGGACGCGGTGACCTCCGTCCCGGACGCCCCGAACCACAGGAACAGGAAGCAGCTGAGGATGCCCAGGAGCCAGTTGACGGCCGTCATCGGGTAGTAGAGGAGCATCAGCGTGTACGAGAGGAGCCGGCCCGCCGGCATGGTGAACAGCGCCTTCCCGTACTGCCGGAACAAGGTCTCGTAGGAGCCGCGCGACCAGCGCGTCTGCTGGGTGAAGAAGTCGGTCCAGGAGGAGGGCCCCTCACCGACGGCGAGGACGTCCGGCGTGTAGACGGACCGCCAGTGCCGGCCGGTTCGGGGGTTGTGGTGCCGGTGCAGTTCGAACCCGGTGGCCATGTCCTCGGTGATGGAGTCGTACAGTCCGCCGATCTGCTTGAGGGCGGCGATCCGCACGACGTTGTTGGTGCCGACGAACATGGGCGAGCCGTAGCGGTTGCCGGCGCGCTGGATCAGGGCGTGGAAGAGGAACTGCTGGGACTCGGCGGCCTTGGTGACCGGGTTCCCGTAGTTCCCGTACACCTGGGGGCCGACGACGAACGCGACGTCGGGGTCCCGGAAGTAGCCCATCATGCGCTCGAGGAATCCGGGCAGCGGGACGTGGTCGGTGTCGACGGAGGCGAAGAAGTCGTACGCGTGCCCGTAGAGGTCGAGCCATGCGTTGTAGTTGCCGTGCTTGGTGCGGGCCTTGTGGCTTCCCTCCGGGCGGTTCCACTCGGGCACCCCGCGCCGGGTGAAGTGCCTGACCCCGAGTTCGGCGCAGAGGGCTCTGGCCTGGTCGTCGTCACCCTCGTCGAGGAGCCAGACGTCGAGGGGGCCGGTGTGGGTGAGGGCGACCGCGCCCTCGAGGGTGGCGCGGACCGTGGCGAGGGGTTCCTTTCCGGGGACGTAGGTGGTGAGGAAGGCGACCCGGGTGCCGTGCGCGGGGGTCACGGGTACGGGATCGCGCGCGACCATCGCCGCGTGGGCGATGCTCAGGACGTTGACGACCACGAAGAGTTCGATCAGGCCGATGGAGACGAGCATCGTGGTGTCGAGGACGGTCAGCCAGGGCTCGCCGCCCTCGCGTTCCACCCAGTGGGTGGGCCACACGAGGTAGACGAGGAGCGCGCCGGCGAGGACCGGGGCGAGGGTCATCAGCAGGATGGCGCTTATTCGGTGCGGCTCTCGCGACAGGAGCTTGGTGTACTGCACCCGGTAGCCGGTGCCGGACGGCCGGGTCAGGGGTCCGGCGAGTCGGCTGTAGGTGTCGTAGTCGTAGCCCGCGGGCCGCACATCGCCCTCCCGTGGTTCGACGAGCCGGTGATCGTTGTGGCTGGTACCCACACATAAGTGGAGTTTTCGCCACGCGGCGAGCGGGACGGGGCCGAAGGGGTGCGACGGCGGGCGGGCGGGTGGTCTTTCGCTCCCGGGGCGGCCGCCCGGCTCCGGGCGGGGAACTGCGCGCCCGCGCGGGGAGGATGGCGCCGGCCCGGGCCGGACACACGTGAACCCCGGCCCTGGGGACCGGGGTTCACACTGCGGGTGCGCACCGCGGGCTCGCGCCCGGAACGGTGCCGATATGCCGACAAACCGTCATGCGGTCATGGCGTCATGCCGACAGGTGGCGCTCCACCGTCTCCACCTTGGAGGTGAGGCCGTCCGTCACACCGGGGCGGATGTCCGCCTTGAGGACGAGCGAGACGCGGGGTGCGCGCTCCTCGACGGCGGCGACGGCGCGCTTGACGACGGCCATCACCTCGTCCCACTCGCCCTCGATCGAGGTGAACATCGCGTCGGTGCGGTTGGGCAGGCCCGACTCGCGGACCACGCGGACGGCGTCGGCGACGTACTCCCCCACGTCCTCGCCGACGCCCAGCGGCGTCACGGAGAAAGCGACGATCATGCCTTCACGGCCCCCTCGGCGACGGCGCGGGAGGCGACGACCGCGTCCTCGGCCTCACGCTTGAGCCTGCGCTCGGCGAAGAAGCCGCCGGTGGGCAGGACGGAGAGGACGAAGTAGAGGGCGCCGGTGCCGACGCTCCACCGGGCACGGTTCCAGGCGTCCGCCCAGAAGATCACGTACAGGACGAAGAGGAGGCCGTGGACCGCGCCCATCACGGGCACGGCGTTGAACTCCGTGGTCCGCTTCAGCACCGAGCAGACGAGCAGCAGCAGGAAGGAAACGGCTTCGGGGGCCGAGACCAGGCGGAGCCGGCGGAGTGCGGTGGCGGTCTTTATGTCCACGGGTCACCTTCGGGGGTTTCGCTGTCGGAGGGTTTCGCTGTCGGAGGGGGCGCTTCCTTGTGAACGCAAGCACAAGCGCCCCGGCCATTGTGGCATCCGGCGGGCACGGTCCCGGGGCCGGGGGCGGGCGACGCTCCCGGGGAGCGGGCGGCACCCCTAGGGGGCGGATCAGGGACGGGATCCGCCTACAGGCCCTGTTCGGCGCTCCGGCCCTGCGGCTACCTTCACAGCGTGGCGATGTTTCGACTTCAGGGCAGCAAGGTGCTGGCCGTCGACATGACCGGGGACGCCGTCAAGGCGAAGAACGGCTCCATGGTCGCGTACGACGGTCAGATGGCCTTCAAGAAGCTGAGCGGGGGCGGTGAGGGGATCCGGGGGATGGTGACCCGGCGCCTGACCGGCGAGCAGATGACGGTGATGGAGGTGAAGGGGCACGGCACCTGCTGGTTCGCGGACCGGGCCTCGGAGATCAACCTGGTGTCCCTCCAGGGGGACAAGCTGTACGTGGAGTCGAGCAACCTGCTCGCCACGGACACCGGTCTGCGCACGGGCACGACGTTCACGGGGCTGCGCGGCGCCTCGCAGGGCAACGGTCTGTTCACGACCACCGTCGAGGGCCACGGCCAGGCGGCGATCACCTCGGACGGGCCCGCGGTGGTGCTGCGGGTCAGCGCGCAGTACCCGCTGACGGTCGACCCGGGCGCCTACATCGCGCACCAGGGGAACGTACGGCAGTCGCTGCAGTCCGGTGTGACGTTCCGCACGCTCCTCGGCGAGGGCGGCGGCGAGGCGTTCCAGATGCGCTTCGAGGGCGACGGGCTGGTCTACGTCCAGCCCAGCGAGCGCAACACGATCGCGGGGGATGTGTGACATGGCGTTCCGCGAGGTGAACTCGAAGATGGTCGAGGCGACGGTGGTGCCGGGGCAGCGGCTGTTCAGTCAGCGCGGCGCGATGCTCGCGTACAAGGGCGAGGTGTCGTTCACACCCAACGTCCAGGGCGGGCAGGGCGGTGTGATGTCGATGATCGGCCGCCGCCTGGCCAACGAGGCGACCCCGCTCATGACCGTGGAGGGCTCGGGCACGGTGTTCTTCGGGCACGGCGGCCACCACGTCCAGGTGATCACCCTCACGGGTGACACGCTGTACGTCGAGGCGGACCGGCTGCTGGCCTTCGACGGGACGCTGCAACAGGGCACGATGTTCCTGGGCTCGCAGGGCGGCGTCATGGGCATGGTGCGGGGCCAGGTGACGGGCCAGGGGCTCTTCACGACCACGCTCAAGGGACACGGGGCCGTGGCCGTCATGGCGCACGGCGGCGTCTTCGAGGTCCCGATCACCCCGCAGCGGCCGGTGCACGTCGACCCGCAGGCGTACGTGGCGCACCACGGCGACGTGCGCAACAAGCTGTCCACGGCGCTGGGCTGGCGCGACATGGTGGGGCGCGGCTCGGGCGAGGCGTTCCAGCTGGAGCTGAGCGGCAGCGGTTCGGTGTACGTCCAGGCCTCGGAGGAGAAGCTGTGAGCGGGTACGGAGTCCCCGGCGGTCCGGTGGTCCACGATCCGATGACGCTGCCGGTCGACGACAACGTCAACAAGTACACCTTCTGCGTGGAGCTCAAAGGGAGCGAGTGGTTCCTGCAGAAGGGCAAGATGATCGCCTACTACGGGTCCATGGAGTTCAACGGCATCGGGCACGGTCGACTTGACCGTCTTGTCCGTACGTCGTTCCATTCGCCACTGCACGCGAGTGACTGGGTCGTGGCGCAGGGCTCGGGCAAGATGCTGCTCGCCGACCGGGCCTTCGACGTGAATTCGTACGACCTCGACGACGGCAACCTGACCATTCGCTCCGGCAACCTGCTCGCTTTTCAGCCAAGTCTCGCGCTCAAGCAGTCGATCGTGCCGGGCTTTCTGACACTGATCGGAACCGGCAAGTTCGTGGCCGCGTCCAACGGCCCGGTGGTGTTCATGGAACCCCCGATCCGGGTGGACCCGCAGGCCCTCGTCGGATGGGCCGACTGCCCCTCCCCGTGCCACCACTACGACCACGGGTACATGACGGGCGTGATGGGCGGTCTACGTGCGATGACGGGCCTCGGAGGGGCCTCCGGCGAGGAGCACCAGTTCGAGTTCGTGGGGGCGGGCACGGTGCTGCTCCAGTCCACCGAGATCCTGATGGCCGAGCAGGCCACGGGGGCGGTCCCGCAGCAGGCCGGAGTGCCCGGCGCGGGAGGGGTGCCCGGTCAGCACGGTCAACAGACCGGGGCACCGCGCCTTCCCGGACAGCTGGGGGACCTCCAGCGTCGCTTCGGGCTGTGAGCGGTAGTCTGCGGAGTGTGACGTCGAACGCACGTCGAACACGTGCGCACTGTCACACAACCCCTCACTAGTTCGCATTTCAACATTTTAGGTAGACTTCATTTATGGAGACCGAGACGGCCACGCGCTGGCTGACCGATGCGGAGCAGTGCGCCTGGCGCACCCACCTGGAGGTCAACAGGCTGTTGACGTACCAGCTTGAGAGGGACCTTCAGCCCTTCGGGCTGACGATGAACGACTACGAGATCCTGGTGAACCTCTCCGAGTCGGAGGGCGTGCGCATGCGGATGAGCGACCTGGCGTCCGCCACCCTCCAGTCCAAGAGCCGGCTCTCGCACCAGATCACGCGCATGGAGAACGCGGACCTGGTGCGCCGGGAGAACTGCGAGTCCGACCGGCGGGGGCTGTACGCGGTCCTCACCGAGCACGGCATGGAGACGATGAAGAAGGTCTCCCCGCATCATGTGGCGTCCGTGCGGCGGCACTTCATCGATCTGCTGTCACCCGAGGCGCTCGAGGACCTGCACAAGTCGCTGCGCCCGATCGCCGAACACCTGCTGGGACAGCGCGGCAAGCCTTAGGCGCACGGCGCGGCCCCCGGCGGCATGATCCGACGACCGTGCTCAGCCGGATCACCGGGCCCCGTCCGTCACCTCGGGCCGGGCGCCTCCGGCCGCACGGTACCCCGCGTCCGCGTCCGGACGCGGGGTACCCGCTTTCCGTACGCAGACCAGGGCCACGCAGATCGCCGGCGTCCCCGAGAGCGCGAAGCACAGCCCCAGCGGCAGTCGGCCCACCAGCAGGCCCGCACCGGCGGCGCCCAGGGAACTCCCGGCGTTCACCGCGGTGTTGACCCAGGCTCCGGCCTGGGTTCGAAAGCCCGGCGGGGCCGCCGCGTCGGCCATCAGGTACGCGGTCGTCAGGGCCGGGGCGACGAAGAAACCGGCACAGGCCACGGCCACGGCCAGCGCCCCGAGGCTCTGCGCGAGCCCCGCTCCGAGCAGCGCGAGGCCCAGCGCGCCGGCCAGCAACGGCAGCCGTACGCCGGGGGCCGCGCGCCAGTCGACCGCGCCGTTCAGCAGACCGCCCAGGGCGCTGCCCAGGGACAGCGCGGCGAGCACCCAGGCCACGACACCCGCGCCGTGGTGGTGCCGCTCGGCGAACGCCATGACCAGCAGGTCGACCGCGCCGAGGGACAGGCCGACACCCGACGCCACGACGACGGGCCTGGCCAGAGCCCGGCCGCTCTGCCCGCGGAGCCCGCCGCGCTCCTTTCCGCCCGCCGACCCACGCGCCTTTCGCGCTGAGGACGGACGGACGCCCGCCACGAGCGGGGACAGGACGAAGGCCAGGGTGCCCGACCACACCAGCAGGGCGCTGAGCGCGACCGCGGCTGCGGGCGGCGCCGTCTGCACGACCGCGCCGACCGCCAGGGGACCGGAGACGAAGAGGATCTCCTCCACGACTCCGTCCAGGCTGTAGGCGCGCTGCAACAACCCTTCGTCCTGGACCACTTCGCTCCACATGGCGCGCAGCGTGGGGCCGAGCGGCGGGGTGCAGGCACCCGCGGCGACCGCGAGCGCGCCGATCGCCGGAACGGGAGCACCGGGGCGCCAGGCAATGACCGCGAAGGCCGTGAGCAGGCCCGCGTAGAGCGAGGCCATGGGAATCAGGGCGCGGCGGGCGCCGTACCGGTCGATCAGCGCCGCCCGGACGGGTGACAGGAACACGCTCGTCGCGCCGAACAGCGCCATGACCGTGCCGGCTACGGCGTAGGACCCGGTGGCGCGGGTGGTGGTGAGCATCATGGCCAGGGAGACGACGCCGTACGAGAGACGGCCGGTCATGGCCGCCGCGAAGGTGCGGCGGGCGTAGGGCGTGCGGAAGAGCGCGGCGTAGGACGGCCGCGAGGATGACGCAGACATGGGTGGAGTTCCTCAGCACCGAGGCGGGACAGGGGTCGCCGGAGTGCCGCGACGCCACGACCACGGTGCCGTGTGCACGTCGCGGGCCTGAGCGGCCCCTACGCCAAGAGGAGGAACATGCCCTCAACGTAGCAGCGCCCACGCCGCACCGGCCTCGAATTTCCACGGCCACGGCCGGCCGGCCTCGAACGGAACCTGCCGCCAACGTCCCGTGACAGCGCCCGCGACGTGCCGCCCGCCTGTTCCCCGGCCGCACCACCGGCTTCCGGCCCCGAACGGAACCGCACCGCCTCCGACGTCCGCCCCGTGTCCTCGCGCGAGGTGCCGGCCGCAGGGGGCGTCAAGCCCTGCGGAAGCTCCGCGAAGGCTCCTCCCCGCCACCCGGGCGTCCCCCGGCGCGCGACGCCGAGCCGCTCCCCGAGGGGGCGTGCCGTCGGGGCGGGTGCACTCGGCGGTGTGCAGCGCACCCTCGCCGCACCTCAGCGCGCCGGGACGCGCCACGCCGGCCACGCGGCGGGCGCCCGCGCCGGCCTTCGGAACGGTGCCGCCCGGTGTCGGGCGGCTCGGCCGGGCGTCGGGTCCGGGTCCGGGTCCGACGGGTCGGCTCGGCTCGCCCGTGGGCCTTGGGGTCGCCCGGGCGGGTCAGCTTTCCTTCAGGCCCTCGATCAGGGAGTCCGCCGCTACGTAGGGGTCCAGTTCGCCCGCGACGATGCGTTCCGCGAGGGCGCTCAGGCGGCGGTCGCCGTGGAGGTCGCCGATGCGGCGGCGCAGCGCGGTGACGGCGATCGTCTCGACCTCCTGGGAGGCCCGGGCGAGCCGGCGCTCGGCCAGGACGCCGTGCTCCTCCATCCACGCCCGGTGCTTCTCCAGGGCCTCGACGACCTCGTCGACGCCCTCGCCGCGCGCGGCGACGGTCTTGACGATCGGCGGGCGCCAGTCCCCCGGGCCGCGGGACTCTCCGAGGCTGAGCATGTGGTTGAGTTCACGGGCGGTGGCGTCGGCACCGTCGCGGTCGGCCTTGTTGACGACGTACACGTCGCCGATCTCCAGGATCCCGGCCTTGGCCGCCTGGATGCCGTCGCCCATGCCGGGGGCCAGCAGCACCACCGAGGTGTCGGCCTGGGAGGCGATCTCCACCTCCGACTGGCCGACGCCGACGGTCTCGACCAGGATCACGTCGCAGCCCGCCGCGTCCAGGACGCGGATCGCCTGGGGCGCCGACCAGGCCAGTCCGCCCAGGTGGCCGCGCGTCGCCATCGAGCGGATGTAGACGCCCGGGTCCGAGGCGTGGTCGGACATCCGGACGCGGTCGCCGAGGAGCGCGCCCCCGGAGAACGGCGAGGACGGGTCGACGGCCAGCACGCCGACCCGCTTGCCCTGCCGGCGGTAGGCCGTCACCAGTGCCGACGTCGAGGTCGACTTGCCGACGCCGGGCGAGCCGGTGAGCCCCACCACGTACGCGTTGCCGGTCAGCGGGGCCAGCGCGGCCATGACCTCACGGAGCTGCGGTGCCGCGCCCTCCACCAGGGAGATCAGCCGGGCCACCGCCCGCGGCCGTCCTTCCCTGGCCTGGGTCACCAGCGAGGAGACGTCCTGCATCACAGCTCCGTTCACGAGAGGTCGGTCCTACGAAAGCGGGTCAGGCCTTGGCCACCCGCACGATCAGGGCGTCGCCCTGACCGCCGCCGCCGCACAGGGCGGCCGCGCCCACGCCGCCGCCGCGCCGCTTCAGTTCGAGGGCCAGGTGCAGCACGAGCCGGGCGCCGGACATGCCGATCGGGTGACCGAGGGCGATGGCGCCACCGTTGACGTTCACCTTTTCCGTGGAAACGCCGAGGTCCTTCATCGACTGGACCGCGACCGCGGCGAAGGCCTCGTTGATCTCGATCAGGTCGAGGTCCTCGACCTCCAGGCCCTCCTTCTTCAGGGCGTGCAGGATCGCGTTCGAGGGCTGCGACTGGAGCGAGTTGTCCGGGCCCGCCACGTTGCCGTGGGCGCCGATCTCCGCGATCCACTCCAGACCGAGCTCCAGCGCCTTGGCCTTGCTCATCACGACCACGGCGGCGGCGCCGTCCGAGATCTGGGACGCGCTGCCGGCGGTGATGGTGCCGTCCTTGGTGAAGGCGGGGCGCAGCTTGCCGAGCGACTCGGCGGTCGTCTCGGCGCGGATGCCCTCGTCCTTGCTGAAGACGACGGGCTCGCCCTTGCGCTGCGGGATCTCGACGGGTGTGATCTCCGCCTCGAATATGCCGTTCTTCTGGGCGGCGGCCGCGCGCTGGTGGGAGAGGGCGGCGATCTCGTCCTGCACGGGGCGCTGGATGCCCAGACGGGTGTTGTGCTTCTCCGTGGACTCGCCCATGGCGATGTTCTCGAAGGCGTCCGTCAGACCGTCGTACGCCATGGCGTCGAGCATCTCGATCGCGCCGTACTTGAAGCCCTCGCGGGACTTCGGGAGCAGGTGCGGGGCGTTCGTCATGGACTCCTGGCCGCCGGCGACGACGACGTCGAACTCTCCGGCGCGGATCAGCTGGTCCGCGAGCGCGATGGCGTCGAGGCCGGAGAGACACACCTTGTTGATGGTCAGGGCCGGGACGTTCATCGGGATGCCCGCCTTGACGGCGGCCTGGCGCGCCGGGATCTGCCCCGCCCCGGCCTGGAGCACCTGGCCCATGATCACGTACTGCACCTGGTCGCCGCCGATCCCCGCACGGTCGAGGGCGGCCTTGATCGCGAAGCCGCCGAGGTCGGCCCCGGAGAAGGACTTCAGCGAGCCCAGCAGTCGTCCCATGGGCGTACGGGCGCCCGCGACGATCACCGAGGTGTTGCTGTTCGTTCCAGACATGAGGTGCGATCCCCTTACCGGCTGCACAGCCGAGGAGTGAACGAGGGTTTACTGAGAATGTACTGAGCGGTACGCCACCCGTCATCCGGCCCGCAGTGTGATCGCGCGCACGTTGCGTAACCACGCCGGGAGCGCTGCACTGGCTTCCATGCTGACGCGAATCGACCACATCGGGATCGCCTGTTTCGACCTCGACAGGACTGTCGAGTTCTACCGTGCGACGTACGGCTTCGAAGTCTTCCACTCCGAGGTCAACGAGGAGCAGGGTGTCCGGGAGGCCATGCTCAAGATCAACGAGACGTCCGACGGCGGCGCCTCCTACCTCCAGCTCCTGGAGCCCACCCGCGAGGACTCCGCGGTGGGCAAGTGGCTGGCCAAGAACGGCGAGGGCGTGCACCACATCGCCTTCGGCACCGCGGACGTCGACGGTGACGCCGCCGACATCCGGGACAAGGGTGTCCGGGTGCTCTACGACCAGCCCCGGATCGGGTCCATGGGGTCCCGGATCACGTTTCTGCACCCCAAGGATTGCCACGGAGTGCTGACAGAACTGGTCACTTCGGCGCCGGTTGAGTCGCCTGAGCACTGACCTCCGTATATCTGGGCCGGTAGGGTTGGGGTCGGCCGTCGCCTTTCGCGGGGGACGGCCGTGGTCCCGACGCCTTCCGGCGAGCGGGACCAAGGGCCGGGGTCCAGGTTTCGGGGGGCGAGCGTCGGGGCAGCAGCCCGTGCTCCGCCGTTGATCTGACACCATTCCCCGGGGGCCCCGTTCGGCGGAAGAACGGTGCTCGTTCGGAATTACGTGACCAGGGGACGGATGGGACCGCGCAGTGCGGGGCTACGAACGCCAGGAGCGAGAGCCGGCGGCTGACGTCGACCACCTCTCTCGGTTCGAGGCCGAGATGGAACGGCTGAAGACCGAGCGGGAGAAGGCCGTCCAGCACGCCGAGGACCGCGGCTATCAGGTCGAGGTGCTGCGCGCCAAGCTGCACGAGGCGCGCCGCAGTCTGGCGACCCGTCCTGCCTACGACGGGGCCGACATCGGCTACCAGGCCGAGCAGATGCTCCGCAATGCCCAGATGCAGGCCGACCAGCTGCGCGTCGACGCCGAGCGCGAGATCAGCCAGGCCCGGGCGCAGACCCAGCGGCTCCTCCAGGAGCACGCCGAGCAGGCCGCGCGGCTCCAGGCCGAGCTGCACCAGGAGGCCGTCACCCGGCGTCAGCAGCTCGACCAGGAGCTGGCCGAGCGCCGGCAGACCGTCGAGTCGCACGTCAACGAGAACGTGGCGTGGGCGGAGCAGTTGCGCGCCCGCTCCGAGTCCCAGGCCCGGCGTCTGGTGGACGAGTCGCGCGCCGAGGGCGAGCAGGCGCTCGCCGCGGCCCGCGCGGAGGCCGAACGGATCGTCGCCGAGGCGCGCCAGCGGCTCACCAACGACGCCGAGGCGGCCCGCGCGGAGGCCGAGGCGCTGCTGCGCCGTGCCCGTACGGACGCCGAGCGGCTGCTGAACGCGGCCTCGACCCAGGCCCAGGAGGCCACCGACCACGCCGAGCAGCTGCGCAGCTCCACGGCGAGCGAGTCGGACAACGCCCGCCGTCAGGCCTCCGAGCTGAGCCGGGCCGCCGAGCAGCGGATGAGCGCCGCCGAGACGGCGCTGCGCGAGGCGCAGGCCGAGGCGGACAAGGTCCTGAACGAGGCCAAGGAAGCCGCGGCCAAGACGATCGCGAACGCCGAGTCGGTCAACGAACAGCGCACGCGGACGGCGAAGGAGCAGGTCGCCCGGCTGGTCAGCGAGGCCAACCAGGAGGCCGAGACCACCAAGTCCGAGGCCGAGCAGCTCGTCGCGGACGCCCGCAGCAAGGCCGAGACGATCGTCGCGGAGGCCGAGGAGAGCGCGCGCAGCCTCACCGCCGAGGAGACCGCCTCCCAGCTCGCCAAGGCCGCCCGGACCGCCGAGGACGTGCTCGACAAGGCGTCCGAGGAGGCCAAGCGGACCACGAAGGCGGCGGCCGAGGAGGCCGAGCGGATCCGCACCGAGGCGGAGACCGAGGCCGACCGGCTGCGCGCCGAGGCGCACGACATCGCCGAGCAGCTCAAGGGCACGGCGAAGGACGACACCAAGGAGTACCGCGCCAAGACCGTCGAGCTCCAGGAGGAGGCCCGCCGGCTGCGCGGGGAGGCGGAGCAACTGCGTTCGGACGCGGTCGCCGAGGGCGAGCGCATCCGCGCCGAGGCCCGGCGCGAGGCCGTCCAGCAGATCGAGGAGGGCGCGCGGACCGCCGAGGAGGTGCTCGGCAAGGCGAAGGCCGACGCGGACGAGCTGCGCCAGGCCGCCACGGCGGACAGCGAGAAGGTCCGCACCGAGGCCATCGAGCGCGCCACGGCGCTGCGCCGGCAGGCCGAGGAGACGCTGGAGCGGACCCGCGCGGAGGCCGAGAAGCACCGCGAGGACGCCGTCGAGCAGGCCGAGGCGATCGCGGCCGACGCGGAGCGCGCCGCCGAGCGGCAGCGCGAGGAGACCGAGCGGGCCATAGAGGCCCGGCAGGCCGAGGCCGCCGAGGGGCTGGCCCGGCAGCACACGGAGGCCGAGGAGCGTCTGGCCTCCGCCGAGCAGGCGCTGACCGACGCACGCGCGGAGGCCGAGCGGATCCGCCGCGAGGCTTCCGAGGAGATCGACCGGCTGCGTTCGGAGTCCGCCGAGCGGATCCGGGCGCTCCAGGAGCAGGCGGCCGCGGAGGCCGACCGGCTGCGCGACGAGGCCGCGGCGGACGCGTCGGCGTCCCGCGCCGAGGGCGAGGCCATCGCGGTCCGGCTGCGTTCGGAGGCCGCGGCGGAGGCCGAGCGGCTGAAGTCGGAGGCCCAGGACAGCGCCGACCGGGTGCGCGGTGAGGCGCAGGCCGCGGCCGAGCGCCTGGCGGCCGAGGGTGCCGAGACGCTGGCCGCGGCGCAGGAGGAGGCCGCCCGGCGCCGTCGCGAGGCCGAGGAGACCCTCGGTTCGGCGCGCCAGGAGGCCGACCAGGAGCGCGAGCGGGCCCGCGAGCAGAGCGAGGAGCTCCTCGCCTCCGCGCGCAAGCGGGTCGAGGAGGCCCAGGCCGAGGCCGTACGCCTGGTCGAGGAGGCCGAGCGGCGGGCGACCGAGATGGTCTCCAACGCCGAGCAGACCGCGCAGCAGGTGCGGGACTCGGTGGCGGGGCTGCACGAGAGCGCCCAGGACGAGATCACCGGGCTGCGCTCGGCCGCCGAGCACGCGGCGGACCGTACGCGGACCGAGGCGCAGGAGGAGGCGGACCGGGTCCGCGCCGACGCCTACGCCGAGCGCGAGCGGGCCTCCGAGGACGCGGCGCGCCTGCGGCGCGAGGCGAGCGAGGCGGCGGAGGCCGCGAACGCGCTCGCGGAGCGCACGGTCACGGACGCGGTCGCGGAGGCGGAGCGGCTGCGCTCGGACGCCGCCGATCACGCCCAGCGGGTGCGCACCGAGGTGTCGGACGCCATCGCGAACGCCGACCAGGACGCCGCGCGCACCCGTGCGGACGCCCGGGAGGACGCGAACCGGATGCGTTCGGACGCGGCCGCGCAGGTGGACACGCTCATCACCGAGGCGGCGGCGGAGGCCGAGCGGCTCGGGGTCGAGACCGCGGCCGAGGCCGAGCGGGTGCGTGCCGAGGCCGTGGCCAAGGCCGAGGAGCTCGTCTCGGACGCGACCGGCGACGCGGAGCGACTGCGGGCGGAGGCCGCCGAGGCGGTCGGTTCCGCGCAGCAGCACTCGGAGCGGATCCGCACCGAGGCCGAGCGTTTCAAGGCGCGGGCGACGGAGGAGGCCGAACGGCGTACCGCGGCGGCGCGCGAGGAGGCCGAACGGCTGCTGGACGAGGCGCGCCAGGAGGCCAACAAGAAGCGCTCCGAGGCGGCCGAGCAGGTCGACACGCTCATCTCCGAGACGGCGGCCGAGGCGGACAAGCTGCTCTCGGAAGCACAGCAGAACGCGCAGAAGGCGACGGCGGACGCCGAGTCGCAGGCCGACACGATGGTCGGCGTGGCGCGCGGCGAGGCCGAGCGGCTCGTCGCGGAGGCGACGGTCGAGGGCAACACGCTCGTGGAGCGGGCCCGTGCGGACGCGGACGAGCTGCTGGTCGGCGCGCGCCGCGACGCCACGGCGATCCGGGAGCGCGCCGAGGAGCTGCGCGACCGCGTCACCTCCGAGATCGAGGATCTGCACGAGCGGGCGCGCCGTGAGTCGTCCGAGGCGATGAAGAACGCGGGCGACCGGTGCGACGCGCTCATCAAGGCCGCGGAGGAGCAGCTCGCCAAGGCCGAGGCGAAGGCCAAGGACCTGGTGGCGGAGGCGAACTCCGAGGCGAGCAAGGTCCGTATCGCCGCCGTGCGCAAGGCCGAGGGGCTCCTCAAGGAGGCCGAGCAGAAGAAGTCGTCGCTGGTCGCCGAGGCGGAGAAGATCAGGTCCGAGGCCATCCAGGAGGCGAAGGCGGCCGTCGAGGAGGGCAAGCGCGACCTGGAGGTCCTGGTCCGCCGGCGTGAGGACATCAACACGGAGATCTCCCGTGTCCAGGACGTCCTCGAGGCGTTGGAGTCTTTCGAGGCCCCGGCGGGCGGCAAGGACGGCGGGGTGAAGGCGGGGGCGTCCGCGGGGGCGGCCCGTTCCGGCGGCAAGGCGTCGGAGGGCTAGCGGGAGGCGCGCGGCGGGCGGGTCGGCCGGAAGCGGGCATTACGTGCCCAGTGGGAGGTTTGTCACAGGTTCTGGCAAGCCTTCCCACAGTCGGCCACCCAAAAGGAGTGTCATTCTCCAGATCAAACACGTATCCGCTCGATGACACACCGCATTGCCCCCTAGGATTCCACCTATCACCTCACCGGTCTCATTCGACAGGATCCCCATGAGCGACACTTCCCCCTACGGCTTCGAGCTTGTGCGGCGTGGATACGACCGCGCGCAGGTGGACGAACGCATCTCGAAGCTCGTCTCCGACCGTGACAGCGCTCTGGCCCGTATCACCGCCCTCGAAAAGCGCATCGAGGAACTCCATCTCGAAACGCAGAACGCCCAGGCCCAGGTGAGCGACGCCGAGCCGTCGTACGCCGGTCTCGGCGCCCGCGTCGAGAAGATCCTCCGCCTCGCCGAGGAGGAGGCCAAGGACCTGCGCGAGGAGGCCCGTCGCGCGTCCGAGCAGCACCGCGAGCTCGCCGAGTCGGCCGCTCAGCAGGTGCGCAACGACGCCGAGTCGTTCGCCGCGGACCGCAAGGCCAAGGCGGAGGACGAGGGCGTCCGGATCGTCGAGAAGGCCAAGAGCGACGCCGCCCAGCTGCGCTCCGACGCGCAGAAGGACGCGGCGTCCAAGCGCGAGGAGGCGGACGCCCTCTTCGAGGAGACCCGCGCCAAGGCCGCCCAGGCCGCCGCCGACTTCGAGACGAACCTCGCCAAGCGCCGCGAGCAGTCCGAGCGTGACCTGGCCTCGCGCCAGGCCAAGGCCGAGAAGCGCCTCGCGGAGATCGAGCACCGCGCGGAGCAGCTCCGCCTGGAGGCCGAGAAGCTGCGCACGGACGCCGAGCGCCGCGCCCGCCAGACGGTGGAGACGGCCCAGCGCCAGGCCGAGGACATCGTGGCCGACGCGAACGCCAAGGCCGACCGCATCCGCTCGGAATCCGAGCGCGAGCTGGCCGCCCTCACCAACCGCCGCGACTCGATCAACGCGCAGCTCACGAACGTCCGCGAGATGCTCGCGACGCTCACGGGCGCCGCGGTGGCCGCCGCCACCGGTCCGGCCGAGGACGAGCCGGTCTCCCGCGGGGTTCCGGCACAGCAGTCCCGGTAACCGCGCGGCACGACACCATGGCCCGCTCCTTCCCCCGAGGGCGCGGGCCTTGTCGCGTCGGGTGGCAGGCCTCCGGGGGCCGTCTTAGCGTGGCCGCATGATCGAGCTCGAGGGGCTGACGAAGCGGTACGGCGAGAAGGTGGCGGTCAACAACCTCACCTTCACCGTCAGACCGGGCATCGTGACCGGCTTCCTCGGGCCCAACGGCGCGGGCAAGTCCACGACGATGCGGATGATGCTCGGGCTCGACCGTCCCACCGCGGGCGACGTACGGATCGACGGACAGCACTACGACCGGCTCAGGGACCCCCTGAAGTACATCGGCGCCCTGCTGGACGCCCAGGCCGTGCACGGGGGCCGCAGCGCCTTCAACCATCTGCTGTGCCTCGCCCAGAGCAACGGCATCCCGAAGGCTCGGGTGCACGAGGTGCTGGACACCGTCGGCCTCACCGCGGTCGCGCGGAAGAAGGCGAAGGGGTTCTCGCTGGGCATGGGCCAGCGGCTCGGCATCGCGGGCGCGCTGCTCGGCGACCCGCGGATCATGATGTTCGACGAGCCGGTCAACGGCCTCGACCCCGAGGGCATCCACTGGATCCGCAACCTGATGAAATCCCTCGCCTCCCAGGGCCGTACGGTCTTCGTCTCCTCGCACCTGATGAGCGAGATGGCGCTGACCGCCGACCACCTCGTCGTCATCGGCCAGGGCAGACTGCTCGCCGACACCTCGATGGCCGACTTCATCCGGCGGAACTCGCGCAGTTACGTCCGGGTCCGCTCCCCGCAGCGCGAGCGGCTGCTCGACGTGCTGAAGAGCGCGGGGATCACCGTCGTGCAGACGGGCAGCGGGGCGCTGGAGGTGGACGACGGGAAACCGGAGCACATCGGTGAGCTGGCCGCGCAGCACCAGATCGTGCTGCACGAGCTGAGCCCCCAGCAGGCCTCGCTGGAGGAGGCGTTCATGCGGCTGACCGCGGAGTCGGTGGAGTACCACGCGCACACCGAAGCGCCGGGAGGGGAACTCGGGTCGAGCCCGCCGGGCACGCCCCCCGCCCCGCGGTGGGGCGGCGACTGGAAGAAGGGCTGACCATGGCGGCCACCCAGGTCCTCAAGTCGGAGTGGACGAAGATCCGGTCCGTGTCGTCCACGGTGTGGACGCTGAGTCTCGCGGCGGTCGTCACGATCGCGCTGGGCCTGCTCATCTCGGTCCTCTCGAACAACGAGTGGGACAACATGAGCTCGCGGGACCGGCTGACCTTCGACCCGACGTTCATCAGCTTCGCGGGCATGACCCTCGGCCAGCTCGCGATGATCGTGTTCGGGGTGCTCGTCGTCGGCAACGAGTACAGCACCGGCATGATCCGCACCTCGCTCTCGGCGGTCCCCCAGCGCGGCACCTTCCTCTTCAGCAAGGTCACGGTGGCGGCCGCGCTCGCCCTGGCCGTCGGCATGGTCACCAGCTTCATCACGTTCTTCGTGGGCCAGGCGGCGCTCGGCACGCACAGGACGTCGATCGGCGATCCGGGGGTGCTGCGCGCGGTGATCGGCGGGGGGCTCTACATGACGCTCATCGCCGTCTTCTCGATGGGGGTCGCGGCGATGCTGCGCTCCCCGATGCTCTCGCTCGGCATCCTGATGCCGTTCTTCTTCCTGATCTCCAACATCCTGGGCGCCGTGTCCGCGACCAAGAAGGTCGGCCGCTACCTCCCCGACCAGGCCGGCAGCCGGATCCTCCGGGTGGTGACCCCGCTCGACGACACCCCCTACGGTCCCTGGGGCGGCCTCGGCATCATGGTGCTGTGGGTGGCCGCGGCCCTGGCCGGCGGCTACGCGCTGCTCAAGAGACGGGACGCGTAGGACGCGGCCCCGGGGCCTCGGGAACCGGCCGGACGGCGGCCGCGCGGGGGTCTTCCGCCGTCCGGCGATTCCCCGCCGGGCCGGCCCCGGGTTTTCCGCCGGCGCCCGGACGCGAATTCCCTTTCCCTCCCGACCAGGAAAGACGGGTACCTGACAGGACATCCGTACGAAACTCTGCCCTCTACTGGATCTTTCACCGGCCGATGGTCTCGGCTTTACTTTCCCTTGAGTGGAACCGTCGGCGCCCGGATATCCTCCTAACCCTTACGGGGGCGTGCGCCCCGACGTCCTGAACCTTTCGATGGGTGCGGAGAATGATCGAGGCAGTCGGCCTGACGAAGCGCTACGGCGCCAAGACGGCCGTGTACAACCTTTCCTTCCAGGTCCGGCCGGGCGCCGTGACCGGTTTCCTCGGGCCCAACGGCTCGGGCAAGTCGACGACGATGCGCATGATCCTCGGCCTCGACAACCCGACCTCCGGGCAGGTGACGATCGGCGGCTTCCCCTACCGCAGGCTGCCGAACGCGCCCCGCCAGGTCGGCGCGCTCCTCGACGCCAAGGCCGTCCACGGCGGCCGGAGCGCCCGCAACCACCTGCTGAGCCTGGCCCAGCTGTCGGGCATCCCGGCCCGCCGCGTGGACGAGGTGCTCGGTGTCGTCGGCCTCCAGGACGTGGCGAAGAAGCGCTCCAAGGGCTTCTCGCTCGGCATGGGCCAGCGCCTCGGCATCGCCGCCGCGCTCCTCGGCGACCCCCAGGTGCTGCTCTTCGACGAGCCGGTCAACGGTCTCGACCCCGAGGGCATCCTGTGGGTGCGCAACCTGATGAAGTCCCTCGCCGCGGAGGGCCGCACGGTCTTCGTCTCCTCGCACCTCATGAGCGAGATGGCGCTGACCGCCGACCACCTCATCGTGATCGGCCGCGGCCAGCTCCTCGCCGACCAGAGCATCAAGGACTTCATCTCGCACAACTCGGCCGACTTCGCCCGGGTGCGCACGCCCGACACCGAGCCGCAGCAGCGCGAGAAGCTGACCGCCGCGCTGACCGAGGCCGGCGGCCAGGTGCTGCCCGAGCAGGACGGCGCGCTGCGCGTCACCGGACTGCCGCTCCCCCGCATCAGCGACCTCGCGCACTCGGCCGACGTGCGGCTGTGGGAGCTGTCGCCGCACCAGGCCTCGCTGGAGGAGGCGTACATGCGGATGACGCAGGGCGCCGTCGACTACCGCTCGACCGTCGACCAGAAGGCCGGGCTCCAGCAGCAGCTGCCGCCGGGCGCCGTGCCGCCGCCGCAGCAGCTGCCGGTGGCGGGCCAGGGCCAGCCCGGCTGGTACGCGCCGCTGCCGCCCCAGCAGGGCGGGCAGCCCTTCGCCATGCCGCAGGCCGGGCCCTACGGCGCTCCCGGGGCCCCCGGAGCGGGCGCTCCCGGCCCGTACGGCGCTCCGGCCGCCCCCGGCACCGCGGACGTCAACCCGTACGCCCAGGCCCCCGCGAGCACCCCGGCGCCCGCACCCGAAGCCGCGCCCGAGTCCGCACCCACGCCCGCGCCCGCCGCCGACCTGACCAAGCCCGAGGACGCCCGATGAGCACGCCCCAGCCCCCGATGCCGCAGCAGACCGCCGCTGCCCCCGACTGGCAGGCGGCGCCCGGCGCTTCGTACACCTCGCCGATCCCCGTCACCCGCACCCACCTCGGACACGCGCTCCACTCCGAGTGGACGAAGATCAAGTCGGTGCGCTCCACGATGTGGACGCTCGGCACCTTCCTGCTCCTGGTGATCGGCATCGGCTTCCTGGTCGCCGTGCAGACCACGGACGAGGACTTCGGGGACGTCCCGTTCACGGTCCCCGCGTTCATCGGGCTGCTGCTCGGCCAGCTCTGCCTGCTCACGCTGGGCGTCCTGGTGGTCTCCTCCGAGTACGGCACGGGCATGATCCGCACGACGTTCACGGCCTCGCCGCAGCGGCACCGGGTGCTCGCCGCCAAGCTGATCATCTTCTTCGCGGTCGCGTTCACCGTCTCGGCGTTCGCGATCGGGCTCGTCGGCCTGTTCACGTCGAGCCTGCACAGCAGCGACGCCTCCGAGGTCCCGTGGACCGGCACCGTCTTCATGGGCGCGCTGTACGTCTCGCTGCTCGGCATGCTCTCGCTCGCCGTCGGCTCGATGCTGCGCCACTCCGCGGGCGCGATCACCACGATGCTCGGCGTCGTGCTGCTGCCCTCGATCCTGCCCGCGTTCCTCATGATGTCCGACACCCTGCGGACCATCGGCGAGAAGATGCAGGAGTACGCCGCCATCAGCTCCCTCGCACGGGTCTTCCGGCTGGACAGCGAGAGCGGCAACGGCGGCGCCCAGCTCGGTCTGCTCGCCGGGGTCACCGCGGCGGCCATCGTCGCCGCCTTCGTGCTCCTGGAGCGCCGGGACGTGTGACGGCCGCGCCCGTCCCGCCCCTTGGGGCCGGCCGGGCCGAAGTCGCCTAGAACCTGGGCGCGTTACGGGACCGCTGCACCCGCGAGGTGCGGCGGTCCTTCGCGTTCCAGCAGGCCTTGTGCCAGTGCCGCCGCTCGTCGACGCCCGAGTGCTCCGGCCAGGCCACCACGTGCGGCACCCCGGAGGGGATCAACTGGTCGCAGCCGGGGCAGCGGTAGGTCTTTCCCTGCGCGCTCGCGCCCGCCACATGACGCACGCTCCAGTCGTCGCCCTGCCAGCTCTCCGTGGACTGCCAGCCCCCGTAACGGTCCGACGAGTCCTCCTCGGGGCTCCTGCCGGACGAGCCGGCGTCCTTCGGACGGTTGCGACGCGGGGACACGGGACACCTCACGGAGCTATACAGGGAGCAGGGGCCGACTCCAGCCTACGCGGGACGCACACGGGTACGCGTACACCGCCAACCCGCACAGATCCCCCTTCGGACAGCCCTCGGACGGCCTTCGGGCAGCCCAATTCCCAGACAATCCGCAAATCTCTCCGCAAGGCCGTGTCTTCGGCACGTGTCAGGCGGTTATGCCGGGTGGGGGAGCTCCGTGTCGGAGCCGAGGAAGCAGGAAGTTCGATGCACGTTGGAAGTTTTGTACTGGCTGCCCAGTTCCCTGGGCAGGGCCAGGGCGAGGCCCTGCACCGCGCGGTGCGGTCGGCCGAGGTCGCCGAGGAGGCCGGGCTCGACGCGGTCTGGCTGGCCGAACACCACTTCGTGCCGTACGGGACATGCCCGTCGGCCGTCACGCTCGCCGCGTACCTGCTCGGCCGCACCGACCGGATCCGCGTCGGCACGGCGGTCAGCGTGCTGCCCACCGTCCACCCCGTGGCGCTCGGCGAGCAGGCCGCCCTGCTGCACCTCACGTCCGGCGGACGGTTCTCGCTGGGGGTCGGCCGCGGTGGTCCGTGGGTCGACCTGGAGGTCTTCGGGGCGGGCCTCGCGGCGTACGAGACGGGGTTCCCGGAGTCGCTCGACCTGCTCCTCCGCTGGCTGCGCGAGCCGTCCGTCGCCGGCACCTCCGAGCGGTTCCCGTTCCGTGAAGTCCCCGTCGTGCCCCGCCCGTCGGAGGCGCTGAGCGGCGCTCCGGGGCCCGAGGTCGTCGTGGCGTGCACCTCACCGGCCAGCGTCCGGCTCGCCGCCGAACGCGGGCTGCCGATGCTTCTCGGCATGCACGTCGGGGACGAGGAGAAGGCCGAAATGGTCGCGCTGTGGCGGCGGCACGCGCGTGCGGCGGGCCGCCCGGCGGACGAGATCCGCGCGGCCGCCCATGTCTCCGCCGGCGTCTGCCAGATCGCGGACCGCCGCACCGACGCCGTCGAGACGCTCGTCAAGGCGATGCCGGGCTGGCTGAAGCAGGGACTGGACGCCCATGTGACGGTCGACGGCCGCGTGCGCTCGATGCGGGACCCGGTGGCGTACACCGAACTGCTCTGCGGACTGCACCCGGTGGGCACCCCGCGCCTGTGCGCCGACCGGCTCGCGGCGACCTCGGAGCGGACCGGCATCGGACGGTTCGCCCTGCTCGTCGAGGGTTCGGGCGACCTGGCGGCGACCGAGGAGAACGTACGGCGGCTCGGGGCCGAGGTGCTGCCCCAGCTCAGGTGACCGCGCGGCGTCCGGCCCGACGGGCCGGACACACGGGGAGCTTGCCGCCCCAGTACCAATGCACCTCCCGCGGACGGAGCGGCAAGCAATGCGGCATCAGTGCGTCAGCAGTCCCTGAACTCCGGGGACTGGTTGAGCAGCTGACTGCGGACCGAGGTGAAGCGTGCCAGCGTGTCGTCCACCGAGTCGTCCAGTGGGAACACCGCCACCCGGTGGCAGTTCTGGAAGGCCAGCCGCACTCCGAAGTGCCGCTGCAGCGCGCCGCGTATCGCGTCACTCGCGAGCGCACGCAGCAGCTGGCCACGTGCCTGCTCGTCCGGCGGGGGCGTCTGGTTGTCGGCGAACGTGCCGCCGTCCACCTTCAGCTGGGCCACCAGGGAGCTGATCATCTCCCACGCGTAGGGCAGGGAGGTCCGGACGCAGTCGACGAATTCAGCTTCATCGACCTCGCCTCGCTCGGCCTGTTGGAGTAGGGCCGGTGAGACGTCGAGCGACATGGGTACTCCTCTCGCACCCCCATACCTCGGGGGTTGCCGGACAGGGACGGGGGTCGCGATATCGAACACGCTGAGTACATGTATCGCGACCTCCCGTTCATACGGTAAGCATCGGCAGGTAACGGCACCAGGAGAATGGGCACATGGCGAACAGCCGGTAGGCCGACAATCGGCCACGGAGGAACGGGGAACCTTCAGGATCAATGGGGTGACCCGCGAAAACGCCGACCGGGCGGGGCGACGGCGACCCGGGGAACAAATGGGGCGAACCGCCAGTTCCTCCTCGGGTCCCGCCTTGGGGGACGGGCGGAAGAATCGCGTGCACCACCGCCGGTCGAGTAGCGTTGCCGACCATGCGTCTCGTCATTGCCCGCTGTTCCGTGGACTACGCGGGCCGGCTCACCGCCCATCTCCCGTCGGCCCCCCGCCTGATCCTCGTGAAGGCGGACGGCAGCGTCTCGATCCACGCGGACGACCGGGCCTACAAGCCCCTCAACTGGATGTCGCCGCCCTGCACACTGAAGGAGGGGTCCGGCGACGACGAAGGTGTCTGGACCGTCATCAACAAGGCGGGCGAGAAGCTCATCATCACGATGGAGGAGATCCTCCACGACTCCTCGCACGAACTCGGCGTGGACCCCGGCCTGATCAAGGACGGCGTGGAAGCGCACCTCCAGGAGCTGCTCGCCGACCGCATCGAGACCCTCGGCGAGGGCTACACGCTCATCCGCCGCGAGTACATGACGGCCATCGGCCCGGTCGACATCCTGTGCCGGGACGCCGAGGGGCGGACCGTCGCCGTGGAGATCAAGCGCCGCGGCGAGATCGACGGCGTCGAGCAGCTCACGCGCTATCTGGAGCTGCTGAACCGCGACCCGCACCTCGCGCCGGTCCGCGGCGTCTTCGCCGCCCAGGAGATCAAGCCGCAGGCACGCGTCCTCGCCACCGACCGCGGCATCGGCTGCACGGTCCTGGACTACGACGCCCTGCGCGGCATCGAGGACGACAAGCTGCGGCTGTTCTGAGCCCCTCGGGTTCGTATACGGCAGAGGGCCGGGTCCGACGTCGGACCCGGCCCTCTCCCCGCTCTCCGTGCGGTCCGGCCGTACGTCCGGACCGCCGCGGTCAGATCACCGTGCCGCTCGGCGACGAGCCGGCGGAGCCGGTGCCCGCCGGTGCGCTGCCGGCCGACGTGCGCGGCGCACCGGTCCCCACCGGGCCGCTCGCGGAGTCGGAGGTGTCCGGGCTCGACGACGAACTGGCCGGCGGTGGCGTGGAGGGCGAAGAGCTCGTCGGCTTCGAGGAGGACACGGGGGCCGAAGGGGTCGACGGCTTCGGGGACGAGGACGGCCTGTGCGTGGGCGACTTCGACGGCGACGCGGACGGCGACTTCGAGGGCTTGGCCGTGCCGGTGCGCGTCGGGCTCGGCTCACCGGACGGCCGGCGGCTCGCGGTGGCCGAGGGCGTCGGATCGTCCGAGGTGCCGTACGTGCCGTCGGCGCCCGGGTCGGTGGGTGTGGCCACGGCGCCGGGAGAGGAGTCGTCGCCCTTCTTCGGCGTGTCCGCGCCCAGGCTGTCGTCCTGGGCGTCCTGGGTGACCGACGGGTTGACGCCGACCTTCTCCGAGGGGGTCTCGTCGTCGTGCTGCGAGGTCACGCCGAGGGCCACCACCGTCCCGAGGACGGCGACGAGGAGCGCGCCCGCGCCCGCGGCCACCAGGTTGCGCCTGGCGCCGGTGACCAGGCGCCCCGCGACGCCCTTCGTCCCGGCCTCGGGAATGCCGGAGCTGCCCGGATGGGCGAGCACCGTGACGGTGTCGCCCGAGGGGTCGCTCCGGGAGAAGAGGGCCGGTACGCCGCCGGGAGGCGACGCCGACTCCTCGCGGCGCGCGTCGGGCACCTCCTCGCCCGCCGGGGTGTGCCCGCCGGTGAGTTGCAGGGTCCCGGAGCGGTCGGTGACCAGCGCGAGGGCGCGGCGGCCGACGGTGGTGCCGCGCTTGTCGGCGAGCTCGCCGCGCATGGCGACGGCGGCCTCCAGCTCGGCGCGGGCCCGGTCCAACTGGTGCCCGCAGAGCGCGAGGACGCCCAACTCGTGGTGGAAGTAGGCCTGTTCGCCGATGTCGCCGGCCAGCTCGGAGGCCTCGACGCCGAGGCGCAGGACGCGCTCCCAGGCGCTCCAGTGCAGCCCGGAGGCGAAGGCGGGCGCGGCCGTGCGGGCGAGCCGGACGGAGACGGCGTCCTCGTCCTCCTCGTCCAGCGGGGCGGTGGTGACCGGGACGAGCACGTCCAGGGCGGCGAGCACCGCGTCGGCCTCGGCGCAGACCCGCTCCGGGGTGACCGAGGGGTGTCCGGCCCACCAGGTGTAGTGCCGGGCGGCGGCGAGCGCGCTCTCCTGGAGGGTGTCCGCGTATCCGGAGGCCTCCAGCTGGGCCCGCACCCCGGCGGCGAGCCGGTAGCGGGAGCCGACCGGGGAGACGAGCGCGGAGCCCGCGAGCTCGGCGAGCGCGGCGTCGGCGTGGGTGTCGCCCACGAGCGCGGGCAGATGGGCCTGGTGGGGCACCTCGCCGCCGAGCGCGACGGCGAAGCGCAGGGTGGCGCGCGCCGACTCGCTCAGCCGGGAGGCGAGCAGCGCGGCGGGCGCGGCGCCCTCGGCGAGGGAGGGCAGCGGCAGGTCGGCGCCGTCGCCGGTCGCGAAGGACACGTCGGCGGGGGCCTCCTGGAAGACCCCGTAGTCGTCGAACGCCTCCTCGCCGGCCTGCCGCCGGTCGCGCTGCCTCAGCAGCGCTCCGGCCTGTATGAAGCGCAGGGGCAGTCCCTCGGACTCGAACCAGAGGTCGCCCGCCCAGTTCGCCTCGTCCTCGCTCAGGACGCGTCCGACGGCGCGCTCCAGCAGTTCGAGACCACCGCTGCGGTCGAGGCCGCCGAGGACGACCTCCTCGAGCTCGGCACCGGCGGACGGGGCCGGCACGTCGGGGGTGGCGGCTATCACGAAGGCGCACTCGGGGGTGGCGTCGAGCAGCACGTCGAGGTCGCCGCCGCCGATCTCCGCGTCGTCGAGGACGACGACCGCTCCGATCTCGCGGACGAGCCGGAGCAGTTCGTCGTGGTCCGGGCGGTACAGGGGGGCTTCGTAGACGGCGGCGAAGAGGTCGTGCAGCACGTCGCTCGCGGTGCGCCCGTAGCCGGAGAGGCGGACGACGCCGTCGGGCGCGAGGTCCGCGCAGTCCTCGGCGACGGCGTCCAGCAGGACGGTGCGGCCCGATCCGGAGGGGCCGGTGAGGCGTACCGAGTGCCCGCGCGCGAGGAGGCGTACGAGCCGCTCACGCTCCTCGTGGCGTTCGAGGAGCGGCACCCGGGGCAGCGCCGGGCCGGGCGGGGCGGGCGGACGGGCCGCCCGGTCCAGTTCGGCACGGGCGGCGGCGTCGTGCTTGACGGGCGGCTGCGGCCGCTCGTGCGGCGGGCAGTTCTCGATCTCGCTGCCGTCGACGGGGTTGACGGTGAGCGCGAATTCGCCGGTGACGAGCCTGACCGTGCGGACGGGCGCGGGTTTGTGCTGTCCGAGGTCGGCCGCGAGCGGGTCTCGCGGCGGGCGCGGGCGGGACACCTGGCCGTCGTCCTCGTGGCCGTACTCCTCGGGTCCCCGGTTGATCGGGTCCATGTTCCAAGCCCCCCAAAAGCGTCGTGTGCCGATGCCCTCCCGGCCTGGCTGCACAGCGCTTGGTCGCTTCTGGTCCGGTGCCCGCTCGTAGGGTTTCGATCGGCGGGCAGCCGAACCCTAAACCTTCGCACAGTATCCATGAACAGGCGGGGTACCACGCCGTCCGAACCGTCACGGCTTCATGAGGATTGTGCACGTGGCACGCCCGGTGCGCCCGATCGGGACGCGTGCGCGGTCGCGCGTGCGGAGCGTCGGGGAACGCTCAGGTCACACCCGGGGCAGGGACTCGACCCCGATGCCGCCCTCGATCGCCAGGATCCGGTGCAGCCGGGTGGCCACCAGCAGGCGCTGCATCTGCGCCGGCACGCCGCGCAGCACGAGCCGCCGGCCGCACCTCCCGGCGCGTCGGTGGGCCCCCATGATGACGCCGAGCCCGGTGGCGTCCCAGGAGTCCAGCTCCGACAGGTCCAGCACCAGGTCGCCGGCTCCGTCGTCGACGGCCGAGTGCAGGACTGTACGGGCGTCCGCCGCGCTGCGTACGTCGAGGCGGCCCCCGACGACCAGTTCGGCGTGGTCGCCCCTGATGTACATATGCGCTCCCCGAGAATGCGTCTCGTAACTCCGCGTGTGTCTGTTTCCGCGTCTTCGCGTCTGCATGTTGTGCATGGTCTGACTGCCTGAGAGCCGCGGAGGTTGCCGTCTGTAAGCGAACCGATACCGAATTCACCTCATGGAGTGACATCCGGAGGTGCGCACGGTGTCCGTGGCACATGCGGCGGCCGGGGTCCCGGCCGCCGCATGATCGTTCAGTGCTTGTAGAAGCCCTGCCCGCTCTTGCGCCCGATGTCACCGGCGTCAACCATCCGGCGCATCAGCTCCGGCGGGGCGAACTTCTCGTCCTGGGTCTCGGTGTAGATGTTGCCGGTGGCGTGCAGCAGGATGTCGACGCCCGTGAGGTCGGCGGTCGCCAGCGGGCCCATGGCGTGGCCGAAGCCCAGCCGGCAGGCGAGGTCGATGTCCTCGGCGGTGGCCACGCCCGACTCGTACAGCTTCGTCGCCTCGACGACGAGGGCCGAGATGAGGCGGGTGGTGACGAAGCCGGCGACGTCGCGGTTGACGACGATGCAGGTCTTGCCGACGGACTCGCTGAACTCCCGCGCGGTGGCGAGCGTTTCGTCGCTGGTCTTGTAGCCGCGGACCAGCTCGACGAGCTGCATCATCGGCACCGGCGAGAAGAAGTGCACGCCGACGACCCGCTCCGGGCGCTCCGTGGCCGCCGCGATCTTGGTGATCGGGATCGCGGAGGTGTTGGAGGCCAGCACGGTGTCGGGGCGGACGATCTTGTCCAGCGCCTGGAAGATCTCGTGCTTGACCTCGAGCTTCTCGAAGACCGCCTCGACGACGATGTCCGCGTCGGCGGCGGCGTCCAGGTCGGTGGTCGCCGTGATGCGCGCGAGGGCGGCTTCCGCGTCGGCGGCCTCCAGCTTGCCCTTGCTCACGAACTTGTCGTACGAGGCCTTGATGCCGTCGAGGCCGCGGTTCAGCGCCTCGTCGGTGACATCGCGCAGGACGACGTCCCAGCCCGCCTGCGCGGAGACCTGGGCGATACCGGACCCCATCAGTCCGGCCCCGATGACGGCGAGCTTCCCAGCCACTCAGACTCCCTTAACACGCTGCTTGTGTATGCCTCTTCGGCGGAGAGTAGCGTTCGGAAGGGGGCGCGAAACCCGTAAGTAACGCGTGTCACGGTCTCAGGGGGTGAGACACCCGTCACGTCCGGTCCACGGCGTCACCGGCCCGGGTCATCCGTCCGCCCGTACGGCGTAACCGAGGACCTTCGGGCTCAGCAGCTCCTCCACGTCGTCGAGGAGCACGAGGACCTCGCGCGACACCTCGGCCGGGGCGCGGCCCGCCCCCATCTCGCGGCCGATGACCGTCGTGACGGTCTGGTACACCCAGTTGATCTGGCCGGCGACGAGGCCGGGCAGCGGGTCGCCGGGCGGTGCGCCGGTCTCCTCGCGGAGGGCTTCCTCCAGGCTCCCGAGGGTCTCCTGTCCGATCGCCCAGAGCCGCGAGCGGAGCGCGGGGGCCTCGTCGACGACCCGCATGAAACGGGCGACGCCCGGCGCCAGGCCGATCCGGGGGGAGACCGCCTCCACCTCCTCGCGCAGCTCGCGCAGGACGGCGGCGGCGGCCGACTCGCCCTTCGCGCGGCCGCGCACCCAGCGGGCGAGGCGGTCGACCAGGCCCGCGGAGCGGTCGAGGAAGAGGTCCTCCTTGGCCGGGAAGTAGTTTTGAAGTGCTCTCCCGGCTGAAGCCGGGAGATTCCTGCTTACCTTGCGGCAGCGGGCTTGACGCGCTTCGCGCGCCTGACGACTGCCCTCCCGGCAGCCGGGACGAGCGCGAGGCCCATCCGGTACAGGTGCAGGATGTTCCGGGCCGCGTTGTGGTCGGCGTTGCCCGACCAGCCGCAGTCCGGGTTCCTGCACACGAACACGGCCTGGCTCTCCCGACTGCCGGGCGTGATCAAGCCGCATGCGGAGCAACGCCGGGATGTGTTCGGGGACGGGACCTTGTGCAGAGTGCCGCCGAACCGGACGGCCTTGTACGTCAGTATGGTGACCGTACGACCCCACGCTTCCCCGCTGATGGAGCGGTTCAGCCCGGACTTCTGGGCAACGTTCATTCCCGGTTTCTCGACGGTGCCCTTGGCGGACTTGACCATGTTCGTGATGATGAGTGCTTCGACCACGACGGTGCCGTACTGCTTGGCGATGACAGTGGTCGTACGGTGCTGCCAGTCCAGGGCCCGACGCTTGGCTTTCGCGCGAAGTCCCGCGATCTGGTCATAGGTACGGTGCAGCCGGCGACTGGTGCGCTCGCCGGGCTTGCGGTGCTGCTTACGCTGCGCGGCGCGCTGCTCCAGGTGCAGGAGCCTGGTTTTCTCCTTGGCGGTCAGCCACTCTCCGTGCTCGTAGGTTTCACCGTCGGAGAGGGCGATGGGCACGTTGATCCCGACATCGATGCCGACTTCGGGGCCTGTATGGGGTTCGGGCTTGATCTCAAGGGTCTGGACGCGGAAGGCGATGTGCCATCCGAGAGCGTCTTTGACCAGCCGGGCCCCGGTGATCCGGTTCTCCGCACCTGCGCGCTTGCCTACCGGCAGGTCTTTGGTCCAGCGGAAACGGACCCGGCCCACCTTGGGAATATTGGCCATACCCCAGCGTCGGTGCACGCGGACGATGTTCAGATCACGGCCCTGCGGGACGTCTACCGACATCACCGACCGCAACCGGCCCTTGAAGTTCGGTGCGTCTGCCCGCCCGTCCCAGCAGTTCTTCCAAGCCTGGAAGTACGCCTTCAGCACCGCTTGCGCGGCCTGGGCGGGAAGCACTGCGAGGAAGTCGATGTCCTGACGGGCTTGCCGGATCGCGGCGTCCGCGTTCGCGAGCGTCCGCTTCTCCTTCGGCATCATCTGCCACCACGCGTGCAGACAGTTCCACATCGTTCGGGCGGCATGCGCCTGGCCGTCAGCCTTCAGCACCTCGGCAGACGACAGCGCAAGCCGGGCACGGTGCCCGAACCGTCGCTTCACCAGTCCACAATCACTCACAGTGGTCACGCTACTACATTTGGCTCATGTCGCCGCGCTGGAATCCAAATCCCGACGTACGCACCGGTCGTCACGTCATTCACAACCTGCACGTCCACTTGGTTTTCGTCACGAAGTACCGGCGGGAAGCACTCACCGACGCCATGCTGACCCGCACCGAAGAGATCATGCGGGAGGTCTGCGCCGACTTCGAGGCCGAGCTGGAACAGTTCGACGGCGAGCAGGACCACGTCCACCTGCTCGTGCATTACCCGCCCAAGGTCCAGCTCTCCAAACTGGTCAACTCCCTCAAGGGCGTCAGCTCGCGCAGACTCCGCCAGGAGTACGACACACATGTCCGCCGGCACCTGTGGGGCGGACGCTTCTGGTCCGGCTCCTACTTCGCCGGATCATGCGGCGGCGCACCGCTCACCGTCGTCCGCCAGTACATCGAGAACCAGCAGCGGCCCACCTGACCGTCACCGCCCAGGGGTCCTTCGCCTTCGCCGCAATCGCCGTGACGGTGGGCACACGGGCGTTCCGGCGGGCCGGGGCGTAATTAGGCTGGTCCCATGGTCAATCTGACGCGCATCTACACCAGGACCGGCGACCAGGGCACCACCGCCCTCGGGGACATGAGCAGGGTCGCCAAGACCGATCTGCGGATCTCGGCGTACGCCGACGCCAACGAGGCGAACGCGGTGATCGGGACGGCGATCGCGCTGGGCGGTCTGGAGGACGAGGTCGTCCAGGTCCTCACCCGCGTCCAGAACGACCTGTTCGACGTGGGCGCGGACCTGTCGACGCCGGTGGTCGAGGACCCGAAGTTCCCGCCGCTGCGGGTCGAGCAGTTCTACGTCGACAGGCTGGAGGCGGACTGCGACCTGTTCAACGAACGGCTGGAGAAACTCCGCTCGTTCATCCTGCCCGGCGGCACCGCGGGCGCCGCGCTCCTGCACCAGGCGTGCACGGTCGTGCGCCGGGCCGAGCGCTCGACCTGGGCGGCGCTGGAGGTCCACGGCGAGGCGATGAACCCGCTCACCGCCACCTACCTCAACCGGCTCTCGGACCTCCTGTTCATCCTGGCGCGCACGGCGAACAAGGACACCGGCGACGTGCTGTGGGTCCCGGGCGGGGAGCGCTGAGCGCTCCCCGGCCACACCCATCACATCCGCAGCACCCGCCACACTCACAGCACACGCCACACCCACAGTACCTGTCACATCCGCCGCACCCACAGCATCCACCGAACCGGACGAAGGGCGTCCGCGCCGGGCCCGAAGGTCACTTCGGGCCCGGCGCCGCGGGCGCCCTTCGGCGTTCCCGCCCGGGTTCCGGCCGATCATGAACGGGGAGGCGAAGGCCCACGTCAGCCGCCCGCCCGCCCGTCAGGACCAAGCGCGAAGGGGCCAATGTGTCGCCCGCTCAACGGAGTTGAGGCTCCATCACGAGAGCGAAACAGTGGTCCAGACCTATTGACCTGTGGTCCAGACCTTCCTATTCTCGCGGCACCGTGGGTGTGAAGGCTCAGTCACGCCCCCCTCCCCCGACTCTCCCCGAGGAGGCGCTGCATGCGCTTCAGACAACGAGCGACGGCCGGGCTCGCGACCCTGCTGCTCCCCCTGGCCGGCCTGGTCGGTCTCGCGAGTCCCGCTCACGCGGCCGACAGCGCCACCGCCACGTACGCCAAGACCCAGGACTGGGGCACGGGCTTCGAAGGCAAGTGGACCGTCAAGAACACCGGTACCACCGCGATCAGTTCGTGGACGATCCAGTGGGACTTCCCCTCGGGGACCTCCGTCACCTCGGCCTGGGACGCGGACGTCACCAACTCCGGCAACCACTGGACGGCCAAGAACAAGTCCTGGAACGGCACGCTCGCCGCGGGCGCCTCCGTCTCCTTCGGCTTCAACGGGTCGGGCTCCGGCTCTCCGTCCAACTGCACCCTGAACGGCGGCAGTTGTGACGGCGGGACCACCGTCCCCGGCGACAGCGCGCCCTCCGCGCCGGGCACCCCCACCGCCTCCTCGGTCACCGACACCTCGGTGAAGCTCTCCTGGAGCGCGGCCACCGACGACAAGGGCGTCAAGAACTACGACGTCCTGCGCGGCGGCACCAAGGTCGCGACCGTGACGACGACCTCGTACACGGACACCGGTCTGACCGCCGGCACCGACTACTCGTACACCGTCCAGGCCCGTGACACCGCCGACCAGACCGGTCCGGTCAGCGGCTCGGTCGCCGTCCACACCACCGGCGGCACCACCGACCCGCCGCCCAGCGGCAAGAACGTCAAGCTCGGCTACTTCACCGAGTGGGGCATCTACGGCCGCAACTACAACGTCAAGAACCTGGTGACGTCGGGCTCGGCCGCCAAGATCACGCACATCAACTACGCCTTCGGCAACGTCACCAACGGCCAGTGCGCGATCGGCGACTCGTACGCCGACTACGACAAGGCCTTCACCGCCGACCAGTCGGTCAGCGGCGTCGCCGACACCTGGGACCAGCCGCTGCGCGGCAACTTCAACCAGCTCCGTGAGCTGAAGGCCAAGTACCCGAACATCAAGGTGCTGTGGTCCTTCGGCGGCTGGACCTGGTCCGGCGGCTTCGCCCAGGCGGCCGCCAACCCGACCGCCTTCGCCAACTCCTGCTACAACCTGGTCGAGGACCCGCGCTGGGCCGACGTCTTCGACGGCATCGACATCGACTGGGAGTACCCGAACGCCTGCGGTCTGTCCTGTGACAGCAGCGGTGCGGCGGCCTACAAGAACCTGATGCAGGCCCTGCGCGCCAAGTTCGGCTCGAACAACCTGGTCACCGCGGCCACCACGGCGGACGGCACCTCCGGCGGCAAGATCGACGCCGCCGACTACGCGGGCGCCTCGCAGTACGTCGACTGGTACAACGTGATGTCGTACGACTTCTTCGGAGCGTTCAACGCGCAGGGCCCGACCGCCCCGCACTCCCCGCTCACCTCGTACAGCGGCATCCCGACGCCGGGCTTCACCACGGCCGACGCGATCGCCAAGTTCAAGTCGAAGGGCGTGCCCGCGAGCAAACTGCTCATCGGCATCGGCTTCTACGGCCGCGGCTGGACCGGTGTCACCCAGTCCGCGCCCGGCGGCACGGCGACCGGCCCCGCCGCCGGCACGTACGAGCAGGGCATCGAGGACTACAAGGTCCTCAAGACGTCCTGCCCCTCCACGGGCCTCGTCGCCGGCACGGCGTACGCCTACTGCGGCAACAACTGGTGGTCGTACGACACCCCGGCCACCATCGGGACGAAGATGTCGTGGGCCAAGAGCCAGGGCCTGGGCGGCGCCTTCTTCTGGGAGTTCAGCGGCGACACCAGCAACGGTGAACTCGTCAGCGCCATCAACAGCGGCCTGAGCTGATCACCGGCCCGGCCTGAACCCCGATCCACCGCGCACCACGAGCCGCGGGCAGACCTCCGGGTCTGCCCGCGGTTCGCCGTTCCGGGGCCGGTACCCAGGGCGGGTGCCCACGGCCAGGTGTCCCGGGGCCGGTGTCCGGGACCGAGTGTCCGGGGCCCGGACACGGGTCCTCGTCGGCGGAGTCCTGAAGGCAGAGAAAAGGCCCGTCCGGCGTTCGAAGCCGACGGGCCCGGGGGGCGATGCGGATGTCTCAGGCGACGTTCACCCTCTGGCCGGGCGGGGCCGCCTCCAGCCAGGCGAGGAACCCGGTGAGCGCGTCCTCGCTCATCGCCAGTTCGAGGCGCGTCCCGCGGTGGAGACAGGCGAGGATGATCGCGTCGGAGAGCAGCGCGAGCTCCTCCTCGCCCTCGGCCGCGCGACGGCCGGCCACCTCGATCGCCGAGCGTTCGAGGAGACGGCGCGGGCGGGGGGCGTACGAGAAGACGCGGTACCACTCGACCCGGTCGCCGTTGTAGCGGGCCACACCGTAGCTCCAGCCCTTGCCGCTGGGGTCACCCTTCTCGGGGACGTCCCAGCGCAGGCTACAGTCGAACGTTCCGCCGGAACGCTGGATGAGCCGGCGGCGGAGGCCGAAGACGAACAGCCCCACCACCACGAGCGCCACTACCACTCCGCACACAGTCAGAGCGAGGACCATCGACACCGACCTCCTCGTCTCCTAGGTAACGGAAAAGAAAAAACATCCGGATTTGCCTCAGCCGCGGCCAGGGCCGGAGTGATCCGGTCCCAGCCGCGGCTGAGTCAAAGCCTTGCACAGTGCTCCCCCGGCGCCTGTGGAGCCGGGGTCGCACCGATGGTCAGCGGTTCGCCACCGCACGCAGACGGACGTCCGCGCGACGCTCGGCGGACGCGTCGGCGTCCGACTTCGCGCGCTCGAGCGCCCGCTCCGCACGCTGGACGTCGATCTCGTCCGACAGCTCGGCGATCTCGGCCAGCAGCGACAGCTTGTTGTCGGCGAACGAGATGAAACCGCCGTGCACCGCGGCGACGACCGTTCCACCATCACTCGTACGAATGGTCACCGGGCCCGACTCCAGCACACCGAGAAGCGGCTGGTGACCGGGCATGACGCCGATGTCGCCGGACGTGGTACGCGCGACGACCAGGGTGGCCTCGCCGGACCAGACACTGCGGTCCGCGGCGACGAGCTCGACGTGCAGCTCAGCAGCCAAGGTGGGCTCCTCGGGTCACCACCCGGCGTTGCTGCCGGGTGTTGGGTCAAAGTCTAGTAGGCGTACGGAGGGGGAAGGACCGCACCCCGGAAGGTGTGGTCCCGCCCCCTCACTTCAGAACCGAGGTTCAGGAGACGCCGAGCTCCTTGGCGTTGGCCTTGAGGTCCTCGATGCCACCGCAGAGGAAGAACGCCTGCTCCGGGAAGTGGTCGTACTCACCGTCGATGATCGCGTTGAAGGCCGCGATCGACTCGTCCAGCGGGACGTCCGAACCGTCGACGCCGGTGAACTGCTTGGCGACGTGGGTGTTCTGGGACAGGAAGCGCTCCACGCGACGGGCACGGTGGACGGTGAGCTTGTCCTCCTCGCCCAGCTCGTCGATACCGAGGATCGCGATGATGTCCTGAAGGTCCTTGTACTTCTGGAGGACCGACTTGACGCGCATCGCGGCCGCGTAGTGGTCCGCCGCGATGTAGCGGGGGTCCAGGATGCGGGACGTGGAGTCCAGCGGGTCCACGGCCGGGTAGATGCCCTTCTCGGAGATCGGACGGGAGAGAACCGTCGTCGCGTCGAGGTGGGCGAACGTGGTGGCCGGGGCCGGGTCGGTCAGGTCGTCCGCGGGGACGTAGATCGCCTGCATCGAGGTGATCGAGTGACCACGGGTCGAGGTGATGCGCTCCTGGAGGAGACCCATCTCGTCGGCCAGGTTCGGCTGGTAACCCACCGCGGAGGGCATGCGGCCGAGCAGGGTCGAGACCTCGGAACCGGCCTGCGTGAAGCGGAAGATGTTGTCGATGAAGAACAGCACGTCCTGCTTCTGCACATCGCGGAAGTACTCCGCCATGGTCAGACCCGCGAGGGCCACGCGCAGACGGGTGCCCGGGGGCTCGTCCATCTGGCCGAAGACGAGGGCGGTCTTGTCGATGACGCCCGAGTCCGCCATCTCCTCGATGAGGTCGTTGCCCTCACGCGTGCGCTCGCCGACACCGGCGAACACGGAGACACCGTCGTGGTTGTTGGCGACGCGGTAGATCATCTCCTGGATGAGCACCGTCTTGCCGACGCCGGCACCACCGAACAGACCGATCTTTCCACCCTTGACGTACGGGGTGAGAAGGTCGATGACCTTGACGCCGGTCTCGAACATCTCGGTCTTCGACTCGAGCTCGTCGAAGCGCGGGGCCTTGCGGTGGATGGACCAGCGCTCGCCCGAGTACTTCTCGTCCGAGTTCAGCACCTCACCGAGGGTGTTGAACACCTTGCCCTTGGTGAAGTCACCGACGGGGACGCTGATGCCCGTGCCGGTGTCGGTCACCACGGCCTGGCGGACCAGACCGTCGGTGGGCTGCATGGAGATCGTGCGGACCAGGCCGTCACCCAGGTGCTGGGCGACTTCCAGGGTCAGCGTCTTCTTCTCGCCGGCGTTGGCCGGGTCGGCCACCTCGACGTGAAGGGCGTTGTAGATGTCCGGCATCGCGTCGACGGGGAACTCCACGTCGACGACCGGGCCGATGACCCGGGCGACGCGGCCCGTGGCAACGGCCGTCTCAGAAGTCGTCGTCATTACTTGTCACTCCCCGCGGTCGCGTCGGCAAGGGCTGCGGAGCCACCGACGATCTCGCTGATTTCCTGGGTGATTTCGGCCTGGCGGGCCGCATTGGCAAGTCGGGAGAGCGTGGTGATCAGGTCTCCCGCGTTGTCGGTGGCCGACTTCATCGCGCGGCGCGTGGCGGCGTGCTTGGAGGCAGCCGACTGGAGCAGCGCGTTGTAGATACGGCTCTCGACGTAGCGCGGCAGAAGGGCGTCAAGGACGTCCTCCGCCGACGGCTCGAACTCGTACAGCGGAAGGATCTCGCCCTTGGGCGTCTCCTCCGCGACCTCTTCGAGGCGAAGCGGCAGCAGTCGGCTGTCGATGGCCGTCTGCGTCATCATCGAGACGAACTCGGTGTAGACGATGTGGAGTTCATCCACGCCGCCCTCGGCCGTGTCCTTCTCGATGGCCTCGATCAGCGGACCCGCGACCTTCTTCGCGTCCGCGTAGGTGGGCTCGTCGGTGAAGCCCGACCACGACTCCACGACCTTGCGCTCGCGGAAGTTGTAGTGGGCCAGACCGCGGCGGCCGACGATGTACGTGTCGACCTCCTTGCCCTCGGCCTCGAGACGGGCGGTCAGCTGCTCCGCCGCCTTGATGGCGCTGGAGTTGAAGGCGCCGGCCAGTCCGCGGTCGCTCGTGAGGAGCAGCACCGCGGAACGGGTCGCCGTCTCCGCCTCCGTGGTCAGCGGGTGCTTGGTGTTCGAACCGGTGCCGACCGCCGTGACCGCGCGGGTGAGCTCGGTCGCGTAGGGCGTGGAGGCCGCCACCTTGCGCTGCGCCTTGACGACGCGCGAGGCGGCGATCATCTCCATCGCCTTGGTGATCTTCTTGGTCGCGGTGACGGATCGGATGCGACGCTTGTAGACCCGGAGCTGGGCTCCCATGAGTCAGGTCCCTTCCTTACGTCACTTGGCGGCGGCCGGAGCGTCCTCGCCGAGAAGCTTCCCGTCCGAGGTCTCGAACTGCTTCTTGAAGTCGACGATCGCGTCCGCGACGGCGGTGAGCGTGTCGTCCGACATCTTGCCGCCCTCCTTGATGGAGGTCATGAGGCCCTGCTCCTTGCGGTGCAGGTACTCCAGGAGCTCCTTCTCGAAGCGGCGGATGTCGGCGACCGGGACGTCGTCCATCTTGCCGGTGGTCGCGGACCACACGGAGACGACCTGGTCCTCGGTCGGCATCGGCTGGTACTGAGCCTGCTTGAGCAGCTCGACCAGACGCTGACCGCGCTCCAGCTGCGACTTCGACGCGGCGTCCAGGTCGGAACCGAAGGCGGCGAACGCCTCCAGCTCGCGGTACTGGGCCAGGTCGAGGCGAAGACGGCCGGAGACCTGCTTCATCGCCTTGTGCTGGGCGGAGCCACCGACGCGGGAGACCGAGATACCGACGTTCAGGGCCGGACGCTGGCCGGCGTTGAACAGGTCGGACTCCAGGAAGCACTGGCCGTCGGTGATGGAGATGACGTTGGTCGGGATGAACGCCGACACGTCGTTCGCCTTGGTCTCGACGATCGGCAGACCCGTCATCGAACCGGCGCCCAGGTCGTCGGAGAGCTTCGCGCAGCGCTCCAGCAGACGGGAGTGCAGGTAGAAGACGTCACCGGGGTAGGCCTCGCGGCCCGGCGGACGGCGGAGCAGCAGGGACACGGCGCGGTAGGCGTCGGCCTGCTTCGAGAGGTCGTCGAAGATGATGAGGACGTGCTTGCCCTCGTACATCCACTGCTGGCCGATGGCCGAACCGGTGTACGGCGCCAGGTACTTGAAGCCGGCCGGGTCGGACGCCGGGGCGGCGACGATGGTCGTGTACTCCAGCGCGCCGGCCTCTTCGAGGGCGCCACGCACGGAGGCGATGGTCGAGCCCTTCTGGCCGATGGCGACGTAGATGCAGCGGACCTGCTTCTTGGTGTCGCCCGAGCGCCAGTTGTCGCGCTGGTTGATGATCGTGTCGACGGCCAGCGCGGTCTTGCCGGTCTGACGGTCGCCGATGATCAGCTGACGCTGGCCACGGCCGATCGGGGTCATCGCGTCGACGGCCTTGTAGCCCGTCTCCATGGGCTCGTGGACCGACTTGCGGACCATGACGCCCGGGGCCTGCAGCTCGAGGGCGCGGCGGCCGGACGTCTCGATCTCGCCGAGGCCGTCGATCGGGTTGCCGAGCGGGTCGACGACGCGGCCGAGGTAGCCCTCGCCCACGGCGACGGACAGCACCTCACCGGTGCGCTGCACCGGCTGGCCTTCCTCGATACCGTTGAACTCGCCGAGGATGACCGCACCGATCTCGCGCTCTTCCAGGTTCAGCGCGAGACCGAGGGTTCCGTCCTCGAACTTCAGCAGCTCGTTCGCCATGGCCGAGGGAAGACCCTCGATCTTGGCGATACCGTCGCCGGCGACGGTGACCGTACCGACCTCCTCGCGCGAGGCCGCGTCCGGCTGGTACGACTGGACAAAGTTCTCCAGTGCGTCCCGGATCTCCTCCGGCCGGATCGTGAGCTCCGCCATCTGGGTTCCCTGCTCTCCTTGTTGGGCCCGAAGTTTCACTTTGGGGGGATGGGGGACTCCCCCCGATGAGAGGTGAATCCTCTGCACGGCCCAACCAGGGCCGTAATTGCGTACTGCGTGTGTTGTTGCTAGCTCGCCATGCGGCGGGCGGCGTCCTCGAGACGGTCCGCGATGGAGCCGTTGATGACCTCGTCGCCGACCTGCACCCGGATCCCGCCGAGGACCTCGGGGTCCACGTCGAGGTTGAGGTGCATCGAGCGGCCGTAGAGCTTGGCCAGGGCGGCACCGAGGCGCTGCTTCTGTCCGTCGCTCAGCGGCACCGCGGAGGTGACCACGGCGACCATGCGGTCGCGGCGCTCGGCGGCGAGCTTGGACAGGGACTCGAGTCCCGCTTCCAGGCTACGTCCGCGCGGCGCGGTCACGAGACGCGTCACCAGACGCTCGGTCGTCGCCGCGGCCCGGCCGCCGAGCAGGCTGCGCAGCAGCTCGCTCTTGGCCGCCGTGGTGGCGGCCCGGTCGGTCAGCGCGGCGCGCAGCTCGGTGTTCGAGGCGACGATCCGGCCGAAGCGGAACAGCTCGTCCTCGACGTCGTCGAGCTTGCCCGTCCGCTGCGCCGCCGTGAGGTCGGCGGTGGCGGTGAGCTCCTCGAGGGCGTCCACCAGGTCGCGGGGCTGCGACCAGCGGGAACGCACCATGCCGGACACCAGGTCGGCGGCGACGCCGCCCACCTGGCCGCCGATCAGGCGCTGGACCAGCTCGGCCTTGGCCTCGCCGGGCTGCGCCGGGTCGGTGAGGACCCGACGCAGCGACACCTCGCGGTGCAGCAGCGCGGTGACCGCGGCCAGCTCGTCGGCGAGCTGTGCCACGTCCACGGACGTCGAGTCCGTCAGCGCGTCGAGACGCTCACGTGCGGCTGCGGTTGCCTCGCGGCTCGCTCCGTGTGCAGTCATCGAGCCGCCTCGGCCTTCTCCTCAAGCTCGGAGAGGAAGCGGTCGATGACGCGGCTCTGACGGGCGTGGTCCTCGAGGGACTCGCCGACGAGCTTGCCGGCCAGGTCGGTGGCAAGCGTGCCGACGTCCTGACGCAGCGACTGAGCGGCGGCCTTGCGGTCGGCCTCGATCTGCGTGTGGCCGGCGGCGACGATCTCGTCGCGCTGCCGCTGGCCTTCCGCGCGCATCTCGGCGATGAGCGTGGCGCCCTGCTCCTGTGCCTCCTGGCGCAGGCGCGCGGCCTCGTGACGGGCCTCGGCGAGCTGAGCCTTGTACTGCTCGAGAACGCTCTGGGCCTCGGTCTGCGCGGCCTCGGCCTTTTCGATACCGCCCTCGATGGCCTCGCGACGCTGCTCCAGAACCTTGTTGATGTTCGGGAGGAGCTTCCAGGCCAGGAAGCCGAAGACGATGACGAAGGCGAGCAGGCCGATGACAAGCTCGGGAATCGGCGGGATGAGGGGGTTTTCCTTCTCCTCGGCCGCCAGAATGAGCAAGTGGCTCATGTCAGTGCCTTTCGTCTAGTGGGCTGTTGCTGATCGGGTGGATCAGACGCCGTAGACGAACGGCATGACCAGACCGATGAGGGCGAGCGCCTCACAGAAGGCGAAGCCGAGGATCTGGTTGGCGCGGATCAGACCGGCGGCCTCAGGCTGACGGGCGAGGGCCTGGGTGCCGTTACCGAAGATGATGCCGACGCCGACGCCGGGGCCGATGGCCGCGAGGCCGTAACCGATCGAGCCGAGCGAGCCGGAGACAGCGGCAAGGGTCTGGGACATGCCAGTTCTTCCTTTTCTTTACGGACCGGTGGGGGTTGGCCACCGGACGAGTGCGGGGGTCGAGAAGGCGGGCAGCTCAGTGGTGCTCGGCCAGCGCGCCCTGGATGAAGGTGCAGGTCAGCAGCACGAACACGTACGCCTGCAGGGCCTGGATGAACAGCTCGAAGGCCGTCATGACGATGACCATGATGAACGAGACGCCCGCGTAGGCGATCCCGACGCCGTTGAGCAGGTACCAGGAGGCGATCGTGAACAGCAGCAGCAGCGTGTGACCCGCGAACATGTTCGCGAAGAGTCGCACCGCGTGCGTGAACGGCCGGACGATCAGGTTCGAGAGCAGCTCGATGAGCATGGCGAGCGGCAGGACCGGGCCCAGCGACTTGTCGTAGCCGCTGAAGTTCTTGAACGCTCCGACGAATCCGTGGCGCTTGAACGTCAGGGACACCCAGATGATGTAGACGATTCCGGCCAGCACCGCGGGGTACGAGATGATCGCCGTCACCGGGAACTGCGCGACCGGAATGATCGACCACAGGTTCATCATCCAGATGAAGAAGAACAGCGAGACGACCAGCGGGACGTACTTCTCGCCTTCCTTCTTGCCGATCGTCTCGTAGACGACGCCGCGACGGACGAAGTCGTAGCCGGCCTCGGCGACCATCTGGAGCTTGCCCGGGACGACCTTCGGCTTGCGGAACGCGGCCCAGAAGAAGCCGACGATGACAAGCGAGCCCAGCAGCGCCAGGAGCATCGTCTTGTTGAAGTACAGGTTGCTGTCCCCGTCGCCCCAGAGGGGCTCGAACAGGAACGAGTGCAGGCCGGGTGCCGGGAAGCCACAACCGTCGAAGATGTGGCAGTCGGTCTCGAAGGCGAGCACCTGCGTCGGGTCAGCACTCACCGCGGGCTCCTTCAGCGTGGCGCATAGGTACGGCATCCTCGTTGTGTCGGCGCGGCGCGCAGCCGCGGTTCGGCACTGGGCTGGTGTTACGGATGTGGGGGCGGCAGAGGGGCATCAAGCCTCGCGATCGAACAGGCGTCAGCTCAGATGCCCGCGCCCGCGATGCCGCAGTTGGCACCGGACGATAGCAGGATCTCCAACGTGCACTTATCCCGGCCCTACCCCTCACGACGACTGACCCTTGTTCTCGGGCTTTTCGGCCTTCGAGGAGTCGGGTTCGACGTAAAGGATCTTGGCCTTCATATGGGCACGCGCCTGTGCGCCGATCCACACGAGAGTGGTGACGACCAGGGTGAGCGCGAAGGACTTGGGATTGAACAGCGAGGTGTTCTTGAACACGGCGACAAAGATGAACAGCAGAAGAATCTGCGCCGTGTAGAGCAAGAGCCCCATCGCCTGGAACAAGTGCGGAAGCGATTTGGCGGTGCGCTGCAGAACGTAGAGGCCCAGCCCCATGAAGAGGACCACCACCAGCGTCGCGACGACCGCCCCGAGCGCTCCCTTGCCGCCGGCGACCACACCGCTGACGACGGCGGCAATCGCGCCGACGGCAGCCGTGGGCACAGCGGCCTGAAGGAGGATCCGGGCGTCATTGGACGGCATGGCGGCAACTCCGCTTGTAAGGGGGGCGTGTCGTCATGGACGAGCGTAGTCCCGGGCTGAGAGAGAACCTCACGCCGAAGGACCGTCGTACTGGGGTCCTTCGGCTCTGCCCTGGGTTCTCGTGAACCGTATCACAAACTATTTGATGAGGTCTTTACCTGGTTGATGTGCCAACTGTCACACATGAGAGTGAAGCTGCGCGTCTGTGCATTTCAAGCGCCCCTTTGTCTGGTATTAGGGCGCTTTGTTACCCCACGATTTGGTCACGCGTTAGTCAGATTCTTACCTTCGGCTCAGCGTGAGGATTCGGCCTCACGCCGGTCCAGAAGGCGCGGACGGGTACCGATCGCCGTCGCTCCATTGACCCCTGAGACTCCCGCACCCGCCGGAGCACGGTGCTCACGCGCCTCGTCCGGCTCGCCCGTCGACGCCGCCTCGTGGGTCACGGCAGCCCCGTCCAGGGCGGCCGCCGCGGCGGCCTTGCGACGGCGGTAGCGCGGCGGCACGAAGTGCTCGGCCCAGCGCGGGGCACGCGGTGTGAAGCGCGGCAGCAGGAGCAGCACGAGACCGACGGCGCTGAGCACCGCGATGATGAGCACGCTCCACATGGCGCCGGAGTTCACCGAGTACGCGAGGGCTCCGAACGCGATCAGCGCCGACCAGAAGTACATGATCAGGACCGCGCGGCTGTGCGAGTGGCCGACCTCCAGGAGGCGGTGGTGCAGATGCCCCCGGTCGGCGGCGAACGGCGACTGCCCGCGCCAGGTGCGCCGCACGATGGCGAGCACCAGGTCGGCGGCCGGGATCGCGATGATCGTCAGCGGCAGCAGCAGCGGGATGAACACCGGCACCGTCTGGTGCACCGTGTTGCGCTCGGAACCGGAGAACAGGTTCATCACGTCGGGGTCGATCTGCCCGGTGATGGAGATCGCCCCGGCGGCCAGCACGAGGCCGATGAGCATCGAGCCCGAGTCCCCCATGAAGATCCGCGCGGGATGCATGTTGTGCGGCAGGAAGCCCAGGCACATGCCCATCAGGACCGCCGCGAACAGCGTCGCCGGGGCGGCGGCCTCGATGCCGTACGAGTACCAGATCCGGTAGGCGTACAGGAAGAACGCGGCGGACGCGATGCACACCATGCCGGCGGCCAGTCCGTCGAGGCCGTCCACGAAGTTGACCGCGTTGATGGTGATCACGACGAGCGCCACCGTCAGCAGCGTGCCCTGCCACTGGGTCAGCGCGACCAGACCGACCCCGGGGATCGGCAGCCACAGGATCGTCAGACCCTGCATGACCATCACGCCCGCGGCGATCATCTGGCCGCCCAGCTTGATCAGGGCGTCGATCTCGAACTTGTCGTCCAGCACGCCGATCAGCCAGATCAGCGCGGCGCCGGAGAGCAGGGCGCGCGGTTCGTTGGAGTTCGAGAAGACCGCGTTGAGGTTCTTCAGGTGGTCGGCGACCAGCAGGCCGGAGCACAGTCCGAAGAACATCGCGATGCCGCCGAGCCTCGGCGTGGGTTCACGGTGCACGTCGCGCGCCCGGATCTCCGGCATGGCTCCGGCCACGATCGCGAATTTACGTACCGGCCCTGTCAGCAGGTACGTCACCGCGGCCGTGATGCAGAGCGTCAGCAGGTATTCACGCACGGGCTTCCCCACAGGTCTCGCTGGCCATCACAGCCCCACACCCTAGCGATGCACGCATATGGTTGAGGACTTTCGGGTAGCGACGATGGTTGCACGTGTGGCTGTGCGGTCCGGTACGCGTACCCCCGGTCAGTCCGGATAAGGCGGAAATCTTCCGGTGAGTTCCCGCACTTCCTCCCGCGCCGTCCGGCCGTCGACCTCGCCCCGCAGCACCCCCGCGAACAGGGCCGCGACCCGCGCCATCTCCGGCTCGCCCATCCCCTGGGTGGTCAGCGCCGCGGTGCCGAGCCGCAGACCGCGGATGTCGCCGTGAGGCAGCGCACAGGTGTCGAGGACCATACCGGCGGCGGCCAGCCGGCCGCGCGCGGTGCGCCCCTCGACGCCGAGCGGCGCCGGATCCGCGACCAGCAGATGGGTGTCGGTGCCGCCGGTGGTGACCGCGAGCCCCTCCGCCTCGAGGCCCGCGGCCAGCACCCGCGCGTTGGCGGTCACCTGGTGCGCGTACGCCGTGAAGGCCGGGGTCGCCGCCTCGCCGAACGCGACGGCCTTGGCCGCGATGGTGTTCATCTGCGCGCCGCCCTGGGTGAACGGGAAGACGGCCCGGTCGACCCGCTCGGCCAGTTCACCGCCGCACAGGAGCATGCCTCCGCGCGGACCGCGGAGCACCTTGTGCGTGGTGGCGCACACGATGTCGGCGTACGGCACCGGGTTCGGCGCCGCTCCCCCCGCGACGAGCCCGACGGTGTGGGCGGCGTCCGCGATGAGATAGGCGCCGACCTCGTCGGCGATCTCCCGGAACAGCGCGTGGTCGATGTGCCGGGGGTACGAGATCGACCCGCAGACGACGGCCTTGGGGCGGCGCGCGCGGGCCAGGGTGCGCACCTGCTCGTAGTCGATCAGCCCCGACTCCGCCTCGACGCCGTAGCCGACGAAGTCGAACCAGCGGCCGGAGAAGTTCGCGGGCGACCCGTGGGTGAGATGGCCGCCGAAGGGCAGTCCCATCGCCAGCACGGTGTCACCGGGGCGCAGCAGGGCGGCGTACGCGGCCAGGACTGCCGAACTCCCGGAGTGGGACTGGACGTTGGCGTGATCGGCGCCGAAGAGGGCCTTGGCGCGGTCGACGGCGAGGCGCTCGGCGACGTCGACGATCTCGCAGCCGCCGTGGTGACGGGCGCCGGGATAGCCTTCCGCGTACTTGTTCGTCAGCGGCGAGCCGAGCGCGGCCAGCACGGCCGGCGAGGTGAAGTTCTCGGCGGCGATCAGCTGGAGCGTGGTCGACTGCCGGTCCAGCTCACCGAGCAGGATCCCGGCGAGCTCGGGGTCCTGTCGGCTCAGGACATCCGCTTCGGGCATGGTGGCGACCGGCATGGTGGACTCCGGACATCTGCGGGGGGACGCTTACGTCCAATGTAGAACCGGGGCCCGTGGGGCGCCCGGTGTCACGTCCGCGCGGGTACCCCGGTCAGGGCGGTGACGACCGGGTCCAGTGCCTCGTTGATCTCGTCCCCGATGGACCGGAAGAACGGCAGGGGCGCCCCGTAGGGGTCGTGCACCTCGTCGGCCTCCGCGGTCGGGGCCAGCAGCCAGCCGCGCAGCGCCGCGGCGGCGCGCACCAGGGCGACCGCGCGCTCGACCACGCCGTCCTGGAGGGGCGGCAGGGTAGCGGTGTCTATCGCGCGGACCAGCCGGGTGAACTCCTTCAGGGTGAAGGTGCGCAGGCCGGCGGAGTGCCCCATGGAGATGACCTGGGCACGGTGGTCGCGGGTGGCCGTCAGGACCAGGTCGGCGCGGATGACGTGGTCGTCGAGGAGCTCGCGCCCGACGAAGCCGGAGGGGTCCGCGCCGAAGTCGGTCAGGACGGTCGCGGCGTTGGCCTCCATGGGCGCGCCCTCGTGGCCCCAGGTGCCGGCGCTCTCCACGATGAGGCCGCCCCACAGGGGGTCGCCCAGCCGGTCCGCCAGGGCATGCCGGGTCAGCCGCTCGGTGATCGGTGAGCGGCACACGTTGCCGGTGCTGACGTGGAGGATGCGGAAGGACCCGCCCGGGGAGGCGCCGGCCCCGGTGACCGGCGTGCCTATGCCACGCATGGGGGCGCTCCCTGCTCGGGCCGAGCCGGGAGCCCGGAGGGCTCGGGGGCTGTCAATTCGCCACCTCGAGGTCGGGTACGACCTTCCGGAGCTCCTCTGCCGACAGGGCGCCCGCGCGCAGCAGGACGGGCACCTTGCCGGTGACGTCGACGATCGAGGAGGGCACGTTGCCGGGGGTCGGGCCGCCGTCCAGGTAGACCGAGACGGAGTCGCCGAGCATGCCCTGCGCGGCGTCGCAGTCCTCCGGCGCCGGGTGGCCGGTGAGGTTGGCGGAGGAGACGGCCATCGGGCCGACCTCGGTGAGCAGCTCGATGGCGACGGGGTGCAGCGGCATGCGGATCGCCACCGTGCCCCGGGTGTCCCCCAGGTCCCACTGGAGCGAGGGCTGGTGCTTGGCGACCAGGGTCAGGGCGCCCGGCCAGAACGCGTCGACGAGCTCCCAGGCCATCTCGGAGAAGTCCGTGACGAGGCCGTGCAGGGTGTTCGGGGAGCCGATGAGGACGGGGGTGGGCATGTTGCGGCCCCGGCCCTTGGCGTCGAGCAGGTCGGCTACGGCCTCCGAGGTGAACGCGTCCGCGCCGATGCCGTACACGGTGTCCGTCGGGAGGACCACCAGTTCGCCACGGCGGACGGCGGACGCCGCCTCACGCAGACCTGTGGTGCGGTCGGTCGCGTCGTTGGTGTCGTATCGCCGTGCCATTTAGCGGGCCTCCTCGTACACGTACTGCTGGCTGGGGGTGTGGAGAAACGCGGTGCGGGGGGACGCGGAGCGGCACGGCGCGGTGCGCGGGCGCGCGAGGGCGCCGGGCGCCGGGACTCCGTGGGCCGTGTTCACGGCATCGCCTTGCGGGCGGTCGCGAACCGCGGCCGGTTGTTGAGGTCCGGGTGGTCGGCCGCGTCGGCCCAGCCCCGCTCCTCGGTGAAGATCCAGGGCACCTGTCCGCCCTGGGTGTCGGCGTGCTCGATGACGACGACGCCGCCGGGGCGCAGCAGCCGGTGCGCGGTGCGCTCGATGCCGCGGATGAGGTCGAGTCCGTCCTCGCCGGAGAAGAGGGCGAGCTCGGGGTCGTAGTCCCGGGCCTCCGGCGCCACGTACTCCCATTCGGTGAGCGGGATGTACGGGGGGTTGGAGATCACCAGGTCCACCTGGCCGTCGAGGTCGGGGAAGGCCGTGAGGGCGTCCCCCTGGCGCAGGTCGACCCTGGATCCCTCGACGTTCTTGCGCGTCCACTGGAGGGCGTCCTCGGACAGCTCCACGGCGTGCACCCGCGAGCGCGGGACCTCCTGGGCGAGGGCGAGCGCGATGGCGCCCGAGCCGGTGCACAGGTCGACGATCAGCGGTTCGACGACGTCCATCGCACGGACGGCGTCTATGGCCCAGCCGACGACCGACTCGGTCTCCGGGCGGGGCACGAAGACGCCGGGCCCCACCTGGAGTTCGAGGTAGCGGAAGTAGGCCCGCCCGGTGATGTGCTGGAGCGGCTCGCGGGCCTCGCGGCGCGCGGTCACCTCCCAGTAGCGGGCGTCGAAGTCGGCGTCCTTGACGGTGTGCAGCTCGCCCCGCTTCACGCCGTGCACGAAGGCGGCGAGCTCCTCCGCGTCGTTGCGCGGCGAGGGCACGCCGGCGTCGGCCAGCCGCTGGGTGGCCTGGGCCACTTCCGCGAGCAGCAGGTTCACGCTGGTCCTCCGGGGCTGAGCTGTTGTCGTGTGTTATGCGGCGGCGAGCTTGGCTGCCGAGTCCGCGTCGACGCAGGCCTGGATGACGGCGTCGAGCTCACCGTCGAGGACCTGGTCCAAGTTGTACGCCTTGAAGCCGACGCGGTGGTCCGAGATGCGATTCTCCGGGAAGTTGTACGTACGGATCTTCTCGGAGCGGTCGACCGTGCGGACCTGGCTGCGGCGGGCGTCGGCGGCCTCCCGCTCCGCCTCCTCCTGCGCCGCGGCGAGAAGCCTGGAGCGCAGGATACGCATCGCCTGCTCCTTGTTCTGCAGCTGGCTCTTCTCGTTCTGGCAGGAGGCGACGACTCCGGTGGGAATGTGCGTGATGCGCACCGCGGAGTCGGTCGTGTTGACGGACTGGCCGCCGGGGCCCGAGGAGCGGTAGACGTCGATGCGGAGGTCGTTCGCGTGGATCTCGACGTCGACCTCCTCGGCCTCGGGCGTGACGAGGACACCGGCGGCGGAGGTGTGGATCCGGCCCTGCGACTCGGTCGAGGGCACGCGCTGCACGCGGTGCACGCCGCCCTCGTACTTCAGCCGGGCCCAGACGCCCTGGCCGGGCTCGGTCGCGCCCTGGCCGCCCTTGGTCTTCACGGCGACCTGGACGTCCTTGTAGCCGCCGAGCTCGGACTCGGTGGAGTCGATGATCTCGGTCTTCCAGCCGATGCGCTCGGCGTAGCGCAGGTACATGCGCAGCAGGTCACCGGCGAACAGGGCGGACTCGTCGCCGCCGGCGCCCGCCTTGATCTCCAGGATGACGTCCTTGTCGTCGCTCGGGTCGCGCGGGACGAGCAGCAGGCGGAGCTTCTCGGTGAGCTCCTCGCGCTGCTTCTCCAGGTCCTTGACCTCGGCGGCGAAGTCGGGGTCGTCGGCGGCGAGCTCCTTGGCCGTGCCGATGTCGTCCCCGGTCTGCTTCCAGGAGCGGTACGTCGCGACGATCGGGGTCAGCTCGGCGTAGCGCTTGTTGAGCTTGCGCGCGTTGGCCTGGTCGGCGTGGACCGACGGGTCAGCGAGCTTCTTCTCCAGATCGGCGTGCTCGCCGATCAGTTCCTCGACCGCCTCGAACATCTCCGGCTCCAATGGACTGTCCCCCGCTCCGTGAAGGGCTCGGGGACGTAGGTACGGCGTGGGGTTCCCCTGCTCGAACGCGTCGAGAGCCCGGGGAGGGGGCTGGACCGCAAAGCGCCGGTCCCGGCGTCCCCCGTACGGGGAACACCGAAGACCGGCGCTGTGGGCTCGCTACTTGCTGGCAGCGGCAGCCTTGCCGAAGCGGGCCTCGAAGCGGGCCACACGGCCACCGGTGTCGAGGATCTTCTGCTTGCCCGTGTAGAACGGGTGGCACTCGGAGCAGACCTCGGCGCGGATGGTGCCGCTGGAGATCGTGCTGCGGGTGGTGAACGACGCGCCACAGGTGCAGCTGACCTGCGTCTCGACGTACTCGGGGTGGATGTCGCGCTTCAAGGTGTCTCCTAGTTTCGGGAGGGCGCCGGGTCGCCTCCGCTGGATGCGGGTGCGTGAACCGGGGCCGACGTACCAGTCTGCCAGGACTGGCCGTATCCCCCAAAACGAGGGGACACGGCGGTCTATTCCCCGGGGTCGCGGACGAGGCGGCGCGGGGCCCGCGCGCAGGTCAGCCGGGACTGACGACGCCCTTCGCGGTGCCGGTGGCGGTTCCCTCGGTGGCGGCCGCCGGGATCGGCCGGTCGGCCTCGAGCGCCTTCCAGACCAGTTCGGCCTTGGCCTTGTCGACCAGCACCCGGTTGCCGTCGGCGGGGTCGTACTGGACCGGCATCGTCACCATCGTCATGTGGGACGAGCCGATGCCCTTGAGGCCGCCCGCGAAGGAGGCGAGGCTCGTGACGCTGCCGAGGTCGGAGTCGGTGGTCACCGTCTTGGTCGCGGTGTCGGCGAGGTCGTACAGCTTTTTCGGGTTGGACAGGAGCCCGATGTGCTTGACCTGGTCGACCAGCGCCTTCGTGAACGCCTGCTGGAGCTGGATGCGGCCGAGGTCGGAGCCGTCTCCGACGCCGTGCCGGGTGCGGACCAGGCCGAGCGCCTGCTTGCCGTCGAGCTTGTGCGACCCGGCCGGCAGGCGCAGGTGGCTCTCGTTGTCCGAGATGGCCTTCGTGGTGGTGACCGTGACGCCGCCGAGTTCGTCGACCAGCTTCCGGAAGCCGCTGAAGTCGATCTCGATGTAGTGGTCCATGCGGATGCCGGTCATGGACTCGACGGTCTTCACCGCGCAGGCGGCGCCGCCGGTGGAGTAGGCGGAGTTGAACATCGCGCCGGAGACCGCTCGGTGGACGGTGCCCTCGGAGTCGGTGCAGGAGGGCCGCTCGACGAGCGTGTCACGGGGGACGGAGACCACACTGGCCCGCTTGTGGCCCTTGTACACGTGGACGATCATCGCGGTGTCCGAGCGGGCGCTGCCGTCGTCGGTGCCGCCGCCCAGCTTCCCGTTGGTGCCGGAGCGGGTGTCGGAGCCGAGGACCAGGATGTTCTGCGAGCCGTTGTCGATCTTCAGGGGCCGGTCGCTGCCGAGCGCCTGGTCGATGTCGACGCTCTTGAGGTTGCCGTTGAGCTTGAAGAACAGGTAGCCGGCCCCGGCGCCGCCGAGCGCCACGACACCCGCCGCGGTCCAGGCCGTGATCATCAGGGCCTTGCTCCGCGTGCTGCGGGTCTTGCGGCTGCCGCCCTTCGGTCGGGGCGGGGTGCTGTCGCCGGGGTCGCCCGGTATGGCGGGCTCCGGCGTGCTCTCGGCAGGCATGCGACTCCTCGGTTCGTCTGCGGTCGGTTACCCCCTGTTTTCAGGGCCAGGCCCATCCGGTCGTGACGAGGCGTACCGCTCCATGGTCACTCCGTACGGTCAGACGGGGAAACCGGGGAAAAGGTTGCGCTACGCAGAGTGCCCACCGCGTCACGCGATGGGCACTCCGTGCGTTCGGCGAGAGCGGGGAGAACCCGCTCACCCGGGCGGTCAGCCGAAGATGTCGTACGCCTGGAAACCGGTGCCCACGGACTTCCTCGTGGAGAAGATCTCGCTGGTGGCCTTGCCGGTCCCGGCGTACAGGTAGAGCGTGCCGGTGCTGCCGGAGGAGCGGGCCAGGAAGTCGGCCTTGCCGTCGCCGGTGATGTCGCCGACGGCGTCGAAGGCGTTGTAGCCGGTCCAGGCACTGCGCACCTTGATCCGGGCGGAGAACGCCCCGGACCCGGTCTTGCCGGTGCCCTTGTACAGGTACAGGTCGCCGGTGCTCGACTGACGGGCGAGCAGGTCGGCCTTGCCGTCACCGGTGAAGTCGCCGTGCCCGCGCACGGAGTTGTACTGGCTCCAGCCGGTGCTGACCTGGACCCGCGTCGAGAAGGTGCCGTTGCCCTTGCCCGGGTACTCCCACATCGCTCCGGCGGAGTCGACGGAGAGGATGTCGGGCAGGCCGTCGCCGGTGAGGTCGCCGGGGGCGATGATCCGGGTGCGGGTCTTCCAGTTGGTGAAGATCTTGTCGGTGGCCGTGGCCCCCGTCGACGGCAACACGTGCGACCAGTAGACGTCGCCCGTAGTGCTATTGCGGAACACGAGGTCCTGGTAGTCGTCACGGTTGAGGTCGGTCTGGAGTACGACGTTCACGCCGTCCAGCTTTCCCGTCGACCGACGAGCGGCGAACGAGGTGCCGTTGGAGTCCTTCTCGTAGCCCGTCTTGGTCGACGAGCTGCGGATCCACAGGTCGGCCTTGTGGTCACCGTTCAGGTTGGTGTCCTCGACGCGCGGCCAGGCGGCACCGACGTAGGTGCTGACCTTCGAGAAGACGCTGTACGCGCCCTTCGCGACACAGTCCTCGACGCCCCAGGAGACGACGCCCACGATGTGGTTCACGCCGGCCGCGTTCTTGACGACCAACGGACCGCCGGAATCGCCGTTGCAGGCCGAGGTGGTGTGGGTGTCGCTTCCGGACGCCGGGGTGCCCGCGCAGACCATGTGGCCCTCGATGAAGGCGTCCACACCACCGAGGACCGACCGCATGGCCGTGTTGCACGTGCTGTCGGAATTGATCGGCAGCGTGGCCGTCTTCAGCGTGCCGGAGATGTCCTGCGTGGTGGAGGTGGTACGGCCCCAGCCGTATAGCGTCGCCTTGGTGCCGGACGCGTACGACGCGGTGTCACCGGACGTCGTCATGAGGATCGGCTTGGCCGTGACGGGGGTCGCCAGCGTGAGGACCGCGATGTCGTTGTTGATGGTGCTCGGGCTGTAGGACGAGTGCGTCCACTGCCGCGAGACGCCGGTCACCATACCGCCGTGCAGGTCGACGTCGCCTGCGGAGTTTTCGGTCGGCAGCTGAGCGGTGCGGGTCACGACACTGCCGTTGGCCGCCCAGTCGTATTTATTGCCGTACTCGTCCTTGGTGCAGTGCGCGGCAGTGAGGATCTTCGTCGGCGAGACGACGGAGCCACCGCAGAAGAAGCCGATGTCCTTGGCCTCGTCGTAGTACCAGAGCTGCGCCATCCACGGGGCCGTGGTGATGGTGGTCGTGGTACCACCGATGATCTTCGGGTCCACGTGCGCCGGGGTGGTCGACGCGCTCAGGGACACCTTCTTCGCCGTCCGGCCCGCGATGTCGTCACCGGCGAGAGCGCCCGCGACACGCTTCTCCAGCACGGCCTGGGACGGCATGGAGTCGGCGGCGCGCAGGGCGGGCAGGGACGGCGACGAGCTGGGCGTGGCGTTCGCGGACGACACCAGGAGCGCACCGGCGACGGCGGCGGCGAGGCCGGCCGCGGCGACCGGGACGGCGATGCGTATCCGGCGTCTGTGCCGACCACCGCCGGACGTGGACGTATCCACTCAAGTCCCCCCTCGGATATTGAGAGTTCAGATCTGCTTCAGCAGTTGTTCAAGGGCGCGATCGTACACGCGTCCGAGGCAGCGCAAAGGGCCGCCCCCGTCACCTGGGTGACGGGGGCGGCCCTTTGCTTTTCCGCTGTGCGAACTCCGGTCGTCCGGACCTCGGCCGAGAAGACGTCAGTCGTTGCCGTTGCCCGGCGACGGCGTGGTCTTCTGGATCTGGAGCAGGAACTCGGCGTTCGACTTGGTCTGCTTCATCTTGTCGAGGAGCAGCTCGATCGCCTGCTGCTGGTCGAGCGCGTGGAGCACACGGCGCAGCTTCCAGGTGATGGCGAGCTCGTCGCTGCCGAGCAGGATCTCTTCCTTGCGGGTACCGGACGCGTCGACGTCCACCGCCGGGAAGATGCGCTTGTCGGCGAGCTTCCGGTCGAGCTTGAGCTCGGCGTTGCCGGTGCCCTTGAACTCCTCGAAGATGACCTCGTCCATGCGCGAGCCGGTGTCGACGAGCGCGGTGGCCAGGATGGTCAGCGAACCGCCGTCCTCGATGTTGCGCGCGGCACCGAAGAAGCGCTTCGGCGGGTACAGCGCGGTCGAGTCGACACCACCGGACAGGATGCGACCGGAGGCCGGGGCGGCGAGGTTGTACGCACGGCCCAGACGCGTGATCGAGTCGAGCAGCACGACGACGTCGTGGCCCAGCTCCACCAGACGCTTGGCACGCTCGATGGCGAGCTCGGCGACCGTGGTGTGGTCCTCGGCCGGACGGTCGAAGGTCGAGGAGATGACCTCGCCCTTGACCGACCGCTGCATGTCGGTGACCTCTTCCGGACGCTCGTCGACCAGGACGACCATCAGGTGGCACTCGGGGTTGTTGTGCGTGATCGCGTTGGCGATCGCCTGCATGATCATGGTCTTGCCGGTCTTCGGCGGGGCCACGATCAGACCGCGCTGGCCCTTTCCGATGGGCGCGACGAGGTCGATGATGCGGGTCGTCAGCACACCCGGGTCGGTCTCCAGGCGGAGCCGGTCCTGCGGGTAGAGCGGCGTCAGCTTGTTGAACTCCGGACGGCCGCGACCGGAGTCGGGGGCCATGCCGTTGGTCGAGTCCAGACGGACCAGCGCGTTGAACTTCTCGCGGCGCTCGCCGTCCTTGGGCTGGCGGACCGCGCCGGTGACGTGGTCACCCTTGCGCAGGCCGTTCTTGCGGACCTGGGCCAGGGAGACGTACACGTCGTTGGGGCCCGGCAGGTAGCCCGACGTACGGATGAACGCGTAGTTGTCGAGGATGTCGAGGATGCCCGCGACGGGGATCAGCACGTCGTCGTCGGCGACCTGCGGCTCGGCGATCTCGTCGCGTCCACGGCGCCCGCGGCGGTCCCGGTAACGGCCGCGACGGCCACGGCGGCCGCCCTCGAAGTCGTCGTCGTCCTGCGGTCCGTTGTCACGCGGCTGCTGCTGACGGTCCTGACGGCCGCCGCCCTGCTGCTGACGGTCCCGGTCCTGGCGGTCCTGGCGGTCCTGACGGTCCGGGCGCTGCTGGCCGGCGCCCTGGCCGCCCTGCTGCTCGTCGCCCTTGGCCGGACGGCGGTCGCGGTCACGGCCGCCCCGGTCGCGGTCACGGCGGTCACGGCGCTCACGACGGCCCTCGGCGCCCTCGGCCTCGCCCTGCGTCTCGGCCTTCGGCTCGTTCTTCGCCTCGGCGGTGACCGTCTCGGGGCTGCCCGCCTCGGCGGTGGCACGACGACGACGGCGCTCGACGGGGGCCTCCTCCTCGCTCGCGCGGGAGGGACCGCCGGCCGGCTGGCCGGGGATCTCGATCTGCTGCTGGGCCACGGCCTTCTCGGCGGCCTTGTCCGCTGCCGGGGCGGCGGCCTCGTCACCCGTACGGGCCTTCGAGGTGGCTCGGCGCTTCGGCTTGGTCTCGACGGCGTCGGACGCCGTCTTGGCCGGAGCACCTCCCCCGGCCTGCGCCTCCTTGATGACCTCGATCAGCTGGCTCTTGCGCATCCGCGCGGTGCCCCTGATGCCGAGGCCGGATGCGACCTGCTGCAGCTCGGCCAGCACCATGCCCTCGAGGCCGGTACCGCGGCGTCGCCTGGAGCCGGCACCGGTGGCAGGCGCGGAGGCGTCCGTGGCGGGCGCGGCAGCGGTCTCCTCGACACGTGCGCCCATCAGATCGGTGGTGTCGCTCACGAAGGGTCCTTCCCTGGAGCGGACGTCGGCCTGTCTGGCTCGGCGACCGGTTGTGCTGTCCGGCATTGGCCCTTGCTGTGTGGACCGTGCCGGGGCGGTGGTCCGCCAAAGCGGCGGAAGACATTGCTGGTGATGACGATTCCTGAGCCGTGGCACTGAGGTTCGGTGTCATCGGCTCGGTCACGCCGGTTCCGGAGCGTGCTCAGCACTGCTCAGCGCATGGCACCCAATGCAAGGCACGTAGCAGTTTGGGAGGCTCCCGGAAGAATGGGTGTCCCGGACAGGGACGCGAAGCACCTCGCCATGGTGAGGTCGGGTGCAGACTTGAGGTTAACACTACCGGATCCAACAAACATTCCCCCTCTCGAAATCCGGCAACCGTGCGTCGTCAATCGACCTCGACAGGTGCGAGGGGCAGTACGCACGCCCCCTGGGCGTCGAGGTCCAGACGGTTGGCGGCCCAGCCCTGACCTGCGAGATCGGCCACCTTGTCGGCCGACGCGCGGTCCGCCAGCGCGAGGACCGTCGGTCCCGCGCCGGAGATCACCGCCGGGACGCCGTCGGCGCGCAGGCGCTCCACGAGCGCGGCGCTCTCCGGCATCGCCGGGGCGCGGTACTCCTGGTGCAGCCGGTCCTCGGTGGCGGGCAGCAGCAGCTCGGGGCGCCGTGTCAGCGCCTCGACGAGCAGTGCGGCGCGGCCCGCGTTGGCGGCGGCGTCGACGTGCGGGACGGTGCGCGGCAGCAGACCGCGCGCGGTCTCGGTGAGCACGGGCTTCCCGGGGACGAAGACCACCGGAACGATGGAGTCCGCGGGGTCCATCCTGATCGCGCGCGCGGCACCGGACTCCATCCAGGAGAGCGTGAAACCGCCGAGCAGACAGGCCGCGACGTTGTCGGGGTGCCCCTCGATTTCGGTCGCGAGCTCCAGGAGCGCGGTGTCGTCGAGCCTGCTGTCCCCGCCTATCGTCACCGCGCGGGCGGCGACGATGCCGGCGCAGATGGCGGCCGACGAGGAGCCGAGACCCCGGCCGTGCGGGATGCGGTTGGCGCAGACGATCTCGAGGCCGCGCGGCTGTCCGCCCAGCAGATCGAAGGCGGTGCGCAGGGAGCGTACGAGGAGGTGCCTCTCGTCGCGCGGCAGCGTCTCGCTGCCCTCACCCGCGATGTCGATGTGCAGTCCTGAGTCGGCCACCCGGACGACCACGTCGTCATAGAGCCCCAGTGACAGGCCGAAGGCGTCGAAACCCGGGCCGAGATTGGCACTGGTGGCGGGGACGCGCACCCGGACGGCGGCGGCGCGGAACGCTGGACCGGCCATCGCTCGATGACTCTCCTTGAGCTGCGTGATGTACGAGATTTCCGAAGAACTGCGAGATGAACTGTGACGGACGGGCACCAGGACCCGGAGTCCGCAAAGACGGCGCGGCACCGCGGCATATGCGGCGGGCGGGTTCGGTACAGCCTATCGAAGGAAGGTTCTGTGGCGACATAGGGCGCACAGGAGGCGCACGATGCGTGTCGTAAGCCCCTCGTGCACCCCCCGCCGGGCCGGCACGGGGACGACCCCCACGAGCGGACGGTTTCCGTCTGTTTTCAGACGGTTTCCCGCCCACTCACGGCGAGTTCCTCCTTGGCCCGACGACTCCATCCGGGGCCGCCGACCCCGCTCGGCGGGTTCGCGTCCGACCATCCGGACCCGGCGGATTCACGCCATATATGGCCTGACTTCGCGCCAATTCCGACCCGGTTTCGGCGAGGACCGGCCCCGCGCTCCCACCGGGCCGCTCCTCGACCTCCGCCCGACCGTTCCTCGACCCGAGCCGGACCGTTCCTGCTCTCGAACCGGACTGCCCCTGCCTCTTGAGCCGAACGGCCGGGCCTGGATCCGGCCGCTACGCCAGACCGAGCCGCTCCGCCGCCGTCGCCGCGTCCACCGGAACCGTGACCGGCTGCGGGGCGCCCGCGACGGCCCAGTCGGGATCCTTGAGACCGTTCCCGGTGACCGTGCAGACGATGCGCTGCCCCGGGTCGACCTTGCCCTGCTCGGCGGCCTTCAGCAGACCGGCGACGGACGCGGCGGACGCGGGCTCGACGAAGACGCCTTCCTGCGCCGCCAACAGCCGGTAGGCGCGCAGGATCTCACGGTCCGTCACCTCGTCGATGAGACCGCCCGACTCGTCCCGCGCGGCCAGCGCGAACTGCCACGAGGCCGGGTTGCCGATCCGGATCGCGGTGGCGATCGTCGACGGGTCCTTGACGACCTCGCCGCGCACGATGGGCGCGGAGCCGGACGCCTGGAATCCCCACATGCGCGGGGTCTTCCCGGCGACACCGTCGGCGGCGTACTCCGTGTACCCCTTCCAGTACGCGGTGATGTTGCCCGCGTTGCCCACCGGAAGGACGTGGATGTCGGGCGCGTCGCCGAGCATGTCCACGATCTCGAAGGCCGCGGTCTTCTGGCCCTCGATGCGCACCGGGTTGACCGAATTGACCAGCGCCACCGGATAGTTGTCGGACAGCGAGCGCGCCAGCGTCAGACAGTCGTCGAAGTTGCCGTCGACCTGGAGGATCTTGGCCCCGTGCACGAGGGCCTGGCCCATCTTGCCGAGCGCGATCTTGCCCTGCGGCACGAGGACGGCGCAGACCATCCCGGCGCGTACGGCGTAGGCGGCGGCGCTCGCCGACGTGTTGCCGGTGGAGGCGCAGATGACGGCCTTCGCGCCCTCCTCCTTCGCCCGCGTGATGGCCATGGTCATGCCGCGGTCCTTGAAGGAACCGGTCGGATTGGCGCCCTCCACCTTGAGGTGGACCTCACAGCCCGTGCGCTCGGAGAGCACCTGAGCAGGCACGAGCGGCGTACCGCCCTCGCGGAGCGACACGACCGGCGTGCTGTCGGACACCGGAAGCCGGTCCCGGTACTCCTCGATGATTCCGCGCCACTGGTGGGTCATTGCTCGTTACTCTCCTTCAACCCGCATGATGCTGGAGACACCCCGCACGGTGTCGAGGCCGCGCAACGCCTCGACCGTCCCGGCGAGGGACGCGTCGGACGCGCGATGGGTGACGACGACGAGGGAGGCCTCGCCGTCCTTGCCCGACTGACGCACGGTGTCGATGGACACTCCGTGCTCGGCGAAGACGGTGGCGACCTGGGCGAGGACACCGGGCTTGTCGGCCACGTCGAGGCTGATGTGGTACCGCGTGACGACCTCGCCCATGGGCGAGACGGGCAGCTGGGCGTACGCGGAGTCGCCGGGGCCGGTGGCGCCGCCGAGCCTGTTGCGGCAGACGGCCACCAGGTCGCCGAGGACGGCGGAGGCGGTCGGGGCGCCGCCGGCGCCCGGCCCGTAGAACATGAGCTGGCCGGCGGCCTCCGACTCGACGAACACGGCGTTGTACGCGCCGCGCACGGAGGCGAGCGGGTGGGTCAGCGGAATCATCGCGGGGTGCACGCGCGCCGTCACCGAGCCCCCGTCGGCGGCCCGCTCACAGATGGCGAGCAGCTTGATGGTGCAGCCCATCCCCTTCGCCGAGGCGAAGTCGGCGGCGGTGACCTCGGTCATGCCCTCGCGGTAGACGTCGTCGAGGCGCACCCGCGTGTGGAAGGCGATCCCGGCGAGGATGGCGGCCTTGGCGGCCGCGTCGAACGCCTCGACGTCGGCGGTGGGGTCGGCCTCGGCGTACCCGAGCGCGGTGGCCTCGTCGAGGGCCTCCTGGTAGCCCGCCCCCGTGGAGTCCATCTTGTCGAGGATGAAGTTGGTGGTCCCGTTGACGATCCCCATCACCCGGTTGATCTTGTCGCCGGCGAGGGACTCGCGCAGCGGCCGGATCAGCGGGATGGCACCGGCGACGGCGGCCTCGTAATAGAGGTCCCTGCCGTGCTCGACGGCCGCCGCGTGCAGGGCGGCGCCGTCCTGGGCGAGCAGCGCCTTGTTCGCGGAGACGACGGAGGCGCCGTGCTCGAACGCGGTGGTGATCAGTGTCCGGGCAGGCTCGATGCCGCCGATGACCTCGACGACCACGTCGATGTCCCCGCGTTTGACGAGGGCGGTGGCGTCGGTGGTGACCAGGGCGGGATCGATGCCCGCGCGCACCTTGGAGGGCCGGCGGACGGCGACGCCCGCGAGCTCGACGGGGGCACCGATCCTGGCCGTGAGGTCGTCGGCGTGCGTCGTCATGATGCGCGCCACCTCTGAGCCGACAACCCCGCAGCCCAGCAGCGCCACCTTCAGCGGACGCGTACGCATCATCCGACCTCGTTTCCTCATACCGTGTTCGGTTGGACCAGTCTCACTCACCGGACGGGAGTTTCTACCCTTCGTCCGGATCGTGAGACGTCCATTTCATTTTTCTGGTAGGTGACGACAGGAGATCTTCCGTCCCGGTCCATACCCTGCCGATCCGGTCCATCCGATCACCTGACGTCACCTCCTGTCACTTGCCGTCGCCCCCGGATCGCCGGGGGCACGCACTGTTTCCCTTGGCCCTTGCGTTCTTCTTGGGTTCTTCTTCTCGGCCGACGTCGAGCTCAGCCGACGTCAAGGCGCAGGAGGTCCTCCTCCGTCTCACGACGGACGATCACCCGCGCCGCGCCGTCCTTCACGGCGACGACCGGCGGGCGGAGCGCATGGTTGTAGTTGCTGGCCATGGACCGGCAGTACGCGCCCGTGGCCGGCACCGCGATCAGGTCGCCCGGCGCGAGGTCGGCCGGGAGGAAGGCGTCCTTGACCACGATGTCCCCGCTCTCGCAGTGCTTGCCGACGACGCGCACGAGCATCGGCTCGGCGTCGGAGGTGCGCGAGACGAGGGCGACGCTGTACTCGGCGTCGTACAGCGCGGTGCGGATGTTGTCCGACATCCCGCCGTCCACCGAGACGTAGGTGCGCAGCCCGTCGAGCGGCTTGACGGTGCCGACCTCGTACAGCGTGAACGCGGTCGGGCCCACGATGGCGCGCCCCGGCTCCACGGAGATCCGCGGCGTGCGCAGCTTCGCGGCCTCGCACTCCCGCGTCACGATCTCGCTCAGCGCCTTGGCGATCTCGTGCGGCTCGCGGGGGTCGTCGTCGCTGGTGTACGCGATGCCCAGACCGCCGCCGAGGTCGATCTCGGGGAGCTCGACCCCGTGCTCGTCCCGCACCGCGGCCAGCAGCGCGACGACGCGGCGCGCGGCGACCTCGAAGCCGGCCATGTCGAAGATCTGCGAGCCGATGTGCGAGTGGATGCCGACCAGTTCGAGCGCGTCGAGCGCGAGCGCCCTCCGTACGGCCTCGGCCGCCTGCCCGTCGGCGAGCGCGATCCCGAACTTCTGGTCCTCGTGGGCCGTGGCGATGAACTCGTGCGTGTGCGCCTCCACGCCCACCGTCACCCGGATCTGCACCCGCTGCCGCTTGCCCAGGGACTGCGCGATGTGCGCGACCCGCACGATCTCCTGGAAGGAGTCGAGCACGATCCGCCCGACCCCGGCCTCGACGGCGGTACGGATCTCGTGGACGGACTTGTTGTTGCCGTGGAAGGCGATGCGGTCGGCGGGCATCCCGGCGGACAGGGCCGTCGCCAGCTCACCCCCGGAACACACGTCCAGGTTGAGCCCCTCCTCGTGCAGCCACCGCACGACGGCGCGCGAGAGGAACGCCTTGCCCGCGTAGAAGACGTCGGCGTCGTGCCCGAACGCGGTGCGCCAGGCACGCGCCCGCTCGCGGAAGTCGGCCTCGTCGAGGAAGTACGCGGGGGTGCCGAACTCCTCGGCCAGCGCGGTGACTTCGAGTCCGCCGACGCTCACGACCCCGTCGTCCGTACGGCTGACGGTGTGCGACCACACCTTCGGGTCGAGGGCGTTGAGGTCGGCGGGCGGGGCGCTGTAGTGGCCCTCGGGGAGGACGTCGGCGTGACGGGGCCCGGCGGGGTGTGCGGAACGGCTCATGTCTGCGGTGCTCTCTACTTCGTCAGAGGTGTTCGGGTGCGCTGATGCCGAGCAGGGACAGGCCGCCGGCCAGCACCGCCCCGGCGGCTTCGGCGAGCGCGAGCCGGGCACGGTGGGCGGCCGAGGGTTTCTCGTCGCCGAGCGGCAGCACGACGTGCTGGAAACCGAGAACGGCGTCGGCGGTCACGACGAGGTGCCGGGCCAGCCGGTCGGGCGCCCGGTGCCGCGCGGCGAGACGCAGGGCGTGCGGATATCCGGCGAGGGCGGCGAGGAGACCGGCCTCGCCGGAGGTGTCGGAAGGAGCGGCGGGCGTCCGCGGCGAAGCGTCCGCACGCCGGGTGCCGCCGGGGACGCCGGGGTCACGGCGGGTACGCGGATCCTCCACCGGGCGGACGGGTGGGCCGCCCTCATGGGGGACGAGGGCGGCGAGACCACCGGGACCGTCCGGGAGACGCAGGCCGCGGGGGGCACCGGTGTAGCCGAGGGTGGCGGCGTTGCGGCGCAGGGCCCGGGTGCGGGCATGGGCGTAACGGACCCGGAAGAGGGGATTGCTCTCGCGCTGGAGGAGGTGGTCGGCGCTGATCCGGGGCCGGTCGTGGGGCGCGGGGTGGAGCAGCGCCCAGCGGGCGGCGTCGTGGCCGAGGGGGGCGGGGTCCTCGGGCGCGGGAACGGGCCGCAGGTTCACGGGCTCGGCGTGACGGACCTCGGCACGTCCGCCCTGGGTGGCGACGATCCGTACGAGGGTGTCGGCGACGACCTCGGCCCTGGTGTCGTAGGGCACGCGCAGCTCGACGACCTGCCCGGCGAGGGTGTCGCCGTACCCGTACCGCGGCCCCCGCTCCAGGACCTCTTCCACCAGGTCGGCGAACGCGCCGCCCGCGAGGGTGATGTTGAGGAAACCGGGTCCGGTGACGGTCACGTCGGCGACACCGGGGTCGGCGGCGATGTGCGCCCGCAGGATCTCGGCGACCTCCGGCGCCGGCCGGCGGGCCTGCCCGGCCAGCCGCAGCGCGATGTTCGTCGCGTAGTCCCCGCACCCACCCGGCCCCGGCGGGGTGACCGCCGCGCTCCCGGGCACGGAGACACCGTCCAGTTCCCCCACGTCGACAGCACGACGTACCGCGCACAGCACGGTACGGGAGAGCTCGACGGGGGTCACGGGACAAGCCTAGGGGAGGAGGGGGGTGGGTATGCGAGCCAGTTTGGACGATGGTCCGGGATGTGGACGGGGTTCCGGTGGTGGGGGGTTTCGGCGGTGGGGGGTTTCGGTGGTGGGGGGTGTTTCGGCGGTGGGGGTTTCGGCGGTGCGGGACGGCCGCCCTCGATGGACCGCCTTTGGTGACTGGCCTTGGTGACTGCCCTTGGCGAGGGTGGCCAGCGATCAGCGATCAGCGATCAGCGGGAACGATCGACGGCGACCCGGTCTCCGCACACGGCCGGCCGACCGATGAACCGGACACCCGAATGGGCACTCGAATGGAGGACTCGAACGGGCACTCGACCGAGCCACTCAGCGAACGGACTGCCCACCTCGCACGCCCGCCCCACCACCTGGTGCACCCGGTGCGCCGGGTGCACCCAGTACACCCCTCCACGGCTCAATGCCCGGTGCGCCCCGCAGCACGCTCGCCCTCCTCGACGGTGCCGCCCACCTCACGCCGTTCCATCAACCCCCGCACGAGACTGACGAGTTCGGAGGGCTCGAAAGGCTTGGCGAGAAAGGCGTCGACACCGACGTCGAGCCCGCTCTCGACCTCGTACTGCGTACAGGCGCTGACGATGGCGAGGGGCAGATTCCGCGTCCGGGGATCGGCACGCAGCCGAGCGGCGGTGCGCAGACCGTCGAGCCGGGGCATCACGACGTCGAGGGTGACCACGTCGGGCTGGACCTGATGGACGACGTCCAGACACTCGGCACCGTCAGCCGCGGTCACGACCTCGAGACCCTCCAGCTCGAGGTTGACCCTGATCAGCTGCCGGATGACCTTGTTGTCGTCCACAACAAGCACTCGGCCGGACGCGCCTGGCACAACTCGAGAGTAGGTCCGCGCCCACCGCCGCGTCCGGGTTTTCCCCACTTCCACCCCGCACGGCCCCCGGCACCCACCCCGACCCCACCCCCACCCGCCGGCACTCCCCCGCCTCTCCCTCCCCCTCCCTCCCTTCACTCTCCGCAACGCCACCCACCCCCGGCCAAAACACGTGGCGATCACCCCCGAAAGAGCTGGTAGGGTTCTACCCGTCGCCGCACAAAGCGCCCGACACGCCCCCGTAGCTCAGGGGATAGAGCAACGGCCTCCGGAGCCGTGTGCGCAGGTTCGAATCCTGCCGGGGGCACTCGCCTAGGAACAGCAGAGATCAAGCGCTGACCAGGGCGGATGCCGAGAGAAGAGGGCGGGAGTCAGTCTCACTGACTCCCGCCCTCTTTCGTTGTCTCTCGGTGTTCGCGACACACCTCCGACACACTGCGCCCTAGGCCGTTTCGTTTGGATCATCTGACCGTTGGTCTGGGCGTGCCGTTGACTGACGCGCAATGGGCGCGGATCGAGCCGTTGTTGCCAGACCGGGCGCCGCAGTGGGGTGGCCGGTGGCGGGATCACCGTGAGGTGATTGATGCGATCGCCTGGAAGTTCCAGACCGGATCGCAGTGGGTCCACCTGCCCGAGAAGTACGGGAACTGGAGGGGCGTCTACAACAGGCTGCGGATGTGGGCCATCGACGGCACCTGGAAGCGGGTGTTCACCGTGCTCATCGCGCAGGCCGACGCCGAGGAAGACCTCCGCTGGGCCGTCTCGGTCGACTCCACTGTCGTGCGCGCTCACCAGCACGCAGCCGGGGCACGCAAAAAGGGGCCTCGGCTGGCGAGCCCGATGACAACGCCATTGGCCGGTCTCGCGGGGGACTGACCACGAAGATCCACCTTGCCTCCGATGCCCACTGTCGGCCATTGGCCTTCGTGCTCACCGCCGGGCAGGCTGGTGACGCGCCCGCCTTCGCCTCCCATTAGGCGTACTCCTCCCGCGCGATCCGCGAGCACCTGCGCAAGCGCGGAATCCGGGCGGTCATCCCCGTTCCGGCCGATCAACGCGGCCACCGGCTGCGGCGCGGCAGCCGAGGCGGCAGGCCACCCGCCTTCGACCGCGAGGCATACAAGCAGCGCAACACCGTCGAACGCTGCATCAACCGCCTGAAGCAGTGGCGGGGCATCGCCACCCGCTACGAGAAGACCGCAACCATCTACCTGGCCGGACTCTACGTCGCCGGCATCTTTCTTTGGTCTGCCAGGCCAACGACTCAGGAGCAGGAGCGAAGCGCATCGTCCCAGGCACCAGGGCTGCGGTAGTGGTTCTTGTGTCCCGCGGCAAGTACGTGGCGCAGTTCGGCAAGGTGCTGGGTGTTCGTAGGGAGATCCAGCCGGCCGAGGAAGGTCAGTGCGGCAGTCGGCTCCAGGTCGCCGTAGGCGTCGTGGAAGCTCGCCAGGAGGCCGCGGAAGACGGCCGAGTGCAGGGCCGGAAGCCGCATGGCGGTGCGGTACGTAAGCTCCTTCACCGTCCAGTGCACCGGTCCTGAACACTCCAGAACCCGACGGGCTCGGCGGAGCAGGGCTTCCGATCGCTCGGCCACCACTCGGTCGATGTCGTTACCGAGGACCTCGGCGAAGGCCGTCGCGGAAGTGGCGTGGTCCTCGAACCAGTCCACCCACAGCGAATAGGTGACGGCCTCGGCGTCCCGGTCCGCCTCCAGCCGCTGACGGTAGCCGTCCCACAGCACGTCGGCGGGCAAGGGACCCTCCTCACTCTCGTTCGCGAACCGGATCTCGCACGTGACCCAGTACTCGCCGAGGAGGTCCAGCAGCCCGAAAGCCAATCGCACCTGGTCGGCTGCATCCAGGTCTTCGGCGAACACATCACCGGCCCAGGAGTGCGCCACCTGGTTGGCGGTGAGCAACGCGTCCGGCTTCTCGTCGCTCATCCACCCGTCGCGCACCTGGCTGACGCCCTGATCAGCCAGCCAACGCCGCGCTGCCTCCTCGGCTCGCATCTCCACTCGGGAAGTATGACAAGCCTCGCAAGATCCGAACGAAACGGCCTAAGCTCCGGCTCGGGGCAAGCCCCTGCAGCGCTCAGCGCAGTTCCAAGCCCGTCGGCGGCATGCGACACCTGCAAGCCTCAGGCATCCGTCGACGGAGGGATGCCGTTCTAGGGCGTCAGAACGCCCACTGGCGAAGAAGTGACGGGCGACGTACCTTCGAATTGTAAGCAACTCTAAGGGGCGACAATGAATGACATCGCACTTTACTACCCCAATCTGTCATTCCAGAATACTACGTGGCTCAAAGCGGCTGCCCTGTATTGGCCTCAAATTGCACGACTAGACCTGACTTGGATGATCGAGGATTCCCCTCAGGCTACCCCACTAAAAGACGATGACTTCCTTATCGACGTATCCGTGTCTCAAGATTCAATTGCGGATATGGCGGAAAGTTTTTCAAGGTTGATAGAACTGCACGAAGGGAGATTCGTCGAGCAGTACGGCTTGTCGCGCCGCTACCCCGACATCGCCATCAACGCCGCCGGCCAGCCGACTCTTTCGGCCGAGCAAGAGGCACGCCTAACTTTGCTTCATGTAGGAAAATTCGAACCCGCCCTACTAGCCAAATTTATAGAACTCGGAATAACGCAAGAGGCGGTTCATTTCAATGCGGCTCGCGGTACCGATTTCGTGTACGCCATGGATCCGCGCCTGGCTCAGATATACTCGTGCGCACTGGCAGGACGCATCGCCCACGAAAAGCACCTAATACCCGTAACCGACGACCCTGAAATTCATAGCGCACTGACGGATTTCAATCTGCTCTCACTGGATCGCTCGCTCGTCGGCGGCGAGTCGGGATCCGTTCGAACCGACGAGGAAATGACGGGACTTCTTGCGACACTCTCGATCGATGCCGTACTGCCAGAAACCCTTGTCGACATACCCATGAGGAAAATTGTTGAGGTGCGGCAAGAATTGGGGGGAGAGCTTTACAGCTACCGCACCTATATCAAGGAGCTCGCCGGGCAGCTTACCGAGTTCGCACAAATACAAGATCGCAGCGTACTAGAGGCCCACATAAACCACTTGATAGCATCCGAAGTGCAACCTAAAGTCGAAGCCCTGGAAAGAGAATTGAAGGCTTTGAAAATCCAACCCGTGCGCAAGATTCTTTCAGTAAAAAAGGAAGAATTGACAGCACCAGCCATATTCGGTGGCGCTGCGCATTTCGCAGCCGGACTGCCGGCTTCCCTGAGCTTTGCTGTTGGTCTCGCCACTTTCGCGATCTCCAAGGTGCGTGAATCCACGTCTGCCGCACGAGAAGCCAAAGAGAAGAGTCCAGTTAGTTACCTCTTGGGGCTTAACCGACGACTGGCAAATCAGTCATGGTAACGAAGCTACGGCCCTCTCGCAGGCGCGAGAGGGCCATTCAAGCTAAATCCTAAGGCCCGCCATCACCTTCACTTTCGAGAGATTGTGCAATTTTCGCATTAGCCGCTTCCTCGTGACCGTCGATACAGCCGTGGTATCTGCGGTGGATCACCTCAGGTGAATTGCCAACTCTCCGGGCCACCTCAGCAATCGGCACCCCAGCGTTCAACCACCGCGTGATGCACGCATGCCGCAGGTCGTATGGGCGCCCGGCCAGTGGCGAGTTGAAGCGCTCCGGAGGTAACGCGTGCCCCCGCGCTTCCTCCCACACCCGCCAGTAAGTGGAAGAGCCGACCACTCCCCCGCGCTCGTTCCCGAACACTCGCCCTTCTTTGCCGGTTCCAAACTCCTTGAGATGAGCCCGGAGGATGGCGACCAAGACCGGCGGAATAGGAACCGGCCGATCTGTGGATGCCTCACGCGCCTTCAGGCCCCGACGGTCGTGGCGCTCGCCGGAGTCGGTCCACTGCTTGCCGGAAACAGGGCGCGTCTCCCGCAGCGTCAGCGTGCCCCAGCCTTTCTCTGGCATGTGGCAATCCGACAGCCGTAGCCCGACAGCCTCAGCGGGCCGGAGCCCCGCGTAGTACAGGACCGCGTAGAAGGCCACCAAGCGCCGCCCACGGCAGCGATCCCACGACCCAACGTAGGAGAGGCCGTGAGCAGCTGCCGGGCCTGTATGGCGTTCACTAGGACGCGCGGGTCCACTACTTCTTTGGAGCCAGCGCGCTTCCGACGGGTTCGCTGAAGCGGGTTCTCCGAAAGCTCCCCCGTGGCAACGGCGTGTTCGAGAGCGGCGTTCAGGGCCCGGCGCCGCCGCTTGTACGTGTCGCCCGCTGCCGGGGTGCCGTCCAGCTTGTAGCTGACGCGGTACATCACGTCCTCGAACACCTCGGCGTCGGCCATATCGGCCAGTGAGCGGTCGGCCTTCGTGACACAGTCGTACGCGGCCTTGAGCTCTGCCGGCGGGTCCTCTCCCTCGTTCGCTGGCACGATCCCCCACCGAAAGGCCAACCGTAGAAACTCATCTTCGGGGGTTCCATCACCACGCTTGACCATGGCAAGCGTCACGGCCGCAAGCCCGTCCGCCATGCCTTCACGGCTCTTGGCTGCGCTCGTACGCCACCGCCCTGCAACGTATTTTCGGCAGAACTCGAACCACCGCAACGACGCCTCTACGTCCGCTGCTTCGGCGGCTTCGGCCGCCGCGCGCACCTCGGACTCAGGCAGTCCGGATTCGATCTCGAACGCTTCACCGCGCCGGTTCATGGCCTGCCACAACTCAGACCGTCGGCTCTCCGCGAGGGCCAATGTGGTGAACGTGTCGCCGTGCACCTGCCCTGCGACCACCCACCGGAGGCGCCACGGGCGGGACTTGCGGCCGGTCTTGGAGACCTTCCAGAGCTTGACGTCGAAGGAGTAGCCCGGCCGGGCCGACCCTCGAGGGCGTCCGGCCGGGGTGTCGTTCGTGGTGCTCACGCAGCGTCCTCCCGCTCCGCGAGCCAACGCTCGTACTCGGACCGCCGGATCCGCACGTCACCATTCGGAAGCTTGATCGCGCGGGGACCTTTCCCGAGCTGGCGCCACCGGTAGAAAGTCGACGGGGCGACCTTCAGATCGGTGATGACCTCCTGGATGGTCATCTTCTCGTCTCGCGTACGGGCGCTCATTCCCTCTCCCCCTTGGCTTCGTCCGCACCGGACAGGCCGGACAGCTCCAATTCCGACTGTCCGGGGTATCCGTGCTGGTCAGATGGTGTAACCGGACAGCCGGACAGTGCGGACACCTCCGGCGTGCCCTCTGTCCGGGTGCCGGTGTCCGGGTAGTACCGGCCGCCGGGGTCTTTGGTGAGCTGTCCGGCGTCGGCCATGCGGTTGCAGGTGCGGCGGATCGTGTCGAGGTCGACGTTCGGCAGCTCGCTCGCCATGTCCTTCGGTTTGGCGCCGGGGTGGGCGCGGACGTGGCGCAGGATCGTGGCGCGGGTGTCGCCGACGGTGTGGTCGGAGACCGGGCCGTCCAGCAAGTGCCAGGCTCCGGAGGCGGGTTGGAAGCTGAGGGCGTACTCGGCTTCGTCCACGTCGCGGCCGGTGACGTGCAGGATGCCGTTGGCCTGGCCGCGGGCTCGCTTCAGGACGAGGGTGGCATCTGCGGCTCCGGCAATGCCGTTGGTGCCGGAGACCTCGGTGAGGAAGTCCTCAGAGCCTGCCTTGCGGACATGGTGGACGAGAACGACGGCCACGCCGTAGTGGTCGGCGAGCCGCTTGGCGTAGCTGACGGCGACGTAGTCCGCGTCGTAGGCGGATACGCCGGCCGGGGCCTGGCCGCGCATCTTGGCGAACACGTCGATGACGACCATGCGCGCCTCGGGGTTGCGGTCCAGCCACTGGGCGATGGCTTCGGTGCCGCCCTGGGGGAAGGGCGGGCATTCGGTGACCAGGGTCAGACCGGCGGGCGCGGGCTGGCCTCCGAGGAGTTTGCCCATGCGGGTCTGGAGACGGCGCGGGGTGTCTTCCAGGGCGAGATAGAGCACCGGTCCGCCCTGGACGGGCACGGAGTCGAACGCCATGCCGCCGGCCGCGACGGACAGGCCCAGTCCGAGGGAGAGCCAGGATTTGCCGACCTTGGGTGGTCCGGCGAGCACGCTGACGCCCTCGGCGAGGATGCCGGGCACGGCCCATTTCGGTTCGGGGAAGTGTGCAGCCATGAGCTGATCGGCTGTCCATGCGGTCCGGGGGCGCTCCCGCTTCGGCGGCGTCGTGGGCGTCGGTTCGGGGTCGCTGGGCACGGAGTACAGGTGCAGGGGCGGGATCGGGTGGGTGCTCATGCGGCGACCGTCCGGGGGCGCTGGGCGCCGGCTCGCAGGCCGGAGGCGATGGTGCGCTGTGCCTCGCGCTCGCCCTGGCCGACTTGGAGCGCGGCGGTGAGGAGCCAGCCGGTGACGTCGGCTTCGCTCAGCTCGCCCCCGGCCACGAGCTGCCCGAGGGCGACGGCGGCGATGTAGAGAGCGTTGTTGTGCTGGTGCGGGCCGGAGCCGGTGACCCGCTCCACTTCCCCGTTGATCGCGGAGCGGAGGAAGGCGGTGCGGCGTCCGTGACCGGTGAGGGCGACGGTGATGGGCGTCTGCGGGGGTAGCGGGGCCGGGCGTAGGAGTTCGGCGAGCCAGTCCGGCAGTAGCGCCATGGGGGCGTGGTGGGTGATCTCGTACGGGTGTCCGGCGAAGGTGCTGCCCGCGCCGACGACGAGTCCGCCCCAGGCGCGGGTGTCGACCTTCCAGCCCAGTCCGCGGGCGCTGTCCCCGGCGGTGTTGCGCAGGGGCTCGCTCTCGGGAGCGAGGAAGTACAGGTGGGTACCGCCGCTCCACGTGCGGACGGTGTAGGTGTCGGCGGGGAAGGGCTGGCCGTGGCGCTCGCAAAGCACAGCGAGTACGTCAGCGCCGTCGCTGACGCCGTGCTCGGCCCACGCGGCCGGCGGGATGTCGCCGGGGTGCTTGGGCCTGTCCAGGTCGATGACGATCAGACCGGAAGGGCCGGTGGCGATACCGACATTGAACGCGCCGACGGACCACGCGCGGGTGATGCGCTCCGGATCGGTGGTGGCGCGGTTCTCCCAGTCGGAGACGGCCGGGCGCTTGTCGCCAGGGATGAGAGGGAAGACGCGCCAGTCACACGACGCTGCGTCAAGCGCAGCGGCGAGCTGGGCAGAGCCGTCCGGGTACGGCATGCTGGTGGTTCTCCTGTTCTGTCTACGGCGGCGGGCAGGGAGAACCGCGGCGGCGGGCGACCTTGCTGGGGAGTCCCGCCGCCGCGGCGTTGCTAGTGCTCTGACCGGGAAGGTTCGCCGGGCCGGCGGTTCCAGCGGTTGGATGTCCGGAGACGTCTGATCCGACCGTTGGGGGTGTGATGGCTGAGCCTGTCCGTGTGCGCAGGTTGACCGACGAGGAGGGGCAGAAGCTGCAGCAGATCGTGCGCCGGGGCAGCACCAGCTTGGTGCGGTACCGGCGCGCGATGA
>NZ_KZ626878.1 GCF_002911015.1 Streptomyces populi
TCGCCCCCGGGGGCTCCGCCCCGGACCCCGCTCCTCAGACGCCGGAGGGGCCGAAACCTTCCCGCTGGAACCTTCCCGGAGTGTGCCCGCACCCGGGATCCGGCGTGAGGGGCCGTGCCGGTACATCGATGCCCGTCGCCACCGACGCCCACGCCTCACCCGACGGCGACGGGCTGATGCACCGGCACGGCCCCGCCCCACGACGCACCGGCACCGAACCCGCGACCGCCGTCCGCTCCTGCTCAGGACTCCAGTTCGCGCAGTTGGTCCAGGAACCACTGGGCCGGGGGCAGGGCGGTCGCCGCGGCGGCCAGGCGCTTGGTGCGTTCGGCCCGTTCGCCGGGCTGCATGCCGAGGGCCTCGTGCAGCGCCCGCGCCGTGCCGGTGACGTCGTACGGGTTCACCGTGATCGCGTCCTCGCCCAGTTCCTCGTAGGCGCCGGCCTCCCGCGACAGGACCAGCGCGCAGCCCTCGTCGGAGACGACCGGGACCTCCTTGGCGACGAGGTTCATGCCGTCCCGGATGGGGTTGACGAGGGCGACGTCGGCCAGCCGGTAGGCGGCGAGCGAGCGTGCGAAGTCGTCCTTCACGTGCAGCACCACCGGGGTCCAGCCCGGCGTCCCGTAGCGGGAGTTGATCTCGTCGGCGAGCCGCTGCACCTCGGCCGTGTAGTCCCGGTACACCGCGAGGTCCTGCCGCGACGGATAGGCGAAGGCCACGTGGACCACCCGCTCGCGCCACTCGGGGTGGTCGTCGAGCAGCTGCCGGTACGCCAGCAGTCCCCGCACGATGTTCTTGGACAGCTCGGTCCGGTCGACGCGCACGATCGTCCTGCGGTCCGCGCCGATCTCCTCGCGCAGCGCGGCCATCCGTTCCCCGACGTCCGCCCGGTGCGAGCGCTCGCGCAGGAACTCGGCGTCCGCGCCCAGGCCGTGCACCCCGATCCGGGTCTCGCGCACGGTCGTCCCGGAGCCGTCCAGGTGCCCCGCCGCCCGGGGTTCTCCCGAGGCCCAGGACCCGGTCCAGCGCCCGGGGTCGGCGGTCTCCGCGCAGCGCAGGAACGCCGTGGCCCACCGCCAGGTCAGGAACGCCACCCGGTCCGCGCCGAGCATGCCCGCCAGCAGCTCCGCGCGGATGTCGTCGGGGAGCATCCGGAAGTAGTCCTCGGGCGCCCACGGGGTGTGGGAGAAGTGACCGATGCGCAGGTCGGGGCGCAGCTCGCGGAGCATGCCCGGCACCAGGCACAGGTGGTAGTCCTGGACCAGCACGGCCGCGCCCTCGGCCGCTTCCTCGGCGAGCGCCTCGGCGAAGGCCCGGTTGTACGTCCGGTACGACTCCCACCGGCGCCTGAACCCGGCGTCGAAGACCGGCTCCAGCGGGGTCTGGTAGAGCATGTGGTGGACGAACCACAGCACCGAGTTGGCGATGCCGTTGTACGCGTCGGCGTGCACCTCGGCGTCGACGGCCAGCATCCGCACACCGTCCTCGTGGACCCCGCGCCGCACGGCCTCCCGGTCACCGTCGCCGAGGGCCGAGCAGACCCAGAGGGCGCCCGCGTCCGGCCCGATCGCCGAGAGTCCCGAGACGAGGCCGCCGCCGCCGCGTCTGGCGTCCAGCGAGCCGTCCTCCCGTACCTGGTAGGTGACCGGGCCGCGGTTGGAGGCGACCAGAATCCTGTGGGCACCATGCGTTGAAGCCATGCCTCGAAACCTAGCCCCGTGTCGAAACAATCAAACGCGCCCTTCGGCCGTATGCGATCGACGGCCGTCGGCGCCCGGCTATGCGGCTTTGCGCCGCTGGTACTCGGAGATTTCGGTCATCGGGGGCCTTTCCTCGGTGTCCACGGAGTACGTGCGCGGCCGGAAACCGTCCCGGTCGCGCTCGAACTGGGTGAGGGAGGGGCGGATCAGGTGGCCGCGCGCCAGCCGGAGCTGTGCGGTGCGGTAGATCGCGGCGGCCATGCGGCCCAGCGCCTGGCCGTCCTGGTGGCGGTGCTTGCGCACCCCGACGTCGACCTGGGCGAGGGCGTCCAGGCCCACCAGGTGCAGGGCGTCGACGAGCATGCCCAGTTCGACGCCGTAGCCGACGGGGAAGGGGAGCTGTTCGAGCAGCGAGCGGCGGGCCGCGTACTCGCCGCCGAGCGGCTGGACGAAGCCCGCGAGCTGCGGCCAGTGCATGTTCAGCAGGGGGCGGGCCATCAGCTCGGTGACCCGGCCGCCCTGCCCGCCGGTGCCGGCCAGCGGGCGGTCGTACATGGCCTTGACCAGGTCGACGCCGGGCTCGGTGAGCAGGGGGCCCACGATCCCGGAGACGAAGTCGGACGAGAACTCCTTCAGGTCGGCGTCGACGAAACAGACGATGTCCCCGCTCGTCACGAGCAGCGACCGCCACAGCACCTCGCCCTTGCCGGGCACGGCCGGGATCCGCGGGAGGATGTCGTCGCGGTGCACGACCCGCGCGCCCGCGGCGGCGGCGACCGCGGAGGTGCGGTCGGTGGAGCCCGAGTCGACGACGACGATCTCGTCGACGAGGGGCACCTGCTGCATCAGGTCGTGCCGGATGACCGAGACGATCTCGCCGACCGTCTCCTCCTCGTTGAGCGCGGGCAGCACCACGCTGACCGTCGACCCGGTGGCGCGTTTGGCCGCCATGAGCCTGTGGAGCGGGCGGTCGGTCACGGACCAGGAGCGTGTGCTCAGCCAGCTCTCGACTTCTCTCAGCACCGTCTGCGGCTCCTCACTGTCTGATCACACGCTCTCATCGGCGTGCCCGCTGCGGCCAGCGGCAGATCGATTGGCTCGTCTCGCGGTTCGGACGACTATCTCAACTGTCCTGGGCTTCGGTTACAGTCTTGAACAACGCGCATGACCATCGCATGTCCTGGATCTTCGGCGCGTATCGCGTTCAACAGTTCAACAATCAAATACCGCTCATCCAGAGGGGCAGAGGGATACGGCCCGATGAAGCCCCGGCAACCCTCCAGCCGGTCTCGTACCGATCGATGTCGATCGCGTCGCGGGGCTCCCGGCTAGGGAAGGTGCCAAATCCGTCTCACGGCGAAGTGCGCCGTGAGGAAGATGAGGAGAAAGGGCCTCGCCTCCATGGCTGCGCAGACAGTTGCAAGCACCACGAACTCCGCCGACACGGTCGACCTCGGTCCGGCCGCGGCGCTTTCCTGCCGCGAGTGCGGACACCGCGTCCCGCTCGGCCCGGTCTTCGCCTGCGAGGAGTGTTTCGGCCCGCTGGAGATCGCCTACGACTTCTCGGCCTACGACACCGAGGAGCTCCGCAAGCTGATCGAAGCGGGACCCGCGAACATCTGGCGCTACGCGCCGCTGCTGCCCGTCCCCGCGGACGTGGCGGACAAGCCGAACATCAACCCCGGCTGGACCAAGCTCGTCCAGGCCGACAACCTGGCCCGTGAGCTGGGTGTCGACGCCGGGAAGCTCTTCGTCAAGGACGACTCCGGCAACCCGACGCACTCCTTCAAGGACCGCGTCGTCGCCCAGGCCCTCGAAGCGGCCCGCGCCTTCGGGTTCACCACCCTCTCCTGCTCCTCCACCGGCAACCTCGCCGGAGCGGTGGGCGCCGCGGCGGCCCGCGCCGGCTTCCGTTCCTGCGTGTTCATCCCGCACGACCTGGAGCAGGGCAAGGTCGTCATGGCCGCGGTCTACGGCGGCGAACTCGTCGGCATCGAGGGCAACTACGACGACGTGAACCGTTTCTGCTCCGAGCTGATCGGCGATCCGGCCGGAGAGGGCTGGGGCTTCGTCAACGTCAACCTGCGGCCCTACTACGCCGAGGGCTCCAAGACGCTGGCGTACGAGATCTGCGAGCAGCTCGGCTGGAAGCTCCCCGACCAGCTCGTCGTGCCGATCGCCTCCGGCTCCCAGCTCACGAAGATCGACAAGGGGCTCCAGGAGCTGATCAAGCTCGGGCTCGTCGAGGACAGGCCGTACAAGATCTTCGGTGCCCAGGCCGAGGGCTGCTCCCCGGTCTCCGTCGCCTACAAGGCAGGCCACGACGTCGTGCGGCCGCAGAAGCCGGACACCATCGCCAAGTCGCTCGCCATCGGCAACCCCGCGGACGGACCGTACGTGCTGGACATCGCGCGGCGCACCGGCGGCGCGGTGGAGGACGTGAACGACGAGCAGATCGTCGACGCGATCAAGCTGCTCGCGCGCACCGAGGGCATCTTCGCCGAGACGGCCGGCGGTGTGACCGTCGGCGTCACCCGCAAGCTGATCGAGAACGGTCTCCTGGACCCGACCCTGACGACGGTCGTGCTGAACACCGGCGACGGCCTCAAGACCCTGGACGCGGTGGCCTCCGACACCGGGCTGACCGCGACCATCCGTCCGAACCTCGACTCCTTCCGAGAGGCTGGCCTCGCATCATGAGCGTCAACGTCCGCATCCCCACCATCCTGCGCACCTACACCGGTGGCGCCGCCGAGGTGAAGGCCGAGGGCGCGACCCTCGCCGAGGTCATCGCCGACCTGGAGAAGAACCACACGGGCATCGCCGCGCGCGTCCTGGACGACCAGGGCAAGCTGCGCCGCTTCGTGAACGTGTACGTCAACGACGACGACGTGCGCTTCGAGCAGGGCCTGGAGACGGCGACCCCGGACGGCGCGGGCGTCTCGATCATTCCGGCCGTCGCCGGAGGCTGATCGTTACCCTCGGTAATGCCGAACACGCTGAGTTCATCGAATTGCCCCCTCCGTGAGAGAAACGGAGGGGGCAATTCTGTAGGGTTGAGCGCGCTAGAGTTGGGGAAACCACTCCGCTTTCGATGTTGGTTTCATGCCGGACGCATATGAGTGACCGTTCGGCGGCCGACAAGAAGTAGCCAAAGTGGATCGCCTTTTTGGGCATTTTATGGCATTTGCGGGGCCCGAATTGCCCCGGATCTTCGCGTATCCTCCGCATATCATTGATCAGCCATGCCCAGAATTCTCGTCCGATTGACCTGTTGCAGAGGGCAGTTGGACAGATACATTCAGCCGCGGTCGACGCGTTCCGGCGCACACCCCCAACCGTTGGGGGGTGAGGTCTGACCCGGATCCGCGAAGTGTGGATCTGTGCAAGGGCCAGTAATAGGGGAGTTAGGCATGGCTCAGGGCACCGTCAAGTGGTTCAACGCGGAGAAGGGGTACGGCTTCATCGCGGTCGACGGTGGTGCGGACGTCTTCGTGCACTACAGCGCGATTCAGATGGACGGCTACCGCACCCTTGAAGAGGGTCAGCGAGTGGAGTTCGAGATCTCGCAGGGCCAGAAGGGTCCGCAGGCGGACATGGTCAAACTCGCCGTCTGATCGGGCGCGAACGACCACCGACTCACTCACGCACGAGGGGCCCGCATCCCGCAGGGGATGCGGGCCCCTCGTGCGTCCATGGCCGGCTCTCCCGCGTAGTGCGTGCGCCCGCGTGCCCGCGAGCGCCCTCGGTCAGGGCGCCGCGAGGAGGCTGCTCGGCGGCCCTGTTTTGCCGAGAGGCGCTTGCACTCGCAGGGGTCGAGTGCTAATCATTGGCGTTAGCACTCTCCGAGTGAGAGTGACAGAACTTGGATCGGGCCGGCGAGGTCCGCGGGCCTGTGGGGCAAGGAACCACAGGGCTCGGGGGCCGTCCGTCGCGGGCGTGGGCGCGATCCGGAGCAATCCACCCCGTCCGGGAGGACCACTTCACATGGCCAAGATCATCGCGTTCGACGAGGAGGCACGGCGCGGTCTCGAGCGCGGGATGAACCAGCTCGCCGACGCCGTCAAGGTCACCCTCGGCCCCAAGGGCCGCAACGTCGTCCTCGAGAAGAAGTGGGGCGCGCCCACGATCACCAACGATGGTGTGTCCATCGCCAAGGAGATCGAGCTCGAGGACCCGTACGAGAAGATCGGCGCCGAGCTGGTCAAGGAAGTCGCCAAGAAGACGGACGACGTCGCCGGTGACGGTACGACCACCGCCACCGTCCTCGCCCAGGCGCTCGTGCGCGAGGGTCTGCGCAACGTCGCCGCCGGCGCCAACCCGATGGCCCTCAAGCGCGGTATCGAGAAGGCCGTCGAGGCCGTCTCCGGTGCCCTGCTGGAGCAGGCGAAGGATGTCGAGACCAAGGAGCAGATCGCTTCCACGGCCTCCATCTCCGCCGCCGACACCCAGATCGGCGAGCTCATCGCCGAGGCGATGGACAAGGTCGGCAAGGAAGGCGTCATCACCGTCGAGGAGTCCCAGACCTTCGGTCTGGAGCTGGAGCTCACCGAGGGTATGCGCTTCGACAAGGGCTACATCTCGGCGTACTTCGCCACCGACATGGAGCGTATGGAGGCCGTCCTCGACGACCCGTACATCCTGATCGCGAACTCCAAGATCGCGAACGTGAAGGACCTGCTCCCGCTCCTGGAGAAGGTCATGCAGTCGGGCAAGCCGCTGCTGATCATCGCCGAGGACGTCGAGGGCGAGGCCCTGTCGACCCTGGTCGTGAACAAGATCCGTGGCACCTTCAAGTCCGTCGCCGTCAAGGCCCCGGGCTTCGGTGACCGCCGCAAGGCCATGCTCGGCGACATCGCCATCCTCACGGGCGGCGAGGTCATCTCCGAGGAGGTCGGCCTCAAGCTGGAGAACGCGGGTCTGGACCTGCTGGGCCGCGCCCGCAAGGTCGTCATCACCAAGGACGAGACCACGATCGTCGACGGCTCCGGCTCCGCCGACCAGGTCGCCGGCCGTGTGAACCAGATCCGTGCCGAGATCGAGAACTCGGACTCGGACTACGACCGCGAGAAGCTCCAGGAGCGTCTGGCGAAGCTGGCCGGCGGCGTGGCCGTCATCAAGGCCGGTGCCGCCACCGAGGTCGAGCTCAAGGAGCGCAAGCACCGCATCGAGGACGCCGTCCGCAACGCGAAGGCGGCCGTCGAGGAGGGCATCGTCGCCGGTGGTGGCGTGGCCCTGCTCCAGGCTTCCTCGGTCTTCGAGAAGCTCGAGCTCTCGGGCGACGAGGCGACCGGTGCCAACGCCGTGCGCCTGGCCCTGGAGGCCCCGCTCAAGCAGATCGCCGTCAACGGTGGTCTCGAGGGTGGCGTCATCGTCGAGAAGGTGCGCAACCTTCCCGTCGGCCACGGCCTGAACGCCGCGACCGGTGAGTACGTCGACATGATCGCCGAAGGCATCATCGACCCGGCGAAGGTCACGCGTTCCGCCCTGCAGAACGCCGCCTCCATCGCCGCGCTGTTCCTGACCACCGAGGCCGTCATCGCCGACAAGCCGGAGAAGGCCGCCGCGCCGGCCGGCGGCGGCATGCCGGGCGGTGACATGGACTTCTGATCCCTTCGCGGATCGGCGGTTCGTCGCAGTACGGAACCGAGGGCGGCACCCCCTTCAGAAGGGGGTGCCGCCCTCGGGCGTTCACGGCCTCCCGCCGCGGCCGGCCGAGCCGCGGCGGGAGGGACGGTCAGGAGTTGGCGAACGCGTCGCGCAGCCGCATCTCGTTGAAGCCGTTGTCGTCGTAGTCGTCCGAGTACGTCAGCGCGAGCCGGCCGTTCGGGGCGACGGTCACGGCCGGACCGCCCTGGCCGCCACCGGTCACCACGTTCATCCGGGTGGCGGGGAACCTGCCGGCCGTCGTTCCGTCGGCGTTGAAGCCGCGGGCCCACACGTCGTCCTTGCCCGCGTGCAGGGCGCCGCCGACGAACACGTCGAAGGCCTCCTTCCACGCGACGACGAAGGTGCCGTCGTCGGCGACCGTGACATCGGCGTCAGCCTGGTCGGAGATCGGCCGCTTGTCGTCGACGTAGGGGCCGGTGTCCGTGCCGTCCTCGGTGGTCCGCCGGTCCGCCGCCGCGGGGCTGCCGGCCGCCGAGAAGAAACGCTGCTGGATCCGCTGCGGGCGGACCAGCGTGCCGCTGCCCGTGGTGTACTCGTCCGTCCACGCCACGACGAACCGGCCGTCGCCCGTGGACGCCACCGCGGGCTTGGTCTGCTGCCCGTCGGTGAGGGAGTTGCCCGTCCTGCGGGTCACGGAGAAGCCGCCCGAGGTGTTCAGCTTGGCGACGCCGATGTTGATGCCGCCGTTGCCGTCCGCGTCCTCCTCCCAGGCGATCACGGTGTTCCCGGCGTCGTCGATCGCCGCGTCGGGCCGGCGGTTCGATCCGGCGGCACCGGAGTTGATCGTGCTGACCTGGACGTCCTGGTAGCGCAGCGCGCCGGTCCCGGACCAGCTGCTCGCGTACACCTGGTTGAGGGTCGAGCCGTCGGCCGTGTTCTCCCAGGCGACGGTGTAGGAGCCGTCGCCGGCCACCGCGACCGTCGGCCGCAGCTGGTCCCCGTCACCGGAGGCGTGCGGGCGCGGCAGGGTGGTGACCGTGCCGCCCGGGGTCACCTTGCGCACCGCGATGTCCGCGTACTTGTTGCCGTCGTCGTCCTTGGCCCACACGACGATGGCGTTGCCCTGGTCGTCCACGCCGACGTCGGGCTTCTGGTGCGACCAGGTCGTGCCGGTGCCGGTGTTGCCGTTGCTCAGCAGCTTCTCGTCCCACAGCGGCACCCCGTCCTTGTACAGGCGCAGGTACACGTCGGTGCCCAGCTCGCTGTCCGAGGAGTCGTGCCGGTCGCCCTGCTCGTACGCCACCGCGGTGTAGACGGGGGAGGTGCCGCCGGAGGCGACGGCGCTGTAGTGCTGGTCGCCGCTCGCGTTCACGTTGACCCGGGAGTAGTGCTGGGACGTCGAGCCGTACTTCGCGGCGTCGAGGTCGACCGCGCCCGCGCGCACCTTGTCGAAGTTGGCGACGTAGGCCTGGTAGGTGCCCGCGTCGTCGATGCGCAGGATCGTCTCGTCGTTCGTCTTGAGCGAGCCCGCGGTCCAGTTGTGGGAGCCCGTGTACACGTGCTGGACCTGGGTGCCGTCGCTCTTCTTCCACTCCGTCAGCAGGTACTTGGAGTGGGTGGTGCCGTGGTTGCAGGAGGATCCCGCCGCGGCCTTGTAGCGGCAGCCGCCGGGGCGGTTGCCGTAGGCCGCGACGTCGAGGGCGGTCAGGTCGTTGATGCCGTTGTTGCCGCCGCCGTCACTGAGGTCGCGGGCGTTCGCGTCGACGCTGCACCCCTGGGACCGTTTCGCCGCCAGGGCGTCGTAGACGGCCGGGCGGGTGGTCCGCTGGTCGAGTTCGGCGGCCGAGATCCTGATCTTCCCGCTGATCGAGCAGTCGACCTGGTCGATGAACGAGGCGAGGATGTCGGCGTTGCCGTAGTAGGAGGCGTCCGAGGCGGTGTCGCGCGGGAAGAAGTACGCCTCGACCGGGGAGGACGGGTCGCCGGTGGTGTGGTCGTACGTCGTGTGCAGGCTGTCGGCGGAGTGCCTGACCTGGTCGTTGAAGTGCGCGCGGTACCGGGACGCGAGGGTCGCGTTGCCGGACACGACGACCGCGTTGTTGATCTCGCCGTCCTGGCCGCCGGCGAGGTTCTGCGAGCTCTGCCAGACGACGTTCTTGCGTCCGTCGGTGAGCGCGTCGAACACGATGTACTTGTCGTGGTCGATCGCGTTCGTGTCGCCCGAACCGTTGCCCATGCAGCCGCGGGAGCACCAGGTGAGGGTGGAGCCGCCGGTCAGCGCGAGGCTGTCCAGGTCGCTGCTGGGCCGGTTCGCCGACTCCGAGATGATGCGCAGCGTGACGCCGCGGTCCTGGGCGGCGGTGAGCTTCGCCCGCAGGTCCGAGCTGTTGAACCAGTACATGCCCATGTACAGGGTCGAGCCGGGAGCCGCGAGGTCGACCAGGTCGCCGACCGAGGTGTTGATCGAGGAGTCGTACGTCGTGGGCTTGGGGTAGTTGAAGACCGCTGTGTAGTTCCCCGAGACCACGGTCTCCGCCCGGGCCGCGGACGGGGCGAGCAGGGTCGCGCCGAGAGCCAGGGGCGCGGCGAGTGCCGCCAGCCGTCTTGTGTGTCGGCTCATCAATTTCCTTTTGTTCGAAAGCCGTTCGAAGCGGTCACACCCTATCGACAGGCAGGGGGCGCTCTTCGTCCGGCGCTCGGCGCGCGGGGCCTCCCGCCCCGGCCGGTCGGGGCCGCGCGGGCCGGGGCGGGAAGCGTTCCGCCGGCCGGACGCCTCCTGGGGTGTGGCCTGAATCACGGTGTCGGGTGCGGGAGTGGCGGAATGCCGCGCCCGGCGGAGCGGTTGACCCGGACGGGCAGTCGATGCATGTGCACATACCGCGCGGAATCTCCTGTCCCGCAGACCGCTCGCCGTCGTACCGACCACCTCTCCGAGGAGCCCCCACGTGACCGCTGACGCCGCGTCCCGCGCCGCCGAGATCCTGTCCCGTCCCGTTTCCCTCAACGGCCTGACCGTCCCGAACCGGATCGCCATGGCCCCGATGACCCGGATGTTCTCGCCGGGCGGCGTCCCGGGGGAGGACGTGGTCGGCTACTACTCCCGCCGCGCCGCCGCGGGCGTCGGTCTGATCGTCACCGAGGGCACCTACGTCGGCCACGACTCCGCCGGACAGAGCGACGCGGTGCCGCGTTTCCACGGCGAGGACCAGCTCGCCGGCTGGGCGAAGGTCGCCGACGCCGTACACGCGGCGGGCGGCACGATCGTCCCGCAGCTGTGGCACATAGGCATGGTCCGCAAGGCGGGCGAGCCGCCCTTCGCGGACGCCCCGCCCGTCGGCCCCTCCGGCCTCTACAAGGAGGGCGCGGAGGTCACCGGCAAGGCCATGACCCAGCAGGACCTCGACGACGTCGTCGAGGCCTTCGCCAAGGCCGCGGCGGACGCCGAGCGCATCGGCTTCGACGGCGTCGAACTGCACGGTGCCCACGGCTACCTGATCGACCAGTTCCTGTGGTCCGGCACCAACCGGCGCGAGGACGCCTACGGCGGCGACCCGGTGGCCCGTACGAAGTTCGCGGCGGAGATCGTGGCCGCGGTACGCGCCGCCGTCTCGCCCGAGTTCCCCGTCATCTTCCGCTACTCGCAGTGGAAGCAGCAGGCGTACGACGCCCGGATCGCCGAGACCCCGGAGGAGCTGGAGGCGATCCTCGGCCCGCTCGCCGCGGCCGGTGTGGACGCCTTCCACGCCTCCACCCGCCGTTACTGGCTGCCCGAGTTCGACGGCTCCGACCTCAACCTCGCCGGCTGGACCAAGAAGCTCACGGGCAAGACCGCCATCACCGTCGGTTCGGTCGGCCTGGACGGCGACTTCATCAAGGCGTTCGTCGGCGAGGGCTCCCCGGTCAAGGGCATCGACGACCTCCTCGACCGCCTGGAGCGCGACGAGTTCGACCTCGTGGCCGTCGGCCGCGCGCTGCTCCAGGACCCCGAGTGGGCGGCGAAGGTCCTGGCCGGCCGTTTCGACGAGCTGGCTCCCTACGACGCGGCGGCGCTGAAGACGCTGAGCTGACCGGACGGGCTTCCCGGTGACGGGGGGAACGGGGGAGGGACGGCGCCCGCCGTGACGCGGGCGCCGTCCCTTTGCGCGCTCCGCGCCGGCCGGCCGTCACGGAGCGCCCGCCCACGGACCGGCCGGTCCGGGCCGCCCGTCTAGAGGTTCCCCATCGGCTCGATGTCGACCTTGACCGGCGTGCCCCAGATGCGGAGCACCTCGTAGTCGGTGAACTCGTGGACCAGGCGGTAGGCCATGCCGGGGCGGGGGGCCCTGCGCTCGGCGGCGAGGTAGCGCTCGGCTTCCTGGCGGTCGCGGCGGGGGGTGCCGCACAGGAGCCACGTCTGGCCGTTCCAGACCTCCGGGAGCCAGCGCTGCTGCGGCTGGGGGCGGTCTCCGCGGACTCCGTAGCGGGACATCGTGCGGTCGGGCAGCTCGTCCGGAGCGGGCGTCCGGCCGTGCCCGTAGGCGTCGTTGACCTCGGTGCGGCGGGCGGTGCGGCGGCGGGTCTCGCAGAGCAGACAGCGGTCCGGGGCGCTCTCGTCCACCGGGCCGTTCGGGTGCTCGGCGCAGCGGGTGGTCGGCGCGGCCGTCGTCACCGTCTCGTCGAGCAGGTCCAGGGCCCGCTTCAGATCCGCCTTGACCTCGTGCAGCCTGGCGTCGGGGGTGTCGGCGTTCAGTGCGTCGCCGTGCTCCCCGAGCAGCCGCAGGGCGCGGCCGAGGGCGGTCAGCTGTGCGTGGTTCATGCCCCCAGCCTCGCACGCGCCGCCGACAGCGCGGCTATGCGGCGGTCTGTTCCGCCGGACGGGCCGGTGGCGCCCCGTCGGCGGCACGGTCGAGGCCCCCGTCGGGGCCCTGTGGGGGGAGGCCGCCGAGGCCGAGGAACCAGGTGGCCGCGAACCCGACGGCGTATCCGGTCAGCAGGCCGCCCGCGTAGATCGCCGCGGTGACGGCGAGGCTCCGGTTTCCGGACAGCAGCGGGAACAGGGCCAGTCCGGAGGGGCCGATGGCCGTCGAGCCGACCCGGTCGCCCAGCATCGAGAAGAAGCCGATGAAGGCGCCGCCCGCCGCTCCGCCCGCGCAGGCCGTGACGAAGGGACGGCCGAGGGGGAGCGAGACGCCGTAGATCAGGGGTTCGCCGACGCCGAGGAGACCGGCCGGGAGCGCCGATCTGATCGTCGTGCGCAGCGAGGTGTCGTGACGCAGCCGGACGTAGACCGCGAGGGCGGCCCCGACCTGGCCGGCGCCCGCCATGGCGAGCACGGGCAGCAGGACGGTGTAGCCCTGCTGCTCGATGAGCGTGGCGTGGACGGGGATGAGGGCCTGGTGCAGTCCGAGCATCACCAGGGGGAGGAACAGGGCGCCGAGGACGAGCCCGGCGAAGGCGCCCGTGGTGGAGAGCAGCCAGGTGGCGGAGGTCCCGATGGCGGCGGAGAGCCGGCCGGCCGTGTACATCAGCGCGTACAGCGTCACCAGGCCGGTCAGCAGCACGGTGAGGGTGGGGGTGACCAGGACGTCCAGGGTGGGCGGGACCCAGCTGCGGCACCACTTCTCCACGTACGTGCCGAGCAACGCCGCCGCCAGGGCGCCCAGGACGCCGCCCTGGCCGGGGGCGAGGGTGACGCCGAGGACGGTGACCTTCGCGACCCCCGCGTACACGACGACGGCGGCCACCGCGCCGCCGAGGACCGGGGTGCCGCCGAACACCTTGGCCGTGTTGTGTCCGACGAAGACGGCGATGAGCGCCATGAACCCGGCGGCGACGGCGGTCAGGGCGGGGGTGAGGCCCGTCAGCACGCCGAGGTTGACCAGCACGCCGTTGAGGCCGGCGATCACCCCGCAGCCGATCAGGGCGGGGATCAGGGGCACGAAGACGTCCGCGATCCGCCGCAGGAACAGCTTGAGGGGGGTGGCGTTGCGGCGGGCCCGGGCCGCCTTCAGCTCGGCCCCGCGCGCGCCGAGCAGGCCCGCGGTGTCCCCGGGGCCGGCGCCGGGCGGGACGGCCGGTGAGGTGGGGGCCCCGGGGCGGGCCCCGGGAGGGAACGAACGGTCCGCGGCGGCCGCGGGTTCGACGCCGTGCCGGGCGGGCGGTGCGGTGCTGCTCGCGGGAAGGGGGCCGGACGGTTCCGCGGTGGCGGCGGGGCCGAGGCCGGGACCGGCGGCCGCCAGCAGGGACTCGAACGCGGGTGTCACGCGGGCGACCGTGCCGGGGCCCAGCACGATCTGGTACGAGCCGCCGTCCGCGACCAGGCCGAGGACGGCGGGCAGGGCCCGCAGGCCCTCCTCGTCCACCAGGCCCCGGTCCCGCAGGCCCAGCCGGAGCCGGGTCATGCAGTGGGCGACGGTGAGGACGTTCGCGGGGCCGCCCACGAGGGGGAGGATCGCCGCTGCTGTGGTGGAGTCCGGTGTGCGCACCCCCCGAGCGTGCTGGTCAGCCGGCCGAAGCCGCCAGCGCGGCGCGCAGACGGCCCTCGGACTCCTCCAGAAGGCGGGCGGCGGTGGGGCCGTCCACGCCGCCGAGGATCGTCAGGATGGCGTTCTTCACCTCGCCGTCGGTGGCGGCGAGCGCGCGCTCGATCTCCTCGTCGGAGGCGCCGGTGGCGAGCGCGACGATCCGGCGGGAGCGCGCCCGCAGCTTCTCGTTCGAGGCCCGTACGTCGACCATCAGGTTCCCGTACGTCTTGCCGAGCCGGATCATCGTGATCGTCGAGAGCATGTTGAGGACGAGCTTCTGCGCGGTGCCGGACTTCAGCCGGGTCGAGCCCGTGAGCAGTTCGGGGCCGACCACGATCTCGATGCCGTGGTCCGCGGCGGAGGCGAGCGCGCTGTGCGCATTGCAGGACAGCCCGACCGTGAGCGCGCCCTGCTTGCGGGCGTGCTCGACCGCGCCGACGGCGTACGGGGTGCGGCCCGAGGCGGAGACGCCGACCACGGTGTCGTCGGCCGTCAGGGCGAGCGCGTCCAGGTCGGCCGCCGCGAGTTCCCGGGAGTCCTCGGCGCCCTCGACCGAGGTGACCATGGCGGTCGGGCCGCCCGCGATCACGCCGACGACCCGGGACGGATCGGTGTTGAACGTGGGCGGGCACTCCGAGGCGTCCAGGACGCCGAGGCGGCCCGCGGTGCCGGCGCCCGCGTAGACCAGGCGGCCCCCGCGGGCCATGCGCTCCGCGATGTCGTCGATCGCGGCGGCGATGAGCGGGAGCTGCGCGGCGACGGCCGCCGGCACCGTCGTGTCCTCCCCGTTCATGAGCCGCGCGATCTCCAGCGTGGGCAGACGGTCGATCTCCGAGAGTTCGGGGCGGAACGCCTCGGTGGTCAGCGTCTCCAGCTCCGCTCGGAGATCGCCGTGGTCGGGCATGGAGGTCATGGAGAGGCGGCTCTTTCCGATGAGGTCGGTCGTGCGGAGCGGCTACCGGCCGCCGCGCGGGGAGTGGCGGTGCGCCAGGGCCTCGTACGAGGCGGACAGCGCGGGTGCCGCCGTCTCGTAGGTGCGCTGGGCAACCCCCACGAACAGACAGTCCACCACCAGCAGTTGGCTGGTGCGCGACGACATGGCCGCCGGGCGCAGCTCGCTCTCGCGGGCGGTGGAGGTGGTGAGGACGTGGTCGGCGTACTGCGCGACCGGTCCGTTCGGACGGCCGGTGATCGCCACCGTCGTCGCGCCGTGCTCGAAGGCGACCCGCAGCGGTTCGATGACGTCGCCGGTCGAGCCGGAGTGCGTGATGGCTATCGCCACGTCCTTGCCGCGCAGTTGGACCGCGTTGGTCACCGCGAGGTGCGGGTCGCTGTGCGCGTGGACCATGAGCCCGATCCGCATGAGTTTCTGCAGGAGGTCCTGGGCGACGAGCCCGGAGGCGCCGACGCCGTAGATGTCGACGCGGCGGGCGGCGGCTATGGCGGCCACGGCGGCGCCGAGCTGGACCGTGTCGAGCGCGGCGGCGGTGTCGGCGAGGGTCTGCTGCTCGTCGTAGGCGAGTTTGGCCACGACGTCGGCGATGGGGTCGTCGACCGCTATGTCGGCGGTGACGGAGGGGGACCGGCCCGACTGCTGCTGGGCGGCGAGCCCGGCGAGCGCGAGACGCAGGTCCCGGTATCCGGGGTAGCCGAGGAGGCGGGCCGTGCGCACGACCGTGGCCTCGCTGGTGCCGGTGAGCTCGGCGAGTCCGGTGACCGTGAGGGCCGCGCAGCCGGCCGGGTCGCCGGCGACGGCCTCGGCGACCCGCTGCATGGAGCGCGTCATCGAGGGGACGAGGGTCCGCACCTTGGCCGCGAGGGCCGCGGGGGCGGGTGGCGCCTCCCTCGCGAAACTTTCCTTCACGTCATCGGTCACACCATGAAAGATATTTTCCTTTGGGGTGCACGGTCAAGGGTGCGCACAATGGGGACATGAACCCCACCGGCAGCCCCCTCGATCCCCTGGAGCAGGCGTTGCACGCGGCGCGCGCCCGTGTGCTCGCCGACCTGGTCGCGGGCCGGGTGGCCGAGGCGGACGTCGTCTCCCTGGTCGAGGACTCGGTGGTGCAGCGCCGTTGGTGGGTCGAGCAGTGGCCGGACGGCGTCGAGTTCGTCGCCGGGCTCGTCGCCCAGGACGTACAGGACGCGCTCCTGGAGCGGCACGGACGGTGGCCGCTGTGCCCGGTGTGCTCCGCCGGCGACCCGCACGCCCTGGAGGTCGAGCCCGAACTGGGCCCCGATCCGCACTGGGTGTGCCACCAGGCGGGCGTGAAGATCTCCCCGGTGGGCTCCCTCGGCTCGGCGACCGGAACGAACCCGCCCTCGTGACCGTCTACATCGACCCTCCCACCTGGCCGGGCCACGGCCGGGTGTGGTCCCACCTGATCAGCGACGTCTCCTACGACGAACTCCACGCGTTCGCCGGGGAACTGGGCGCGCCCCCGCGGGCCTTCGAGCGCGACCACTACGACATCCCCTCGCACCGCTACGCCGACGCGGTCGCCGCGGGCGCGGTGGAGGTCAGCAGCCGTGAGGTCGTACGACTGCTGCACGGAGCGGGACTGCGCCGCCGCAAGCGGACGCGGTGACCGGGCGGTCCCGGTGACCGGGCGGTCCCGCCCCGCGCGCCCGGATCCCGCGTGCCCGGGTCCCGCGCGGACTCAGGCCTCGCGGGAGTAGAGCCTCAAGGACTCGTCCATGCCGTGCAGTTCGCGGGCGGCCTTCTCCACGTCCTCGCCCGCCCGGGTGAAACCGGCGCGGGCGACGACCCGTTGCGAGGGGGCGTTCTCCCGCTCGATGGCGGCGAACAGGAGCTTGACGTCGTCGCGGGCGAGGGAGGACTCGGCCAGCGCGCACAGGGCCTCGGTGGCGTAGCCCCGGCCGCGGGCGTTCTCCGCGAGGTCGTAGCCGACCTCGGCGCGTCCCTCCTCGTCGGGCACGCCGTGGAAACCGATCGCGCCGACCGCGAGACCGTCCTCGCGCCGCACGAGCACGAACATCCCCCATTCCGGCCGGTGCACCCCCTTCTCGTAGGAGTTCACGACCGACCCGGCGGCCTCCCGGGTGCCGTGGAACGGGCCGCCCTCGATCCACTCGAAGCCGCCCGTGCCGCCGGCGCGCAGATCGGCGGCGGCGGCCGGGGTGACCCCCTGGAGGGTGAGCCGCTCGGTGCCGATCACCAGGTTGTTGCTCCAGCGCCACTCGGTGAGCGGCTCCCGGCCGGGCAGGGCGCCGCGCCCGGTGGCCCACAGGAGCGTGCTCCAGGGGGCGTCGGGCTCGGGCCGCACGTGCGGGAAGATCCGGGCGAGGGCCCAGGCGCACAGCTCGGCCGGCGGCTCGTAGGGCAGGCCGAGCCCCTCGGCGATGTCGTGCGTGTGCAGCAGGACCTCGGTGACCCCCATCGCGGCGAAGCCCTCGCGGTTCGCGCTGCGGAACGGGTACGGATGGAAGGCGCGCACCTCGCGGGGGGTCGTCCGGACCGTGGCGGAGAGCAGCCGGCCGGCCGCCTCGATCACGTCGATGACCCCGGCGACGCCGGTGCCCTCGTCCAGCTTGATCTCGAACGGCACGTACGCCGTGGTGGCCCGCGCCGCCAGACGGCCCGCGTACGCGATGAGATCGTCGGCGATGTGCTCGGCGGTCCGCCGGCAGCTCCATTCCAGCCGTCCCGCCCGGGCGCCGTCCCAGTCGCGTCCGGCCGCCGCCCGCAGCAGCGTCGCGCAGCTCGCGACGGCTTCCTCGACCTGGTCCCCACCCGTGTCAGTCATGCGGTCGACAATAGGGCGGAGCACGCCGCCGGGCCTACGGGATTACCCGGCGTCGCCCGTCAGCGCCGCCAGTTCCGCCTCCATGTTCCGGCGGGCCGGGCCGGCCCAGACGCGTTCCCCGTACGAGGTCCTGAACAGCCTCGGGAGACCCAGCAGTTGGCGCAGCACGGCCGCCCGGCCCGCGCGGAAGGCGTCGTCGGGGACGAAGGCGTACTCCTCGCGGACGGCGGCGGCGTAGGCGGCGTACGCGGCCGGGGGCGAGGCCAGGACCGCCAGGTCCGCGTCGCACAGGACGGCGCCGTCGGTGTCGTCGTCGGCGGGGTCGTGGGAGACGGTGAGCCGGACGAGCCGGGCGACCTCGGCCGTGCGGTCCGGGGCGACGCCCAGTTCGGCCAGCGCGCGTTCGGCGAGCTTGGCGGAGCGCTCCTCGTTCTCCGAGCGGTCCGGGAGGTACACGGCGTCGTGGAACCAGGCGGCCAGCCGCACGGCGGCCGGATCACCGGCGCGCTCCCCGTGGGCCTCCAGCACGTCGATGTGACCGAGGACCGCGAGGAGGTGGTCGGTGGTGTGGTACCGGCGCCGGGGTTCGGCCCAGCGGTCCAGGAGGTTCGCCCCGTAGGGCCCCGGCGCGGGGCCGGACCCGCCGTCGCCGTCACGCGCGGCCAGGACGGTGTCCGCCCAGCGCTTCGTCAGTTCCGCGCGGGCCGGGTGGCGGGTGCTCTCTGCTGCCATGGCGCCATTGTCCCCGCCGCGCGGCGGCCGTCGGCGTCGGCTCCGGACCACCGGCCGGAGGCGCGGCCGACCGGCTCCGGCGCACCGGCTCCGAATCCTTCGAACCGCCCGGCCAGGAGGCTCCGGCCCCTAGCGTGGAGGCATGATTCCTCACGACGCACACGATGAACGGGACCCGGAACTGCCCGGTCTGCTCCTGCGCACCGAGCGCGACGCGCTGATCCCGCTGCTGCGGGCCCGCCCGGAGGACGACTTCTCCCGTCCGACGGCCGGGTGTCCGGAGTGGACGGTGCGGGACGTGCTGGCGCACTGCTCGTCCGCGCTGATGCGGGTCGTGGAACGCCGCTACGAACCCGGGGTGTTCTCGCCCGAGGCCAACGACCGTGACATCGCCGAGCGCGCCGACTGGCCGACGGAACGGGTCATCGACGAACTGGAACGCGGGATGACCGAGGCGGGACCCGTGATCGCCCGTACCCGGGGCGCCGTCGACGCGGTCGCGCTCGGCGAGTGGATCCACGCCGGGGACGTGCGCGAGGCGTTCGGCGAACCGGGCGCCTACGCGGGGCCGGGACTGCCGCACGCCCTCCGTCTCTTGGCCCGCATCAGCCGCGAGCGCGACCTGGTGCCGCTGCACGCGGACCTCGACGACCTGGACGACCCGCTGCGCCTGGGCGGCGTCCCCGGGGACCGTCCCCCGGCCCGGTACATCGGCGGCGCCGCGACCCTCGTACGGCTGTGCTCGGGCCGGCCGGTCCCGGGGACGACGGTGTACGAGCTGGTGGGGGCGCGGGAGGAGGAGCTGAACCTGTTCGGGTGAACCAGCCGAACCGGTCGGCCGGTCCGCCCGTCGGGCGGACCGGCCGACCGGTTACTTGAGGTAGACCAGCCCGTCGGTCGTGACCGCGGGCCGCCCGGCGGTGCCGACGACCACGAGCTTCACCGTGTGCCTGGCGGCGGCGGTCCACGTCGTCGTCCAGACGGCGTCGCGGTACTTGGTCGTCGTCGACCTCAGATCCACGGTGACGGTCTTCTTGCCGTCCACGTAGACGTACACCTGGCCCGAGGTCGCGGCGCGCGAGACCACCAGGGCCGCCGAGCGGCCGGTGAAGGTCCAGCTCAGCGAGGCGTTCTTCGTGGAGCTGCCGTACGACCTGCCGCCCAGGTAGCTGCTCGACGACTTCGACGTCCAGGTGCCGGTCCTGGTGGCCGAACTCTCCTGGAGGATCACGGGGGTGCCGCTCACCGAGGCCGCGGCGGTGTTGCCGGCCCGGTCGTACGCGGTCATCCTCCAGGCCGTGGCGACACCGGACTTGGCGGTGAGGCTCGCGCTCGTGACCGTCGGGCCGTACGTCTTCGCGACCGGGGCGGTGAGACGCACCTCCTTCAGCCCGACCGTGTCGGTGGCCTTCCACTTCAGGGTGAGCGGGGCGGCCGTGGTGCTCACCGTGCCGGTGCGCAGGGCGAGGTTCGGCTTGGTGGAGAAGACGGGCGGCTTGGTGTCGGCGGGAGTGGTGGCCTTCGTGGTGGGCGAGGCGGTCGCGGTGGGGGTCGTGGCCTTCGTGGTGGGCGAGGTGGCCGTGGCGGGGGGCGTGACCCCCGCGGTGGGCGAGGGGGTCGCGGCGGGGGCGGTGGTCTCCGCGGTGGGGGAGGCGGTCGCGGCGGGGGTCGTCGCCTCCGTGGTGGGCGGGGCGGTCTCGGCGAGGACGGTGACGTCCGCGCTGACCGCGGTCCTGCCGGACTGGTGGACGCCCTGCACGGCGATCCGGTGGGTGCCCGGGGCCAGCTTCACCTCGGCGGAGGCGGCGGTGCCGGCGACGGTGGCCGCGACCTCGCCGTCGACCAGGACGTCGTACTCCCTGACCAGGGCGGCCGGGGTCGAGGCCGACCACTTCACGGTGACGGCGGTGTCGGCGGGGACGGTGGTGCCGGACGCGCCGGCGCCGGTGACCGAGTCCAGCGTGAGCCCCTCGACCGCTCCGCCCGCCCAGGCGCGGATCGTGGGCAGCAGGGCGTAGTAGGCGTCGCCCGGGCACACGGTGTTGTAGCCGTCGCGGTGGCCGTGGATGACGGGGAAGGCCATCCTGGCGCCCGCCGCCCACGTCTGGCGGAAGTAGTTCGGTCCGCTCGCGCCCGCGGTGAGGGTGGCGGTGCCCGTCGGGTCGACGCCGTACTGGCCGAGCTTCCAGGCGGCGAGCCGGGCGACCGAGGTCATCGCCTCCCTCGACGGCGCCACACTGCTGTAGTCACCGATGATCGCGATGCCCGTGGTCTCGGAGTTGAAGCCGTAGGCGTGCGCGCCCATCACCGGCCGGTCGACGCCGCCCTTGCGGCCCTCGTAGATCGTGCCGCACTTGTCGACGAGGAAGTTGTAGCCGATGTCCTTCCAGGTCAGCTGCTGCACGTCGTAGGTGTAGACGGCCCTGATGACGGCCGGGGCCTCGGCGCAGCCGTAGTCGCCGGAGGTGGCGGTGTGGTGCAGCACCACCGCCTTGATCCTCCCGCCCGGCAGGTAGCCGGGCTCCTCGGGGCTGATGGACTCGTCCGCTCCCCAGCCCGCGCGCGAGGTGATCGGCGGGCGGGGCGCGGTGGACTCCGGGGCCGGGGGCACCGTCGTCGACGCGCTCGCGGTCGGCGTGGCCGGGCCCGCGCCGGAGCCGGTCGGGGAGGGGCTCGCGCTCCCGGTGGACGGCTGCGTCTCCGTCTCCGTGGGCACGGCGGTGGCCGTCGGGTCGGACGAGGGCTCGGAGGTGAGGGGCGGGGAAGGGTCGGGTGAGGCAGTGTCCGCGGGGGCGTCCGTCGCGGGCGGGTCGTCCGTCGCGGGCGGGTCGTCCGTCACGGTCGGGTCGGCCGGGCCGGTCGGGTCGGACGGGTCCATCACGAACCCGGCGGGCTCCATCGGGGAGGCCGTACGGCCGCCGGGGTCGATCATGTCCAGCCGGAGGCCCTCGGGCAGCCGCTGGGACGGCCGGCCGGACATCCGCACCTCGACCCCGTCGGACGGGCCCACCCACGCCGGTGCGGTGCCGCCGCGGGACGCGCCCGGCTCGCCCTCGCCGCTGTCGCCGTCCAGCCGCAGCCACGCCGACCACGCGTGACCCGCCGTGCTCCGGGTCCGGACCTCGATGGTGCCGGTCACCCGTGCGGACGACTCGGCCCAGGTGATCCCGAGCATGCTGAAGGGCTCGGTGCTCCGCCGCTCCAGACGGGCGGAGGTGCCGCCGTCGGCCACGGTCAGCGCCGCGGTCCTCGCGCTCGCCCGGACGGGCCCGGAACCGCCGTCACCCTCGTTGCCGCCCGTGGCCCCCCGGACGACCAGCGTCCCGGACACCGCCGCGACCGCCAGAACGGCCGCGCCCCACCCACGTCGTCGCACTGCCCCGCCCTTTCACGTGAGCTTTACATGATCTCCATATGTGAGGAGGTTATATGAGAGTTCAACTATGGCGGGAGCGGTCCGGAGTTCGGGCGTGCGGGCTCACGGGGCCGGGAGTGGTCCGGAGGGGCGCCCCCGGCGCCCCCGCTCGCCGTGATCTTCTCGCGCCCCCGCTCCCACCCGCGTACTGTTGGATTGGACTAGACCTATAGCGGCCCAGGAGAAGAGGTCCGATGAGTGAGCGGAAGAGCGCGGTCCTGGAGGTGATCGCCCTCGGCGTGGAGGACGCGGTCGCCGCTCAGGCCGGCGGTGCCGACCGGCTGGAGCTGGTCACGGACATGGCGGCCGACGGGCTGACCCCGTCGGTGGAGACCTTCACCGGGATCCGCGCTTCCGTCGACATCCCGCTGCGCGTGATGCTGCGCCTGTCGGACGGTTTCTCGGCGGGCGGCGCGAAGGGCGTCGACGCCCTCGTGCGGGCCGCGGACGAGCTGCGGGAGGCCGGCGCGGACGAGTTCGTGCTCGGTTTCCTCGACGAGCACGGCGGCCCCGACCTGGCCGCCGTGGAACGGATCGTCGCCGCGCTGGACGGCGACCGCTGGACGTTCCACCGCGCGGTCGACCGTGCCGCCGACCGTGACGCCCTGCGCAAGCAGCTCGCGGACCTGCCCGGCCTCGACACCTATCTGACCGCCGGGTCCCCGGCGGGCGTCGACGACGGGCTCCCCGTCCTCGTGGCCGAGGCCGCTCGCCGCGGCGAACCGGGGTACGAGCCGCGGATCATGGTCGGCGGCGGTCTGCGCCTCGACCACCTGCCGGAGCTGCGCGCGGCGGGTCTCGACGCCTTCCACATCGGCGGTGCGGCACGTCCGGAAGGCTGGACGGGGCCGGTCTCGGCGGAAGCGGTACGGGAGTGGCGGACCGCCCTCGACGGCTAGGACCCGCCCGGCGCGCCGGGCGCCGTCCCCCTCGGTGTCCGCGCGACCGGTCCGGTCCGGCAGGTCACGGATCCATCTCCGCCGCGTAGTTGTTGTGTTGTGAGAGTCACGGGACGATCAACGAGCCGTTTTTTGCGTGCATATTTGATCGTGCCCCGGTCGGCTGGGGCATGACAATCAAACATATGTGCGTGCCGGCGAAAGCGGTGCGGCAGCACAGCAGCCTCAGGGGGACAAGGCTTCATGCCATCCATACGCAGCCGCACGCTCGCGGCAGCCGCGGCCGTGATCGCGGCCGTCATGATCACCACCACGGCCTGTGACGGCAAGAAGGACGACGAGGGGGCCGCCTCCCGGCCCTCGTCGTCCTCCCAGGCCGACAAGGGTGTCGACACCGGCCAGGACGACGGCTCCGTCTCGATCGGCGGCTACAAGCTGCCCTCGGGCGTTCCCACCGAACTCAGCGGTGCCGCCCTGGACAAGTGGAAGAACGGCGGGTGGCAGGACTACAGCAAGTGGGCCTCCGAGGCCGAGGACTTCGCCAACCCGTACATCAAGGACTTCTGGTCGCCGGAGAAGATGGCCGCGGCCAAGGCCAGCATCCCGGTCGCCCAGGCGGGCAGCACCAGTTCGGGCTCGGGCAGCGGCGCCACCTCCTACCTGCCCGACGGCAAGGTGAAGAAGCAGACCGCCGCCAAGGTCAAGAGCACCTACCACCGCTACGCGCCGCCCGTCGGCAAGATGTTCTTCTCCTCGCCCCAGGGCAACATGGTCTGCTCGGCCGCCGTCGTCACCGACCCGGCGCACCCCGGCAAGTCCAACCTGGTGTGGACCGCGGGCCACTGCGTGCACGCGGGCAAGGGCGGCGGCTGGTACCGCAACATCGCCTTCGTCCCCTCGTACAACAACAACGCCAACCTGAGCAACCGGCAGATCACCGACCCGCGCGCCAAGGCCGTCTCCCCGTACGGCATCTGGTGGGCCGACTGGGCCACCACCTCCTCCCAGTGGATCAAGGGCGGCGCCCACACGGGCAACGCGGCCTCCGGGTACGACTACGCCGTGCTCCACGTCAAGCCCGAGAACGGCGGCAAGTCCCTCCAGGAGCGGCTCGGTTCGGCCCTGCCGGTGTGGTTCGGCGCCCCGGCCGCCAACAAGGTCAAGTCCATGCAGGTCCGCGGCTACCCGGCCGAGGCGCCCTACGACGGCTCGAAGATGTACGACTGCCACGGCGCCAGCAAGCGGTTCGTGCTCGCGAGCAACGTCCCCGCCCAGTTCATGATCGGCTGCACCATGAACGGCGGCGCGTCCGGCGGGCCTTGGTTCATGAGCCACAACGGCCGGACCTACCTGGTCTCCAACAACTCCCTGAGCGACCGCAAGACGTTCATCACCGGGCCGCGCCTCGGCGCGAACGCCAAGCAGGTCTACCTGGCGACCAGCAACAAGTTCAAGTAGCCCTTCGTACAACGCGGTTCACGGCCCCCGGCATCCGTGCCGGGGGCCGTCGGCGTCCGCGCCCGGGGCCCGTCGGGCCGAGGTCAGGCCAGTTCGGCCGGGAGCGGCGCCGCGTGCGTCACGATCAGACCCGAGACCGCACGGGTGAGCGCCACGTACAGCCGGCGCAGCCCGGTGCGCCCGTCCGGCTCGCCGTCGACGACCGCCCGGGGCTCGTCCAGCACCACGTAGTCGTACTCCAGGCCCTTGGCGAGCGAGGCCGGCACCAGGGTCAGCCGGGTCTCGGCCGTCGTCTCCTCGCCCGGACCGAGATACGTCCGCCCGGCCGCCGTCAGCGCCTCGGCCAGCACGGGGATCCGGGCGTCGGCCGCGATCAGCCCGACCGATCCCTCCCGGCCCAGCAACTCCTCCACCGTGCCCAGGACCCCGGCGTCCTCCGTGCTCGAGCGCACCTCGAAGAAGCCGGGGTTCTCCCGCACCGAGGCGACCGGCGCGAGACCGGGCGCGATGTGCGGCAGCAGCCGGGACGCGTAGGTGATGACGTCCGTGGGGACGCGGAAACCCGCGGTCAGCTCCTCGACGACCGCGTCGCCCTTGCCCAGGTGACCGAGGGCCTCCTCCCAGCTCCGGGTCGCCCACGGGGTGGTCCCCTGCGCCAGGTCGCCGAGCACGGTCGCCGACCCCGTCGTGCAGCGCCGTCCCACGGCGCGGTACTGCATCGGGGAGAGGTCCTGGGCCTCGTCGAGCACCACGTGCCCGAGGGAGTGCGTGCGCTGGACCAGGTCCGTCGCCTCGTCGATCAGCACGGCGTCGGCGGCCGACCACTTCGCGCTCTTCACGCTGCGCACCGGCTTCGCCCAGAGGATCTCCTTCTGCTCGGCCTCGTCCAGCAGCCCCTCCGCGTGCGCGGCGAGGAAGTCGGCGTCGGTGAGCAGCCGGAGCACGAGCTTGGCGGGGTCGACCTGCGGCCAGATCGCCTTGACGGCGGCCTTCACGGCGGCGTTGCGGGCGACGGCGTCCTGCACCCGGTCGTCCGGGGCTTCCCCGGAGCGCTCCATCTGGACCAGCACGGCGTGCGCGATCCGCTGCGGGAGGGCCTGGTGGGCCGCGCCGTACCGGATGTCCCGGTCGAGCAGCTCCCGCACGATCTCCTCGAGCTCGTACGCCGGGACGCGCCAGCGCCGCGAGCCCCTGACCACGACCACCGGCTCGGCCGGGATCGTCACGTGCGAGCGCACGGCCCGGCGCAGCACCTCGGCCATCCGGGCGTCGCCCTTGATCACGGCCGCGGCCGCGTCGTCGCTCCCGCGCACCTCGACATGGGCGACGAGGTCGTCGACGGTCGCCTGCTTGACCTCCAGCTCGCCGAGCGCGGGCAGGACCTGCTCGATGTAGTGCAGGAAGGACTTGTTCGGCCCGATCACCAGGGTGCCGGTGCGGGCGAGCCGTTCCCGGTGCGCGTACAGCAGGTACGCGACCCGGTGCAGGCCCACGGCGGTCTTCCCGGTGCCGGGGCCTCCCTGCACGCAGACCGAGCCGGACAGCCCGGACCGTACGATCTCGTCCTGCTCGGGCTGGATGGTCGCCACGATGTCGCGCATCGGACCGACGCGCGGGCGCTCGATCTCCTGCTGGAGCAGCTTGCTGGTGGCCGCCGTCTCGGCCGGGTCGGAGAGGTGCTCGTCCTCGTAGGCCGTGAGGTCGCCGCCGGTGTAGCCGAAGCGGCGGCGCAGCCCGATGTCCATCGGGTCCTTCTTCGAGGCCCGGTAGAACGGCTGGGACACCGGCGCGCGCCAGTCGATGACCATCGGGTCGCCGTCGGCGTCGTGGACGTGCCGTCGTCCGATGTAGAACCGCTCGCCCTCGGCGCCCTCCGCCAGGTCGGAGCCCGGTGCGTGCAGATAGTCGAGCCGCCCGAAGAACAGCGGGGTGTGGCTGAGGTCGGCGAGGGCCTTGATGCGCTCGGTGATCTGCCGGTGCAGCACCTCGGCGTTCACCCAGTTCGCGGTGACGTCGCGGATGTCGAGGTTCTCCGCGTCCTCGCGCATCGCGCGGAGCGCCGAACGGGACTCGGTGAGGTGGGAGCGCTCGCGGGCCAGGGGGTCGTCGGACGCGGACGGGGCGCCGGACGGACGGTCGGACAGGGTGGACACGGGGAATTGCCTCCGGGAAACCTGCGGTGGGGGTGCTGCGGGAGTGCCGCGGTGCTCGGGCGGTGCTGCGCGAGTGGTGCAGTTCGTGAATCGCTTCGGATTCCGTCGAGAATCCGTCGGGAATTCCTACGGAATCCGGTGTGAATCCGGGTGCCGTCCGGTTTCCGGCCGGACGGCGGCACTCCGTGAAGGGAGGCGGGCAAGACCGAAGATTCTAGGCGACCTGTGGATGCCGGGGCCAATGGTTTTTCCGGGGCCCGCGCGCCGTTTCGGGGCCGGGCGCCGGGGCCCCTAGGGGGCGGGGTCCGTCGTGAGGCGTACGGCGGACGGGCCGGAGCCGTACCTGAGAGGTGGCGAGGTTCGGTCCGGGGACCGACGCCGTTCGGGTCGGGTGCCCGCACCATGGAGATATGAGCGCAGCCACTTTCACCCCAGGTCCTGCCCATCCCGGGCCCGTCGCGCGCGGCGCGACGGCCGTCACCTCCGTCCGCCACCACTACCGTCTCGGCGACGCCCTGAAGGCCGTCAAGGTCTTCGGGCGCGCGGCCATCGGTGTCGTCCTGCTCGGCGAGTACGGCGAAGAAGCGGGCGTCCGGCGCCACTGAGGCCCCGGGCGACCCGCGCGTCCACCCCTCCTCCGACAGACGGCTCGGCCCCGTCCGCCCACTCCTGGGGCTCCGCCCCGGACCCCGCTCCTCGAACGCCGGAGGGGCTGGATCTTCCCCGGCCGGGGCTGGAATCGCCCCGCCCGTGACGGCTACTCGGTGTCCGCCAGCACCTCGTCGGCGTCCATGATCCGGTAGGCGTAGCCCTGTTCCGCCAGGAAGCGCTGGCGGTGGGCGGCGAAGTCCTGGTCGATCGTGTCGCGGGCGACCACGGAGTAGAAGTGGGCCTGGTGACCGTCGGCCTTGGGGCGCAGGACGCGGCCGAGGCGCTGGGCCTCCTCCTGGCGGGAGCCGAAGGTGCCCGAGACCTGGATGGCCACCGTGGCCTCCGGCAGGTCGATGGAGAAGTTGGCGACCTTGGACACGACGAGCACGCTGATCTCGCCCTCCCGGAAGGCGTCGAACAGCTTCTCCCGCTGGGCGTTGCTGGTCTCGCCCTTGATCACGGGCGCGTTCAGGTGCTCGCCCAGCTCGTCCAGCTGGTCGATGTACTGGCCGATCACGAGGATCTGCTGCCCGGCGAACCTGCGGACCAGCGCCTCGGTCACCTTCCGCTTGGTCGCGGTGGTGGCGCAGAAGCGGTACTTCTCCTCGTTCTCGGCGGTGGCGTACGCGAGCCGCTCGGAGTCGGTGAGGTTCACCCGCACCTCGACGCAGTCGGCCGGCGCGATGTAGCCCTGCGCCTCGATCTCCTTCCAGGGCGCGTCGAACCGCTTGGGCCCGATGAGCGAGAAGACGTCCGACTCGCGTCCGTCCTCCCGCACCAGCGTGGCGGTCAGCCCCAGCCGGCGCCGGGCCTGGAGGTCCGCGGTGAACTTGAAGACCGGGGCGGGCAGCAGGTGCACCTCGTCGTAGAGGATCAGGCCCCAGTCGCGGGAGTCGAAGAGCTCCAGGTGCGGGTAGACGCCCTTCCGCCGGGTCGTCAGCACCTGGTAGGTGGCGATGGTGACCGGGCGGATCTCCTTGCGGGTGCCGCTGTACTCGCCGATCTCGTCCTCGGTCAGCGAGGTCCGCTTCACCAGTTCGTGCTTCCACTGCCGGGCGGAGACGGTGTTGGTGACGAGGATGAGCGTGGTCGCCTTGGCCTCGGCCATGGCACCGGCCCCGACGAGCGTCTTGCCCGCGCCGCAGGGCAGCACGACCACGCCGGAGCCGCCGTGCCAGAAGTTCTCCACGGCCTGGCGCTGGTAGGGCCGCAGCGCCCAGCCGGTCTCGTCGAGCTCGATGGCGTGCGCCTCGCCGTCGACGTACCCGGCGAGGTCCTCGGCCGGCCAGCCCAGCTTCAGCAGGGTCTGCTTGATCTGACCGCGCTCGGAGGGGTGCACGGCCACGGTGTCCGGGTCGATCCGGGCGCCGACGAGCGGGGCGATCCGCTTGGAGCGCAGCACCTCCTCGAGGACGGGCCGGTCGGTGGTGGTCAGGACGAGCCCGTGGGCCGGGTGCTTGCTCAGCGTCAGCCGTCCGTAGCGGTCCATCGTCTCCGCGATGTCCACGAGCAGCGCGTGCGGGACCGGATAGCGGCTGAACTCCACCAGGGCGTCCACGACCTGCTCGGCGTCGTGCCCGGCGGCCCGCGCGTTCCACAGGCCGAGCGGGGTCACCCGGTAGGTGTGGATGTGCTCGGGAGCCCGCTCCAGCTCGGCGAAGGGGGCGATGGCCCGACGGCAGGCGTCGGCCAGATCGTGATCGACTTCCAGCAGAAGCGTTTTGTCGGACTGGACGATGAGGGGTCCGTTCACACCCGTCCCTTTCTGCGTGGCGGCACCCGGCGCGGATGCTCGGCCAAACGTCCAGTGTGCCCTACCGGCGGATGGTCAGGACTGGTCCTCCGCCAGCTCCGCGACCCCCGTGACCCGGTGCAGCGGATAGGTCCGGACCTCGTCCGCCGTGTGGTCGTACGCCGTCACGAAGCCGCCCTCGACCCGGATGGGGGCGATGACGCGCTGGCTGGCCGCGCCCTCGGCGTTGACGTAGCCGATCCACACCGCCTCGCCCGTCATCACGGCGGCCTGCATGGTCGCCAGGGTCTCGGCGGAGCTGGTGCGGGGCAGGGTGCCGTCGCCGGGGCGGCCGGCGGCCGGGTCCTCCTTGCGCGGGGCCGTGGAGGCGAGGTCCCCGGCCCGGATCGCGCGGATCGCGGCACCGAGGAGCGTGGCGTCGGGGACCGGCGGGCCGTCCGGGACGGGCTCGGGAGCCTGGCGCGGCGGGGTGCGGTGGGCGTGCGCCCGGCTGATCAGCACGTCGCCCTCCGCCGACTCGGCGGCCGGCGCGAAGCCCATCGTCCGCAGACCGGCGAGGAGGGTCGTGGGGTCGGCCTGCGCGACCAGCACCGTCGGCGCGATCCGCCGCAGCCCGAACTCCTGGGACCGCTTGTCGGCGAGGATCTCGTTGAGCACCGCCTCGTCGTCGCAGCGCACGTACGCCGACGCCGCCCCGATCCGCAGGTGGCCGTGCCGGCGCGCCATGTCGTCGATCAGATAGGCCAGCGGCTGCGGGACCGGCGTACGGGAATGGGCCGCGAGGAAGGCGTGCAGGTCGGACGCCGAACGGCCCGCGTCGAGGGATCGGCGCACCGAGGCCGGGGTGAAGCGGTAGACCGTCGCGCCGCCCTTGGACTCGACGTCCGCGAGCACCCCGAGCGTGTCGGCCAGCGGACGCTCCAGCGGGCCGGGAGCCACCGCCGTCAGGTCGGCCTGGAGCAGGACGTGGTCGAGCGGCTCGGGCAGCAGGGGCGCGAGGAGTGCGACGGCCCGGGCCGTCGCCGCGGCCTGCTCGGCGGGGGAGTGCGGCGGCGGAGCGGTCACGGGAGGGACGGCGCGCCGCTTGTGGTGGGCGGGAAGCTTGTCGCCCGGGCCGGACGGCTCCGTCGCCGTCGCGCCCGCCGGGGCGGGCAGGCCGAGGAGCGCCCGCCCCTGCGCGGACAGTGCGCCCCGGCCGGTCACCCCGAGCAGTTCCGCCTCGGACAGCGTCCAGCGGGCCAGCCGGGCCCGGAGGTCGTCCGGCGCGGGCCGGACGGCGCGCGAGGGCCGTTCCCAGTGCAGCCGGGCGAGGAGCGAGTCCGCGTCGGGGGAGGCGCCCTCGGGGAGCCCGGCGAGCAGGGTGAGGACGCGGTGGCGGACCTCGGGCGCCGACGAGCGGTCGAGGCCGGGACCGAGCGCCGAGAGCGTACGGTCCTTCGCGTCCCGTCCGCCGACCAGACCGGCCGTGCGGGTCGCCGCGAGCCACGCCGAGGCGAGCCGCGCCCAGCGCTCCGCGGCGGGCAGCTCCAGCCACGTGTCGTAGGCCGGTGTCGCCGCGTACCGTTCGTCCGCCTCGCCGTCCGACGCCACCAGGCCCGCCGCGTAGGCGAGTTCGACCCAGAAGGCGGCGACCGGTTCGGGGACGTCGAGCGCCACCGCCGTCCGCTTCAGGTCCCGCACGCTCAGGCCGCCCGCGCGCAGCACGGGCGGACCGCCCTCGTGCCAGTCCTTCAGCAGCTCCTCGACGGTCGCCAGCGTCGTGTACGCCTGACCGGCCGCGGCGGTGTCCACGGCCCCCGGGCCGTGGACCGTCGCGGCCTCGACCGCGGGGGCCACCGGCTGCGTCACCCGGTGCGCGCGGCCCGCCCGCAGGTGCAGGGCGACCTCCCGGGGCAGGACGACCGTGCCGGGCGCCGTCGGCAGCAGCAGGCCCCGCGCGATCAGCCAGCGCAGATGGGGTGCGGGTTCGGCCGTCACCTGTCCGTACGGCGGCCCCCACACCAGCCGGGACAGCACCTCCACCGCCTCGGCGGGCGCCTCGTCGAGCAGCGCCGACATCCGGCTCCGGTCGGAGAACAGGGCACTGAGCGAGGCGACCGCCGACACCGAGTCATGGGTGGTGGCCAGCCCCGCCGCGGTCACGATCTCCTGGATGCGCCCCGGCGACATGCCCGCGGTGGCCTCGCCGACCGTCGGCCCGAGCCCCGTCGGGGACGGGTGCTGCGGGGACGGCGCGAGCAGCTCACGTGCCGTGCGCACGAGCCGGAGCCGGTCGTCGGCCCCCCACAGGAGCGCCTGTTCGCGCAGGGTGGCGAGCGCGTGCGGGAAGGCCGCCGTCGCCGCCGGGTCGCCGTCGTCGCCCGCCAGCAGCCCGAGCAGTTCGTCGTACGTCGCCGGTTCCCGCGCCACGGCCAGGGCCTCCGCCGTCTGTAGCGTGAAACGGTCCAGACGCTCCAGGGCGCGCACGACCGACGCCCGGGTACCCGCCCGTGTGGCCAGCTGGGTGAGGTCCGTGGGGACGGGGGTGATCAGGTCCGGCCGGGACCGCAGGAGGGCGGACAGGGAGGCGTCGTCCCGCGCGCGGAGGGCTTCCGCCAGGGACCGCGGGGCGGTCGTCTCGGGGCTCATCCTGTCAACGGTAGCGGGTGGCACGCTCCCCGGGCCCGGCCCCCGGCCGGTGAACCGCCCGTCGGCCGCGCGATCCCGGGGCGGTGGACGTCGTACGGCTGCCCGAGGCCCGGGCGGGGCGCTCCCGCGCCCGGGAGAACCGGTACCTTCGTCCCGCACGGGGTATTCAACGCACGCGCCCCGGAGGGGACTTCGTGGGGATCGAGAGCGACCAGCTGGTCTTCGACTATCTGAGCCGGGTCGGTGACCTGGCCCAGCAGCGGCAGTTGCCGTCGGCGACCCGCATGCGCCTGGTCACGGAACTGCGCGAGGAGATCGGCCGCCGCCGGGCCGGAGCCGGTGGCGACAGCCCCGCCGCCGTCCGCCGCATCCTCGACCGCCTCGGCACCCCCGACGAGGTCGTCGCGGCGGCCGGACGGGACACCGGCGGCGCCGGGGCCGACGGCCGGACCCGGGCCGCCCTGCCGTCCCAGCGCGCCGCCGAACCGGAGGAGCGCCCCAGGAAACCGCGCCGCGTCGTCCCCCGCCCCCGCCCGGCCCCGGAGCGGCCCGCCGACGGCGCCGGGGCCGGCATGCCGTCCCCGCCCCATCTGGCGAGCGCGGCGGAACTGGGCGACAGCGCGACCCGGCCCGACTGGTGGCGTGCCACCGACAGCCCCTTCGGACTGGGCGACAGCGTGCCGGGGTTCGTCGGCGGCGTGGAGATCCCCGAACTGCTCAAGCCGCCCCCGGGCGACGGGGACGAGGACGGCGGACCCGGGGAAGGGACGGACCCGGCGAAGGGGACGGCCGCCGCACCGGGCCCCGAGGACGAGCCGGCCGCCGAGGCCGGCGTCGCGCGCCGCTCCTTCCGCCGTCTCCTCCCGCGCCCCGGCGGTTACACCAATCCGCTGCTCCTGCTCGCCGCCGCCCTCCTCGTGGCCGGCGCCGTCCTCGGCAGCTGGTTCGCGCTCGGCCTCGGCTGGCTGATCGCCTACGGCTCGCGCCGGCTGACCCGGGCGGAGTCGAAGTGGGCCGTCCTCGTCCTGCCGGGGCTGTCCGCCACGGCAGGAATCGTCTGGCTCTGGGGCCGTGCGAACGGCCGCTGGGGCGATCCCGTAGCCGAGGGTCACATGAACGAGGCGATGGCCCAGACCTGGCCCTTCGTCGTCCGCGGCGCGGCGGTCGCCTCGGCCCTGTACCTCGTCTGGCGCTCCCAGCGCGGCCGCTGACCCCGGGCCCGGGAAAAGGCCTGGACCCGGTGCCCGGCGGCCTGCGCACAATGGCCCATATGACCTCACCTGCGCTGACCGTCGGTTTCGACCTCGACATGACCCTGATCGACTCCCGCCCCGGGATCCACGCCTGCTTCGAGGCGCTGTCGGCACGGACCGGGACGTACGTCGACGCCGACCTCGTGATCACGCGGCTCGGACCGCCGTTGGAGCAGGAACTCGCCCACTGGTTCCCGGCCGAGCGGATAGACGAGACGGCCGGTCTCTACCGCGAGATGTACCCGGAGCACGCGATCACCGGCTCGCTCGCGATGCCCGGCGCGCGCGAGGCCGTCACGGCGGTGCGGGCGGCGGGCGGCCGCGCGGTCGTCGTGACCGCGAAGTGGGAGCCCAACGCCCGGCTGCACCTGGAGCACCTGAACATCGACGCGGACGACGTCGTCGGCGGCCTGTGGGCCGAGCAGAAGGCGGTGGCGCTGCGCGAGCACGGAGCGAGCGTCTACGTCGGCGACCACACCGGTGACGTACGCGGTGCGCGCACCGCCCGGGCGTACAGCGTGGCCGTGGCGACCGGGCCGTGCGACGCCGTGGAACTGCGCGCGGCGGGCGCGGACGTGGTCCTCGGCGACCTCACGGAGTTCCCGGCGTGGCTGGAGAACCACCGCTGAGGGCACGGCGGGTCCGGCACCGGCGGGTCCGGGGCCGGTCCGCCGGAACGGGTGCCGTCAGGAACGGGCGGCGCGGGCCCGGCGGCGGCCCTCCGCGGCCGACCGGAGTACACCCGCGGCGGCCAGCAGGAATCCGACGCCCATCAGCATGCTCAAGCCGAACATGTAGAACGGAAAAGGTTTCGTTCCGAGCAACAGCGGTGCCACGGTGACCAGTGTGGCCAACGCTCCGATGAAGAACACGATGGCACCGGCACGGATCAGCCTGTCACCGGCTTCGGGGGAATTCGCTTGGGTTTTGTCACGCACCGGACCAGGGTAGTTCCCTGCGCGAAGGAACAATCCAGCGACGTCTTGTCACGAGCCGACGGACCATTAGCCTTGGTACCGGCGGGTCGGCTGACCCGCTGTAGTGCTGTCCAGAGGCGTTTCCCGGGCAGTTGCCCCTGCGGCCACCCGAGCCGTTCCCGAAGAAGTTTCCGACGAGTACGAGGACGAGGACAGACGTGCCCACCGGCAAAGTCAAGTGGTTCAATACTGAGAAGGGCTTCGGCTTTCTCTCCCGTGACGACGGCGGCGACGTCTTCGTCCATTCCTCGGTTCTGCCCGCCGGAGTAGACGCACTCAAGCCCGGCCAGCGCGTCGAGTTCGGCGTCGTCGCCGGTCAGCGCGGCGATCAGGCCCTCTCGGTGACCCTGCTGGAGCCGACCCCCTCGGTCGCGGCCGCCCAGCGCCGCAAACCGGACGAACTGGCGTCCATCGTCCAGGATCTGACGACCCTCCTCGAGAACATCGCACCCACCCTGGAAAACGGCCGCTACCCCGACAAGGCTTCCGGCAAGAAGATCGCGGGTCTGCTGCGCGCGGTCGCCGACCAGCTCGACGTGTGACCGCCTCCCGGCGGCGGGCCGCCACCGGGAGCCGGAGGAGCCCGGCGGGCCCGGGGAGGGTCAGGGAAACGCCAGCGCGTCCGGTCCGAGGGGCGGCACCAGTCCCTCGGCCGCCGCACGTGTGAGCAGCCCGCGGACCGCCGCGTAGCCGGGCTCGCCCAGATCGGCCGTGAACTCGTTGACGTACAGGCCGATGTGCTGGTCCGCGACGCTCGGGTCCATTTCCTGGGCGTGCTCCAGGACGTAGGCGCGGGAGGCCTCGGGGTCGTCCCAGGCGGCCCGGACCGAGGCACGGGCGGCCGCGGCGAGCTCCTGGAGCCGCTCCGCCCCCAGTGACCGCCTGGCGATGATCGCGCCCAGCGGGATCGGCAGCCCGGTGGTGCGCTCCCAGTGCTCGCCCATGTCGGCGAGCTTGTGCAGCCCGTAGTTCTGGTACGTGAAGCGCGCCTCGTGGATGACGAGCCCCGCGTCGACCTTCCCGTCCCGCACGGCCGGCATGATCTCGTGGAACGGCATGACCACGATCTCGCCGACCCCGCCGGGAACCGTGTCCGCCGCCCACAGCCGGAACAGCAGGTACGCCGTCGACCGCTCGCTCGGCACGGCGACCGTACGCCCTGTCAGTCCCCCAAGCTCTCGGCTTCGCTCGAGCAGGGAGGTGCCCCCAGTCCCGGCCTCCTTGGTCAGCACGAGCGGACCGCAGCCGCGCCCCAGCGCGCCGCCGCACGGCAGCAGCGCGTAGTCGTCGAGGACGTACGGCAGCACGGCGTACGACACCTTCAGCACGTCGAACTCGCCGCGCTCGGCCATGCCGTTGGTGATGTCGATGTCCGCGAAGGTCACGTCCAGGGCGGGCGCGCCCGGGACCCGGCCGTGTGCCCAGGCGTCGAACACGAAGGTGTCGTTGGGGCAGGGCGAGTAGGCGATCCGCAGGGTTCCGGCGGCGTCAGTCAGTGCGCTCATGGGGGTTCCAACTCTCCAGCAGGGGTCCCAGCTTCCCGAACGCCCCGGTGAGGGCCGCGAGGGCGTCGCCGATGCGCCACGCGGAGCGGTCCCGCGGGCCGACGGGATTGGACACCGCGCGGATCTCCAGCACCGGCACGCCGTGCGCGCCGGCCGCCTCGGCGACCCCGAACCCCTCCATCGCCTCGGCGAGGGCGCCCGGGTGCCGGGCGCGCAGTTCGGCGGCGCGTGCGGCGCTGCCGGTCACGGTCGACACCGTTAGGACCGTTCCGACACGGCCGCCGGTGGCGGCGGCGACTTCTCGTACGAGTGAATCCGGAGGCCGGTGGCTGACGGTCCCGAAGCCCAGCTCGGTGACCGGCAGGAACCCCTCCGGCGCCTCGGCGCCCAGATCAGCCGCGACGATGTCGTCGGCGACCACGAGCGAGCCCACGGGTGCTCCGGGCTGGAACCCGCCGGCGATGCCCGCGCAGACGACGAGCCGGTAGGGCGCGCCCTCGAGCGCGGCGGCGGTCAGCGCGGCGGAGACGGAGGCGGCGGCGAGGGCGGGGCCGACACCGGCGGCGAGCAGATCGTGCCCGTCGGCCCGGTGGAGCGTCGCCCCCGGGAGCCGTACCTCGTGCGCCGTGCCGGACGACGCCGCGGCCACCGCTTCCCGCTCCGCGGAGACGGCGGTGGCCACGAGCACCCTCGGCCCGGCGGCGGCGGTCAGTTGTCCGAGTCCTTCTTGAACTTGAAGGACCACAGACCGGTGGCCGTCGTCTTGCCCTCCTTGATGGAGACGAGGGTCGAGCTGCCGCTGGCGCCGTACTGCTGGTTGAAGAAGACGCTGCCCGGAATGGTCAGGTAGGTCTTGTTGGTGGTCTCGGGCAGCAGCTGCTGCCCGTTCATCAGGATCGTCCAGCCTTTGTCCGCGATCTTCGGGTCGACGCCGAACCGCACGGTCTCGTCGGGGTCCACGGTGATCGACTTGATGTCCTTGGACCGCAGGCAGCTCGTCAGGTCCGCGGTCTTCAGGGCGTCGCCGTCGTTGTAGCAGTCGGCCTCGGAGCTCACCGACTTGGTGCCGACCGTGACGGTGGCCATCGGGGTCGGCTTGTCACAGGCGGACAGGGCGAGGAGTCCGGCGGAAACGGCGCCGACCGTGGCGACGGCGCGGCGACGGCGCGCAGCGCGGTGTCCATTAGCGGCTCTGCCGCGGGGCAGGGAGGTCATGACCGAAGGTTATCGGGCACGTCCACCGGTGCCCCCACGTGGGGTGCGGCGTGCCGTGCACGGCCCCCGCGCGGCTCAGGAGACGCGTCCGCGCGCCGCACCGCCGCGCCGCGCCACCAGGAGCAGTCCCCGCACGGTCGTCAGCCACCCGACGGCGACGATCCCGGCGGCCACGGAGAGGCCGAGCGGGCCGTTGAGCGGCATCGCGATCCCGATGGCCCCGCCGAGCACCCAGGCCATCTGGAGCAGCGTCTCGGAGCGGGCGAACGCCGAGTTCCGGACAAGTTCGGGGACGTCCCGCTGGATCAGGGCGTCCAGGGACAGCTTGGCGAGGGCCTGCGCGAAACCGGCGATCGCGGCGAGGCACGCCACCATCAGAGGGCCGAAGAACAGCGCCGCCGTGACCGCGGCGGCCACCACGACCGCCACCACCGTCACGATGATGATCTCCGGGGCGCGCTGCTTCAGCCAGGCGCCGACGGCCGTGCCGAGCGCGTTGCCCACGCCCGCCGAGACGACCACCAGGCCGAGCGAGACCGCCGCGCTCTTGCCGGTGATCGGGTGCTCGCGCAGCAGGAAGGCGAGGAAGAAGATCAGGAAGCCGGACAGGCAGCGCAGCGAGGCGTTGGCGCCGAGGGCGTGGGTGACGGCCGTGCCCACGGTCCGCAGATTGGGGCGCGGGGGTTTCTTCAGGTGCGGGCCGTGCAGATGGTCCGCGTCGGCGGCGAGCAGCGCCGTGTCCTCGCCCTTGGCCGAGTCGACCTTGGGCGGCAGTGAGAACGACAGGAACGTGCCCGCGATGAAGATCGTGAAGGCGCCGTAGAGCGGATAACGCGCCCCCAGCGACTGGAGCAGGGCGGCGACGGGTCCGGCCACACCGGTGGCGAGGAGTCCACCCAGGGTGACTCGGGAATTGGCCTTGACCAGGGAGAACGTGGGTGGCAGCAGCCGGGGTACGACGGCGCTGCGCACCACGCCGTAGGCCTTGGAGGCGACGAGCACGCCGAGCGCGGCGGGGTACAGCTCGAAGGTGCCGGTGACGACCGCGCTCGCCAGCATCAGCGCCAGCATCGCCCGCGCGAGCATCGAGCCCGCCATCGCGGCCCGCCGGCCGTGCGGCAGCCGGTCGAGCAGCGGGCCGATCACGGGGGCGAGGACGGCGAAGGGCGCCATGGTGATGCCCAGGTAGAGGGCGACCCGGCCGCGGGCCTCGTCGGTCGGTACGGAGAAGAACACGGTGGAGGCCAGGGCCACCGTGATCATGACGTCGCCCGCGCCGTTCACCGCGTGCAGTTCGATCAGTTTCCCGAGGCCGGACTCGCCCGCGCCGTGCGCGTGCGTCGCCTTGCGGATGCCGCGCGCGGTCCGCGTCACCGGGAAGTGCAGGGCACGCCCCACCGCGCGGACGGATCCGGTCAGCCGGCCCGATCCGCCGCTCCGGTTGCTCCCCTTGGCGCCACCGACACCGGTTGCTCCCTGGGGCGACCTCGCGGATGTCACTCCGTCATAGTGCCCCGAGTTCGGGGTGTGTAGTGCGGTTACCGTGCGTACGGGGCCGAGTGGGGTCACGTCGGGACCAGTCGGGACCATCGGACCGGGCGGGACGGGCGGGCGGATGGGAAACTTTCGGTGCGGAGCGCCGGGGCGTCGTCGCGGGGCGGCAAAGATCCCGGCGCGGAGCACCGAAGACGGCCGCCGGTGTGGGCCCAGGGGCCAGGAGAAGGTAGCGTGCGTAACGCGCCTGTGGCGGTTGTTCTCGGCCGCGCGCCTCTCGGCCATCCCGCAGAATGGATGGCGTAGGTGCGCCTGAGTGCGATCGGGCGCGGACGTCGACGCGGCCCACCGGTCCGCTCCGTCCGCACCCCCGCCGAGGAAGGGCGCACCCGTGAGACGGCGTAGGAGAGAAGCGATACCTGTGAGCGCAGCGACAACGCGAAGCCGCACCCCGGACCGTCTGTGCGCGGAGGCCGTCGACCTCGCCCGCGCGGCCGCCGAGGAAGCCGCCTATCCCGGCGTCGTCGGCGAACACCTCGGGATGGTCTCCGAGGGGGACCGCGTTGTCACGCACTACTTCGAGTGCAAGGAGCCCGGGTACCGTGGCTGGCGCTGGGCGTCGACCGTGGCCCGCGCCTCCCGCGCGAAGATCGTCACCCTCGACGAGACGGTGCTGCTGCCCGGCACGGACGCGCTGCTGGCACCGGAGTGGGTGCCGTGGAGCGAGCGGCTCCGCCCCGGCGACCTGGGACCCGGGGACCTGCTGCCCACCGAGGCCGAGGACCTCAGGCTGGAGCCCGGCTGGTCCGGCGAGGACGAGCCGGCCCCGAACTCCGCGGTCTCCGAGGACATGGCCGAGCTGGTGGAGGCGGAGGACGCGGAGGTGACCGCGGGAACGCCCGCGAACCTGCCGATGGCCCCGCGCCGGGGTTCGATCTCCGCCGTGGCCGAGGAGCTGGGGCTCCGCCGGGCCCGGGTGCTCTCCCGGTACGGACTGCACGTCGCGGCCGACCGCTGGGAGGACTCGTACGGGGCCAGGACGGCGATGGCCCAGGCCGCGCCCGCCTCGTGCGTCAGCTGTGGCTTCCTGAACCGCATCGGGGGCTCGCTCGGGCAGGCGTTCGGTGTCTGCGCGAACGAGTTCTCGCCGGCGGACGGGCGTGTGGTGTCCCTCGCGTACGGCTGCGGGGGGCACTCGGAGGCCGCGGTCATGCCGAAGCCTCCGCGGCCGCCGCTCCCGGTGATCGACGAGACCCAGGTGGACCCCTTCCCGCTGCGTCCGTCCCCCGACTCGGGCTCGGTCCCGGCGACCACCGACGAATCCCAGGCGGAACTGGGCCACTCGTAGTTTTCACCGGCCCCGGGGCCTTCACCGGCCCCGGACCAGGACTGGCATTCCCACCGCCCCGGCACGGGCGCGAGTCCCAGCCTTCTTTCGCCCCCTCCGCCCCTACCCTTCCCTTACCTGGGGCTCCGCCCCGGACCCCGCTCCTCGAACGCCGGAGGGGCTGGATCTTCACGCCCGCGAGGGACTGCACCCGAGCCACCGCTCACCCGCAGCCGGGTACGCACGCGAGGGGCCGCGCCGGTACATCGATGCCCGTCGCCACCGACGCCCACATCCCTGTCCGACGGCGACGGGCTGATGCACCGGCGCGGCCCCGCCCCACCCACCGGACCGGAGCGGCGGAGAACGCGCGGTACCTTCGTGCCGCGACCCGGTGCAGCACTCGCGGTCGCGCCAGGCGAGAGGGAGAGTGAACCCGTGAGTAAGTTCGTGCGGCCGGCTGCCGAGGGCGCGGACCCGTTCGGCACGGCGCGCCTGCGCCGCGGAGTGCTGGACGCCTGGGCGACCAGCCCGGCCAGGTTCCGCGAGGACGCCAACGCCGAGGAGGACCTCGTCCTCGGCGGGTACCGCGACCGCCTCGTCGTGGAACTCGCCCAGAACGCCGCCGACGCCGCGGCCCGCGCGGGTGTTCCGGGCCGGCTGCGCCTCACGCTCCGCGACGGCGTCCTGGTGGCGGCCAACACCGGCGCCCCCCTCGACACGGCCGGCGTCGAGTCGCTCGCCACCCTCAGGGCCTCCGCGAAGCGGGACGCCCCCGACACGGCCGTGGGCCGCTTCGGCGTCGGTTTCGCCGCGGTCCTCGCCGTCACCGACGAGCCCGCCGTCGTCGGCCGGAGCGGCGGCGTCCGCTGGGCGCTGGCCGAGGCCCGCGGCCTCGCCGTCGGCACCGCCGAGGACAGCCCCGGCCTCGGCGACGAGATCCGCCGCCGGGACGGCCACGTACCGCTGCTGCGACTTCCGTTCGCGGCCGAGGGCACGGCCCCGGCCCCGTACGACACCGCCGTGATCCTGCCGCTGCGCGACACCGCGGCCGAGGACCTCGCCGAGCGCCTGCTGCGGACCGTCGACGACGCCCTCCTGCTGGCCCTCCCGGGCCTGGAGGAAGTGGTCGTGGAGATCGGCGACGCCGAGGTCCGCACCCTGCGCCGGACGGAAGCCGAGCACGGCACCGTCATCGACGACTCCCGCGACGGCACGACCCGCTACCGCACGGTCGCCGCGCACGGCCCCCTCGACCCCGCCCTGCTCGCCGGCCGCCCGGTCGAGGAACGGCTGCGTCCGCACTGGTCCGTGACCTGGGCCGTCCCGGTGGACACCGGCGGAGCGCCGGCCCGCCCGCGGATCAGCCCGGTCGTGCACGCGCCGACGCCGAGCGACGAGGCCCTCGGCGTGCCCGCGCTGCTCATCGCCTCGTTCCCGCTCGACACCACCCGGCGCCACGCCGCCCCCGGCCCGCTGACGGACTTCCTGGTGGAGCGCGCGGCGGACGCCTACGCCGAGCTCCTCGCCTCCTGGCGGCCGGTGGACGCCGGGATCATCGACCTGGTGCCCGGCCCGCTGGGCAAGGGCGAACTGGACGGAGCGCTGCGGCAGGCGATCCTGGACCGGCTGCCGCGCACCGCGTTCCTGCCGCCCGCCGCCCCGCCGGACCGGCTGCCGACCGTCGACGCCCCCGAGGACTGGCCCGCGAGCAGCACCGCGGAGAACCCCGCCGCCCTGCGGCCGCGGGACGCCGAGGTGGTGGAGGGCGCGGGCGCCGAGACCGTCCGGGTGCTCGCCGAGGTGCTGACCGGCCTGCTGCCCGCCGGGCTCGAACGGCGGGTGGAGCTGCGCACGCTGGGCGTGGCCCGGGTGGCGCTCACCGAGGCCGTGGACCGGCTGGCCGGCCTGGAGAAGGACCCCGAGTGGTGGTACCGGCTGTACGACAGCCTCGCCGGGGTCGACCCGGACCGGCTGTCCGGACTGCCGGTGCCGCTGGCCGACGGCCGTACGACCATCGGGCCCCGCCAGATCCTGCTGCCCACCGCCGAGGGGTCCCTGGTCGCCCCCGGCACGCTCGCCAGGCTCGGCCTCAAGGTCGCGCACCCGGACGCGGCCCACCCGCTCCTGGAGAAGCTGGGAGCCCTGCCGGCCTCGCCCCGCGCGGTGCTCACCACTCCGCAGGTGCGGGCCGCGGTGGCCGCCTCGCTCGACGACGAGGGCGGGGCGTGGGACGAGGACACCCTGGACGCGGAGGAGCTCGCGGACACCGTCCTCGCGCTGGCCCGTGACGCCGCGCTCGAACCCGGCGACGAGCCCTGGCTCGGCGCGCTCGCGCTGCCGGACGAGGAGGGCGAACTGGTGCCCGCCGGTGAACTGGTGCTGCCCGGCAGCCCGTTCGCGGCGATCATGCGCGAGGACGAACTCGCCTCGGTGGATGCCGAGTTGGCCGAGCGCTGGGGCGAGCAGCCGCTCGCCGCCTGCGGTGTGCTGGCCGGCTTCGCGCTGGTGCGGGCCACCGACGTCGTGCTCGACCCCGACGAACTGGAGCCGCGCGAAGGGGACTTCGCCGAGCCCGATGACGCGGGACTGCTGGACGCGGTGGACGTGTGGTGCGAGGACGTCCTCGACCGGCTGCCCGGTTCGCCGGTGCCGCCCGTCGCCACCGAGATCGTGGCCGTACGGGATCTGGACCTCGTGGACGACGACCGGTGGCCGCAGGCCCTCGCGCTGCTGGCGCAGCCGCCGCTGCGGGACGCGATCATCCAGCAGGTGCGCATCCTGCTCCCGGACGGCACGCACGAGATCGTCCGGCCGTACACGGCGTGGTGGCTGCGCGGGCACCCGGTGCTCGACGGGCGCCGTCCGGCCGGCCTGCGGGCCGCCGGCGGCGATCCGCTGCTGCGCGGCCTGTACGACGAGGCGGACGCGACCGGCTTCGAGGACGAGCAGGTCCTGCGGGCGCTCGGCGTGCGTACGTCCGTGGCCGCCCTGCTCGACGAGCCGGGCGGAGCGGCCGAGCTGCTCGACCGGCTCGCCGACCCCGGGCGCCCGGTCACCGGGGCGCAGCTGCACGCCCTGTACGGCGCGCTGGCCGATCTCGACCCCGAGCAGGTGACGCTGCCCGACGAGCTGCGGGCGGTCGTGGACGGCGAGGTGCGGGTCGTGGACGCGGCCGACGCGGTGGTCGTGGACTCGCCGGACCTGCTGGCCTTCACCGACGGGGTGCCGCTGCTGCCGGTGCCTCCGGCGCGGGCCGCGGAGCTCGCCGAGCTGTTCCAGGTGCGGCGGCTCAGCGAGTCCGTCACCGGCGAGGTGACCTCCGAGGGCACCGAGCACGACGTGCCGGAGTCCGTACGGGTCCTGCTGGGCCCGGCGACCCCCGCCTCGTACGTCGAGCACGAGGAGCTCGTGGTCGACGGCACCGAACTCGACTGGCGCCGCACCCGGGACGGGGTGCTGCACGCCGCCACCCTGGAGGGCGTCGCCGCCGGACTCGCCTGGTCGGCGGGCCAGTGGCCGCGTCGCTTCGAGGTCGCCGCGCTGCTGGAGGACCCGTCCCGCACCGAGGAACTGGCCAGGGACCGCTGGTTCGACTGACCGAACCCCCCCGGACCACCCGGGACCGCCCGGCCCCCTCCCGCATCCCGGGGCCGGGCGGTCCCCACGCCCGCCGCCGGTATGCAAAGCGATCACAAAGACTGCGGCCGCCCCGCCCCGCCCGTACAACCAGTCGCACCTCTCATTGATCTCACCTTCCGAGTCAACAGACTCACTGATCACTTGGGTCCCGTGCCGACGACGAGCCGTTCGGAACGACCACTGCCGGGACCCCTTCTCCACCTGGGGAACCCCATGCGCATACGAGCCACTGTGGCCGCCGTCTCCGGCGCCCTGGCCCTCTCCGCTCTCGCCGTGCCGGCCGCGCAGGCCGCAGGCAACCCGGTGTCCAACGTCACCTTCTCCAACGTCGTGATCAACGGCGGCAAGAACGTCGTGGTCGGCGCCTCGGCGCAGGTCACGGTCGGCGCGACCTACACCGTGACGCACCCGTCGAACGTCAGCAAGAGCTCCTTCTCGACCGTCCCGGTGCTCTACCGCGGCGCCACGGTCGACACGTCGTCCGACATCATCGTCGGCGACGAGGACGGTGTCTGCACCGTCTCCACCTCGACCGTGCTCAAGTGCACGGCCAAGATCCAGTTCCGTCCTGCCGCCTCCGGCGGGGACATAGACCTGACCTCCGCCATGGCCGGTTCCTGGAAGGTCGGCGCGGTCGCCGTCGACATGAACAACGACGCCAACGTCAAGTTCCAGAACGGCCTGGGCACCAAGAACGTCCAGCGCTACTCCAAGCTGACGGTCAACGCCTCGCCGGAGCCGGTCAAGAAGGGCAAGACCGTCACGGTCACCGGCACGCTGACCCGCGCGAGCTGGGACACCGCCAAGTACTACGGCTACGGCACCCAGTCGGTGAAGTTGCAGTTCCGCAAGAAGGACAGCAGCACCTACACGACCCTCAAGACCATCAAGACGGACAGCGCCGGCAACCTGAAGACGACCACGACGGCCACCGCCGACGGTTACTACCGCTACAGCTTCGCGGGCACCTCGACCACCTCGGCCGTCAGCGCCACGGGTGACTACGTCGACGTGCAGTAACACCTGCTGTGATCAGCTGTGATCAGGTGTGACCAGGGATCCCCGGCCCCAGGGCCGGGGATTTTTGTCTGTTCCGGCCAAGTGTGTGCCCGTTTCACCGCTCCGCCCCGGAGGGTGTTCGTACGAGTCGCACAAAGAATTCATCTCCCGTGCAACCATTCGAGCACCTTGGTGATCTTCACTTACGAGTCGCCAGACTCCGCCATCGTCCGGGCCCCGTGACCACGAGCCGTGAAGAACGACCACATCCGGGCCCTGTCTCCATTGGGGGGATCGCATGCGTATCCGTGCCACCGTGGCCGCCGTCTCCGGCGCCCTGGCCCTCTCCGCCCTCGTCGCGCCGGGCGCCCACGCCGCCGGCTCCGACGACCACCGCGCGGACATCGCCAAGGTGCGGGAAGCCGCCCGCGCCGCTTCCGGCAAGACCCCGTTCACCGGTTCCACCGGCTCCGACGGGGAGTTCTACGAACTCCCCCTGAACTTCTCGAACGTGGTCGTCAACAAGGGCAAGCCGATCGTCGCCGGCGTCTCCAACCAGGTCACCGTTCCGGTCACCTTCGAGATCAAGTACACGGCCGACGTCGACATCACCGCCGACGACTTCTTCCTGGACGTCGAGCTCTACCGCGGTTCCTACGACGAGCCGGCCGGCACGCTGATGGGCGACGACTTCGCCTCCTGCACCGCCACCGGGACCCAGTCCGCCAAGTGCAAGGGCACCATCGACGTCTACCCGGCCGACGAGCTGGCCAACGCCGACGCCACCACGTGGAAGGTCATGGGCCTCGCGATGGCCTTCAACGGTGTCGACCCCGGCGACGACGACGCCGACCTGAGCAAGGTCGGCTACGTCGACCAGGACATGTTCAACTTCACCACCAAGCTCCAGCGCTACTCCAAGCTGACGGTCAACGCCGCGCCGGAGCCGGTGAAGAAGGGCAAGACCGTCACGGTCACCGGCAAGCTCACCCGGGCCAACTGGGAGACCCACGACTACCGGGGCTACACGGGCCAGTCGGTGAAGTTGCAGTTCCGCAAGAAGGGCAGCAGCACCTACACGACCCTCAAGACGATCAAGTCGGACGGCTCCGGCAACCTGAAGACGACCACGACGGCCACCGTCGACGGTTACTACCGCTACAGCTTCGCGGGCACCTCGACCACCCCGGCCGTCAGCGCCACGGGCGACTACGTCGACGTGCGGTAGGCGGTGACGTAGCTCCCCGCGCGGGACCCCTACGCGGGAACGCGGCGGTCGACCCACCTCCACAGGAACTCCAGGACGGCCGCCGCCACCACCGAGATCAGCACCGCGGTCCACGGCATCGTCGTGCCGACCAGCTTCAGCGCGAAGAAGTGCTGGAGCCGGGGCACCACGAGCACGAGCAGGAACGCCCCGCCCATCGAGGCGACGAGGCAGATCCGCCACCAGGTGTAGGGCCGGGCGATGATCGCGAGCACCCACATCGAGACCAGGAACAGCGTCAGCGTCGCGGCGCTCGTCTCGGCCTCCAGCGAGCCCTCGCCCGTGTAGTGGTGGCGCGCGATCAGGTACATCACGAAGGTCGCCGCTCCCGCCACGACCCCGCCCGGGATCGAGTACCGCATCACCCGCCGTACGAAGTGGGGCTGGGCGCGTTCCCTGTTCGGGGCGAGGGCGAGGAAGAACGCCGGGACGCCGATCGTCAGCGTGGACAGCAGGGTCAGGTGGCGCGGCAGGAAGGGGTACTCGACCTGCCAGCACACCACCAGCACGGCCAGCAGCACCGAGTAGACCGTCTTCACCAGGAACAGCGTCGCGACCCGGGTGATGTTCCCGATGACCCGGCGGCCCTCCCCGACCACCGAGGGCAGGGTCGAGAAGCTGTTGTTCAGCAGCACGATCTGGGCCACCGCGCGGGTCGCCTCGGACCCCGAGCCCATGCTCACCCCGATGTCGGCGTCCTTCAGGGCCAGGACGTCGTTCACGCCGTCGCCGGTCATCGCCACCGTGTGCCCGCGGGACTGGAGCGCGCCGACCATGTCCCGCTTCTGCTGCGGGGTGACCCGCCCGAAGACCGTGCCCTTCTCCAGGGACTTGGCCATCTCCTCGCGCTCGTCCGGCAGCCGGCGGGCGTCCACGGTCTCGCCGGTGAGCCCCAGCTTCCCGGCGACCGCGCCCACCGAGACCGCGTTGTCGCCGGAGATGACCTTGGCCTTGACGTCCTGCTCGGCGAAGTAGCGCAGGGTGTCGGCCGCGTCCGGGCGCAGCCGCTGCTCCAGCACGATCAGCGCGGCGGGCCGTGAGGCCTCCGCGACGCCGGGGTCGTCGAGGTCCTTGGTGGTCATCGCCAGCAGCAGCACCCGCAGCCCCGCCTCGTTGAGCCGCTCGGTGTCCTCGAGCGCCGCGTCCCCGGCGGGCAGCAGCACGTCGGGAGCGCCGAGCAGCCAGGTGCTCGACTCGCCGTCGCCCTCGCTGAAGCCGGCGCCGCTGTACTTGCGGGCGGAGGAAAAGGGCAGGGACTGGGTGCAGCGCCACTCCTCGTTGTCCGGGTAGGCGGCGATGATCGCCTGGAGGGAGGCGTTGGGCCGGGGGTCGGACTCGCCGAGCGCGCCGAGGGCCTTGCGCAGGTACGTCTCGTCGGTGCCGTTCAGCGGCCGCAGCTCGGTGACGTCCATGCCGCCCTCGGTGAGGGTGCCGGTCTTGTCGAGGCAGACGGTGTCGATGCGGGCGAGGCCCTCGATGGCGGGGAGTTCCTGGACGAGGCACTGTTTCCGGCCGAGGCGGATGACGCCGATCGCGAAGGCGACCGAGGTGAGCAGGACCAGACCCTCGGGGACCATCGGCACGATCCCGCCGACGGTCCGCGCGACGGAGTCCTTGAAGCCGTGCTGCTTGACGACGAGCTGGCTGATGATCAGGCCGATGGCGGTCGGGATCATCATCCACGTCACGTACTTGAGGATCGTGGAGATGCCGCTGCGCAGTTCGGAGTGGACCAGCGTGAACCGCGAGGCCTCCTCCGAGAGCTGGGCCGCGTACGCCTCGCGGCCCACCTTCGTCGCCGTGAAGGCGCCGCTGCCGGCGACCACGAAGCTGCCCGACATCACCGTGTCGCCCGCGTGTTTGACCACGGGGTCGGCCTCACCGGTGAGCAGCGACTCGTCGATCTCCAGCCCGTCGGCCTCCGCGCAGGTGCCGTCGACGGCGACCTTGTCGCCCGGCCCGATCTCGATGAGGTCCCCGAGCACGATCTGCGACGATCTGACCTCGGCGGCGACCCCGTCCCTGCGGACGGTCGGCCGCACCTCGCCGATCACCGCGAGCGAGTCCAGCGTCTTCTTGGCCCGCCACTCCTGGATGATGCCGATCCCGGTGTTGGCGATGATCACGTAGCCGAACAGGCTGTCCTGGAACGGCGCCACGAACAGCATGATCAGCCAGAGGACACCGATGATCGCGTTGAACCGGGTGAACACGTTCGCCCGGACGATCTCGCCCATGGAACGGCTGCTGCGGACGGGTACGTCGTTCACCTCGCCGCGCGCGACCCGCTCGGCCACCTCGGCGGCCGACAGTCCCTCGGCCCGCCGGGAGGCGGGTATGGGCACGGGGTGAACGGGATCGAGTCCGGCGCCCGCGTCGGTGTGGGTCATGCCTCCGACGGTACGTGCGGATATGCGGCTTCACCCGCCGAGTGGGCCGAAGTTCCGACTTGGGGAGGACCGGCGGCGGCGGGCAATGCTGCCCTGGGTGGAGAAGGGACCCCTACTCCGTCACGGGGTCGGTGGAGGGGCCGGCCGCCAGGGCACGCTTGATCGCCGCGTCGCGCTTGCGGACGTACCAGATGCCGATCAGTCCGAGGCCCGCGCCCGCCAGGCAGGTCCCCAGCCACCACAGGTGTCCGTGGTCGTCGAACCAGCCGTAGAACGGCAGCTGCACCAGGAAGAGGACGAACCAGAGGATCGTGCCGCCCGTGATGGTGGCGACCACGGGGCCCTCCAGGGGCTCCGGCGCCTCGTGCTTGGGGGTCCACTTCGCCATGTGCACAGCTTACGAGGGCCGGCGACCGCTTGTGTTCGCGCCCGGTCTCTCCTTGCGCCACAAGGGTCTACGCGCGGAGATAGCGATTTTAGACTCATATGTTCATACTGAAACTGTCTGAGTCTGGCCAGTTGCATTCGTATGAAACACCAACAGCGACCTGGGGGAACCTGCTGGTGAACGACCACTGACCAGGCTCGATCACGTCCCGTCCCCCTGCACGTTTGAGGACCCGCATGTCCACCTCGGCCGCCACCAAGGCCCCCGCCCCGCAGGAGCCGGAGTCCCGGCCCGCGCAGAGCGCCCTCGACCGCTACTTCAAGATCTCCGAGCGGGGCTCCAGCCTCTCGCGCGAGATCCGCGGCGGTTTCGCCACCTTCTTCGCGATGGCGTACATCATCGTGCTGAACCCGATCATCCTGGGCAGCGCGAAGGACATGTACGGGCACCACCTCGACAACGGACAGCTCGTCACCGCGACCGCGCTGACTGCGGCCTTCACCACGCTCCTCATGGGCGTCATCGGCAACGTGCCGATCGCGCTGGCGGCGGGCCTCGGCGTGAACACGGTCGTCGCCCTCCAGCTCGCCCCCCGGATGTCCTGGCCGGACGCCATGGGCATGGTGGTCCTCGCGGGCTTCGTCGTGATGCTCCTGGTGGCCACAGGTCTGCGCGAGCGCGTCATGAACGCGGTGCCGCTCGGCCTGCGCAAGGGCATCGCGATCGGCATCGGCCTGTTCATCATGCTGATCGGCCTGGTCGACTCCGGCTTCGTCACGCGCATCCCGGACATCGCCCAGACGACGGTCCCGCTCCAGCTCGGCACCGACGGCCACCTGCACGGCTGGCCCGTCCTGGTCTTCGTCCTCGGCACGCTGCTGACCCTCGCGCTGATGGTGCGCAAGGTGCCGGGCGCCATCCTCATCTCGATCGTCACCATGACGGTCGTCGCGGTGATCATCAACGCCGTCACCACCGTCCCGTCCTGGGGCCTGACCACCCCGAAGTGGCCCGGCAACCCGGTCGCGAGCCCGGACTTCGGGCTCATCGGCCAGTTCAGCCTGTTCGGCGGCTTCGGCAAGGTCGGCGTGCTGACCGGCCTCCTCTTCGTCTTCACCGTGCTGCTGTCGTGCTTCTTCGACGCGATGGGCACGATCATGGGCATCAGCGACGAGGCCAAGCTGACGGACGCCGAGGGCAACATGCCCGGCATCAACAAGGTCCTCTTCGTCGACGGCATCGCCGTCGCCGCGGGCGGCGCCTCCTCCTCCTCGGCCACCACCTGCTTCGTGGAGTCCACGGCCGGTGTCGGCGAGGGCGCCCGTACGGGCTTCGCGAACGTGGTCACCGGCGCGCTCTTCGCCGTCGCCCTCTTCCTGACCCCCGTCGCCACGATGGTCCCGTCCCAGGCGGCCACCCCCGCGCTGATCGCGGTCGGCTTCCTGATCATGTCCCACTCGGTCAAGGAGATCGACTGGGCGGACTACACGATCGCCATCCCGGCCTTCGTGACGATGATGATGATGCCGTTCACCTACTCGATCACCAACGGCATCGGGATGGGCTTCATCACCTTCGTCGTGCTGCGCCTGGCGGCGGGCCGGGGCCGTGACGTCCCGGTCGCCATGTACGTGGTGTCGGCGGTGTTCACCTTCTACTACCTCATGCCGGCCCTCGGCCTGACCTGAGCGGTATCAGGGCATGCGGGGTCTCACGTGACGCCGTAGAACTTCTCCGTCTCCTCGACGGCGGTCTGGAACCGCTCGTCGAAGTCATCGCGAATGAGCGTCCGGACCACGTAGTCCTGGACGCTCATTCCGCGTTTCGCGGCATGTTGTCGGAGCCGGTCGAGCAGCTCCCCGTCGATGCGCAGGCTGAGCACGCTGGTCCCCATGGAGTCGAGGGTCGCCGCTTCCCGACCGGTTTCGCGTCATTTCCCGGAGCAGTCTCACTCATATGAGTGATCCCCGCGTCCAATGGCGCGCATCACGGGTATCCCATTGTTCTTTAGCGAGAGTAATGAGTTACGCTAAAGAACATGCCTGACCTCACCCATGGCGACGACGAGGCCGCCGTGAACGCCTTGCGCTCCGCAGTGATGCGGTTGTCGCGTCGACTCAAGCACCAGCGGGTCGACGAGTCGCTGAGCCCCACCGAGATGTCGGTGCTCGGCACCCTCGCCCGTTGCGGCAGCGCCACGCCCGGCGAGCTCGCACGCAAGGAACACGTGCAGCCGCCGTCGATGACCCGCATCGTCGCGCTCCTGGAGGCCAAGGGGCTCGTCAGGCTGGAGCCGCACCCCGAGGACCGGCGCCAGAAGGTGGTGACGCAGACCGACAAGGCGGAAGCCATGCTCGAGGAGAGCCGCCGCAGGCGGAACGCGTTCCTGGCCGGACTGGTCGAGGCCCTCGACGAGGACGAATGGGCCAAGCTCCGCGAAGCCGCTCCCGTCCTGGAGAAGCTCGCGCACATCTGACCGACGGCGGCCCTCCTGCGCTCCCCGGTCCCGGCCCGGATCAGTGATCCGGGCCCGGATCAGTGATCTCGGTCGAGATCGCCGGTCACGACCTGGATCACCGGTCTCGGTCCGGATCGCCGATCTCGGTCCGGATCACCGGTCACGGAGCACGGAGGGTCCGCCCCACCCCGCAAGCGCCGACGCCCCCCATGACGCCGACGTCCACGACTGCCCTGGAGGCGAGCCCTTTTGAGTACGGGACCCGGAGCACACTCCGCCCCCGGACCAGCCACCCACGACTCCACAGCCACCCACGACTCCCCCCGCTCCTCCTCGATGTTCAGTTCGCTGAGGATCCGGAACTACCGCCTGTTCTTCCTGGGCCAGGTCGTCTCCAACACCGGCACCTGGATGCAGCGCATCGCCCAGGACTGGCTGGTGCTGAGCCTGACCGGTTCCTCCGCCGCGGTCGGTGTCACCACCGCGCTCCAGTTCCTGCCGATGCTGCTCTTCGGCCTGTACGGCGGTGTCCTCGTCGACCGTCTCCCCAAGCGCCCCACGCTGCTGGTGACCCAGACGGCGATGGCCCTCACCGGCCTCGCGCTCGCCTTCCTCACCCTCTCCGGCCACGTCCAGGTCTGGCACGTCTACCTCGCCGCCTTCGCCGTCGGCATGGCCACCGTCGTCGACAACCCGGCACGCCAGTCCTTCGTCTCGGAGATGGTCGGTCCCGGCCAGCTCCAGAACGCGGTCAGTCTGAACTCGGCCAACTTCCAGTCCGCACGGCTGGTCGGCCCCGCCGTCGCGGGCCTGCTGATCACCGGCGTGGGGACCGGCTGGGCCTTCCTGCTCAACGGCCTGTCGTTCGTGGCCCCGCTGGCGGGGCTGCTGCTGATGCGCTCCCGCGAGCTGCACGCCGTCGAGCGCGCGCCGCGCGCCAAGGGCCAGCTCCGCGAAGGCCTCCACTACGTCGCCGGCCGGCCCGAACTGATCTGGCCGATCGTCCTCGTCGGCTTCATCGGCACCTTCGGCTTCAACTTCCCCGTCTGGCTGTCGGCGTACGCGGACGACGTCTTCCACTCGGGCGCCGGTGCCTACAGCCTCTTCAACACGCTGATGGCGCTGGGTTCGCTGACCGGGGCGCTGCTCGCCGCCCGGCGCGGCACGGCCCGGCTGCGCGTGCTGATCGCGGCCGCGCTGGCCTTCGGGGCGCTGGAGGTGGTGGCCGCCACGGTCCCCGCGCTCTGGCTGTTCTCGCTCCTGATGATCCCGATCGGCGTCTTCGGGCTGACGGTGAACGTCACCGCGAACACCGCGGTCCAGATGGCCACCGACCCGGCCATGCGCGGCCGGGTCATGGCGCTGTTCATGATGGTCTTCGTGGGCGGCTCGCCCCTCGGCGCGCCGCTGATCGGCTGGGTCACCGACGTCTACGGTCCCCGGGTGGGCTTCGCGCTCGGCGGACTGGTCTCGATGGCGGCGGCGACGGCGATCGGTCTGGTCCTGGCCCGTGTCGGCGGCCTGCGGATCTCCCTGGGGTGGCACCACGGCCGCCCCAGGATCCGCTTCGTCCCGCGCACGCCGAGCGAGGAGCGGCTGGCCGCCGCGGTGTGACCGGGCGACCCGGAGGCGGCCGGCCCGCTCACGCGGCCGGCCGCCTCCGCCGTTTCCCGGCCCTCCACTGCCTCCGGCAGACCGCCCCCGCCGTACCTCCGCCTCTCCCGGCCTTCTCGCGGCGCGCCCCTCCGGCGGTTCCCCCCGGCGCCAGGGCCGGTCGGCCGCTCTCCCCGCATTCCTCCGGCGGTTCCCTGCGGCCGACCGCTTCCCACGTTCCCCGGCCGCCTTCCGGCCCTCCACCGCTTCCGGCAGATCGCTTCCCGCGTTCCTCCGGCCGCCTCCCGCGTTCCTCCGGCGGTTCCCCGTGGCTCCGGGGGCGGACGTCTCGTCGTGTCTCCGGTGGTCCGCGCGCCTCTCGGGCGTCTCGCGTGCGCCCGAGGCCGGTGGGGCCGGGTGGCGTCGACCCCGCGTCCCCCGGAGGCGGCCGGCATGATCCGCGGCTCCGGATACTCCCGTGTGCCGGTGGCCGTTCCCTGGAAGGCTGGCCCCATGAGACTCTTCGCCGCGGTACTGCCCCCTGCCGACGTGGTGCGTGAACTGGCCCCGGAAGTGGAGGCGTTGCAGCGAATGCCGGGTGCGGACGCGTTGCGCTGGACGGGCCGCCCCGGCTGGCACTTCACCCTCGCGTTCTACGGGGAGGTGGCCGACGGCATCGTCCCGGACCTCACGGAACGGCTGCTGCGGGCCGCCCGGCACACCGGCCCGTTCCCGCTGTCCCTGCACGGCGGCGGGCACTTCGGCGGCCGTGCCCTGTGGGTGGGGGCGACGGGGGACGTCCCGGCCATGCGGCTGCTGGCGGACCGGGCGGAGGCGGCGGGCCGCAAGGCGGGCGTCGAGATGGAGGAGCACCGGCGTTACCGGCCGCACCTGACGGTGGCCCGCAGCCGCGGCTCCGCGGACCTCAAGCCGTACGCCGCCGCCCTGGACGCGTTCGCCGGGACACCCTGGACCGTGGGTGAGCTGTGTCTCGTCCGCAGCAACCTGCCGGCCTCGGGAGTGCCCCGTGAGCAGCCCCGATACGAAACGGTGGCGAGCTGGCCGCTGGGGGCGGGCGACGGGAGCGGCCACACGGGCGGTTAACCTCGATGGCGTGGATCCCAAGACCCGAAACCGTGTCATGGCCGGTGTGCTCGTGCTGATGTTCCTCGTCGTCGCCGTGGCGGCGGCGGTCAGGTAGCGACCGCCGCCGTCGGACGGTCCGTCACCAGGCGAACGCCTCGGGGGACGGTCCCGGGCCCGGGAAGATCTCGTCGAGCCCCTCCAGGACCTCCTGGGACAGCTCCAGCTCCACCGCGCGCAGCGCCGATGCGAGCTGTTCCGCGGTGCGCGGTCCCACGATGGGGCCGGTGACGCCGGGACGGGTCAGCAGCCAGGCCAGCGCGGCCTCTCCGGGCTCCAGGCCGTGCTTCTCCAGCAGGTCCTCGTAGGCCTGGATCTGGGTGCGTACGGCCGTGTTGGCGAGGGCGTCGGCGGACCGGCCGCTCGCCCGGCGGCCGCCCTCGACCTCCTTCTTGATCACACCGCCCAGCAGGCCGCCGTGCAGCGGCGACCAGGGGATGACACCGAGCCCGTACTCCTCGGCGGCCGGGATGACCTCCATCTCGGCGCGGCGCTCGGCGAGGTTGTAGAGGCACTGCTCGCTGACCAGGCCGATGGTCCCGCCGCGGCGGGCGGCGATCTCGTTGGCCTGGGCGATCTTGTAGCCGGGGAAGTTGCTGGACCCCACGTAGAGGATCTTGCCCTGCCGCACCAGGACGTCGATCGCCTGCCAGATCTCCTCGAAGGGGGTGGACCGGTCGACGTGGTGGAACTGGTAGACGTCGATGTAGTCGGTTTGCAGCCGCTTCAGGCTCGCCTCGACCGCGCGCCGGATGTTCAGGGCGGAGAGCTTGTCCTGGTTGGGCCAGGGGTCGCCCTCGGTGCCCATGTTCCCGTACACCTTGGTCGCGAGGACCGTCCGCTCGCGGCGGTCGCCGCCCTTAGCGAACCAGTTCCCGATGATCGATTCCGTACGGCCCTTGTTCTCGCCCCACCCGTAGACATTGGCCGTGTCGAAGTAGTTGATTCCGGCGTCCAGTGCCGCGTCCATGATCGCGTGGCTGTCGGCCTCGTCCGTCTGCGGTCCGAAGTTCATCGTGCCGAGGACGAGCCGGCTGACCTTGAGCCCCGTGCGTCCGAGCTGTGTGTACTTCATGGTTCACCAGCCAACGGCGTGGAGTGCGCTCTAGGCAAGAGCAGGGTGGGTGGCGCCCGGGGAGGCCCTAGTCGCGCGGGAACCCGTCGGTCTTCAGCGTGAGGTCGAGAGCGGTCGCCGTGAGGTCGACGGCCTCGCCGAAGTCGACCCTCGTCTCCGTCGTGTAGGTGTCGCCCTTGGGGTGGGTGTAGACGTGGCAGCGGCGCTGGTAGGGATCGGCGACCAGGTAGACGGGTACCTCGGCGATCGCGTAAGCGGCCTTCTTGGGGCCGTAGTCGTTGGCCGCGGTGCCCTCGGAGATCACTTCGGCGACGAACTCCACGTCCTGGTAGCGCCAGTGGCCCCCGCCGTCCGGCTCCGCCGTGTCCTTGAGCAGGGCGATGTCCGGGCAGAACCCGTTCTCGTGGCCGGGGAAGTCGATCCGGACGTCCGAGAACACCATGACGTCCTCCCCGAACCTGTGCTCCAGGGCGCGCAGGATCCGGCGAATGATCTGCCAGTGCGTGTTCCGCTGCGGTGTCATGTGGACGTTGCCCCCGACGATCTCGACCCGGAATCCTTCGGGGACGGGCATCCGCTCAAGACGTCGGAACCACTCGTCCAAAGCCTCGGTATTGGCGTCGGCGTCGGCCATCTCGATCCTGTCCTCCAGGACGGTCATCGTGGCGCTCCTCCCCGGCTGCCCCCGGACGGGTGCGGCCGCACGGTACAACGATACGCACCGTGACCGGGCGACGACGGAATCAGGTCAGTCCGTTCCGGCCTCGTACGGCTCGCCCAGGTCCCACGCCTGGTGCATCGCCTCCGCGAAACCCTCCGCGATCTTGTGCTCGCCGCTCGCGTTCGGGTGGGTGCCGTCGTAGGTGTCGAAGGCGATGTCGTACGAAGAGGGTGGGGAGGCGAGCAGCAGCGGGGAGCGCGGTTCGTCGAGGTCGGCGACCGTCTTGGCGAGGAGCTCGTTGAACGCGGCCACCTCGGCGGCGAAGGGCGCGTCGTCCTGGGCGCGGACGTTCGGTATCACCGGGAGCAGGACCATGCGGACGCGCGGGTTGGCGGCACGGGCCTCCGACACGAAGAGGCGGACGTTGTCGGCGGTCTGGACGGCGTTCGTGTAGAAGCCGAGGTCGATGAGGCCGAGCGAGACCAGCAGGACGTCGGCGCGCTGTTCGCGGACCGTCCCGCGGATCAGCGGGGCCATGTGCAGCCAGCCCTCGCCCCAGCCGGCCAGGTGGGCGCGGGGGAACTCCGGGTCCGCGTACTCGTACGAATCGGGGGAGTCCGTCGCCTTGTCGTAGAGCGTCTCGCGCGGGCCGACGATCTTGAACGGGCCCCCGTACGTCGCGCGCAGGTGCTGCCACATCCGGTAACGCCACGTGTGTTCGCCCGCGCTACCGATCGTCATGGAGTCGCCGACGGGCATGAACCTGAGCATCCGATCATCATGGACGATCGGCCCGGGTGCCACCGTCCCGGACGGTGTGAGGCTGGACACGCGGACACCCGGTCCGGCGCGGTGCGCGGGGCGGGTGGTCGTGGGGGCGGGGCGGCCCGGGTCCCGGAGGGCGGCGGCGGCGTGAACGGGCCGACGGGATGGCAGGCTTGGGGACATGCGCCGATCGCCTTCGTCCGTGTCCGGAGCCCTTGCCGGAGCGGCCCTCGTCCTCGCCCTGGCACCGCCCGCCCTCGCCGACGGCGGGGACGGTGGGTTCACCATCAAGGATCCGCGGATCAAGGAGTCCAGCGGCCTCGCCGCCTCGCGCATCCACCCGGGCGTCTACTGGACCCACAACGACAGCGACGACGGGCCCTACCTCTACGCGGTCGACAGCAGGACCGGCCGGACCGTCGCCAGGGTCACCATGAGCGGGGTGGGCGCGCCCCGGGACGTCGAGGCGATCTCCCTCGGCCCCGACGGCGACCTCTACGTCGGTGACATCGGCGACAACCTCGGCGGCAAGTGGGACCACGTGTGGATCTACAAGCTCCCCGAGCCGAAGGTGCTGAAGGACCAGACGGTCCGCGCCACCCAGTACGTCGTGAAGTACGCGGACGGTCCCCGCAACGCGGAGGCGATGATGGTGCACCCCAAGACCGGGCGCGTCTACATCGCCGACAAGAACGAGGACGGCGGCCACCTCTACGAGGGGCCCGCCGAGCTCTCGGCCACGGCCACGAACGTCTTCAGGCCCGTCGCCGCCGTCGATCTGTGGGTGACGGACGGCGCCTTCTCGCCCGACGGCCGGCAGCTCGCCGTGCGCGGCTACTTCGGCGGCATCGCGTACACGTGGAACGGTGGCCGGATCAAGCGTCTGGAGCGCCTGAACGTGCCGCTCCAGGGCCAGGGCGAGTCGATCACCTACACCCCCGACGGATCGAAGCTCATGTACGGCAGCGAGGGCGCGGACAGCCCCGTGGAGCCGGAGGACGCCCCGGGTGCCTCGGGGGCCGGCTCCGACTCGCCCTCCAGGGGCGGCGGTTCGGCCGCCGGGGGCGGGGACGGCGGTGGCATGAGCGGTCAGGTGAAGGTCGGCGCCTTCGCGGTCGCGGCCCTCTTCGCCGTGGTCCTCGGCCTCAGGCGCCTGCGCCGCCGCTGACCCGCGGCCACGGGCCGTACGACGGCCGGGGCGCCCGGCGGGGTCTGGCGTCCGTGCCCGGTGCCGGGGGCGTCCGGCGGCCTGTACACACGCCGAGGGGCGTCCCGCACGCTCGCGTGCCGGACGCCCCTCGGTCGTGGGAACGGCTAGAGCTTCTCGATCACGTAGTCGATGCAGTGCGTCAGCGCCTCGACGTCCGCCGGGTCGATCGCCGGGAACATGGCGACGCGCAGCTGGTTGCGGCCGAGCTTGCGGTAGGGCTCGGTGTCCACGATGCCGTTGGCGCGCAGGGCCTTGGCCACGGCGGCGGCGTCGATCTCGTCGGCGAAGTCGATCGTGCCGATGACCTGCGAGCGCTTGGCCGCGTCCGTCACGAACGGGGTGGCGTACTTGCTGTCCTCGGCCCAGCGGTACAGGCGGGTCGAGGAGTCCTTCGTGCGGGCCGAGGACCAGGCGAGGCCGCCCTGGCCGTTGATCCACTCCAACTGCTCGTTGAGCAGGAAGATCGTGGCCAGCGCCGGGGTGTTGTACGTCTGGTTCTTGCGGGAGTTGTCGATCGCCGTGGGCAGCGAGAAGAACTCCGGGACGTGCCGGCCCGAGGCGTGGATCCGCTCGGCGCGCTCGATCGCGGCCGGGGAGAACACGCCGATCCACAGACCGCCGTCGGAGGCGAAGGACTTCTGCGGGGCGAAGTAGTAGACGTCGGTCTCGGCGATGTCGACGGGCAGGCCGCCGGCGCCGGAGGTGGCGTCCACCAGGACGAGGGAGCCCTCGTCGGCGCCCGCGACCCGCTTGATCGGGGCGGCGACACCGGTCGAGGTCTCGTTGTGGGTGAAGGCGTAGACGTCGACGCCGGCCTCGGCGACCGGCTCGGGGTGCGTGCCCGGGTCGGAGGAGACCACGCTCGGGTCGGCGAGCCACGGGGCGAGCTTCGCCGCCTTCGCGAACTTGGAGGAGAACTCGCCGAACGTGAGGTGCTGCGACTTGTTCTCGATCAGGCCGTGCGTCGCGACGTCCCAGAACGCGGTGGAGCCGCCGTTGCCGAGGACGACCTCGTACCCGTCGGGCAGGGAGAACAGTTCGCGCACGCCCTCGCGCACCTTGCCGACCAGGTTCTTGACCGGGGCCTGGCGGTGGGACGTGCCGAGCAGGGAGGTGCCGGTCGCGGCCAGCGCGTCCAGTGCCTCCGTCCGCACCTTGGAGGGGCCGGCGCCGAATCGTCCGTCGGCGGGCTTGAGGTCAGCGGGGATCTGGATATCAGCCACGTCATGAGCCTATCCGTTCCGGGAAACCTCGGTGAAACGTCGTCCGTCGGCTGAGACGGGGCGTGTTGACGGCGGTGGCCGCCGAGGGGCCCGTCACGGGCCCCTCGGCGGCCACGGCTCATGCGGTCCGGTTCACCCGGTGGTGAGCCTGACCGGCAGCTCGAACAGGTCGTTCTGCGTCACCACCGGCTTGTTGCGCAGCTCCGACACCGGGACGGCCAGGTCCAGGGACGGGAAGCGCTCGTACAGGGCGGGCAGGGCGACGCCCGCCTCCAGCCGGGACAGGGCCGCGCCGGGGCAGACGTGGGGACCGTGGCCGAAGGAGATGTGCCGGTTCTTGACGGTGCGGGTGATGTCGAACTCGCCCGCGGTGGGCCCGTGGGCGTTCTCGTCGCGGCCGATCGCGCCGTACGACACGATGAGCGCGTCGCCCGCCGGGATCACCTTGTCGCCGACCGGGACGTCCTCCGTGGCGAAGCGGATGAGGACGTGGGAGGTCGGGGTCGCGTAGCGCAGGGTCTCCTCGACGACCGCGGACCAGTCCGCCTCGCCGGACAGGACGAGGGCGCGCTGGTCGGGGTGGGCGGAGAGGTTGACGACGGCGTTGACGATGAGGGAGATCGTCGTCTCGTGGCCCGCCGCGACCATCAGCTGGAGCGTGGAGACGATCTCGGTGTCGGTGAGGTGGTCGCCGTCCTCGGAGGCCAGGATCAGCGCGCTGGTCAGGTCGTCGCCCGGCTCGGCACGCTTGGCCGCGACCGTCTCCGCCATGATCCCGGCCAGTTCGGTGAGGGTGGCGATGACCTCCGCGGGCGGGGTCTGGGTCGAGAAGAACTTCTCGAAGAGCTCCTTCAGCCGCGGCAGCCGGGACTCCTCGATGCCCATGAGGTCGGCGATGACGTACATGGGCAGCGGGTAGGCGAAGTCGGCCTTCAGGTCGACGACGTCCCCGGTGAGGTCGTCGAGCAGACTCTCCGTCAGCTTCGAGATCCGCTCCCGCATCTGCTCCACCCGGCGCGGGGTCAGCGCCTGCGCCACCAGGGTGCGCATCCGCCGGTGGTCCGCGCCGTCCACGGTGAGCATGGAGCGGCCGGGGTTGGCGAGTCCGATCAGCGGCCAGTCGGGGGCGATCTCGCCGCGCTGCCAGGCGCCCCAGACGTTGATGTCCTTCACCAGGCGGGGGTCGGTGAGCAGGGCGCGCGCCTCGGCGTGGTGGGTCACGGCCCACACCGGGACACCGCCGGGCAGTTCGACGGCGGCGAGCGGTCCCGCGGCACGCAGCGCGGCGCTCTCGCCGTCCAGGTCGGTGACGAAGGGGTCCAGGGCTATGCGGGTCTCTTCGGTACCGGTGGTCATGCGGGGGTGCCTCCAAGGGCTGGGGTGGGGTGAAGCGTTTTCCCCGGGGCATGGGGACAGCCCCGGGACCCGGCCGGACCCAGGTGTGCCGGCCGGGTGGCGAGGGGGGTCTCAGAGGACGGGTACGGGCGTGAACCGCACGGGCAGTTCGTTCAGGCCCCGCAGCCACGGGGAGGGGCGGCGGGTCAGCGATTCGGCGGGCACGGCCAGGTCGATGTCCGGCAGCCGGTCCAGCACGACCTCGATCCCGGTCCGCGCGATCACCTCGGCGACTTCCTGGGCCGGGAACGGGCAGCGGTGCTCCCCGTGGCCGAAGGAGAAGTGGGCGTTGTTGCCGCCGGTGAGCGCGGAACCGTCGGTGCGGACCTGGGGGTCGGAGTTGGCGCCCTGGAGGCCGAGCAGCAGCAGGTCGCCGGCGCGGATCGTGCGGCCGCCGAGCTGGGTGTTGCGGGAGGCCCAGCGCCCGGCCACGTTCTGGGTGGGGGTGTCCTCCCACAGGACCTCGTTCATGGCCTCGGCGACGCTGTGCCGGCCGCCGAACAGGGAGGCGGCGAACCGGTCGTCGGTGAGCATCAGGCGCAGCGAGTTGCCGATCCAGTCGGCGGTGGGCTGGTGGCCGGCGGCCATCATGACCATCAGGTCCTGGACGATCTCCGTCTCGTCGAAGCCCGCGGTGTTCGCGAGCATCCGGGAGACGACGTCGTCGGCGGGCCTCTCCTTGCGGTCGGCGATCAACTGCGCCATGGAGGCGGCCAGATGCTGCTGTCCGGCCAGTGCGCCCTCGCGCCCGTTGATCATGTCGTTCAGGGCGGTGACCAGACCCGGGCCCTGCTCGTCCGCGAAGCCGTAGAGCGTCGCGAGGACCCGTACGGGCAGCAGGGCCGCGTAGTCGCCGATGAGGTCCGTCTCGCCCTTGGGGCAGACCGCGTCGATCAGCTCGTCGGCGAACTTCTCGGCGTGGGAGCGCAGTCGGAACGGGTCGACGGCCTCGAGGGCGTCGCTGATCATCGCGGCGCGCTCGCGGTGGCGCTCGCCGACGGTGTACAGGATGGAGGGCTGCTTGCGGCCGATCATCGGCAGCAGCGGCCAGTCGTCGGGGATGTGGTCCCACTGGCTCCACAGGTCCGAGTCCCGGCTGAACAGCTGGGGATCGCCGGTGACCTGGTGCAGTTCGCGGTAGCCGAGCACGAGCCAGGCCGGGACGTCGCCGTCGAGGACGACCGGCACGACGCTGCCGTGGTCGCGCCGCATCTCCCGGTACAGCTCGGCGGGTTCGGTCTGGAACCGCGGCCCGCCGAGGGGGACGGGCGCGGATGCGGAGGCGGGGGTCACAGCGCGGGCTCCGGTGAGTGAAGGGCGCCTTCCGCGGCCGTGGCGCCGTGACGGGCGTGGAGGGACTGGAGGTGCTCCACCAGGGTGATCAGCACCCGCTTGCTGGACTCCCGGGAGCGGGCGTCGCAGTCGAGCAGGGGGACGTGCGGGTCGAGGTCGAGGGCCTCGCGGATCTGCGCGGGGGTGTGCGGGGGGCCGCCGAAGTCGTTGCAGGCCACGATGAACGGCGTGCCGTGGTGCTCGAGACGGTCGATGGCGTACCAGGACTCGTCGATGCGGCGGGTGTCGACGAGGACGATCGCCCCGAGCGTCCCGGAGAACAGCCGGTCCCACAGGAACCAGAACCGCTCCTGCCCGGGCGCGCCGAACAGGTACAGGATGTTGTGCGTGTCCAGCGTGATGCGTCCGAAGTCGAAGGCGACGGTGGTCGCGGTCTTGCCGCGGACCTCGCTGTTGTCGTCGACGGCCTCGCCGGCCTGCGTCATCGTCTCCTCGGTGTTGAGGGGACGTATCTCGCTGACCGAGCGGACGAGGGTCGTCTTGCCGACACCGAAGCCGCCCACGATCACGATCTTGAGGCCGTTGTCGGCCGACGCGGACAGTGGCGCACGAGCGTCAGAGGTTACGGAGTCCAACGAGCACCTGCTCCAGGATGTCGGGATCGGGAAGACCGGAAGGAACAGTGGTGTGCGGGTGACGGGCGCTGACGCGGCCCGTGGAGAGCAGGTCGGAGAGCAGGACGCGGGTGATCGACACCGGCAGGTTCAGCTCCGCCGCGATCTCCACGACCGCCGTCGGCCGCTCGCACATCCGCAGGATCGCGGCGTGCTCGGACTGCATGCCCACCACCGGGTCGCACTCGGCGACCACCAGGGTCACGAGGTCGAAGGGGGTGTCGGGCCCGGACCGGGTGCGCCCTCCGGTGAGGGTGTACAGCCGGTCGGGCGCGTCGTCCCTGCCCGGACGGCTCATGACGACCGGGGCGGTGCGGTCAGGTGCTCGCCGAGTTGTTCCACCAGTTCGCTCATGTTGTGCCCCACCAGTCCGGCGTCGGCGTCCTCGCCGGTGACGACGGCGAGGTGCGCGCCGTCACCGGCCTCCACGATGAACAGCACCCCTCCGTAGAACTCGGCCATCGCCGAGCGCACGCCCCCGCTGCCGTCGCCGAACTCCACGGAGGCCCCGTGGGACAGCGACTGGATGCCGGCGGCGATGGCGGCGAGCTGGTCGGCCTGGTCGACCGACAGCTCCGGAGTGCGGCACAGCTTCAGTCCGTCGCGGGAGAGCACGAGCGCGTGCCGTGCGCCCGGGGTGCGCTCGAGGAGGCCCTCGATGAGCCAGGTGAGCTTCTCGTCGGCGGTGATGGTGCCGGTCATGGGGTGGTGTCGCCTTCCGGGAGCGCGGTGGGGGTGGTGGGAGTGGGGGTGGTGGAACCGGTGGACGCGGGTGCGTGGTCCTCGGGCCGTGCGTGTGCCCCGGTCCCCGGCGGATCCTCGCCCGCCACGGGTTCGGGGGCGCCCGCTGCCGCGCCGCGCACCGCCTGGCGGAAGGTGCCGAAGCGGGCGGCCGGCCGGGCCTTGGGGTCGTCGCCGGTGCGGGGCTCCGGGGGAGCGGTGTGCGAGCGGCTGCGCTCGGCGTGGGCGAGGGTGCGTCCGCGGCGGCGCTTGGGGAGGCCGCCGGTGGACGCGGGGCCCTGCTCGTGCCGGGGCGAGTCGTGGGTCGGAACGGGGTCCGGGTCGAGGTCGCCGGCCGCGCGGGCGGCGGCGTACGAGGCGGCGGTCCCGGCGGGTTCCCGCGGCGCCCCGGACTCCTGCGGGTCCGGCGCGCGCCGGGGCTCCGGCGCTCCCTCGCCGTCCCGGGACCCCGGCGCGGACGTGCGGCCGCCGTCGGCGGCCGGGGCCGCCACGACGGGCTCGGGCCCGGCGGGCGGCCGGACCGCGGTGTGGGGAGGGTTCGCCTGGGTGAGGATGTCCTGCGGGATCAGCACCAGGACGCCGGTGCCGCCGCGGGCGGAGGGCCGGAAGGACACCTTCAGGCCGTACTTGCGGGCCAGCCGGCCGACGACCGCGAGGCCGAGCCGGGTGCCGGTGCCGAGGTCGGACGCGTTCACCATGTCCCCGGACACGGCGCGTTCGGCACGCCGCAGCTGCACGTCGCCCATCACCAGGCCGCTGTCCTCGACGGAGACGATGACGCCCGCCGGGACCTCCTCGACGTACACGTGCACTTCGGCGGTCGGCGGCGAGAAAGTGGCGGCGTTGTCGAGGAGTTCGGCGAGCGCGTGCATGACGCCCTCGGCGGCGTGTCCGGCGACGGCGGCCTCGCTGGTGGAGTGGACGCGCACGCGCTGGTAGCCGCCGATGCGGCCCATGGCGCCGCGCAGGATCGACTCCATGACGATCGGGCGGGCCCAGCGGCGTCCCGAGCGCGCGCTCGCCAGGACGGCGATGGAGTCGGCGAGGCGCCCCACCTGCGCGGTGCGGTGGTCGAGGTGGAGGAGGTCGGCGAGGACGTCCTCGTCGGAGTGCCGCTCCTCCATGGCCCGCAGGTCGGCGAGCATGCCGGTGGACAGCGCCTGCATGCGGGCGGCCGCGTTGGCGGTCGCCGAGACCGCGGCGGTCCGGTTGCTGTCGGCCTGCCGGGCGCGCTCGGAGAGTTCGGCGTTCTGTTCCGTGAGCCGGGCGAGGCCGGCGGTGAGCCGCTCGCGCTCCTCGGCGAACTCCGCGGTGAGCCGGGCGTGTTCGCGGGCGGCCTCGTCGGCCAGGCGGATCCGTTCCTGGGCCGCGGTCTCGGCCGCGTGGGCGCGTTCGCGGGCGGCCTCGCCGGTGAGCCGGGTCCGCTCCTGGCCGAACTCCTCGGCCGTCCGGGCGCGTTCTTGCAGGAGCCGGCCGATGTCCTTCGTCACGCCGTCGAGGCGCCGGAGGGCGAGTCGCTCGGCCTGTACGGCGCGGGCGGCCACCGCCACGGCGGCGCACAGCAGTAACGCGGCGGCGCCGGTGCCCCAGGCGAGGGGGACGCGGGCCGGTTCGGGGGCCAGCAGGACGGCGGCCACCACCGCCGCGGCGGCCGGGACGGCTGCGGTCAGCACGGCTTTCGCCGTGGCGCGCGGGGCGGGTCGTTCGCCGGAGGGCAGGGGCGGGGTCATCAATCGGTCCTCGGTCGTGTTCTGGGGGGAGAACGTGTCCTCGGTCGTGTCCTCGATCGGTCCTGGGCGAGAAGCGACACATGATGCTCAAGTCGCCGTCACTATATGAGAGTTCGCGATCCGATTGGGAAGCTTCGGGAAGCGGTTTCATGATCGCTCCGGCATATCGGGGCCTTTCGGCGCACGTCCGAGGGGTCGTCACCGGTGCCTGGCGGCATTCTGGAGGCATGACGGATCTGGGTGGACGGCCGGAAGGAAAGCCCGAGGGGCGGCGGGGAGGGGAGCCCGGCGGGTGGCCCGGGGCGCGCTCGGAGGGGGTGGCCCGGGGGCTGCGGGCCGAACTGGCGGGGGCCGTGCGCGGCGAGGTCTCCTTCGACGCGACGGCGCGGGCGCTGACCACCATGGACGCCTCCAACTACCGGCGCGTACCGCTCGGGGTGGTGGCCCCGCGGGACGCCGACGACGTGGCCGCCACCCTCGCCGTGTGCCGTGCCCACGGGGTACCGGTCGTGGCGCGGGGCGGCGGCACCTCGATCGCCGGACAGGCCACGGGCACCGGCGTCGTCCTCGACTTCACCCGGCACATGAACCGGATCCTCGCGCTGGACCCGGAGACCCGGACGGCCCTCGTCCAGCCCGGCGCCGTCCTCGACCGTCTCCAGGAGGCCGCCGCCCCGCACGGTCTGCGCTTCGGCCCCGACCCCTCCACCCACAGTCGCTGCACCCTCGGCGGGATGATCGGCAACAACTCCTGCGGCTCCCACTCGGTCGCCTGGGGCACCACGGCGGACAACGTGCGGGAACTCACGGTCGTCGGCGCGGCCGGGGACGCCCGCCGCCTCGGCCGCGACCGGCGGGGCGCCCCGGACGGTCTGAAGGCCCTGGTAGAGGGCGAGTTGGCGCTCCTGCGCACCGGTTTCCCCGACCTCCCGCGGCGGATCTCCGGGTACGCCCTCGACGCGCTCCTGCCCGAACGGGGCGCGGACGTGGCGCGCGCGTTCTGCGGCTCCGAGGGCACCTGGGGCGTCCTCACCGAGGCGGTCGTCCGCCTGGTCGAGTCGCCCCGGTCACGGGCGCTGGCCGTCCTCGCCTACCCCGACGAGAGCGCCGCCGCCGACGCCGCGGCCGGCCTGCTCGGGCACGGGCCGCTGACCGTGGAGGGCATGGCCGCCGATCTCGTGCCCGCCGACGCGGGGCTGCCGCGCGGCGGGGCCTGGCTGTTCGTGGAGACGGGCGGCGGGTCCCCGGCCGAGGCACGCGCGCACGCGGACACGATCGTGCGGGCGGCGGACGTGCGGGACGCCCTGGTGGTCACCGACCCGGCGGGGCAGCGGGCGCTGTGGCGGCTGCGCGAGGACGCCGCCGGTACCGCGACCCGGATGCCGTACACCGGTGACGGCTCCCCGCCCGGCACCGGCCGCGGGCTCGGCGCCGAGGCCTGGCCCGGCTGGGAGGACTGCGCGGTGCCGCCCGCCCGGCTCGGCGCGTACCTGCGGGACTTCCGGGCCCTGCTCGCGGACCACGGACTGCGCGGCACCCCGTACGGGCACTTCGGCGACGGCTGCATCCACGTCCGGATCGACTTCGACCTGGTCTCCGCGGCGGGCGTGGCCCGCTTCCGGCGCTTCTCGGAGGAGGTGGCCCGCCTCGTCGTCTCCCACGGCGGTTCGCTGTCCGGCGAGCACGGGGACGGACAGGCGCGCGCGGAACTGCTGCCCGCCATGTACGGCGCGGAGATGGTCCGCCTCTTCGAGAGGGCGAAGGACCTCTGGGACCCGGACGGCCTGCTCAACCCCGGCATGCTGGTGCGCCCGCACCGGCTGGACGAGAACCTGCGGTTCGCGGTGCTGCCGAAGCGCCCGGTGGACGTGGAGTTCGGCTATCCCGCGGACGGCGGCGACTTCTCGGCGGCGGTGCGCCGCTGCGTGGGCGTCGCCAAGTGCCGTACGGCGACGGCACCCGGCGGAGCCGAGGTCATGTGCCCCTCCTTCCGGGCGACCGGGGAGGAGGCCCACTCCACGCGCGGGCGGGCCAGGCTGCTGCACGAGATGCTCGCCGGCGAGATCGTCACCGACGGGTGGCGCTCGACGGAGGTCCGGGACGCGCTGGACCTGTGCCTGTCCTGCAAGGGATGCAGGTCCGACTGCCCGGTCGGCGTCGACATGGCCACGTACAAGGCGGAGTTCCTGCACCACCACTACGCCGGACGCCGCCGTCCCGCCGCCCACTACGCCCTGGGACGGCTCCCCTTCTGGCTCGCCGCGGTGGCCCGCACCCGCTCGGCGCGGCTCGTCAACTCCCTCGCCTCCCTGGGGCCCTTGGCCGCCGCCGCCAAGCGCCTGGCCGGTGTCGCGCCCGGACGGGAGATCCCGCGGCTGGCGCCGGAGACGTTCAGCCGGTGGTGGTCGGCCCGGCTCCGGGAACGGGCGCGGGACCTCCCGTCCGGGCGCGAGCGGGGCCGGGACGGGCAGGACGGTCCGGGGCACGGGGTCCGGGACGCGGACGGACCGTTCCCGGACCCCGGCGGGAGGACGGTCCTGCTGTGGCCGGACACCTTCACCGAGCACCTGGAACCCTCCGTCGGACGCGCGGCCGTACGGGTCCTGGAAGCCGCCGGACTCACCGTGCTGCTGCCCCCGACGACACCGTGGCGGCACGGACCCGTCGGCGACGGGGTCACCAGGGGACCCCTGCGCCCCGGCACGCTGCCCCCGCGCGGCCGCCGGCGCGTCTGCTGCGGACTGACGTACGTCTCGACCGGCCAGCTCGACCGCGCCCGTGCCGTCCTGCGCCGCACCCTCGCCCTCATGGAGCCCTGCCTGGCCGTGGACGGCCTCCCGGTCGTCGTGCTGGAGCCGAGCTGCGCCGCGGCCCTGCGCACGGACCTGCCCGAGCTGCTGCCCGACGACCCGCGCGCGGCGCGGCTCGCGGCGGCGGTGACGACCTTCGCGGAGGCACTGGAGAGGCACGCTCCGGGCTGGACACCGCCCCGTCTGGACCGTCCGGCCACCGGCCAGACGCACTGTCACCAGCACGCGGTCCTCGGCGACGGGGCCGAACGCCGGCTGCGTGAGGCGGCGGGCCTGACCGGTGCCCTGGCCGGCGGCTGCTGCGGCCTCGCGGGCAACTTCGGCTTCGAGAGGGGCCACGAGGAGGTGTCACGGGCCTGCGCGGAGGAACAACTGCTCCCGGCGGTACGGGCGGCCGGCGACAGCACGGTGGTCCTCGCCGACGGCTACTCCTGCCGCACCCAGCTGGCCCAGCTGTCCGGCCGCCGGGGCCGCCACCTGGCGGAGGTGCTGGCCGAGGCGCTGGACGACGTCCCGCGGGACGGCCGGCCCGCGGCAACTCCGTAAGTACGCTGGGACTTCACCGGCCGAAGGACCCCGAGGAGCCACGCGCATGACCCTCCGCCTACAGGCGATCACCCGTGACGAACACCTGGCCTTCGTCCGCTCGCGGCCCTCGGCCAGCCACATGCAGGTGCCGTCCTGGGGGGACGTGAAGCCGGACTGGCGTGCGGAGAGCCTCGGCTGGTTCGACGCGGACGGCCGTCTCCAGGGGGCCGGTCTCGTCCTGCTGCGCCCGCTGCCGAAGGTCAGGCGGTACCTCGCGTACCTGCCCGAGGGCCCCGTCATCGACTGGCACGACCCGGACCTCGCCGAGCGCTGGCTCCGGCCGATGATCGCGCACCTGAAGTCGCGCGGCGCGTTCACCGTGAAGATGGGCCCGCCCGTGGTCGCGCGCCGCTGGAGCGCGGACACGCTCAAGGCGGCCATCGCCGATCCGGCGGCGCGGCGCCTCGGCGAGGTGACGGAGACCTCCCGCGAGCCGGGTGCCGACAAGATCGCCGACCGGCTGCGGGGCATGGGCTGGCGGCGGACCGAGCCGGGCGGCGAGGACGGCTTCGCGGCGGGACAGCCGCGCTACGTCTTCCAGGTCCCCTTCGCCGGACGGTCCCTGGAGGAGATCCACAAGGGGCTCAACCAGCAGTGGCGGCGCAACATCAAGAAGGCCGACAAGGCCGGCGTCGAGGTGGTCCGAGGCGGCTACGACGATCTGCCCGCCTTCCACGAGCTCTACGCGGAGACGGCGGAGCGCGACCGTTTCATCCCGCGCCCGCTGCCCTACTTCCAGCGGATGTGGACCTCGCTGACGGCCGAGGACCCGGACCGCATGCGGCTGTACCTCGCCCGTCACGAGGGCGAGGTCCTCGCCGCGGCCACCATGCTGACCGTCGGCACCCACGTCTGGTACTCCTACGGCGCCTCCACCAGCCGCAGGCGCGAGGTCCAGCCCAACAACGCCATCCAGTGGCGGATGATGACCGACGCCCACGCGCTGGGCGCCGCCGTCTACGACTTCCGCGGCATCACCGACACCCTCGACGAGGACGACCACCTCGTCGGCCTCCTGCGCTTCAAGGCGGGCGCGGGCGGCGAGGCCGCCGAGTACCTGGGGGAGTGGGACTTCCCCGTCAACCGGCTGCTGCACAAGGCGCTCCAGGTCTACATGACCCGTCGCTGAGGCAATTCTCAGCGGACCACGGAAATACCCAGCTTTCCCCAGGATATTCACAGCGGTCCTTTGCCATTTTTGCCGTTGTCGGCGTCGGGGGTGCGTGTAGGTTCATTGGCATCGGGAGCCGGACGCGGAATTCTCGGACCAATGGAACGTCGAACACCAGGAGTCGGAATGAGCTTCAGGAAGCTTGCCCCGCTGCCCCCCAAGCCCAAGTCGAAGCAGCTCCCCCCGCCCCCGCCGCCGAAGCCGAAGAAGCGGGCGCACAAGCCGCTTCCCAAGCCGCTGCCCGGCCAGGACCGCTGACCCGCGGCTGAGCGGACGAGGGGGCCGACGGTGCACCGTCGGCCCCCTCGCGCTTTTCTGAATTCATCGGCGGCCGTATTTCGGCGACGGAGAGCGAGGGGAATGTGAAATGGGAGACGAAGACGGCGGGAGTGCGGAACTCGAACACGAGGAGACCCCGAACATTTCGGCCCGCACCGCATTTCGCCGTTTCTGGCCGCTGACCAGGGGGCTGCGCCGCCCGCTGCTGGTCGTCTGGCTGTGCACGGTGCTCGCCGCGCTGGCCGAGACCGAGGCCGTCCTGCTCTTCGGCGACCTCACCGACCACGCCCTGCGGGAGGGCTCCCTCGACGCGTTCTGGAGCCCGGCCGTGAAATGGCTGGGCATCGCCGTCGTCGGCGCGGTCGTCGCGTACGCGGGCAACTCCCTGGCCGCCTGGGCGACGGAGCGCTTCGTGATGCGGCTGCGCGAGCACGTCTTCGACCACGTGCAGCGGCTGCCCCCGCACTTCTTCCAGCGCCACCGTCACGGCGATCTGCTCTCGCGCCTGACCAGCGACGTCGAGGCGATCGAGACGATGGTCGTGTCCGGGCTGGTGGGCGCCGCCTCGGCCGCCTTCAGCGCGCTGTTCTACGCGGCCGCCGCCTTCTGGCTGCGCTGGGACCTGGCCGCCGCCACCTTCGTCCTCGCCCCCCTGTTCTGGCTGGCGGCCCGCCGCTTCTCCGGCTCCATCAAGGACGTCTCGCGCGCGGGACGGGTCGCCGACGGCGCGATCACCTCCGTCGTCGAGGAGTCCCTCGGCAACATCGTGCTCACGCAGGCCTACGGCCGCCGGGACGCGGAACGCCGCCGGCTGGGCGAGGAGGCGAACGCCTGGTTCCGCGCCTCCGTCCGCGCCACGCGCCTGAACGAGGCGTACGAGCAGCTCGTCCAGGTCATCGAGACGGTGTGCGTCCTCGCCGTGATCGGCATCGGCGCCTGGGAGATCTCCACCGGCCGGATGACCCTCGGCCAGCTCCTCGCCTTCTCCGCCTTCCTCGGCTACCTCTACCCGCCCGTGCGCGGACTCGCCCAGCTCGGCCTCACGGTCACGGCGGCCACCGCGGGCGCCGAACGGCTCATCGAGATCCTCGACGTGAAGCCGTCGGTCACCGACCCCCGGGGCGCCACGGAGACCGGCCGTCCCGACGGCACGGTGGAGGTCCGGGACGTGGTGTTCGGCTACCCGGACGCCGACGACACGGCCCTGCGGGGCCTCTCCTTCACGGTCGCCCCGGGCGAGCTCGTGATCGTCACCGGCCCGAGCGGCGCGGGCAAGTCCACGGTGTCCAAGCTCCTCCTGCGCTTCTACGACCCCGACGCGGGCGAGATCCTGCTGGACGGCGTACCACTGCGGGACTTCCCGCTGGCCCGGCTGCGCGAGTACGTCACCCTGCTCCCGCAGGAGACCCTCGTGCTGCACGACACCGTCCGCGCGAACATCGCCTGCGGCCGCCCCGGCGCCAGCGAGCGGGCGATCGTCGAGGCGGCGAGGGCGGCCGACGCGCACGACTTCATAGAGCGGCTGCCCGACGGCTACGACACCGAGGTCGATCCCGGCTCGGCCCGGCTGTCCGGCGGCCAGCTCCAGCGCCTCGCCGTCGCCCGCGCGATCCTGCGCGACGCCCCGGTCCTGGTCCTGGACGAGCCGACGACCGGACTGGACGCGATGGCCGCGCGCCGGGTGGTCAAGCCGCTGCGACGGCTGATGTCGGGCCGCACGACCATCATGATCACCCACGACCTCAACCTCGCCCCCGACGCCGACCGCATCCTCGTCGTCGACCGCGGCCGGATCGTCGAGACGGGCCGCCACGAGGAACTCCTCGCCCGGGGCGGGGCGTACGCCCGGCTGCACCGCTCGCAGAACAACGCCGTGACGGACACCGCCGAGCTGCGGCTGCCGCTGTTCGCACCGGAGCAGACGGCGCAGCCGTACGCGTACGCGTACGCGTACGCACCCGGACACGGACACGCCCCCGGACACGGGCCCGCCCCTGCCCCCGGGCACGGGTACGGGTACGCGCCCGAGTACGCGTACGCGACCGAGTACGGGTACGCCGCCGGGCAGGGAGGTGGCGGTGCGCCCGAGCCGTACCCCGCCGCCGGCTTCCGGGCCGTCCCGGTCCCCGGGGCGTACGGGACCGACCCCGCCGCGCTCCCGGACGGCCACCCGCCGTTCCGTGACGAGGGCCCCTGGCCGGGCAGCTGAGTCTCAGCATCCAGGACAGCTACATAAGCGGTTCACACTCCTGACGAAGTCTCTTACCCTGGACTCGGCAGTACATTGTGATGAACACCCGACCGAGCCAGCCTCCAGGACCGCCCGTGAGCACCCCCAGCGCCACCACCTCGTCGTCCTCGCCCGCCTCCGGGACGGACCACGTTCCCGTGCCCGCGGGCGGCGCGCCCGGCAGGCTCGGCTCCCTCGGACCCGTCGGGCTGGTGCTGGCCGGGGGGATCTCGGTCCAGTTCGGCGGCGCCCTCGCGGTGACCCTCATGCCGCGGACCGGCGCGCTCGGCGTGGTGACCCTGCGCCTGCTCGCCGCCGCGGTGATCCTGCTCGTGGTCTGCCGCCCCCGGCTGCGCGGTCACTCGCGCGCCGACTGGGGGACGGTCGTCGTCTTCGGCATCGCCATGGGCGCGATGAACGGCCTCTTCTACGAGTCGGTGGCCCGCATCCCCCTCGGTCCCGCCGTCACCCTGGAGGTGCTGGGCCCGCTCGCCCTCTCGGTGCTGGCCTCCCGCCGCGCGGTCAACGCCGTCTGGGCGGCCCTGGCCCTGGCCGGTGTCTTCCTCCTGGGCGGCGGGGGCTTCAGCGACCTGGACCCGGCCGGCGTCGCCTTCGCGCTCGGGGCGGGCGCGATGTGGGCGGCCTACATCGTCTTCAGCGCCCGTACGGGTCGCCGGTTCCCGCAGGCCGACGGCCTGGCGCTGGCCATGGCGGTGGCGGCGCTGCTGTTCCTGCCGCTCGGGATCGTCTCGTCCGGCGCCCGGCTGCTGGACCCCACCACCGTGGCCCTGGGCTCGGCGGTGGCGGTCCTCTCCTCGGTCCTGCCCTACACCCTCGAACTGCTCGCGCTGCGCCGCCTGCCCGCCTCCACCTTCGCGATCCTCATGAGCCTGGAGCCCGCCATCGCCGCGACAGCGGGCTTCCTCATCCTCCACCAGTCCCTGTCCGCCACCCAGGCGGCCGCGATCGCCCTGGTCATCGGCGCGAGCATGGGCGCGGTGCGGACGCAGGTGGGCCGGGGGAGGGCGAAGGGCCCGGACACCGGCCGGACGTCCTGAACCGGCACCCGGACGCACCGGAAACGGTGAGCCCGGGCGCCGGCGGCCGGTGAACGCGGCCCGTTACCGCCGGACCCCGCGCACCACTGCCCGCAGTCTCCGCCGCACGACCCCGGGGACGTCCACCGCGTGGACCTCCAGCACCAGCGTCGTCTCCGACGCCCCCTTCACCGGACGGGCGGCGTAGGGGCGGGCGAGGTGGAACCAGCGGGCGCGGCCCAGGCCCGCGAGGTAGGGGACGGCGGCGACGGATGAGGCGGACAGGGGCAGGGTCACCGTCCAGCGGCCCGGGCGCAGGCCCTTGAGCGGGAGTTCCGCCGTGAATCCCCCGGGGGTCCGGCCGGGCGACGTGGGCACCTCGTGGCGCTCGCCCGCGGCGTTCTCGACGCGTAAGCGCGGTGCCCCGACGTCCTGCGCGCCCTCACCGGCCAGCGTGCCGGTCACCACCAGCGTGCCCTTTCGCGACCTGTGCCACGACGTCCCGGTCACCTGGCAGGGGGTGTCGTCGCGGGGCACGTCCTGGCCGACGTCGAGGGAGAGGTCGCCCTGGCCGGTCACGTACGGGGTGACGGCGGTGGGCTCGTCCGTTCCCGTCGTCATGGTCCACTGCGGCGGTGTCCGCCCGTCCTCGGGCTTCTTCAGCCGGACCGTACGGCTGATCCCCTGGGCCCGTACGTCGAGGAAGAGGTTCCACCGGCCGTGGCCCAGCGGGGCGCCGGCCGCCGCCGTGGACAGGTCGACGTCCGCGACGAAGCCCGCGTTCGCGTGGCGCTCGTCGTCCGGGAGCCCGGCGACGGCGTGCACCGGCGCGGGGACGCGGATCTCCGGCTGGTTCGCGTCGTGGCGGCGCAGGACCAGTTCGGTGGCCGTGTCGAGGGAGGCGACGTTCTCGATGTAGGCGTGGCCGGTCAGCCGCAGCACCCCGTCCTCCCGCACGTCCGCCGACGCGAGCCGGTGGCGCACCGGCAGCCGGTCGGTGACGTCGAAGGCGCTGTCCGGCACCCCCGCCGCCGGGTCGCGGAAGAGCGGGTGCTCCCAGTAGACCCGGCCCCCCTCGACGACGTGACCGCGCCCGGCGTCCTCCTTGGCGTTGCGGATGACCGTCATCACGTCCTCGAACCGGTCGGCCCGCAGCAGGTGCAGCAGCAGCCGGTCGCGCGGTTCGAGCTTCTCGATGATCGGGTCGGTGACCCACTTCTCCACCCAGTCGCGGATCTCCGGGTAGATGCGTTCGCGGATGTCCTCGTCGTCCTCCCGGAGCAGCAGCCACCACAGCGGGCCGCACAGTTCCCACGCGACGTGCCGGCGCATGATCTGGTCGCGCCGCGGACCCGGCTCCAGGTGGCGGGCCACCGCCTCGAAGCACATCCGGGTGCCCCGCATCCGGTGGCTCAGGTTCTGCGCGGTGAGGGTGAGGTTGTTCCCGTTCGCGCGGTTGCGGTGGTAGTAGCAGTCGTAGTCCGCGACGACGGATATGCCGTCCGCGTTGAGGTACGCGGTGGCGGTGAACGGCTTGTCCTCGGTGTTGCGGAACGGGGGGAAGCGCAGGTTCAGCCGTTCCAGCAGCGAGCGGCGGAAGAGCTTCCAGCAGCCGAGGGTCGAGTAGGCGGCCGAGGAGAAGATGTCCGTACGGGGCTGGGTGTTCCGGAAGACCGCGGTGGGCACGCCCCGGCCGCCCACCGAGACCATCTTGCCCAGCACGACGTCGGTGCCGTTCTCGTCGGCCATGGCCACCATGCGGCGCAGCGCGTCGGGACCCAGGTAGTCGTCGGAGTCGAGGAAGAAGACGTAGTCGCCGCGGGCGACGTCGAGCGCGACGTTGCGCGGGACGGCCGCGGTGCCCGAGTTCTCCTGGTGGATGACGCGCAGCGAGGGGCACAGGGCGGCGAGCCGGTCGAGTTCTTTGCCGGTGCCGTCGGTCGATCCGTCGTTCACCGCGATGATCTCGAGCTGGTCCGGGCCGATGGTCTGCTCCATCGCGGAGGTGATGCAGTCGGTGAGTTCGGGCATGGCGTTGTAGGCGGGGACGATCACACTGACTCGGGGTTGGTGCATGGCGCTCCTCGGGACTCGGCGGCGGCGGTCCGTACTCGCTGCTCCGGGGGGCGGCGGCGTCGTTCGGTGCCCGTTCTCCAGCTCGTACCGGTTGCCGGGCAGCCGGTACGAGCTGATGTGTGCGAAAACATTCGCTGAATACGTGGGGTTAGATGCGCGAGAATGCCCGATGGTTGTGCACTTCAACCGAATGGTCAGCATATGGGCGCCGAATCCCCTTGTTCCGGCTCCGCTTGTCCCGGACGGGGCGGGACGGGCCGCCGGCGGCGAGGAGGACCCGCCCGGACGGGTTCACGGCCGATGCCGTGGCCGTCGGTGTCCGGCGCCGCGATGGTTTAGATGCGCGGGGGCGTCCGATGGTTGGGTCCTTCGGGCAAGTGATCGGCACCTCGGTACCGGACCTGCTCGTTCCGGATGCGGCGGGGCGGGTCGTTCGGGCGGCGGACGGGCGACGATTTAATGCAAGCACGCTTGCTTGTTTTTGTGTCCGCTGCCATGCTCCAGAACGCACCGCGTACGACTCCGCACCGCACATGACTCCGCGCCACGCCGCACACCGTCGTGCCCGAGAGGGAGCTCCAACGTGTCCGATCCGACGCCCGTGTTCGACGATCTGCGTGACGAAAGCGAAGAACTCGACCGGCTCGTGGCCGAGTCGAGTCCCGCCCGGTGGGCGCTCGCCACACCCGCCCCCGGCTGGACCGTCGCCCACCAGATCGCCCACCTCGCCTGGACCGACCACTCCGCCCTCCTCGCCGTCACGGACGCCGAGGCCTTCCAGGGTCTCGTCGAGAAGGCCCTCGTGGCCCCCGGGACGTTCGTGGACGAGGGTGCCGAGGAGGGAGCCCGGCTGCCGTCCGCCGAACTGCTGGAACGGTGGCGCGCGGGGCGCGCCGCGCTCGACCGGGCCCTGCGCGCGTCCGTGCCGGGCGCCCGTTTCCCCTGGTACGGCCCGCCCATGTCCGGCGCCTCCATGGCCACCGGACGGCTCATGGAGACCTGGGCCCACGGTCAGGACGTCGCCGACGCCCTGGGGGTGGTCCGTACCCCCACCGACCGGCTCCGGCACGTGGTCCGCATCGGCGTGCGGGCACGGGACTTCGCCTTCGGCGCACGCGGACTCGCCGCGCCCGCCGAGGAGTTCCGGGTGGAGATCCTCGCCCCCTCCGGCGACACCTGGGCGTACGGTCCCGAGGACGCCCCCCAGCGCGTCACCGCCCCCGCCCTCGACTTCTGTCTGCTGGTCACCCAGCGGGCGCACCGCGCCGACGTCGCCGTGACCGCCGAGGGGCCCGACGCCGACCGCTGGCTCGACATCGCCCAGGCCTTCGCGGGGCCGCCCGGCGGAGGCCGCCCGCCGAAGGGGGACGCGGAGTGACCCTGCGCATAGGCAACGCCTCCGGCTTCTACGGCGACCGCTTCGACGCGATGCGCGAGATGCTCACCGGCGGCGAACTGGACGTCCTCACCGGCGACTACCTCGCCGAACTGACCATGCTGATCCTCGGCCGGGACCGGCTCAAGGACCCCGCCGCCGGATACGCCCGCACCTTCCTGCGCCAGCTGGAGGACTGCCTCGGCCTGGCGCACGAGCGGTCCGTGAAGATCGTGACGAACGCCGGCGGCCTCAACCCGGCCGGGCTCGCCGACGCGGTGCGCGCCCTGGCGGGCCGGCTCGGCATCCCGGTGCGGGTCGCCCATGTCGAGGGCGACGACCTCACGGCCGCGTTCCCCGGCAGTCTCGCCGCCCACGCCTACCTCGGCGGCTTCGGCATCGCGGAGTGCCTCACGGCGGGCGCGGACATCGTGGTCACCGGCCGGGTGACCGACGCGGCCCTGGTCACCGGGCCCGCCGTCGCCCACTTCGGCTGGAGCCCCACGCAGTACGACCGGCTCGCGGGAGCCGTCGTCGCCGGGCACGTGCTGGAGTGCGGAACGCAGGCCACCGGCGGCAACTACGCCTTCTTCGGCGACGGAGACGTGCGCAGGCCCGGCTTCCCGCTCGCGGAGATCCACGAGGACGGCAGCTGCGTCGTCACCAAGCACCCCGGCACCGGCGGCTTCGTCGACGTCGGCACGGTCACCGCGCAACTGCTGTACGAGACCGGGGGCGCCCGGTACGCGGGACCCGACGTCACCGCCCGTCTGGACACCGTCCGGCTGAGCCAGGACGGCCCGGACCGGGTACGGATCGAGGGCGCCCGCGGCGAGGCCCCGCCGCCCACCCTCAAGGTGGGCCTGAACAGGCTCGGCGGCTTCCGCAACGAGGTGACCTTCGTCCTGACCGGGCTCGACGTCGAGGCCAAGGCCGCGCTGGTGCGCGAGCAGATGGGCGACGCGTTCGCCAAGTCGCCGCCCGCGGAGGTGCGGTGGGA
>NZ_KZ626879.1 GCF_002911015.1 Streptomyces populi
CCTCCCACGGCCAAGTCCCACAGGTTCTCCCGGGCCAGGCCCGCCCGTTCCCACGCGGCCCGCACCCGCCGCAGCGGTTCCAGCACGGGCTCGGCCGAGAGCACGAACGTGCCCCAGTGCATCGGGGCCATCCGCCGCGCGCGCAGGTCGACGGCGGCCCGCACGGCCTCTTCCGGGTCGCAGTGCACGTCGCCCAGCCACCAGCGGGGGTCGTACGCGCCGATGGGCAGGAGGGCGAGGTCGATCCCCGGGTGGCGCTGCCCGATGCGGGTGAACCAGTGGCCGTATCCGGTGTCGCCCGCGAAGTACACGCACCGGCCCTCGGGCGCCGTGAGGACCCAGCCGCCCCACAGGGAGCGGCAGGTGTCGGTGAGGGTGCGCCTGGACCAGTGGTGGGCGGGGACGAAGTCGAAGCGGACGCCGTCGAGCCGGACCGCCTCCCACCAGTCGAGCTCGGTGACACGGGTGAACCGGCGGCGCCTGAACCAGCGTCCGAGTCCGGCCGGTACGAACAACGGTGTGTCGCGCGGGAGTCGGCGCAGGGTCGGCGCGTCCAGATGGTCGTAGTGGTTGTGGCTGATGACGACCGCGTCGACCCGCGGCAGCGCGCTCCAGGCCACGCCGACCGGGGTGATCCGAGTGGGGGTCCCCACGATCCGGCGGGACCAGACCGGGTCGGTGAGGACGGTGAGCCCGCCGATCCGGATCACCCAACTCGCGTGTCCCGCCCAGGAGACGGCGACCGTCCCGGCGTCCACGCCCGGCAGCGGTCCCGGCTCGAAGGGCAGCAGCGGGATGTCGGCGAGCCCTTCGGCGCGCGGCCGCAGGGAGCCCTCGCGGGCGAGCCGCGTGAAGGCCCGCAGCCCCGGCAGCGGCGCGGTCAGCCGGTCCACGAAGGACCGGGGCCAGACACGCCGCTCGCCGAGCGGGCGCGGCTCGGCGAGCGGCGGGGGCGGAAGGACGGCGGGGTGCCCCCGCACCGGGGCGGCCGGAGGCGCGGGATCACCGGTGTCCCGGGGCGTCGTGCTCGTGGTGGTCGACTCGGACTGCTGCGTCATCGAGGGGACTCCCGTCGCCGAGCGTCGTCACGGAGATCGTCGAAGACCGACTCCAGAAGGGTCAACGCGCGCTGCACATGCGGCAGTTCCAGTGGCGAGGGGGAGGCGAGCGCCTCCTCCCTCTCCTCTTCCGTGGAGCCGAGCAGCGGCCCGGTGCCGAGGCGGACCCGGAGGGCGGCGAGGTCGTCGCCGAAGCGGTGGCCGCCCGGGGCGGGCATGCCGAGCCGGGCGGAGAGCCAGTCCTCCAGGTCCTGCGCGTCACCGACGCCGTGCGCGGCGAGGGCGGAGCGGAGCGGACCGAGGTCGACGTACAGGTGTCGGCCGGCCTGCGGGGGACGCACGACGGCCCCCGCGCCGCCCACCGCGTGGTGGACGGCCCCGGCCACGCGCGCGTGCAGGCGTACGGCGGCGGTGAGCCGGTCGGCGACCACGGCGGGCTCGTCGAGCGCGTACGCGGCCGCGGCCGCGACCGGTTCGGCGACGCGCGCGCCCAGCACGGTGAGCACGTCGAGGACGCGGGAGCGCAGCGACGCGCCCGCGTCGTTGTCGGGGAAGCGGGCGACGGCGGCCGGCCAGCCCTGCGGCAGGAAGGAGCCCGCGAGGTCGGTGATCGCCACGACGTCGTCGGGGAGCATCTCGGCGGGGCTGAGCAGCACGGTGTCCTGCGGCCGGTGCAGGGTGTCGCGCCAGGTCTCGTCGCTGACGACGTGCAGTCCCTCGCCCGCCGCGGCCTCGACGGCCTCGTGCACCACCTCGGGGGGTGCGACGGTGGCGGTCGGGTCGTCGGCGACGGACAGCAGGAGCAGCCGCGGGTCGCCGCCCTCCGCGCGGACCCTGCGGACGGTCTCCAGGAGGGCGTAGGGGTCGGGGACACCGCCGCACTCCGCGGGCGTCGCCACGTGGAACACGGACCTGCCCAGCAGGCGTGCCTGCGGCGCCCACCACGCGGCGCACGGGCGGGGCACGAGGAGGTCGCCGCCGAGCGCGCCGGTCAGGGCCAGCAGCAGCGCGGGGGCTCCGGGGGCGGCCGCCACCCGGTCGGGCGCGGCGCGCAGTCCGCGGCGGGTCCAGTAGCCGCCGGCGGCGTCGAGGAGAACCGGGCCGCCGCCGAAGGGCTCGGCGGCGAAGCGGTCCGCGGCGGCGGCCAGCACGGAACGGAGTTCCGGCGGCACGGGCAGGCCCTGGTCGGGCAGGGGCGGACCGTACCGGACCGGTCCGTGGCTCTCCGGGGCCGTCCGCCGCATGTCTGCCTCCGCACCGTGGATACCGCCGTTCCCCGTTCCGGAGCCCGCCCGCCCGTACGGTTCCGGTCTCTTCGTCCCCTCGTCCAGCTCACCGGGCGCTGCCCGCGGGTCCGTGCCGTGAGCCGCTCAGCACCCAGAGGCGTGCCGCCCCGGGCGTGTCCTCACGTGTGTGCCCGTCACCTCGTCGGCCGCCGTGCCGTCCACCGTCACCGTGCCGTCCTCCCGGCCGCGTAACGTCGCCTGCGCAGTCTGTGCAGCCGGTGCGCCGCCGCGCCCAGGGCCCCGGTGATCAGCACTCCGCCGGCGACCAGGGCCGGCACGGAGTCGGTGAACACACCGCCCTCGCCGGCCCGTACGCCCCGCTGGACGGTGGGCGGGCGCCCGCCCGCGAGGTGGTCGGGGCCGATCCCGCCGTCGGGACCGTGCGTCGCCGTGACACCCCGGGCCACGGCGTACGAGGCCGTCCACTGCTTCCCGTGACCGCCGGGGGGTGCGGGACAGACGCCGCCGACGTTCCAGCGCCCGTCGGCGCCCCCGGTGCCGGGGTCCGCCCGGTCCGGGCCCACCGTGCCGGGAGCCGCGGTGTCGGGGCCCAGCGTGTCGGGAACCGTCTCCGGGCCGACCGTGTCGGGAACCGTGTCCGGGCCGACCGTGTCGGGGCCCAGCGTGTCGGGAACCGTGTCCGGGCCCAGCGTGTCGGGGCCCAGCGTGTCGGGAACCGTCTCGGGACCCACTCCATCGGGGCCCACGGTGTCCGGACCGACCGCGTTCGGACCCGCGGTGCCGGCGGTCTGCGGGACCGGGACCGCGGGATCGCCGCCGCCGGAAGCGGGGGCCGGGGCATCGGGACCCAGGGTGTCCGGGCCCCCGGACCCGGGGACCGCCGCCGCCGCGCCCGCGCCGTCGGGATTCTTCGCGTCGGAAGCGTCCGCGGCCCCCGGACCGTCGGCGCCGCGCCCTGTGGCGGCTCCCTGCGTGGCGGAGTACGCGGCCTGGTCGGGAGCCGTGCCGGGCTCGCCGGACGAGACGTGGGCGGTGCCGCTGTAGGAGGCCGCGCCCGCGGCGCCCGGGTCGGCGCCCTCGACGCGGTGCAGCTGGACCCTGCCCTCCTGGAACCCCTGGGAGCTGGCGTCGATGGAGTCGGGCAGGGTCCCCCCGGTCTCCTCGCAGCTGACCGTGACGGTGACGGTGCCGCCCGGCTCGACGGAGCCCGGACTGACCTCCGCGGCCGGATCCGCGAACGCGCCCGACGCGGCGGCGCCGAGGGCGGCGCCGGCCAGGGCGGTGGCGTACAGGGCACGGGCGGTACGGCGCATGAGCGGGGCTCCTTCGGCGGGGCTTGCGGTCCGAGGGCCACGGCCGTCGTGCCCCTCGGGGCCATCAGAGCCCGCCGTACCGCCGGGCGCGAACGGCCGGGCACCATTCGCGGGAAAGCGGGGGCCCGAGCGGGTGACATCGCCACCGCACGGCACCGGTCCCCCGCGACCTGGACACACCCGCGGCCACCGCCCGCACGCCACCCGCGGCCGGATGCCCTGGGGGACCCGCCGTACCGGCCGTACGGCGCCCCGCGCGCGGCCCGCGGGAGAGCCGCCCCCGCAGGAGCCGCGACCACGGAACCGCCCGGATGCCCGGACGACGGCCGCTCCGCGGCGCCGGGCGGGTGCCGCCTCCAGGGCGGTCCGCCGATGGACCTGATGCCACGTCACACCACCGTGACGGCACCGTCGGCGGCCCGGTCCGGCCCGGCCCGGCCCGATCCGATCCGCCCTAGGCCGCGTCGCGCATGATCTGGTCGCGCAGCCGGGTGCAGCAGCGGCTGATGAGGCGGGAGACGTGCATCTGGGAGATGCCCAGTTCGTCGGCGATGCGGCTCTGGGTCATGTCGTCGAAGAAGCGCATGTAGAGGATGGCGCGTTCCCTCTCGGGCAGGGCCTGGAGCCGGGGCTTGACGGCCTCGCGGTCGATGACGGTGTCGAGGGCCGGATCGGGTGAACCGAGGCCGTCGCCGAGGGAGTAGCCGTCCTCGCCGCCCGGCAGTTCGGCGTCGAGGGAGAGCGCGGTGAAGCTCTCCAGGGCCTCCAGACCCGTCCGGACGTCCTCCTCGCTCATGCCGGCGTGCTCGGCGAGCTCGGTGACCGTGGGCCGGCGGCCCGGGATGGTCTGCGACAGGTCCTGGCCGGCGAACCGGACCCGATTGCGCAGTTCCTGGACCCGGCGCGGCACGTGCAGGGTCCACATGTGGTCGCGGAAGTGGCGCTTGATCTCGCCGGTTATCGTCGGCACGGCGTAGCTCTCGAAGGCGTTGCCGAGCTCGGGGTCGTAGCGGTCGACGGCCTTGACCAGCCCGAGCGCCGCGACCTGGCGCAGGTCCTCGTGGCTCTCGCCACGGCTGCGGAAGCGGCCCGCGAGCCGTTCGGCCATCGGCAGCCAGGACTCGACGATCTCCGCGCGGAGCGCGTCGCGCTCCTGCCCCGGGGGGAGTGCGTCGAGCCTGCGGAACGCCTCCGCGGTGTCGGGGGCGTCGTCGTGCGGATGGTGCGTCGCGCTCGCTCGGGTTCGCATGATGCGTCGCAACTCCCTTGATGATGCCGTGTGATGGACAGTCATCGTGGGAACGCACCCGTGCGCCGGACGAGTACACCCATGGCGCGGATCACCGCTCCCACGGACGTGCCTCCTGTCCGAAGCACTGCAACTGCGTCTGCCCCGCGCCATGCGGGGCAAACACCGCTCGATTGTCCCTCGAGCCGGGCTTCCCGTTCTCCCGGGGTCCGGGAGAACGGGTTCTTCCCCCGCGCCGGGCTCCCCGAGAGCCGGGTCCCGCGGGCCGGACCCTGTCCGTGGCGCACCGCGAAACCCGGCTCAGGAGTACTCCGCCGGGCCTCCCGGGCCAGACCTTCGCCGTTCCGGGCGGGTTGCCCGCACGCGCGCCGACGCCCCCGTCCGGGTTTCTCCGGGAAGGAGCAGGGGTTCGGTTTCCACCGGGTGGATCCGGGCCCGCGGTGAGCGGCGGCCCGGGAGTCGGCGGGCCCCGCGGAATCGTCCGCAGGCTTACGGGATCAGCTGGTTCGGTCCGTTGTCGCCGGCCAGGTTCATCCCGAACTGCGCCTTCGTCGCGGGCGCCCCCAGGTCCACCGGGTTCTCGGCGAAGGCCTTGGCGGCGGTCAGGCCGGACGCCGTGCCGCGGAGCAGCCACACGGCGCCGCCGTTCACGATCGTGCCCAGGTCCTCCCCCGGCGCGCCCGTGGTCAGGTCCGCCTTCCCGTCGCCCGTGACGTCCAGCAGTCGCAGCGACCCGCCGAAGAGGTCACCCTTCTCCGCCGCCCCCGGCACACCGGCGGTGTCCTGGTGGAACGCCTGCGCGCCCGTGCCGGTGAGCCCGCCCCTGCCGCCCTTGAGCAGCACCACCGAGCCGGCCTTCGTCACCGAGCCGATGGCCTCGCCCGGAACACCCACGGCCAGATCCGCGTAGCCGTCGCCGTTCACGTCGCCCGCGCTCAGCCGCGCCCCGAAGCGGTCGTTCTTCTCGCTCACGCCGGGCACACTCGCGGTGTCCTGGGTGATCGTCTTCGTACGGGTCGTGCCGGGCCCGGCCGCCGAGCCGTAGTAGATCTTGATCGTCCCCGAGTCGTACTGCATCCCCTCCGTGTCGCCGTTCGGGTAGACCCGGGTGGCGAGATCGGCGTACCCGTCCTTGTCGAAGTCGCCGACGGCGGTGGTGTTCGCGGAGTTCATCCGCCGGGGGACCGTGGACAGACCCTGTGGCGTGCCGAGCCACAGCTTGCCGCCCTCGGCATGGTTCTCGTAGACGTAGAAGGTGGCCAGGTCGTCGATGCCGTCGCCGTTGAAGTCACCCGCGGCGGTGGTGCACATCGTGTTGTCGGTGCTGAACGCGTTCAGCTGCTGGTCGCGCGCCGGTTCCCCGTTCCGGCCGAACGGGCCGTAGAGCACTCCGCGGAGGTCGTAGTCCTCGGCGTTGCGCAGGAACAGGTCCACGTGCCCGTCGCCGTCGAAGTCGCCCGCGGTGATGTTCTCGCCGACGAACGCGTTCACGGGTGCGAGAACGGTGGCCGCGCCCGTTCCGGAGACGCCCTTCGAACTGCCCCAGAGGACGATCACCGAACCGCTGACGTTGTTCGCCGGCTGGTACTCGTTCGTCGCCACGGCCAGGTCGGTGAAGCCGTCGCCGTCCAGGTCGCGGGGGATCAACGCGTAGCCGAAGCCGTGGTTGTCACCGGAGGTGCCGGGCACGCCCGGGGTGTCCTGGGTGATGACCACGGTACGGCCCGGACCGTTCGCGGAGCCGTAGCTGATCGCGACGTAGCCCGCCCACGTGTGTCCGGCCACGGTGGCGGCGGGGGCGGCGACGGCGACATCCTGGTGGCCGTCGCCGTCGAAGTCCTCCCGCACGGCGGTGGTGCCCTCCGTCGCGGACGCCGTCCCCCCGGCGAGCGGCACGGTGAACGCCCCTATCAGCGCGGCGGCTGCTGCTGCGGTGACGGCCGGTCTGCGGATGCCCACGGTTCCTCCTTGTGGCGCGGGCGGTCGCGGACGGTGCGGGGCCGCGAGCGCGCGCGAGTGAGTTTCACCGGGAAGACATCCGTCAACGGTCGATGGTTGTGCGATGAACAGCGGGCGAACGCTCCGTACGACGCCACGGGCCCGCGCCCTTCCGGGTGCGGGCCGGCCGGGGTTCCCCGCCCCCGCGTCCGGGGCGGTCGACGGAACGCGCGGCGTGCGGCGCCGTGAGGACCTGGGCGGCGGGAGACGCCGGGGCCGGTCCCGGCGGTCGGTCCGCCGCGGCCCCTGCCCGTACGGTGACGCGCGTCGTCAGGGCCTGCGGCCGACCGGGCACAGCGGTTTCGTCCGCGCGTCGCCGGCCGGGCCGACGGTGTCGCCGTCCCGGACAGGCGCGGGCACCCGGGCCTGCTCGGCGGCGAGGTGGCCGACGAGGTCGCGCACGCTCCACCCGGTGCACGGCGTGGGGGCGTCCCACCGGTCGTCACGGATCGCGTGGACGCGTCGGCCGGACAGTTCGAGGGCCGCGGCCTGCCGGGCCGGCATCGGACGCGTGGTGACCGGGTCCGGGCCGGTCACGCAGGCGGCACCCCCGCGGGTCCGCGCTCCCGGGCCCCCTCACGCGTACGGCCCGCGGAGACGGGCCGGCGGGGATGGCGGCGCAGATACTCGCCCTCCAGCTGGGCCATGCGCACGTTGTGGGTGTGCAGCGCGTCGTTCGAACCGTGCAGCAACGTGTCGTGGCGGGTGCGGTGGATGGCCTCCAGCTCTTTCATCAACTGCTGGTCGTCCAGCCGGTCCGGTTCGACTCCGGTCATGGTGCTACCCCGCTCGTCGTGGCCGTCGGTGCGGTCCGGGCGCCGACCCGGGCAAACGGTGCCCCGAGCGGCGTCCGGGAGGGAGCCATGGATTGAGACCTTCTCCCTCCACTCTACGAACATCCGGGGTGCCGGGCCTCTCCGGGACGAGTCCGCCGCCCCTACGGCCCGCCTACCGCTCCCGCTCCACCCGGCGCTCGTCCCACACCGGCTCCTGCGTCTCCCGTACCCGGCCGTCCGAGCCGAAGACCAGGTAGCGGTCGAAGGAGCGGGCGAACCAGCGGTCGTGGGTGACCGACAGCACCGTCCCCTCGTACGCCTCGAGGCCTTCCTGAAGTGCCTCCGCGGACTCCAGGTCGAGGTTGTCGGTCGGCTCGTCGAGGAGCAGGGCCGTCGAGCCCTCCAGTTCGAGGAGCAGGATCTGGAAACGTGCCTGCTGGCCGCCCGACAGCTTGTCGAAGCGCTGCTCGGCCTGGGCGGTCAGCTCGTAGCGGCGCAGCCTGGACATCGCGGCTCCGCGGTCCTGGGAGTGCTCGGTCCACAGGATGTCCAGGAGCGTGCGGCCCTCCAGCTCCGGGTGGGCGTGCGTCTGCGCGAAGTGGCCGGCGACCACGCGGGCGCCGAGCTTCCACTCTCCGGTGTGCGCGACGTCACCGCCCGCGAGCAGCCGCAGGAAGTGCGACTTGCCCGAGCCGTTGGAGCCGAGGACGGCGACGCGTTCGCCGTAGAAGATCTCCAGGTCGAAGGGTTTCATCAGCCCGGTGAGCTCAAGCCCCTTGCAGGTCACGGCCCTCACCCCGGTGCGTCCGCCGTGCAGCCGCATCGTGATGTCCTGCTCGCGCGGCGGCTCCGGAGGCGGTCCGGCCTCCTCGAACTTGCGCAGACGGGTCTGCGCGGCCGCGTAGCGGGACGCCATCTCATGGCTGACGGCGGCCGCCTGACGGAGGTTCAGCACGAGTTTCTTGAGCTGCGCGTGCTTCTCGTCCCAGCGTCGGCGCAGCTCCTCGAAGCGCGCGAACCGCTCGCGCCTGGCCTCGTGATAGGTCGCGAAACCGGAGCCGTGCACCCAGGCGTCCGCACCGGCCGGGCCGGGCTCGACGCTGATGATCTTCTCGGCGGAGCGGGCGAGGAGTTCGCGGTCGTGCGACACGAACAGCACGGTCTTGCGGGTCTCCCCCAGCCGCTCCTCCAGCCAGCGCTTGCCGGGCACGTCGAGGTAGTTGTCCGGCTCGTCGAGGAGCAGCACCTCGTCGGTGCCGCGCAGCAGCGCCTCCAGCACCAGGCGCTTCTGCTCGCCTCCGGACAGGGTCCGCACCAGGCGCCACTGGGCCTTCTCATAGGGGACGCCGAGGGCAGCCATCGTGCACATGTCCCAGAGGGTCTCGGCCTCGTACCCGCGGACCTCGGCCCAGTCGGACAGCGCCTGCGCGTACTGGAGCTGCGCCGCCTCGTCGTCCACGGTCATCATCGCGTGCTCGGCGGCGTCCACGGCCTTCGCGGCCTCGCGGATACGGGGCGGGGCCACGGAGACGAGCAGCTCGCGCACGGTCGTCTCGTCGCGTACGGACCCCACGAACTGGCGCATGACGCCGAGCCCGCCGCTGACGTTCACGGTCCCGCCGTGGGGCTTGATCTCCCCGGAGATCAGCCGCAGCAGCGTCGTCTTGCCGGCGCCGTTCGGTCCCACCAGGGCGACGACGGCCCCTTCCCCGACCCGAAACGACACGTCGCCGAGCAGCGCCCTCCCGTCGGGAAGGTAGTACTCAAGGTGTGCGGCTTCGAGATGTCCCATGGGCAGGCATTCTCCGGGGAGCGGGGGTGCTGGGCAAACGCGTATCCGGGCGGGGGCCCGGGGCCGGGGCGGGAAGCGCCCGATCCGGGGTAGACGGAGCCGCATGACCACGACCCCGGATGTCGACCTGACCGCCCTCGTACCGGGCCGCCACGCCCTTCGGGACCGCCTGCTCGGCCTGGACCTGCGCCTCTTCGAGGCGGTCGCGGCGCGGCACTGGCCGGGCTGCGACCCCGTGCTGCCGCGGCTGAGCCGGGGCGCGAACCACGGTCTCCTGTGGTTCGCCACGGCCGCCGCGGTGGCGGCGAGCCGCACCCCCCGGGCCCGCCGGGCCGCCGTCCGGGGCGTCGCCTCGCTCGCCCTGGCCTCGGCCACGATCAACACCGTCGGCAAGCGCTCGGTGCGCCGCACCCGCCCCGGCCTCGGCCCGGTGCCGGCCGTCCGGCAGCTGAAGCGGCAGCCGGTCACCACGTCGTTCCCGTCGGGGCACGCGGCCTCCGCCGCGGCCTTCGCCGCGGGGGTGGCGCTGGAGTCCCGCGGCTGGGGCGCCGCCGTGGCGCCGCTCGCCGCGGCGGTGGCGCTGTCCCGCGTCTACACCGGGGTCCACTTCCCGAGCGACGTCGTGGCCGGTGCGGCGCTGGGCGTCGGCGCCGCGTACGCGGTGCGGGCGCTGGTGCCGACCCGGGACCAGGTGACCCCGCCGGGGCGCCCGCGCACGGACGCGCCCGCGCTGGCCGAGGGCGAGGGCCTGGTCATGGTGGCCAACAGGGGCTCGGGCACCGCGGAGCGGGCCGGCGCGCTGGCCGCCGCGCTGCCGGGGGCCGAGATCGTGGAGTGCGAACCCGCCGACGTGCGGGAGGAGCTGGAGAAGGCGGCGGCCCGCGCCCGGGTGCTGGGCGTGTGCGGCGGCGACGGCACGGTGAACACCGCGGCCGAGGTCGCCCTGCGCCACGGGATCCCCCTCGCCGTCCTGCCGGGCGGCACGCTCAACCACTTCGCCCACGACCTCGGCGTGGAGGGCGAACGCGATCTGGCCCGCGCGCTCCAGGAGGGCGAGGCGGTCCAGGTGGACGTGGGCCGGTTCGCCTCCGGCGGCACGGAGGGCATCTTCCTCAACACGTGCAGTCTGGGCGTCTATCCGGAGCTGGTGCGCGAGCGGGAGAACTGGTCCCAGGTGATCGGCAGTTGGCCGGCCGGAGTACTGGGCGCCCTGCGCGTGCTCCGGGCCGACCACCACCCGCTGCGGGCCGAACTCGGTGGGCGCAGCCACCCGTTGTGGCTGCTGTTCGCCGGCAACGGCACCTACCACCGGATGGGCCTGGCACCCGCCCGCCGCTTCGACCTCGCGGACGGCCGCCTCGACGTACGGGTCGTGCACGGCGGCCGCCATCCCGCGGTGCGGCTGCTGGCCGCGGCCTTCGCGGGGCCCCTCACCCGCTCCCCCGCGCACGCGGCGGTACGGGTGGGCCGCCTGCGCGTCGAGGGTGTGGCGCCGGGAACGCTGCTGGCCTACGACGGCGAGGTCACCGAGGTGAGCGGCGAGGTGACGCTGCGCAAGAGCCCCGAGGCGCTGACCGTCTACCGCCCCGCGGCCGCGCGCTGACCACGGGCCCGGACAGGGACGGGTGTTGTCCACATGACAAGACGCGTATCTCATAATGCGGCATGAGCGCGTACGGTGATGACGTCGCCTCAGGGAGTGCGCACTCCGGGAGTGCGCGCGCTCCGGGCGAGTCCCGTACGACGAGAAGGGGATCGGTCATGTCGCAGTCGAAGCCGCAGGAGACCGCCGTCTACACGCACGGCCACCACGAATCGGTGCTCCGCTCGCACACCTGGCGCACCGCCGCCAACTCGGCGGCCTACCTGCTCGGTTCACTGAAGCCGCACATGCAGATCCTCGACATCGGCTGCGGACCGGGCACCATCACCGCGGACCTGGCCGAACTGGTCCCGGACGGCCGGGTCACCGCTGTCGACCACGCCCCCGGCATCCTGGACCAGGCACGCCGGACGGCGGCCGGACGCGGCCTGGACAACGTCGAGTTCGCCGTCGCCGACGTCCACGCGCTGGAGTACCCGGACGACACGTTCTGCGTGGTCCACGCCCACCAGGTGCTCCAGCACGTGGGCGATCCGGTGCGGGCACTGCGCGAGATGCACCGGGTCACCAAGCCCGGCGGGTTCATCGCCGTCCGCGAGTCGGACTACTCGGCCATGACCTGGTACCCGTCGTCTCCGGGCATGGACGACTGGCAGGACCTGTATCTGCGCGTGGCCCGTGCCAACGGGGGCGAGCCCGACGCCGGCCGCCGTCTCAAGTCGTGGGCACTGGCGGCCGGGATCCGGGACATCACGGCCACGTCGAGCACCTGGACCTTCTCCACCGAGGACGAGCGGGCCTGGTGGAGCGGTCTGTGGGCCGACCGCACGGTGGCGTCCGCGTACGCGGAGCGGGCCACGGAAGGGGGCCACGCGACCCCCGAGGAGCTGCGGGCGGTGTCGGACGCCTGGCGGGAGTGGGGGCGGCAGGAGGACGGCTGGTTCTCCGTCCTGCACGGAGAAATTCTCTGCCGAAAGGAAGCGTGATCCCGCGATATCGGGCAACCAGGAACGCAGGAGGTTACACACTATGGTTCCCATTCTGCTGGTTCTGCTGCTCGCGTTGATTCTCTTCGGTGCCGGATTCGCGCTGAAGATTCTGTGGTGGATAGCTTTGGTGGTCATCGTCCTGTGGCTGCTCGGATTCCTGGTGCGCGGCACGAACGCTTCCGGCGGCCGGGGCCGCTGGTACAGGTGGTAGCCCTTCCCCTCCGATGAGAACCCGGGGAGAAAAGGCTTTGCCCGGCCCGGGGTCCAGGACAGTCCTGGACCCCGGGCCGGGCTCCGTGCCGCTCAGCCCGTACAGCTCGTGAGGCCGGTGAACCCGGTGAGGCCCGTGGACCGAGTGAAGGAGTAGGCGGCCCACGGCCCCGTGAGCTCCACCCGCACCCCCGGCTCCTCCCCCACCTTTCCGTTCACCAGTTCCACGAATTCCCCCGAGTCCGCGCGCGGCACCAGATAGGCCGCATCGAATATTTTCTCGCCTTCTTCCCCGGGCGGAGCCTCCCGAGCCGATTCCGGATTCCGCGGAGTCAGCATCCGGTTCTCTTCGGCACACTCGGAAAGGGTGTCGTGCAGCCGGCGCGTGAATTCGTCCACGGAGTTCCCGAAGCTCCCGGAATCCCCGGAATCTCCCGCGGGTCCGGCATACACCCGCACGTCCCATTCCACCCGCCCGTCGAGCCGGTCGAGGGTCCGCAGGAAATCCTCCCTGCGTTCGTCCATCATCACGCGTACGCCGCTGTCGTCCCGCAGAACGGTGGCGAGCCGGAGCGGCAGCGGGCTGGTGACCGCGGTGAGCGCGTCGATGACGCTCTGGTGCGCGCGGGCCGTCGCCTCCAGCCAGTGGACGTCCTCCAGCCGCCGGCGCAGCGGCTCCGCGGCGAACTCCCGCTCCGGGACCGAGCCGACCACGGCGATCAGGTCGCCGTGGCGCAGCAGCCTGGGCGGAATGCCCCCGACCCCGGTCAGCTCGGCCGACAGCGCCGCCGAGAAGGGGCGGCAGATCGCGTACACATAGCGCAGAGCGCTCATGGGTCTCCTCCCGCGCTTCCACTCGCGCCCCCCGCGGCGTACTGCCCATGGTGCGCTCCGGACTCCGGTCGGCGCACCACGACGGCCCGCCCGCGCTCCGGCGGGCGCGCCGCGGGGGGCATCTCCGCCCCCCGGACCGGTCAGCGCACCATGGCCGTCTCGACCAGCAGACGGCCCGCCGCCGCGATCGACCCGGCGTCGATGCCCGCGGCGCGCAGCTGCTCGTCGGGGCTCGCGGAACCCGGCATCGTACGGACGGCGAGGCGCACCAGGCGGGGCACGGGGCGGCCGTCGGTGAAGGCGTCCAGCACCGCGTCCCCGAGGCCGCCCTCCTCCCGGTGGTCCTCCACCGTGACCAGGCAGCCGGTCTCCTCGGCGGCCTCGCGCAGGGTCGCGCGGTCGACGGGCTTCACCGAGTAGAGGTCGATCACGCGGGCCTGGATGCCCTCGCGGTCGAGCGCTTCCGCGGCGGCCAGCGCCTCGTGGACGGTGACGCCCGCCGCGACGAGCGTGAGCCGGTCGTCGGCGGAGGCGCGCAGCACCTTGCTGCCGCCGACCGGGAACTCCTCGGTCGCGCTGTAGATGACGGGGCTCTCACCGCGTGAGGTGCGCAGATAGCGGATGCCCTCCAGACCGGCCATCGTGACGACGAGCTTCGCCGTCTGGTTGGCGTCGCAGGGGTACAGCACGGTCGAGTCGTACACGGACCGGAACATGGCCAGGTCCTCGAGGCCCATCTGCGAGGGCCCGTCCTGCCCGATGGCGACGCCCGCGTGGGAGCCGACGAGGTTGACGCCCGTGCCGCTGACGGACGCCATGCGGACGAAGTCGTGGGCCCGGGTGAGGAAGGCCGCGAACGTCGAGGCGTAGGGCACCCAGCCGCGCGTGGCCATGCCGACGGCGGTGGCGACCAGCTGCTGCTCGGCGATGTAGCACTCGAAGTAGCGCTCGGGGTGTTCCTTGGCGAAGAACTCGGCGCGGGTCGAGTCGCCGACCTCGCCGTCCAGGGCCACGACGTCACCGCGGGCGCCGCCGAGCGCGGCGAGCGCCTTCCCGAAGGCGTCGCGGGTGGCGACCTCGTCACCGGTCTCGAACCGCGGCAGGTCGAGGTGTCCGGAGCGTACGGCGTGCAGCATCCTGGCGGCGGGCGGCTGCCGGACCTCCACCCGGCGGTCGTGCACACCGCCGAGTTCGGCGATCGCCTCCTCGGCGTCCGGCAGCGGCTTGCCGTGCAGTCCCTCGCGGTCCTGGACCGAGGCCACGCCCTTGCCCTTCAGCGTGCGGGCGAGGATCACGGTGGGCTGTCCGCTGGTGGAGTCCGCTTCCAGGAAGGCCCGGTCGATCGCGTCCACGTCGTGTCCGTCGACCTCGACGGTGTGCCAGTCGAACGCCCCGAAGCGGCGCGCGTACGCGTCGAGGTCGTGTCCGTGCCGGGTCGGTCCGCGCTGGCCCAGACGGTTGACGTCGACGATCACGGTCAGGTTGTCGAGGTGCTCGTGGCCCGCGTGCTCGGCGGCCTCCCACACCGATCCCTCGGCGAGCTCGCTGTCGCCGCACAGCACCCGGACGCGGTATCCGGTGCGGTCGAGCCGCTTTCCGGCGAGCGCGATGCCGACCCCGACGGGAAGCCCCTGGCCGAGCGATCCGGTGGCGGTCTCGACCCACGGGAGCCGCCGGGGCGTGGGGTGCCCCTCGAGCCTGCTGCCCGCCTTGCGGAAGGTGAGCAGTTCGGCCTCGTTCAGCGCGCCGGCCGCCTTGTACGCGGCGTACAGGAGCGGTGAGGCGTGCCCCTTGGAGAGGACGAAACGGTCGTTGCCGGGATGCTGCGGGCGCTCGAAGTCGTACCGTGTGTGGTTGGCCAGCATGACCGCCATCACGTCGGCGGCGGACATGGACGACGTCGGGTGCCCCGAGCCCGCGGCGTCGGCGGCCCGGACGCTGTCGACGCGCAGTTGCTGGGCCAGGTCGATGAGCTGGCGTGTGTTCATGATGCTCCTTCCAGACCTCCGGCGGTTCCTGGACAGCCCGGTGCCCCGGCCCCTCCCTTCGGGTGAGGCCGGTTCCCTCCCGCCGTACGGGCTTTCCGCGTCCCCCCGACCTCGGCGCCCAAACACGGGCACGCCCGGTGTTTCCCGCCGGGACCGGAAGCCGGAGACGCTCTCCCGCCCCGGGCGGGCACTTTCCGGCCCCGCGTACCCGCCCGGCGGGGCCGCGGACACGGCACCGGCGCCGTGCGCGGCGGAGGGTTCATCGCGCCCGGCGGCGCCACACCTCGGGGTCGTCGGAGGGAACCGGGCCCGTACCGCCGTCGGGGACACCGGGCGCCCCGGTCGGCATCGGCGGGTACATCAGGCCCAGGCCGCCGGGCGGGAAGGCGGGCGCGTGGGCGCCGATGACCCGGCCGGGCGGGGCGAGCGCGTCCGCGTTCCCGGTCGTCGGCCCGTGCGCGGACGACCGGGCCGTGCCCCGCAGCGCGTACGCCACGGCCCCGAGCGCCACCCCCGCGACGAGGGCGGCCGTCCAGCCGGGCACCGCCGACGCGAGGGCCAGACCGAGGGCGAGGACCAGGGCGGCGCCCGCGTACAGCGCGGCGGCGCCCGAAGCGGCGTACAGCACGGCCGTCCGGCGCTTCGCGCGCGTCTGCTCGCGCAGTTCGTCCCGGACGGTCTCGCGGGCCACCGCGGTGAGTTCGTCGACGAGTTCCCTGTCCAGATGCTCCAGCTGTTCCAGGTGCTCGATGCGCTTCATCGTCCGCGGGTACCCGCCGGGCCGGACCCGTAACGGATCGGCCCCGGCGCCGGGGGCGATCGTCCGAATCGATCTCCCCCGCCGCGCGCGCCCAACTAGGCTCGCCCTCATGGAGATTCTGGGAGCCACGCTGCGCGTCTGCGTCGACGACCTGGAGGCCGCGGTCCCCTTCTACGAACGGCTCGCGGGCGGCAGGGCGCTCCGTTTCGAGCGCGGCGGCGTGTCGGTCGCCGCGGTCGGCTGCTTCCTGCTGATGAGCGGGCCCGCGTCCGAACTCGACGTGCTGCGCAAGGTCGCGGCGACGATCGCCGTCAAGGACGTCGAGGAGACCGGCCGGGTCCTCACCGGCCTCGGCGCCCGTGTCGTCGCGGGCCCGGTGGAGACACCCGCGGGCCGCAACCTCATCGCCGTCCATCCCGACGGATCGGTGTACGAGTACGCGGACCGCAACGGCTGAGCGGCACCGCGCCCGGACGCGACCGGTCCCGGACGCCCCACCCGGCGGCGGAGCAACCGGGACCGTGACCACGAAGGCCGGACCGCGGCCGAAGCCGGACCGGGGGCGGAGCCGGACCGGGGGCGGGGTCGACGGCCCGGGCGGGAACCGCCCGGCGCCGGACGGCCCGGTATCGGACAGCCCCGCGCCGGACGGTCCCCGGAGCGGGACCCCCGGGCGTGGGACGTGACGGGGCGGGACGGCTCAGGGCGTGGACGGCGGCCGCATGCGGAAGTCGTAGCGCGCCGGCAGGGGTTCGTCACCGAGCCGGGACCACAGCCGGTCGACGGTCTCCGCCCCCTCGCGCAGGTCGGCGACCTCGAAGCCCGCGTCGAAGACCGCCCGCGCGTCCTCGCGGCGGCCCTCGGCGAGCAGCAGTTCGGCCTCGACGAGACGGAACCGGCCGCGCTCCCGGGTCGCGGGGTGCAGCCGCTCCCACACGGCACGCGCCTCGGCCGTACGGCGGGCCGTCAGCAGCGCGTCGATGGCCTCGCGCCCGAGCGCGGCGGTCGCCGCGGTCCACCACTGCCCGTCGTCGCGCCGCTCCCGGCACAGGTCGTCGAAGGCCTCGGCGTAGCGGTCGGCGGCGCGCTCGTCGTCGCCCGCCTCCTGGTCGGCGACGGCGAGACAGCGCAGCAACGGCCAGAGCGACGGGGCGAGTCCGAGCGCCCGTTCCCAGCTCCGCACGGCCTGGGCCACGTCTCCGGCGTGCCACTGGGCGACTCCGAGGTGGTACTCGGCGACCGGTGTGGCGGGAGCCGTCTCCAGCATGTCGCGCCAGTGCGGCGCCACCAGCGTCTCGCCGGGCGGGCCGACCCGCCGGGGCTCCGGGAACGCTCCGGAGCGCAGCAGTTCCAGCCACGGCTCCTGGTCGTCCCCGAGCGTGCTCTCGGCGAAGGGCGTGCCGGGCAACTTGTGCGCGGCGCGCAGCACTTCGAGCGCTCCCCAGCCTGATCCGACGGCGAGGACCTCGCCGGGCGCGCTGTCGGCGTGCGGCAGCCAGGCGGCGTACGCGGCGTCGACCGCCTCCCGGGAGAGGGCACTCTCCAGGCGGCCCTCGACCTCCGCCCGCGCGGCCTCCCAGTCCGCCCCGTGCGCGCGCTCCGCGCTCACGGACAGCGGCCCGTACGCCTCCAGCCAGGAGACCTCGCTCCCGGCCTCGAGCCGTACGTGTTCGAGCTGGGTGCGGGCGAGCCCGGCCTGGATCTCGCAGTACCCGCCGGTCCCCGGCTCGGTGAGCCACTCCTGCCAGCGCCGCCCGCCGGGCCCCGAGCCCCAGACGAAGAGCTTGCGCCCGCGCAGGACGTCGGTGGACGTCTGGACCAGGCCCTCGCCCGATGCGTCGACCGCGGCGATCCAGCGGCGCCGGCCGTCGGGCACCTCGTAGAAGAAGTCGGCGGGGAAGGTGCTGTTCAGCGGGTACGTCCGGTCGGTTCCTTCGTGCGTCGGCACGGGCACCCGGCGCAGCCGTCGCTCGTAGCCGAAGTGCCAGGTCTCCTCGGCGGGGGCGATGACCCTGCGCTCCTCGGGGACCGCGATGTTGGACCACCAGTACAGCGGGGCGGGCCTCTCGTGCGGGTTGCGGACGCGCACGCCGACGTGCAGGAAGTCGGAGCCGTCCGGCAGCCACAGATCGACCTGGAAGGGGAGGTCGCGCAGCCGTTCCCACTCCCACAGGCGGAGCATCTCGCCGCCGTCCGGGGCGGGGACCCGGGCGGCGTGGACGGGTGAGCACGACAGGGTGGTGTGCCCGGTGGCCCCGATGTTCCACTCGATGCCGCCGGAGAACCAGGCGCCGTTGAGGGCGAAGCAGGCCGGCTGGAGCACCGGGTTGGTGTAGAGCAGTTCCGTCGCGGTGGGCTTGTGGAAGAGCGAGACGACGCGGCCGCCGTAGCCGGGCAGCACGGTGGCGCGCAGCCGGTCGTTCTCGATGACTATCGCGTCGAGTTCGCGCGGCGTCCTCTCCCGCCCGTACCCGTCGCGTATGCGCTCGGGCAGCACGCTGCGCAGCGGCTCGTACCCGATCTGCCGGGCCATGTCGCCCGGCAGGCCGACGCGGTCGCGGTCGTCGATGCGGTGCGCCTCGTCGAGGGTCCGCAGGGGCGGCAGCGGATTGCTCGGACCCAGTTCGGCCGCCGGGAGGGTCAGTACGTCACGTCGGATCGTCGTCACGACGACCATGGAACATGGTCATCGGCCTGCTGACCAGGGTGTCGGCTCACCGGAATCGGGTCAGGACTCCGCAAAGGCGCCGGCGGTCAGCCGGGTTCGACCATCTCCGCGGTGATCGCCCACCGTTCGTGGTCCCGCCAGGCACCGTCGATGCGGATGAAGTCCGGTGAGAAGCCCTCGAGCCGGAAGCCGCACTTGCGGGCGAGGGCGATCGACCCCGCGTTGCCGGGCTGCACGTTGATCTCCAGCCGGTGCAGACCCATCTCCCCGAAGGCGTACCGCACGACGAGGCCGAGGGCCTCGGTCATCAGCCCGCGTCCCGCCGCGTGCGCGAAGGCGCCGTAGCCGAGGGCACCGCACAGGAAGCCGCCCTCGACGATGTTGTTGATGTTGATGAAACCGGCGATGCCCCCGCCGTCCCGCTCGCAGACGAGGAACCCGGCCTTGGTCGGGTCCTCGATGAGCCGTCCGGCGTAGGCGGCGTAGGCGGCGGTGTCATCGGGCGGGAAGAGCCAGGGCCGGTGCAGGCTCCGGCTCTCCCCGGCCCGTGCGGTGAACTCCGGGCCGTCCTCGAGGGTGAAACGGCGAATGCCCACGCGGGGGCCTTCGGCGAGTAAGCCGATCTTCTGAGGCATCCGGTCACCTTACGCGAGCACGGACCCGGCGGCGGCTCTGCCGAGGTCAGAGCAGCGCGGGCTCCTCCAGGGTCAGTGTCCCCGCGTCCGCGTCGAGCTCGGCCCGGACACCGAACGGCATCGTCAGGGCCCCCTCCGCATGCCCGAATCCGAAGTGCTCGACGACGGGAACGCCGAGCGGACCGAGCCGGTCGGCGAACACCGCGCGGAGCTCCTCGTACGGTCCGCAGTCCACCCACGAGCCGAGCGCGACCCCGGCCACGCCGTCGAGCCAGCCTCCGCGCAGCAGTTGTGTCAGGATCCGGTCCAGTCGGTAGGCCTCTTCGCCGACGTCCTCGATCAGGAGCAGCCCTCCCCTGGCACCGGCACGGGCGTGCGGGGTGCCGAGCTCCGCGGCCAGCAGGCTGGCGCAGCCGCCGAGCGTGACACCGGTGGCCTTCCCGGGCACCAGCGCGGCGGCTTCGCCGGAGGCGACGGTCAGCACCGACTCGGGTTCGAAGAGGGTCGCCCGCAGATGCTCCTGGGACCGCTCGTTCTTCAGGAAGTCGAACGCCGCCACCATCGGTCCGTGCAGGGTAGCGAGCCCCACCCGCGTGGCGAACGCCTCGTGCAGTGCGGTGATGTCGCTGAAGCCGACGAAGACCTTGGGCCCCGCGGCCCGGACGGCGTCCCAGTCGAGCAGGTCGATCATGCGCTGGGCGCCGTACCCGCCGCGGGCGCACAGCACCGCGGTCACGTCCGGGTCGCACCAGGCCGCCTGGAAGTCGGCGGCCCGGTCGGCGTCCGTCCCCGCCAGGTAGGGGAACTCGGTGTGCCGGTCCAGGACGTGGGGCGCCACGACGGGGTCGAGGTCCCAGCCGCGCAGGATGTCGAGGCCGGCTTCGAGCCGCTCCTCGGGGACGGGCCCGCTGGGCGCGACGACCGCGACCCTGGCCCCGGCGGCGAGCCGCGCGGGTCGGGTCAGGGCGGGGATCGGTGCGGTCGTTCGTATCACTCGTGCGGCTCCGGTCGCTGGTGGTTCATGTGCGGGCGGTTCATGTGCGGGCGGTTCATGTGTCGGCGCCCCGTCCGGGGGTGGTCGTCCGGCGCCGGGTGGGGCGGGGGGATCCGCCCGGTCCCTCCCCGGCGGCTGGCCGCCTCATTTCGACAGCTCCAGGGTGGGGATGCCGGGCGGATTCAGTCCGAGGACCTGGGCGTACAGGGAGAGTTCGGCCTCCAGGGCGCGTTCCATCGTCTCGGCGCGCCGGAAACCGTGCCCCTCCCCCTCGAAGGCGATGTAGGCGTGCGGGACACGGCGGCCCTGCTCCTCGACACGGGCCAGGAAGCGTTCGCACTGCGCGGGCGGGCAGACGGCGTCGTCGAGCCCCTGGAGCAGCAGGAAGGGAGCGGTGATCCGGTCGGCGTGCGTGGACGGCGACCGCTCCGTGTACCGGCCCGGCACCTCGGCGATCGGGCCGACGAGCGATTCCAGGTACTGCGACTCGAAGTCGTGGGTCTCGCCCGAGGCCCACTCGGTGAGGTCGATCACGGGATAGAGGATCGTGCCGCAGGCGTAGACGTCGGTGGTGGCCAGCGAGGCGGCGGTCGTCCAGCCTCCCGCGCTGCCGCCGCGGATCGCGAGCCGCCGCCGGTCCGCGGTGCCCTCGTCGGCGAGGGCGAGCGCGACGGCGGCGCAGTCCTCGACGTCGACGACACCCCACTGTTCGCGCAGCAGGTTGCGGTACTCCCGTCCGTGGCCGGTCGATCCGCCGTAGTTGACCTCGGCCACCCCGATCCCCCGGGAGGTGAAGTAGGCGATCTCCAGGTCGAGGACCAGGGGTGACCTGCTGGTGGGGCCGCCGTGGACCCGTACGACGTACGGCGGGAGTTCGTCGGCGCGGCCGACGTGGCCGGGGTGGTGCGGCGGGTAGACGTGCGCGTGCACCTCGCGTCCGTCGGGGCCGGCGAAGGTACGGATCTGGGGCTCGGGGTAGTACGCGGGGTCGACCGGGCCGTCGTGCGCGGCGCCGATCACCCGGGCCCGGCCGGTGCGGGCGTCCAGTTCGACGACCTCGTAGGCGCTGCGGGGGCTGGCTCCGACGCCGACGACCCTGCTGCCGTGGACGGCGAGCGTGGACGCGAACTCGGTCCAGGGACCCGCCGTGTCGACGAGTTCGCCGGTCTCGGGGTCCAGTATCCCGAGCAGGGTGGCGCCCCGCCCGTGCACGACGGCGACCAGACCGCTGTCCAGCGGCGCGAACCAGCGGAGTCCGATCCTCCAGAGGGGGCCGCCGAACTCCTCCTCGCGCGGACAGACGGCGATCGCCCCGCCCTCCGCGCCGAGACGGTAGAGGTTCCACCAGCCGCTGCGGTCGCTGACGTAGAGCAGCGTGCCGTCGGCCGCCCAGTCGGCCTGGACGACGGACTCCTCCGGGCCCCCCGCGACGACTCGCGGGTCGGACAGCGTGCCGTGCCCGGTGACGTCCGCGAGGATCACCTCGGTGCCGTCCCAGGGCATGCGCGGGTGGTCCCAGGCGAGCCAGGCCGCCTGCCGGCCGTCGGGCGAGAGCCGGGGCCCGGTGACGAACCGGTGCCGCCCGTCGGACAGTTCGCGCACGGCGTCCCGGTCCCGCGCCGCCGATCCGTCCAGCGGCACCGCGACGACGGCCCGGCGCACATCGGCGGGTCCCTCCCCGGTGAACTCCTCCATGACGCACCAGACCTCGCCGTGCTCCGGCCGCAGCTGCGGATCCACCCAGCGCAGTCCGCCGCCCACCGGCGAGAGCGGGGTCAACGGGCGCGGTTCGCCTCCGGGCTCGCAGACGTGGAGGCGCTGATCGGCGAAGTCGACGAAGACGATCAGCGGGCCTTCGGGAAGCATGATCCCCGCCCAGGGGCTGCCGCCGTACTCGATGACGCGGCTGCGCACGTTCCAGGGGGCCGGGAGGACGGGCTCCTCGGTGCCGTCGGCCTTCCGCCGGACCAGTGTGTGCCGCCCGCCTTCGGCCGGCCGGGGCTCGGTCCACCAGGCCTCGTCGCCGACGAACCCGACGAACTCGGGACGGCCGTCGTGCGCGGCGGCGAGCCTCGCACCGATCGGCGAGGGCCATGAACCGTACGGCGTGGTCTGCATCTCGTCCCCCTAGGCCGTGCGCAGGAAGCGGTCGAGGACCCGGACGCCGAAGTGGAGCGCCTCGACCGGGACACGTTCGTCGACTCCGTGGAACATCGCCTGGTAGTCGAAGCCCTCGGGGAGCCTGAGCGGCGAGAAGCCGTAGCCGGTGATGCCGAGGCGGGAGAACTGCTTGGCGTCCGTGCCGCCCGACATGCAGTAGGGGACGACATGGCCCTCGGGTGCGAACTCCTCGACGACCGCGCGCATCCGCGCGTACGTCGGCGAGTCGAGCGGCGACTGGAGGGCCACCCCGTGGTGGTAGAACTCCCACTCCACGTCCGGTCCGGTGAGTTCGTCCATGGTCGTGTGGAACTCGTCCTCGCCGCCGGGCAGATAGCGGCCGTCCACATAGGCGACGGCCTCCCCCGGGATCACGTTGACCTTGTAACCGGCGCTCAGCATCGTCGGGTTGGCGCTGTTGCGGACGGTCGCCTCGACGAGCGAGGCGGCCGGGCCGAGCTTGCTCAGCAGGGCGTCCGCGTCGTCCGGGCCGCCGTCCACGCCGTACAGGGCGGCGAGTTCGGTCAGGGCGGCCCGCAGGATCGGGGTGATGCGCGGCGGCCACTCGTGGGCACCGATGCGGGCGACCGCGGCGGCCAGGCGGGTCACCGCGTTGCTCCGGTTCACCTTGGAGCCGTGGCCCGCCCGTCCCCGCGCGGTGAGCTTGATCCAGCCGGTGCCGCGCTCGCCCGCCGCGATGGGATACAGCTGCCGTCCCGCGCCGTCGTGGAAGGTGAACGCCCCCGACTCGCCGACGCCCTCGGTGCAGCCCTCGAAGAGTTCGGGGTGCTCGTCGGCCAGGAAGCCCGCGCCGTCCGCGGCGCTCGCCTCCTCGTCGGCGGTGAAGGCGATGACCAGGTCGCGCCGGGGCCGTACCCCCTCGCGGGCCCAGGACCGGACGACGGAGAGGATCATCGCGTCCATGTTCTTCATGTCGACCGCGCCGCGTCCCCAGACGACACCGTCGCGGACCTCCCCGGAGAACGGGTGGACGCTCCAGTCCTCCGCCTGGGCGGGCACCACGTCCAGATGACCGTGGACGAGCAGCGCGTCGGCGGACGGGTCGGTGCCCTCCAGGCGGGCCACGACGTTCGTACGCCCCTCGGTGCGCTCCAGGAGTGTGGGCTCCAGGCCCGCCTCGGCGAGCAGCGCGGCGGCGTACTCGGCGGCCGGGCGCTCCCGGCACTCCCCGCCGCCCCGGTTGGTCGTGTCGATCCGGATGAGGTCGGAGGTGAACCGGACGACCTCGTCGAGTGCGCGTTCGTCAGCCATACTGCTCCTCCACTGCGGCCGAGACGATCGTGGTGACCGCCTTGAAGGTACGAATCCCCTCGTACATCGTGTCGCTGGTGTACGCGATCTTCCGTTCACCGACGCGGCCGACCCCCGGCACGACGGTGGCGGCCATGGCCAGGTGCTCGGCGTCGAACTCCAGGGCGATGGTGAACGGCCCGCCGACGACCGGCTCGCGCCGCACCGCGAGCGCCGCCGCCTCCTTGGCCGCGGCCCGGATGTCCGCGGCGGTCCTGGCCGGGGTGCGGCACACGGCCGCGTACCGCGAGACGTGGTCCTTCACGGCGACCTTCAGCGCCTCGGGCGCGTACCCCAGCGCGTCCTCGCAGGCCACGTCGTCGCCGGTGACGAGCACGACCGGTACGCCGTACTCGGCGACGACACGGGCGTTGAGCAGGCCCTCGCTGGCCCGTACGTCGTCGACCCACACGCCCGTGATGGAGTTCGCCAGATAGGTGTGGGCGAGGACGCCTTCCATGCCCGCCCCCGCGTGGTACCCGACGAACGCGATGCCGTCCACGTCCCCGTGCTGCACGCCCTCGACCATGGACAGCGCCTTGTGCCGTCCGGTGAGCATCTCCGCTCTCTCGTCGAGCCGCTCCAGCAGGAGGTTCCGCATGGTCCAATGGGCTTCGTTGATCAGCACCTCGTCGGCGCCGCCGTCGAGGAAGCCGAGCACCGCGGCGTTCACGTCCGAGGTGAACAGCGCGCGGCACCGCTCCCACTGGGGAGTCCCCGGCAACACGTCGGCCGGCCAGGTCACACCTGTGGCGCCTTCCATGTCGGCGCTGATGAGGATCTTCATGCCGAAACCGTACGCGCTTCGGCCCGGACCCGGCAGAGCCTGTGGACAACTCCGGCGGGTCCCGGACCACCGGTGTCAGCCGGGACGGCCGGCCACCAGCCACCGCGACGGAAGCTCGATGAGGGTGCCGTCGGAGGTGTGCTCGGTCGTGAGGAGCGGGAGTTCGCCGCTCGCGAGGACCGTGAGGCCGGCCCGGCGCAGATGCTCGGGGACCGCCGCGTCCGCGACCTCGCCCGGGGCGATGCCGTGCCGGAACACCGGGGCCAGCTTGGCCGGGGGGCCGTCCGGGCCCTGGGCCAGCGCGCGCAGGAGCGGACCGGCGGCCTCGGCGAGTTCGACCAGGAAGACCCGGCCCCGGTCGCCCGTCAGGGTGGCCAGGCCGTCCGCCAGTGGCTGCCGGTCGTGCGGCTCGGTCTGGTGGAGCACGCCCCGCATGTAGACGTTGGCGTCGCCGAGCTCGGCGTGCAGCGCCTCGGCCTCGGCCTCGTCCGCCGCGTCGAGCAGCCGGTACCGGGCCCGGCCCGCCGGATCGGCGGTGCGGGCGTGGTCGAGTGCCGCGGGCGCGAGGTCGGTGCCGACGACCGTGGGGAACCGGTCGGCCAGGAAGCGGGTCTGGGTGCCGTTGCCGCAGCCGAGGTCCACCAGGGGCAGGTCGGGTGCCGTCAGGTGCGGCTCGAAGCGGGCGAGGTGGACCGCGGCCGTGAGCGCGGGCTCGGCGTCCCAGAGGACCCCGCCCTGTCCGCCGGGGGCCTCGCGCCAGAAGCCCTCCCAGGCCTCCCTGTACCGACTGCTCACACTCATGCCCGCTCCCGGGGTCGTGATCGGGCCCACCGGTCCGGCGGGCCCGATCGGTCTACCGCGCCCGGTGTGCGGCGACAAGCCGACGGCGCGTTCCTTCACCGCCCGTTCGGACCTCGTACGCCTTCGTGCGCCTACGCGCGCCGGAGCCGACCCCGTTGCGGGGCACCGCGCGGACGGATCAGCGCCGCGGGAGCGTCAGTTCGAACCACACGGTCTTGCCCGCGCCGGTACGGCTGGACCCCCACTCCCGGGACAGCGCGCTGACGAGCCGCAGTCCGCGTCCGAACTCGTCGCCGGGACCGGCGCTGAGCAGGATCGGGAGCGTGTGGTCGTCGTCGCCCACCTCGCACAGCAGGGTGTCGCCGCGCACGAGCCGCAGTTCGATCCCCCGGCTGTTCGCGTGCCGTACGGCGTTGGTGACGAGTTCGCCGACCATCAGCTCGGCGTTGTCGGCGAGCCCCGCCAGACCCCACGCGTGCAGCTGTTCACGGACCACGGCACGCGCCCTGCCGGCCTCGGCCGGGTCGAGGGCCAGGTGCCGTTCGGCGACGTCCGCGGGCTCGATCCCGTTGAGCCGGGCCATCAGCAGGGCCACGTCGTCCTTGCGCCCGCCGCGGGTGTTGAGCGCGCGGATGATGGTGTCGCAGGCCTGGTCCATGGAGGCGGCCGGGTGGGCGGCGGACTCGCAGAGGGTGGCGAGGCCGACACCGATGTCCTCGCCGCGCATCTCGACCAGTCCGTCGGTGCACATCACGAGCCGGTCACCCGGCTCCACCCGCACGCGGACCGCCTCGAAGGGCACTCCGCCGACACCGACGGGCGCTCCGGTCGGCAGGTCGAGCAGTTCGCTGCGGCCGTCCGCGGCGCGGACCAGGACCGGCGGGATGTGGCCCGCGTTGGCGATGTGCAGCATTCCGGCGATCGGGTCGTAGACCGCGTACAGGCAGGTCGCGAGGTAGCTGTCGCCGAGACGCTGGGCGAGGTCGTCGAGGTTGCGCAGAAGCTGGGCCGGCGGCAGGTCGAGCGCGGCCATGGTCTGTACGGCGGTGCGTAACTGGCCCATCATCGCGGCCGAGTTGAGGCCGTGGCCCATGACGTCCCCGACGACCAGGGCGGTGCGCGAGCCGGGCAGCTTCACCGAGTCGAACCAGTCGCCGCCGACGCGTCCGAGGAGTGTCCCCGGCAGGTAGCGGGTGGCGATGTCACAGCCGGCCATACGGGGGGCGATGGTCGGCAGCATGCTGTCCTGGAGGGTCTCGGCGACGCTCTCCTGGTACGTGTACATGCGCGCGTTGTCCAGCACCAGGCCGGCGCGGGCGGCCAGTTCGGCACCGGTGACCCGGTCCATGTCGTTGAACTCGACGCGCTCGGGGTGACGCAGCAGGATCATGAAGCCGAGCACCACGTCACGGGCCTTGAGGGGCACGACCAGCATGGAGCGGCCGGTGATGAGCGGCCTGATGTCGCGCTTCTCGAACTGCGCGGCGATCATGTGCCCCACCTGCTCGCTGATGCGCGGCACGAGGACGGGCTCACCGGTGGTCATGCACTGGAAGAACGGGGTGTGCGCCGGGAAGGGCATGGCCTCCCCGACCGGCACGACGTCGTCCCAGCGGCCCGGCTCGTCGGTGTGCTCCACGGCGACCCGGTGCCACATCGTGGTCGTGTCGGGCACACCTTCGGGAAAGCCCTCCCCGGCGACGACCTGCTCGCGCAGATAGGTGCCCGCCACGTCCGTGAAGCGGGGCACGACGGCCCGGCTGACCTCCAGGACGGTCCGCGACAGGTCGAGGGAGGTCCCGATGCGCCCGCTGACCTCGTTCAGGAACTCCAGGCGCTCCCGGACGGCCGCGTACTCGAGGTCCTCGCGCTCGTCGTCCGGGAGGTCCTGCGGCACGGGCGCGCCGGAGGCCGCGGCCCGCATCGCCCGCTCGCGGCGCGCCCTGCGCTCCACGCGCCGGGGCACGCCCCAGTCGGGGGTGACGGGCACCCGGTCGTTCTGGCTGAACTCCAGGACGGGATATCCCAGTTCCAGCACCTGCGAGACGATGCGGGCGCCGTCGCCGACACTCATGCTGGGCAGGATCTCGGGGAGCCGGCGGGCCAGTTCCTCGGCGCCGGGGAAGTCGGTGTGCAGCGCGAAGCCGGGCGCGATGCGCTCGAAGGAGACGTCGTCGTCCTCGTGGCGCATCGCGCCCGCGTCGGCGGCGAGCACGAGCAGCCGCTCCGGGCCCGGACCGACCAGCGGATAGGCCCACCACAGGACGTCGATCCGGTCGGCACCGGCCGCGGTGAGCCGGGCGCGTCCGGCGGCCGGGTAGGAGAGCCGCCCGTCCAGGGAGGACTCCAGACCGGGCCCGAGTCCGTCGTACGTGGCACGGGTCCCGAAGGGAGGCCTGTCCACGCCCTCGGGGAGCGCGCCGGAGACGGGGAGCAGGTCCGCCGCGTGGCGGCCCAGCGCTTCCTCCTTGGGGGTGCCGAACATCCGCCGCGCGCCGCTGCTCCAGTGCGAGACGAGTCCGTCGCGGTCCACGACCACCACGGCCAGCGGGATGCGGCCGGCGTCGGCGTGCTCCGCCACGCCGTCACCGGCTCCGGGGCCGGGAGTCGCGCCCGCTTCGGTGCCACGGTCCATGACCCAGGCCCTCTCTCCCCACGGCTCCGCATGATCTGTGCCGCCTCCACCACCGTACGGCGGCGTCCCGTCACGATGTGCGGCAACACGGGAATTGGCCCCGGCGGGGGCGGCTCCGGCGCGCGGGGTCCCCGGGAGGCGCGTGCCTCCCGGGGGGACGGGTCACTTCTCGGTCTGCGCCGCGAGGTTGGCGAGCAGGGTGTCGTAGATGCGGCCGAGGCCCTTGGGCGCGAAGGTCCGCTCGAAGAAGCCGCCGATGCCGCCCGCGCCGTTCCAGACGCTGGTGACCACGACGCGGGACTTCCCCTCACCGGCCGGGGTGACGCGCCAGGTGGTGACCATGGAGGAGTTGCGGTCCTTCTCGACGAGCTCGCCGTCGGTGGGCTCGCTCACCTCGAGCAGGCAGTCACGGACGCGCTTGCTGGTGGCCTGGAGCTTCCAGTGGACGAGGGTGCCCCCGCCGTCGCCGCCCTCGCGCACCTCGTACTCGCTGAAGTGCTCGGACAGCAGCTTCGGCCGCGTGTCGCTGTAGTCGGCCAGGGCGTCGAACACCGTTTCCGCGTCCGCCGCGATGACCCGCTCCGTCGTGGCCTCGACCTGCGCCATGGCACTTCCTCCAGCGTGTGGTTCCTCGGGTTGTACGGCCAGCCAACCACCCGGCGCCCCGGCCGCCCAAATCGGGGTGCCCGTGGGCGCGGGCCCCGTCGGCGGGGCGACACGGGAAACGGGTCGCACGATCAAGGGAACATGTGTTCTATTCTCTGTCCAGTGCTACCTAGGAGGCGCCATGCGCTGGGAGAACCTGACAGCGGACCTCGCCGGCAGCCCCGCCCGGGACGCCGCCCTGTTCGACGCGGACGCGGTCACGACGAGGACGTTCGACACCCCCGAGTTCCAAGGGATCACGTTCCACGAGATCCAGGCACGGTCCATCGTGAACCGGGTGCCGGGGGCCTCCCGCATGCCGTTCGAGTGGACGGTCAACCCCTATCGCGGCTGCTCGCACGCGTGCGTCTACTGCTTCGCCCGCAAGACGCACAGTTATCTGGACCTCGACACCGGACTCGGTTTCGACTCGCAGATCGTGGTGAAGGTCAACGCGCCGGAGCTGCTGCGCCGCCGGCTCGCCTCGCCCCGCTGGCACGGCGAGCACATCGCGATGGGCACCAACGTCGACTGCTACCAGCGCGCCGAGGGCCGCTACCGGCTCATGCCGGGCATCATCGCGGCCCTGCGCGACCACGCGAACCCCTTCTCCGTCCTGACGAAGGGCACGCTCATCCTGCGCGACCTCGACCTGCTGAAGCAGGCCTCCGAGGTCACCGACGTCGGGATATCGGTCTCCGTGGGCTTCACCGACGGCGAGCTGTGGCGCACCGTGGAGCCGGGCACACCGGCCCCCGAGCGCCGTCTGGACGTCGTCCGCACCCTGACGGACCACGGCATCGGCTGCGGAGTCCTCATGGCCCCCGTGATCCCCTTCCTGAGCGACCACCCCGCCCAGCTGCGCGCCACCGTACGGGCCGTCGCCGCTTCGGGGGCCACCTCGGTCACCCCGCTGGTGCTGCACCTGCGGCCCGGTGCCCGCGAGTGGTTCACGGCCTGGCTGGAACGCCACCACCCCCACCTCGTGCGGCGCTACGAGCGGCTGTACGCGGAGGGCGCCTACGCCCCGAAGTGGTACCAGCGCCGGATCACCCGTCAGGTCCACGAGCTGGCACAGGAGTACGGCATCGGCCCCGCCCGCGCGGGGATGCCACGCCGGATCACCGTCCCCGAACCCACCCTCGCGCCGGCGCCCGCCGAGCCCGGCCCGACCCAGCTGACGCTGCTCTGAAGGACGGTGACGGGCCCTCACGGCCGTCCGTCGCGCACTCCCGCGGAACCTCCGGGCCCCCGAAGGCCTCCGGGGGCGCTCGTGATGGCATCCGGGCGCATCCCGCGGTCCGATCGGGTCGAGTCCCGCCGGAACGCGTTCTCCCAGGACCCTCCTTCGGCACGATACGGCGAAGGCCGTGGCGTGCACGGCTCAGAATCCTCCGTCCTGGGAGGCCTTGTGAAGAAACGCGCAGCCGCTGTGTGCGGGGCGGCCGTCGTGCTGGCCGGGATGATCACGTCGGTCCCCGCCGGCGCGGGCACCGGCTCCGCCGGCGCGGGCACCGGCTCCGCCGGCGCACCGCGCACCACCCGGACCGCGAAACCCGTCTGGAAGAAGTGCGGCACCAGCGACTACCCGACGCTCCAGTGCGCGTCCCTGAAGGTGCCGCTGGACCACACGAACCCCTACAGCGAGCGGATCACCCTCGCTCTGTCCCGCGTCCCGCACACCGCGAAGACGTTCCAGGGGCCGCTGCTGGTGAACCCGGGCGGCCCCGGCGGCAGCGGACTCACGCTGGCCGGTTTCGTCGCCTCCGCGCTGCCCAAGACCGTGGCGGCGCAGTACGACGTCATCGGCTTCGACCCGCGCGGCGTCGGTGCGAGCAAGCCCGCGCTGGACTGCGAGCCGGGGTACTTCAAACCCGTCCGCCCCGACACCGTTCCGAGCACCCGGGCCCTCGAGAAGGCCAACCTGGCCCGCGCCAGGTCCTTCGCCGAGGCGTGCGGCAAGAAGTACGCGAAGCTGCTGCCGTACCTCGACACGGTGAGCACGGTCCGCGACATGGACGCGATCCGCGCCGCCCTCGGCGCCAAGAAGATCAACTACTTCGGCTACTCGTACGGCACCTACCTGGGGGCCGTGTACGGCAAGCTCTACCCGCAGCGGGTCCGCCGGCTGGTCCTCGACTCCATCGTCGACCCCACCGGTGTGTGGTACGAGGACAACATCAGCCAGGACTACGCCTTCAACGACCGCCACCTGGCGTTCCTGGCGTGGGTCGCCAGGAACGACGCGGCCTACGGGCTCGGCACCGACCCGGCCGCGGTCGGGGCCAAGTGGTACGCGATGCGCGCGGCGCTCGCCAAGGACCCCGCGCAGAAGACGGTGGGCGCCTCCGAACTGGAGGACACCTTCATCCCGGGCGGCTACTACAACGGCTACTGGCCCTACCTCGCCGAGGCGTTCGCGTCCTACGTGAACGACAAGAACTCGGACGCGCTCGTCGAGGCGTACGAGAACTTCGGCGCCGTCGACGCCTCGGGCGACAACGGCTACAGCGTCTACGCGGCGGTCCAGTGCCGTGACGCGCCCTGGCCGCGCGACTGGCGCCGGTGGCGCCGGGACAACTGGGCGGTCCACGCCAAGGCGCCGTTCATGACCTGGAACAACGCCTGGTACAACGCGCCGTGCGCGTTCTGGCCCACGGACTCGCTCCGGCCGGTGGACGTCTCCAACCGCAGGCTGCCGCCGACGCTGCTCTTCCAGGCGACCGACGACGCGGCCACGCCCTACGAGGGCGGGGTGACCGTCCATCACCAGCTGCGCGGATCGAGCCTGGTGGTCGAGGAGGGCGGCGGCAACCACGGCATCACCCTGAGCGGGAACACCTGCCTGGACAAGTACCTGGCGGCCTATCTGGCCGACGGCAAGGTGCCGCGCGGCGACGGCGAGGCCGACGCGGTGTGCGGGACGCTGCCCGACCCGAAGCCGCTGACCGCGAAGGCCGCGTCCTCCTCCTCCCGGGGGTCGACGCTGCACGAACTCCTCGGTCACCGCGGCTGATCCCGCCCCGCCCGCGAACCCGTCGGGAGCACCGCCGGATCCATGGTCCACGATGGACCCATGAGCGAACCGACACGCATCTCCGCCCCCGACGGGGTCGCCCCAGCCACCGCCTACTCCCACGTGGTGACGGCCACGGGCCGCTTCGTCGCGGTGTCGGGCCAGCTCCCCCTGGACGAGGACGGCGCCCTCGTCGGCGAGGGCGACGCCGGGGCCCAGGCCCGCCAGGTCTTCGAGAACCTGCGCCGGTGCCTGGCGGCGGCGGGCGCCGGCTTCGACGACGTCGTCAAACTCACCTTCTTCGTCACGGACATGGCCCACATGCCCGCGATCCGGGCCGCCCGCGCCGCGCACATCCCCGCGGACCGCCTTCCGGCCGCCTCGGCGGTCCAGGTCGCCGCGCTGGTCCGGCCCGAGTTCCTGATGGAGATCGAGGCGTACGCGGTGGTCGGCGCGTGAGCGGGACCCGGGTCCGCGAGATGACCCTCGACGACTGCGCGCGCGTGGCCGAGATCCGGGTGCGCGGCTGGCGGACCGCGTACGAGGGCCTGATACCGCGGTCGTACCTGGACGGGCTCAGCGTGCCCGAGGACGCGGCGCGGCGCCGCCGCACCCTCGAACAGGGCGACGGCGTCGTCGTGAACCTGGTCGCGGAGCGCGACGGGTCCGTGGTCGGCTGGGCCTGTCACGGACCGCACCGGGACAGCGAAGCCCGTTCCGGGGAAGTCGAGTTGTACGCCATCTACGTACACCCCGACGTGCTGGGCCAGGGGGTCGGGCAGGCCCTGCTGCGGGAGTCCGCGGACCGCTGCGCGGCGGCCGGGCACGAGCGCATGCTGCTGTGGGTCCTCAAGGAGAACGCCCCGGCCCGCCGGTTCTACGAGAAGGCCGGTTTCCGCCCCGACGGCGCCGAGGAGCCCTTCGAGGCGGACGGGGTCGCGGTGCCCGAGGTGCGCTACGCGCGGGTGCTGACGGGCGGCGGCGCGGACTGACGACCGATGAAGGCGCGCCGGTCCGCGCGGGCGCACGCGGACCGGCGCCTACACCTGCGCCTCGGTCAGCCGGGCCAGGGCGCGCACGGCCGTCTCGGCGAGCGCCGGGTGGGCCAGCGCCTCGTTCAGGACCCCTCGCGCCCGGGCGTCGCCCAGGACGCCCAGGCCCTCGGCGCACGCGAGAGCGACCTTTCGGTAGGGGTCGTGCGGGCGCAGTCTGCGCTCCAGGGTGGTGATCAGCGCGGGCACGGCCTCGGGGGCGCGCAGCCGGACCAGGAGCCGCACCGGCTGGAGCGCGTACGCGACCCGCAGTTCGTTGGTGGCGAGCGCGGCGGCGGCGCGGGCCGTGCGCGGGTCGCCGAGCCGGGCCAGGGCGTCGGCGGCGGACGCGCAGCGCTGCGGATCGCGGTGGTTGAGCAGCAGGACGAGCGCCTCGAAGGCCCGCCGGTCCCCTGCCGTGCCGAGCCGGAAGGCGACCAACTCCCTCGCCCAGAGCGGCTGTCCCGGTTCGGTCAGCGCGGCGGCCAGCACCTCGGGGTCCTCCGTCCCCGCCAGACGTTCGTATGCCGCCGAAGCCCCGGCCCCGGCCTCGGCCCGCAGACGCTCCGTGAGCGATCGCAACGCTTCGTCCATGGGCCGAGCTTAGGCAAGCCCGCTAGGCCCTGCGGGCGGACGACGGGAATTTGACGACAGGGCCTGATGCGGGGACGTACATCACAAAGTCGGGGGCTGGCGCGCTCGTTACCGGCGGGTTAAGCTCAGACGAGCGAGTTACCCACTCGTGTCTCACCTCTCGGTGGCCTGGTGACGCAGCCACCGCGAGAGCAGTCGGTTCGGTACTTCAGGTACCTCAGTACGACATGGCTCCGGGACAGGGCCGGTCGGCTTTCACCGCCCATGGGCGCCCGTTCTCACGGCGCCCGGGACGGCACCGGGCGTGTGCGCTCGTCAGCCCGGAAACACCCGCAACCTCCGCACGGTGTGCGCCTTTCGGCGCACCCGCGTGCGCTCCTCAGTCGTCACTTCTTCCAGGAGTCCCGCGATGGCCACTCCCCTGTCCGACACCCCTCTGTCCCCGCTGAAGACCGTCGCCGTCGTCGGCCTCGGCACCATGGGCACCGGCATCGCCGAGGTCCTGGTCCGGGCCGGCCGTGATGTGATCGGCATCGACGTCAGCGAAGCCGCGGCCGCCCAGGCCGTGGCCACCCTCGAAGCCTCCACCGCCCGCGCCGTGCGCCGCGAGCACCTGAGCGACGCGGAGCGCACCGACGCCCTCGCCCGCTTCCGCACCTTCACCGACCTCGCGGCCGCCGCCGACGCCGACCTCGTCATCGAGGTGACCCCGGAGTCGTACGACATCAAGCAGCAGGTCTTCCGGGCGCTCGACGGCATCGTGCGCCCCGAGGCGATCCTCGCGACGGGCACCAACGCCCTGTCCGTGACCCGCCTGGCCGCCGACTCGGCCCGGCCCGAGCGCGTGCTCGGCCTGCACTTCTTCAACCCGGCGCCCGCGATGAAGCTCGTCGAGGTCGTCTCCTCGGTGCTGACCGCGCCGACGGCCGTGTCCGCGGTCACCGACCTGGCGCTGGAGCTCGGCAAGGAGCCCGTGGCGGTGGGCGACCGCCCCGGTTTCGTCGCCGACGGCCTGCTCTTCGGCTACCTCAACCAGGCGGCCGCGATGTACGAGGCGAAGTACGCCTCCCGCGAGGACATCGACGCGGCGATGAAGCTCGGCTGCGGACTGCCCATGGGCCCGCTCGCGCTGCTCGACCTGATCGGCGTGGACACCGCGCGGACCGTCCTGGAGGCGATGTACGCCGAGTCGCACGACCGGCTGCACGCCCCCGCGCCGATCCTCAAGCAGCTCAGCGAGGCGGGCCTGACCGGACGCAAGTCCGGCCGCGGCTTCTACTCGTACGAGGCCCCCGGCAGCGACGCCGTCGTGCGGGACGCGCTGACGCCGCTGGAGGGCTCCGTGCTCGCCGAGGGCCGTTCGATCCGCTCGGTGGGCGTCGCCGGCTCCGGCACGATGGCCTCCGGCATCGCCGAGGTCTTCGCGAAGGCCGGGTACGAGGTCGTCCTCGCCGCCCGTACGGAGGAGAAGGCGGGGACCGCCAAGGCCCGCATCGGCAAGTCGCTCTCCCGTTCCGTCGACAAGGGCCGGATGACGGCCGAGGCGGCGGCGCGGACCCTGGAGCTGATCACGCCGACCGGCAGCTACGACGACTTCGCCGACGTCGACCTCGCGCTGGAGGCGGTCGCCGAGGACCTGGAGATCAAGCAGCAGCTGTTCGGCACGTTCGACAAGGTCTGCAAGCCCGGCGCGATCCTCGCCACCACCACCTCCTCGCTGCCCGTCGTCGCCTGCGCCCGCGCCACCTCGCGCCCGCAGGACGTCATCGGCATGCACTTCTTCAACCCGGCCCCGGCGATGAAGCTCGTCGAGGTCGTGCGGACCGTGCTGACCGCGGACGACGTGCACGCCACCGTGCGCGAGGTCTGCGCGAAGATCCGCAAGCACCCGGTGGACTGCGGTGACCGGGCCGGCTTCATCGTCAACGCGCTGCTGTTCCCGTACCTGAACAACGCCATCAAGATGGTGCAGGAGCACTACGCCTCGCTGGACGACATCGACGCGGCGATGAAGCTGGGCGGCGGCTACCCGATGGGTCCCTTCGAGCTGCTCGACGTGGTCGGGCTCGACGTCTCGCTGGCCATCGAGAAGGTCCTGCACCGTGAGTTCCGGGACCCGGGACTCGCCCCCGCGCCGCTCCTGGAGCACCTGGTGGCCGCGGGCTGCCTCGGCCGCAAGACGGGCCGCGGCTTCCGCGAATATGCCCGCCGCTGAGGGTCAGGGCGACTGGTTCACTGAGGACGCCGACTGGGGCGGACTGCTCGACCCCGCCGGACACCCCCCGCCCTTCCAGGGCGGGGGGATCCCCGGACATGCGCGCTCTCCTGCGCACATGCAGTACGTTCGGGTCATGTCCCAGCCCGCCAAGTCCTCACGTACACCAGCCACGCCCGACGCGCCGGAGAGCGCCGCGGGCAGTCGCGCGGCGGCCCAACGCCTCAAGATGCGCCGGGAGCTGGCGGCCGCGGCCATGGAGCTGTTCGCCGCCAAGGGGTACGAGGCGACCACCGTCGACGAGATCGCGGCCCAGGCCGGAGTGGCCCGCCGTACGTTCTTCCGCCACTTCCGCTCCAAGGAAGAGGCGATCTTCCCCGATCACGACGACACCCTGATCCGGGCCGAGGCCGTGCTCAACGCGGCACCCGCGCACGAGCATCCTCTCGACACCGTGTGCCGCGGCATCAAGGAAGTCATGAGGATGTACGCGGCCCAGCCGGAGATCTCCGTCTCGCGCTACAAGCTGACGCGCGAGGTGCCGACGCTGCGGGAGGCCGAGATCGCCTCGGTGGCCCGCTACGAACGGCTCTTCACCCGCTACCTCCTCGGTCACTTCGACGAGCACGCGCACGACGACGACGCCAACGACGACCCCCTGCTCGCCGAGGTCGCCGCGTCGGCCGTGGTCACGGCCCACAACCACGTCCTGCGACGGTGGCTGCGGGCCGGCGGCCAGGGCGACGTGGAGTCGCAGCTGGACCACGCCTTCGCCATCGTCCGCAAGACCTTCGGCACCGGGATCGGCGCGGGACGGGAGACCGCGCCGCGACCGGCGCCCGCCTCCTCCTTCACCGAGGGGGACGTCCTCGTGACCGTCGCCCGGGTCGACGCCCCGCTGGACCAGGTGATGCGCACCATCGAGCAGGCCCTCAAGGAACGGTCGTAGGACCCCTTCTCCCCGAACGGCAAAACTCTCGCCGGACACGCTCACTTCGAGCGCGTCCGGCGTTTTTTGTGCCCTGATTCGAGTGTTTTGCGACCCGATCTGATCGATCATCGCTCAGGTGTTACGTAAAGATTTCACCTGAGCGCAACTTCTGGCACTCCGTGCCTTGTCAGGTGACACGGCGTGCCATACGTTGAAGGAGTCCGGGCGGCCGGCGTGCAGAGACCATGCGTACGCCGGCTGTCCCCGCAAGCCCCATGGCCTGCGCGCCCGGACGCCTGCGTCACAGGCAACCTTTCGCGCCAACCACAGCGCTGCCACAGCACCACCTCCGCCGGACCGACGGCACACCCCTCAGCAGCAGCACCGACGTACCCCTCAGCGTTCTCCCTCGGAACGCGCATCGCCGGAGGCAACACCGTGAAGGAAATCCTGGACGCGATCCAGTCGCAGACGGCCACGGCCGACGACTTCGCCGCTCTCCCGCTCCCCGAGTCCTACCGCGCGATCACCGTGCACAAGGACGAGGCGGAGATGTTCACCGGGCTCAACAGCCGCGACAAGGACCCCCGCAAGTCGATCCACCTGGACGACGTTCCGCTGCCGGAGCTCGGCCCGGGCGAGGCGCTGGTCGCCGTGATGGCGTCCTCCGTGAACTACAACTCGGTCTGGACGTCGATCTTCGAGCCGGTGTCGACCTTCAACTTCCTGGAGCGCTACGGCCGGCTCAGCGACCTCAGCAAGCGCCACGACCTGCCGTACCACATCATCGGTTCGGACCTCGCGGGCGTCGTCCTGCGCACCGGCCCGGGGGTCAACTCCTGGAAGCCCGGCGACGAGGTCGTCGCGCACTGCCTGTCCGTCGAGCTGGAGTCCTCCGACGGCCACAACGACACGATGCTCGACCCCGAGCAGCGCATCTGGGGCTTCGAGACCAACTTCGGCGGCCTCGCCGAGATCGCGCTCGTCAAGTCCAACCAGCTGATGCCGAAGCCCGACCACCTGAGCTGGGAGGAGGCCGCCGCCCCGGGCCTGGTGAACTCCACCGCCTACCGGCAGCTCGTCTCCCGCAACGGCGCCGGCATGAAGCAGGGCGACAACGTGCTCATCTGGGGCGCGAGCGGTGGGCTGGGCTCGTACGCCACGCAGTTCGCGCTGGCCGGCGGCGCCAACCCGATCTGTGTCGTCTCCAGCGAGCAGAAGGCGGACATCTGCCGCTCGATGGGCGCCGAGGCGATCATCGACCGCAGCGCCGAGGGCTACAAGTTCTGGAAGGACGAGACCACCCAGGACCCGAAGGAGTGGAAGCGCTTCGGCAAGCGCATCCGCGAGTTCACCGGCGGCGAGGACATCGACATCGTCTTCGAGCACCCCGGCCGCGAGACCTTCGGCGCCTCGGTCTACGTCACCCGCAAGGGCGGCACCATCACCACCTGCGCCTCGACCTCGGGCTACATGCACGAGTACGACAACCGCTACCTGTGGATGTCGCTGAAGCGGATCATCGGCTCGCACTTCGCGAACTACCGCGAGGCCTGGGAGGCCAACCGCCTCATCGCCAAGGGCAAGATCCACCCGACGCTCTCCAAGGTCTACTCCCTGGAGGAGACCGGGCAGGCCGCCTACGACGTGCACCGCAACCTCCACCAGGGCAAGGTCGGCGTCCTCGCGCTGGCGCCCGAGGAGGGCCTGGGAGTCCGCGACCACGAGAAGCGCGCCCAGCACATCGACGCCATCAACCGCTTCCGGAACGTCTGAGGTCCATCCATGACAGAGCGCCAGAAGGACCGGCCGTGGCTCATGCGCACCTACGCCGGCCACTCCACGGCCGAGGCGTCCAACGAGTTGTACCGGCGCAACCTCGCCAAGGGGCAGACAGGGCTCTCCGTGGCCTTCGACCTGCCGACGCAGACGGGCTACGACCCCGACCACATCCTCGCCCGCGGCGAGGTCGGCCGGGTCGGCGTGCCGGTCTCGCACCTCGGTGACATGCGCCGGCTGTTCCAGGACATCCCCCTGGAGCAGATGAACACCTCGATGACCATCAACGCCACCGCCATGTGGCTGCTGGCGCTCTATCAGGTCGTCGCCGAGGAGCAGGGTGCGGACATCACCAAGCTCCAGGGCACGACCCAGAACGACATCGTGAAGGAGTACCTCTCGCGGGGGACGCACGTCTTCCCGCCGGGGCCCTCCCTCCGTCTCACGACGGACATGATCACGTACACGGTCAACCACATCCCCAAGTGGAACCCGATCAACATCTGCAGCTACCACCTGCAGGAGGCGGGCGCCACGCCGGTCCAGGAGATCGCGTACGCGATGTCCACCGCGATCGCCGTCCTGGACGCGGTGTTCGCGTCCGGGCAGATCTCCGAGGACCGCAAGGGCGATGTCGTGGCCCGCATCTCCTTCTTCGTGAACGCGGGCGTCCGCTTCATCGAGGAGATGTGCAAGATGCGGGCGTTCGGGCGGATCTGGGACAAGATCACCCGCGAGCGGTACGGCATCGAGGACCCCAAGCAGCGGCGTTTCCGGTACGGCGTCCAGGTCAACTCCCTCGGTCTGACCGAGGCGCAGCCGGAGAACAACGTCCAGCGGATCGTCCTGGAGATGCTGGCCGTCACCCTGTCCAAGGACGCCCGCGCGCGTGCCGTGCAGCTGCCCGCCTGGAACGAGGCGCTCGGTCTGCCCCGCCCCTGGGACCAGCAGTGGTCGCTGCGCATCCAGCAGGTCCTGGCGCACGAGAGCGACCTGCTGGAGTACGAGGACATCTTCGAGGGCTCGCACGTGATCGAGGCCAAGGTGACCGCCCTCGTCGAGGAGTCGCTGGCCGAGATCGCGCGGATCGAGGAGATGGGCGGCGCGATGGCCGCCGTCGAGTCCGGCTACCTCAAGTCGCAGCTCGTCTCCTCGCACGCCGAGCGCCGGGCCCGCATCGAGGGCGGCAAGGACAAGATCGTCGGCGTCAACGTCTTCGAGTCGACCGAGCCGAACCCGCTCACGGCCGACCTCGACGCGGCGATCCAGACCGTCGACCCCGCGGTCGAGGCCCGGGTGATCTCGGCGCTCGGGACCTGGCGCGACACGCGGTACCAGCCGCCCTTCAACCACCCGCGCCCGTGCAAGGCGCTGGAGCGGCTGAAGGAGGCCGCGAAGGGCACCGACAACCTCATGGAGGCCACCCTGGAGTGCGCCCGCGCCGGTGTCACCACCGGCGAGTGGGCCGGGGCCCTGCGCGAGGTGTTCGGCGAGTTCCGCGCCCCGACCGGTGTCTCGTCGGCGCCCGTCGCCGTCACCGCCGAGGAGGGCACCGCGCTCGCCCTGGTGCGCCGCAAGGTGGAGCTGACCGCCAAGGACCTCGGCGCCGGCAACCTCCGGTTCCTGGTCGGCAAGCCGGGCCTGGACGGGCACTCCAACGGCGCCGAGCAGATCGCCGTGCGGGCCCGTGACGCCGGCTTCGAGGTGGTCTACCAGGGCATCCGGCTCACCCCGGAGCAGATCGTGGACGCGGCCGTGGCCGAGGACGTGCACGCCGTGGGCCTGTCCATCCTCTCCGGCTCGCACGCCCAGCTCGTCCCGGACGTCCTGGAGAAGCTGCGCACGGCGGGCGCGGGCGACATTCCGGTGATCGCGGGCGGGATCATCCCGAACGCGGACGCCGAACAGCTGCGGGCCGCGGGAGTGGCCGCGGTCTTCACACCGAAGGACTTCGACATCACCGGAATCATCGGCCGTATCGTCGACGAGATCCGGAAAGCGAACAAGCTCGACCCCCTGGAGGTCCCCGCATGACCACGCCCGTGAACCGTCTGCGTCCCAGGCGCTCCTGTCTGGCCGTGCCGGGCAGCAACCCCCGCTTCCTGGAGAAGGCCCAGGGGCTCCCCGCGGACCAGGTCTTCCTCGACCTGGAGGACGCGTGCGCGCCGCTGGCCAAGCCGGACGCCCGGCACACCATCGTCAAGTTCCTCAACGAGGGTGACTGGACCGGCAAGACGCGGGTCGTGCGCGTCAACGACTGGACGACCGAGTGGACCTACCGCGACGTCGTCACGGTCGTCGAGGGCGCGGGCCAGAACCTCGACTGCATCATGCTGCCGAAGGTGCAGACGGCCGAGCAGGTCGTCGCCCTCGACCTGCTGCTGACGCAGATCGAGAAGACGATGGGCTTCGAGGTCGGCAAGATCGGCATCGAGGCGCAGATCGAGAACGCCCAGGGCCTGAACAACGTCAACGCGATCGCCACCGCCTCGCAGCGCGTGGAGACCATCATCTTCGGCCCGGCCGACTTCATGGCCTCCATCAACATGAAGTCGCTGGTCGTCGGTGAGCAGCCGCCCGGCTACCCGGCGGACGCCTACCACTACATCCTGATGAAGATCCTGATGGCCGCCCGCGCCAACAACCTCCAGGCGATCGACGGCCCCTACCTCCAGATCCGCAACATCGACGGCTACCGCGCGGTCGCGCAGCGCGCCGCCGCGCTCGGCTTCGACGGCAAGTGGGTGCTGCACCCGGGTCAGGTGGAGGCCTCGAACGAGATCTTCTCCCCCTCGCAGGAGGACTTCGACCACGCCGAGCTGATCCTGGACGCGTACGACTACTACACGTCCGAGGCCGGCGGCAAGAAGGGCTCCGCGATGCTCGGCGACGAGATGATCGACGAGGCCAGCCGCAAGATGGCGCTCGTCATCTCGGGCAAGGGCCGGGCCGCCGGCATGCAGCGCACCACCTCGTTCGAAGCCCCGGAGGCCTGAGCACCATGCAGTTCGGACGCACCTACGAAGAGTTCGAGGTCGGGGCGGTCTACAAGCACTGGCCCGGAAAGACGGTCACCGAGTACGACGACCACCTCTTCTGCCTGCTGACCATGAACCACCACCCGCTCCACATGGACAGCAACTACGCGGAGAAGACGACCGATTTCGGCAAGAACGTCGTCGTCGGGAACTACATCTACTCGCTGCTGCTCGGCATGTCCGTGCCGGACGTCTCCGGCAAGGCGATCGCGAACCTGGAGATCGAGTCGCTGAAGCACGTGGCGCCGACCTTCCACGGCGACACGATCTACGGCGAGACCACGGTCCTCGACAAGACGCCCTCCCGGTCCAAGTCGGACCGCGGGATCGTCTACGTCGAGACCAAGGGCTACAAGCAGGACGGCACGCTGGTCTGCGTGTTCCGCCGCAAGGTGATGGTCCCCACCGAGACGTACATCAAGGAGCGCGGCGGCGAGCAGCCCGGCCGGCCCGAACTCACCGCCCCGGCGGAGAAGAAGACGGAGAAGTAGTCATGGCGCGACTCGCCCAGACCGCCGGTCTGACCGACGTCCAGCAGGAGATCCTCTCCACGGTCCGCGATTTCGTGGACAAGGAGATCATCCCGGTCGCCACCGAGCTGGAGCACCGCGACGAGTACCCCCAGCAGATCGTCGACGGCCTGAAGGAGCTGGGCCTCTTCGGGCTGATGATCCCCGAGGAGTACGGCGGTCTCGGCGAGTCCCTCCTCACGTACGCGCTGTGCGTCGAGGAGATCGCCCGCGGCTGGATGTCGGTCTCCGGCATCATCAACACCCACTTCATCGTGGCGTACATGCTCAAGCAGCACGGGACGCAGGAGCAGAAGGACCACTTCCTGCCCCGCATGGCGCTCGGCGAGGTGCGCGGCGCCTTCTCGATGTCGGAGCCGGGGCTCGGCTCCGATGTGTCGGCGATCACATCCAAGGCGGTCAAGGACGGCGACGAGTACGTCCTCAACGGCCAGAAGATGTGGCTGACGAACGGCGGATCGTCGACCCTGGTGGCCGTTCTCGTCAGAAGTGACGAAGGACACCCCGAGGGCACGGCGCCCCACAAGTCGATGACGACCTTCCTCGTGGAGAAGGAGCCGGGCTTCGGAGAGGTCCGTCCCGGTCTGACCATCCCTGGCAAGATCGACAAGATGGGTTACAAGGGGGTCGACACCACCGAACTCATCATGGACGGACTGCGCATTCCGGCCAATCGGGTCCTCGGCGGCACCACCGGCCGAGGGTTTTACCAAATGATGGACGGGGTCGAGGTCGGCCGCGTCAACGTGGCGGCCCGTGGCTGCGGTGTCGCGCAGCGTGCGTTCGAGCTGGGCGTCTCGTATGCCCAGCAACGTCACACTTTCGGCAAGGCGATCGCCCAGCACCAGGCGATCCAGTTCAAGCTGGCCGAGATGGCTACCAAGGTCGAGGCCGCCCATGCAATGATGGTGAACGCAGCTCGCAAAAAGGACTCCGGGGAACGAAACGACCTCGAAGCAGGGATGGCGAAGTACCTCGCCTCCGAGTACTGCAAAGAGGTCGTGGAAGATGCGTTCCGGATCCACGGCGGCTACGGCTTCTCCAAGGAGTACGAGATCGAGCGCCTCTACCGTGAGGCACCGATGCTGCTGATCGGCGAAGGTACCGCCGAAATCCAGAAAATGATCATCGGGCGCCGACTGCTCGAAGAGTATCGACTCCAGGGCTAGATGTCCGGGTTCGGGGTGTTTTCTTCGCGAAGAAGATCACACCCCGTCAGCTCTCTTCGGTTGTCGACTCCGCATCTTGGCTTGCCCAGTTGCGGTATGCGACCGGTACGATCGCGTGAAAGCCGCCGTCCCCCGTTCGAGCGCGGCATCATCCGCTACGAAGGTCATCCATGCCCCACAGCCAAACCTCTGCACCTCGCGGCCGGGTCCGCCTCGCGCGCGGAGCATCGCCGTGGCTTCTCCCGACCGTTGCCACCGCAGCACTCAGCCTGGCCCGTTCGCGCCGTTCCGGCGCGGCCAAGGCCGTGGCCGTACCCGCCACCGCACTCGCGGCCGGGATGCTGTGGTTCTTCCGCGACCCCGAGCGTGAGATCACGCAGGGCCGGGTCATCTCGCCCGCCGACGGTGTGGTGCAGAGCATCATGCCGTGGAAGGACGGGCGCACCCGCGTCGCGATCTTCATGAGCCCTCTCAACGTCCACGTCAACCGCGCGCCCCTCTCCGGCACCGTGACGTCGGTCGAGCACATCCCCGGCGGGTTCGTCCCGGCCTTCAACAAGGAGAGCGAGAACAACGAGCGCGTCGTCTGGCACTTCGACACCGAGCTCGGTGACATCGAGATGATCCAGATCGCCGGCGCCGTCGCCCGTCGCATCGTTCCCTACATCCCGCAGGGGACGAAGGTCGAGCAGGGCGACCGGATCGGTCTGATCCGCTTCGGCTCGCGCGTGGACATCTACCTCCCCGAGGGTGTCGAGGTCGACGTGGAGGTCGGTCAGAAGACCGTGGCTGGGGTGACTCGAATTGACCGTGATTGATCCCGAGACACAGGCCGGCTGGGTGCCGGAGGCCGATGAGATGGACGACGAGGAGGAGATGCCTCTCTCGCTCCGCCTCTCGATAGCGGACACGCTCACGCTCGGCAACGCCACGTGCGGCTTCATGGCGGTGTACTTCACCACCACCGGCATCCTGATCCCGCACCTCACGGGCAGCGACGAGTCGGGCATGGCCCGTCACTCCGCCGCGACGGCCGTGATCCTCATGCTCTGCGCCGCGGTCTTCGACCTGTTCGACGGCCTGGTGGCCCGCAAGCTGCGTTCCTCCCCGATGGGCGCCGAGCTGGACAACCTGTCCGACCTGATCAGCTTCGGTCTCGCGCCGGCGTACTTCGTGCTCGTGTACGGCATGGTCGCGGACGACGCCTACCAGAAGGTGGCGGCGGTCGGAGCGATCGTGGTGCTCCTCGCCGTGGTGCTGAGGCTCGCGAGATTCTCCTGCGTCACGGTGAAGGACGGCACGTTCCAGGGCATGCCGAGCCCGTTCGGCGCGCTGACGGTGGTCTCCATCATCCTGCTGGAGCTGCCCTTCGTCGCCACGCTCATGGCGATCATGGGCACCGCCTGGCTGATGGTGAGCCGGGTCGAGTACCCGAAGCCGCGTGGCCGCCTCGCGGTCGCGATGCTCTCCTGGATCGTCCTGTCGATGGGTCTCCTGGCGGCGTGGGCGTTCGACGCTCCGGGCGGCCAGCTGCTCCTCCAGACCGGCTGCGCGCTGCAACTGGTGATGGGCGCGGTGATCCCGCTGTTCGCCACGGCCCGCCGGGTGAACAACTTCCGGGGCAACCGCCGTGAGGCGCGAGCCGCGCAGCTCCCGTAACACCCCGTACGACGCCGAAGGGCCCCGAACCACACGGTTCGGGGCCCTTGTGCTGTGCACGGTCCCCCACGTCCGGACGAAGTCCCCGGAGGCCGGACGGTGACCTCGGGCCGGGCGACGGCCCTCACGCCGGGACGGAGCCCCCTGGCGCTCGGACGGAGGCCCCGGCCGGACGGTGGCATCTGCCGCCCGGCCGAAGCTTCAGGGCCGGACAGCGGCCCGCCCGGCCCGGGGCGGAGACCCCTGGACCGGGCGGAGGCCCGTCGTGCCGGCGGAGTTCCTCGGGCCCGGGGCGAGCCCTTCCCAGCCCGTGCGCCCTCGCGCGGGGCGCACGGGAGCACGCGCTGGGCGTGCGCCGGTGTCAGGCGCCGGGCGTGTATCCCTGGGCGACGGACGAGGCCTCGGCCTCGCGGACTGCCTTCATCCCGCCCACGGCGTTCTTGTCGGGCTGCAGGATGACGCTCTCCCTCGACGAGGCCGACTTCGGGTCGGTGAAGTTCTGGGAGACGCCGAACCCCGTGTCGAACGCGCCGATGGTCAGCAGGGCCTTGTCGACACCCTCACGGGTGAGGTCCTTGGCCGCGCAGGCCTTCTTCAGCGCCTCGCCGAACGCCGACGCGGCCACCCAGCCGGCCACCACACCGTTGTCCAGGGAGTCCTTCGGATAGGCGGCCTTGTAGTCCGCGACCAGCTTCTTCGCCTTCGGGGTGTCCGCGCCGATCGGCAGCAGGGGGCTGGCCACGTAGAAGTTCGCCTGTAGGGCCGGGGCCGCCGCGGTGGCGAGGAGCTGCGGGGCGAACGCCGAGTTGTTGCCGATCACCGGCACGCCGAACTTGACGGCCGCCGCGACCCCGACGAGCGAGGCCGCCTGCCGCGGACCCGCGCTGATCACCACGGCCTTCACCCCGGCCTTCTTCAGCGCGACGACCTGACCGGTCATGTCGTTGTCCGTCGGCTTGATCTTCTGCTCGACGACCTTGAGCCCCGCCTGCTTCGCCATGTACCGGGAGCCCGTCAGGGCGTTCTCGCCGTAGTCGCCCTCGAAGTACACGTGGCCGATGCTGTCGCCCTTCTTCAGGCCCTTCTCCTTCATCAGGAAGTCGATCGCGTTGATCGTCTCGATGTCGTACGTGGAGCCGATGGGCCGGATGTACGGGCTGCCCAGCAGGGTGGCCGACCAGGCCTGCGGCAGGACCAGGCCCTTGTCCTGGCCGTCGATGCGCTGTTTGACGGCCGCGACGAACGGTGAGCCGATGAACTGGGTGAAGCCCAGCACCTTCGGCGCCAGCTCCGTGTAGCCGGAGACGGCCTTCTGCGGGTCGTACCCGTGGTCGCGGACCGTCAGCGCCAGCTTGTAGCCGCAGACGCCCCCCGCGGCGTTGATCTGCTTCACGTAGAGCTGCTGGGCCTGGGTGACGCTCTTGCCGAGCGTCGCGTAGACACCGCTCATGTCGGTGAGCGCTCCGAGGCCGATCGTCTTCCCGGAGATCCCCTCCCCGGTCTTCACCCCGCCCGCCGACCCCTTGTCGCCGCCGTCGTCCTTGGCCTTCGAACTGCATCCGGCCAGGACGAGCAGGGCGGCCAGCGCCCCGGCGGCCAGCCGCGCGGTGTGTGTCGTTCTCATCGTTCCTCCCCTTCGGTGGCCCCGGGACGGGGCGTGACGCGGACCCCGGGACGGGGCTTGACGCGCAGCCGGGCGGCCAGCCTGACCAGGCCGCCCGGAAGAAAGAGCACCACCGCCACGACGGCGGCGCCGTACAGGTACCGGGCCGCCTCGCCGGGCGCGATCCCGCCCGTGCCCGGGTCGGAGACCAGGGGCAGGGCGTCGCTGTAGCGGGTCAGCAGCTGGGGCAGCAGCGAGACGAACGCGGCCCCGGCCACCGCCCCGGCGACCGAGCCGAGCCCCCCGATGACGATCATGGCGAGGTAGTCCAGCGAGAGCGTGATCCCGAAGTAGTCGGGCACCGTGCGCTGGAAGACCAGGGCGAGCAGCACCCCGGCGAGCCCCGCGTACATCGAGGACAGGACGAAGACGCCGGCGCGGTAACGGGCGACGGGCACGCCGATCACCCCGGCCGCGATCCGGTGGTCGCGGATCGCGTTCATCGCCCGGCCGGGCCGGCCGCGCAGCACCCCGCGGGCGAAGAGCCCGCAGCCGAGGAGCAGCAGCAGACCCACGTACCAGAGCTTCTCGGCCGAGCCGAACGGCACGTTCGCGACCACCAGCTCGCGGTCGTCGAAGGTGAGTCCGAAGAGGCTCAGCGGCGGCACGTCGCGGCCGTTGAAGCCGCCCGTCAGGTCCCGGGCGTTGAACAGGACGTGCTGTCCGATGAAGATCAGGGCGAGTGTGGCGATGCCGAGGTAGGCGCCGCGCAGCCGTCCCGCGATCGGGCTGAACAGGCCCCCGGCGATCCCGGAGACGGCCACGGCGAGCACGGCCGCGAGCCAGGCGGGCAGGCCCAGGCCGGCCGGTCCGTCGCCCCCGTCGGCGGCGAACACGCAGTAGCCGTACGCGCCGACCGCGAGGAAGAAGGCGTGCCCCATGGAGAGCTGCCCGGTTGCGCCGGTCAGCAGGTTCAGGCCGATCGCGCCGATCGCGGCGGCCATCGCGAACAGTCCGGCCTGCAACCAGAAGCGGTCGACGTAGAAGGGCAGCGCGAGCAGGAGCACGGCACAGGCGGCACCGGTGGCGGTCCGGGCCGCGGGCAGCCGGAGCGGGCGCCGGCGGGCGGGGCGGGACGCGCTGTCCGTCTCGTCGCGGGTGAGGACCTCAGACACGGGCGAGCTCCTTCGTGCCGAACAGCCCGGCGGGCCGGATGAGCAGGATCGCGACCATGACCACGTAGGGCGCGAGGTCGCCGAGGCCGCGCCCGAGGAAGGTGAGGTCGCTCTGGTAGCCGGTGGCCAGGGACTCGGTGACGCCGACGAGGAGTCCGCCGACCAGCGCGCCGGTCGTCGAGTCGAGGCCGCCGAGGATCGCCGCGGGGAACGCCTTGAGCGCGGCGAGGGAGGTGGCGCGTTCCAGCCCGGGGGTCGGGAAGACGGTCAGGAACAGCGCGGCCACGGCCGCGAGGCCGCCGGCGACCGCCCAGGCCCCGAGCGACACCCGGCCGAGCCGGACGCCCATCAGGGCGGCGGTCTCCGGGCTCTCGGCCGCGGCGCGCATCGCGACGCCCCAGGACGTGAAACGGAAGGCCAGCAGGAAGACCGTGATCAGCAGGGACGCGGTGACGAAGGCGGCGATCCGGGTGTGGGCGATGGAGACGGGGCCCACGGTCAGGACGGCGTCGCCCCAGGGGTCGCCCGGCGTCAGGACGTCCGTGCCGATGCGGCGCGTCAGCTCGGTGGTGAGCAGGATGTCGACGCCGATGGTGACGATCGCGAGGACGCTCTGGTCGGAGCCCCGGTAGCGGCGCATCACCAGGAACTCCACGGCCGCCCCCACCAGCGCGGCGCCCGCGATCCCGGCGAGCAGGGCGGGCCAGAAGCCGATGTCGTCGTGGAGGGTCGCGGTGACGTAGCCGCCCGCCAGCAACAGGGAGGCGTGCGCGAAGTTGACGACCTCGGTGGCCCGGAAGATGACGACGAAGCCGAGCGCGACGAGGGCGTAGACGGAGCCCAACGACAGTCCGTTGAGCAGGAGTTCGGCGAAGGTGCTCATGAAGCGGTCTCCTCGGGGCCGGCCTGTCCGCCCAGGTAGGCGCGTACCACCGCCGGATCGTTCTGTACGTCGGTGGGGGCGCCGTCAGCGATCCGGCGCCCGAAGTCGAGTACGGTCACCGCGTCCGCGAGCCGCATCACCACCCCCATGTCGTGTTCCACGAGCACGATCGAGATGCCGAGGCTGTCGCGGACCCCCGCGACGACCGCGGCGGTACGGCGCCGTTCGTCGGCGGTCATGCCGGCGACGGGTTCGTCCAGGAGCAGGACCCGGGGCTCCATGCACAGGGCCCGGGCCAGCTCGGCGAGCTTCTGCTGCCCGTACGGGAGCGAACCGGCGGGCTTGTCGAGCTGCCGCTCCAGGCCCACGAACGCGGCGATCTCGCGGACGCGTTCACGGTGGCGCCGGTCCTCGCGGGCCGCCGAGGGCAGCCGCAGCCCGGCGGCGAGGAACCCGGCGCGGGTCAGCCGGTGCCGGCCGAGCAGCAGACAGTCCTCGACGCTGGCGTGCGGGGGCAGGGCGAGGTTCTGGAAGATGCGGGCCACTCCGAGCCCGGCGATCCTGTGCGGCGGCAGGCCGGTGAGCTCGTGCTCGCCGAGGCGGACGCTTCCGGCGGCGGGCCGGCACACACCGGACAGCACGTTGAAGCAGGTCGACTTCCCGGCGCCGTTGGGTCCGATGAGGGCGTGCACGGTGCCCGGCCGCACGGTGAAGCTCACCGCGTCGAGCGCGGTCAGCCCGGCGAAGCGGACGGTCACGTCCCGGACGTCGAGCGACGGGATGCCGGAGGGCACGGTCGTCCGGGCGGCGGTACGGGCCGGCGCGGTCGCCCGGGCGGTCGTGCGGGCCGATGCGTCGTCGCGTTCTTCCACGGCGGGTTCACCCCTTCCAGCGGGACAGGGACGGAAGGCCGTCCGGCGTGGCCGCTCCGTCGGAGGCGGCGTCCTCGTCGACCACGCCGAGATAGCGGCGGCGCACCTCGTCGGAGGCTGCGAGTTCGTCCGCGGGGCCGGACAGGGTGACCTCGCCGACCTCCAGGACGTAGGCCCTGGACGCGAGGCGCAGGGCGAGGGCGGCGTTCTGTTCGACGAGCAGGACCGAGGTGCCCTGTTCGTTGATCTCCCGCACGGTGTCGGCGATCCGCGCGGCCATCAACGGGGCGAGCCCGAGCGAGGGTTCGTCGAGCAGCAGCACCTCGGGGGCGCCCATGAGCGCCCGGCCGACCGCGAGCATCTGCTGCTCCCCGCCGGACAGCAGCCCCGCCCGCTGCCCGGCGCGGTCGGCGAGGACCGGGAACAGCTCGTGCACGCGCCGCAGGGCGCGCGCCCGGCCGACGCGGCCGCCGGCGCCGCCGAGGGCTCCGGCGCGCAGGTTGTCCGCGACCGTCATCCGGCTGAACACCCTCCGCCCCTCCGGGACCTGGGACACCCCGGCGGCCACCACCCGGTCCGGCGGCAGCCGGTCCAGCGGACGCCCGCCCAGGGTGACCGTGCCGCCGGTGACCGCTCCCCCGTGGAAGGAGAGGGTCCGGCACACCGCCCGCAGCAGCGTCGACTTGCCCGCGCCGTTGCCGCCGAGGACCGTCACCACGGTTCCCTCGGGCACCTCCAGCGACACATGACGCAGTGCGCGTACGGGGCCGTATCCGGCCGACAGATCCCGCACGAGCAGAGCGGAACCGCCCATGGCATCTCCCTTGTCCTCACTCGGTGTGGCGCTCACCTCAGCACCGGCGGACATCCCCGTCCACGGGCCGAGGCCGATACGCGGCGGGAGCCCACCGGTGGTGCCCGCCCGTTGTGCACGCGCACAACACCGCGTGTCAGGGGCCTGTGCGCCCCCGGGTACCGGTGGCATCCTCCGGCCATGGGAGGGCGCAGACCGCGGACCGGTCATGACTGGAAGCTGCTCGCGGAGTCGTGTGCGGCTCTGCTGGAACGGCTGCCCGAGCTCGTCGACGAGCACGTCGGGCAGCTCACCGAGTACTCCCCCGTCTACGGGCAGGTGCTGCCGTACGACCAGCAGTGGCGGGAGGCGGAGACCGCGATGCGCATCGGCATCGAGGCGATCTCCGCGCCGCGGGACTCACCGCGCCGCGATCTGGAGCACGCCGAGGAGGCGGGCCGGCGGCGGGCCCATCAGGGGCTGCCGCTCGAACTCCTCGTGCACGCCTACCGTGCCGCGGGCTATCTGGTGTGGGACGCGCTGATGGAGAGTGCGGCGGGCCGCGAGCCCGAGCGGCTCGCGGTGCTCATGCGGTGCGCCACGATGGTGTGGTCGGCGGTGGACGCGCAGGCCGCGACCGCCTCGGAGTCCTACCTCGCCACGGAACGCGAACTGCGGCGGCGCACCGACGAACAGCTACAGGCCCTGCTCGACGCCCTGCTGGAGGGCCAGGAGACACCGGGGCTCGCGGCGCGGGCGGCCGCCGGGCTCGATCTGCCCGAGCACGGACCGTACGCCGTCGTCGTGCTGCGGACGGAACGTCACGACGGACGGGACGGCTGTGTCCGGCCGGTGCTGGGCGCGGGGCTGCGGTTCATCTGGCGGATGCGGGCCGACTGCGAGATCGCGGTGGTGGCGCTGGACGCCGGGCAGGGCCTGGACGAGGTGGCCCGGCTGCTGGACGGACGGCGTTCGGGTCCGGGCGGCATCTCTCCCGTGGTCTCGGGGCTCGGCGAGCTGGGGCGGGCCCGGCGGTGGGCCGAGCTGGCGCTGCGCACCTGTCCGCCGGACGCGACCGGGGTCGTACGCCTCGACCGGCGGATGCCGACGGCGCTCGTCGTGAGCCAGCCGGAGCTGGCGGGCCGGCTGGTGTCGGACGTGTTCGGGGCACTGCTGGAACTCGAGCCCGGCGACCGGGCCGTGCTGATCGAGACGCTGGACATGTGGCTGGCCTGCGAGGGCTCGGCGGGGCGCGCGGCAGGGCGGCTGTACTGCCACCGGAACACGGTCTTCAACCGGCTGCGCCGGCTGGAACAGCTGACCTCGCGCTCGCTGGCCCGTCCCCGCGACCTGATCGAGATGACCCTGGCCCTGGACGCCTACCGGCTGGCGGGCGCCCCGACCACCACGGGCCCGGGCCGATGAGGCCCCTGGCTCCTGGGCCCGGACCGGGCGCCCGCCGGCCCGGGCCATGCGCACCTGGACCGGGCTGCCGTACGCCCGCCGGGCAGGCCGCAGGCCCGGTGAGAACGCCGCCGGCCCCCGGCCCCTGGACCACCAGGACGCGTACCCGGTCGAAACGCCGTCGGCCCCCGGCCCCTGGGCCACCAGGACGCGTACCCGGCGCGGACACCGGTCGACCCCGGGCCCGGTCGGAACGCCATCGGCCCCCAGCCATCGGACCACCGGGGCCTGAGCCCGGCGGGGACGCCGGTCGGCCTCGGCCCCCGGGCCGAGGCCCCCGCACCCGGCCGGAGGCCCTCTCTCAGACCAGGAAGTCCCGTCCGATGTCCTCCGCCACCCGCTCCAGGATCGGCCCGGCGTCGGAGAGGCACTTCGCGATGTCGGGCTCGGCCTCGGTGAGGGGGTACGCCCGCCGGATGCCGGCCCTGCCGAGCGCCTCGGGCGGGAGCGCGAGGCGGCCGCAGACCGCGACGACCTCCTTGCCCCCGGCCCGGGCGGCCGCCGCGACCCCGGCGGGCGCCTTGCCGTGCAGGGTCTGCTCGTCCAGCGACCCCTCACCGGTGATCACCAGCGTGGCGCGCTCCAGTGCGGCCGCGAAGCCCAGCACCTCGAGCATCACCTCGATACCGGGCCGGAAACGGGCGCCGAGCACCAGCGCTCCGTAGCCGACACCGCCCGCGGCACCGGCACCGGGCGCGGCTGCGTACCCGGCGGCCTTCGGCCCGATCTCCTTCTCCAGGACGCCGGCGAAGTGGGCGAGGGCGGTGTCCAGCACCGCCACGTCGTCGGGACCGGCTCCTTTCTGGGGGCCGTAGACGGCGGGCGCGCCCCGGGGGCCGGTCAGCGGGTTGTCCACGTCGCTGGCGAGCACGAGGTCGACGGCGGCGAGCCGCTCGTCGAGGCCGGACAGATCGGCGCTCTCCACGTCGCACAGCGCGGCGCCGCCGGGGGCCACCGGCTCGCCCTCCGCGTCGAGGAAGCGCGCGCCGAGCGCGGAGAGCATGCCCGCCCCGCCGTCCGTCGTCGCGCTGCCCCCCACTCCGAAGACGACGGTGCGGGCGCCGGCGTCCAGCGCGGCGCGCAGCAGTTCCCCGGTGCCGTACGTCGAGGACGAGAGCGGTGCGAAGACCCCCTTGGGCAGCCGTTGCAGCCCGCTCGCCTCGGCCATCTCCACGACCGCGGTCGACCCGCGCAGCGCGAACGCGGCGGTCACCTCGTGGCCCAGCGGACCGGCGACGCGCACCTCGCGGCGCTCGAACCCGGCCGCGACCGCCGCGTCGACGGTGCCGTCGCCGCCGTCGGCCACGGGCAGCGACTCGACCTCGGCGTGCGGCGCGGCGCGGCGCAGTCCGGCCGTCACCCGCTCCGCGACCTGCACGGCCGTCAGCGATCCCTTGAACTTGTCCGCCGCGACGAGCACGCGCGGGGTCCGGTCCACAGCAGCGTCCGCCATCTCGCATTCCCCTTGCTTCCGGGCCTTGCACACGTCAAGGCAGTCGCGCCGCTGCGACCATAACCGGAGCGCGCCCCCGTCGTCATGCCCCTGCCCAATCCCCGGGACCGGCCGGGTGGCGCCCCGCCCCGGCGAGCACGCCCGCCCGGAATCGGCTAGACCGGAGCCATGACCCCTGTGGGCACCGACATCGCCGACCGCGTCCTCGGGGGCTGGCTGGGCCGGATCGCGGGCAACATGCTCGGCAAGCCGGTCGAGCAGGGCGACCACTGGACGCGGGACCGGATCGACCGCTATCTGCGGCAGGCCGCGGCCCTGCCGCTGACCGACTACCTCCCCGGGCCCGCCGACGACGGCGCCGGGGGCGAGTTCGAGCTGCGGCCCGAGTGGCGCGACTGCGTGCGCGGCCGCATCCACGGCAGCTGCCGCGACGACGACGTGGACTACGCGATCCTCGGACTCGACCTGCTGGAGACGCACGGCTTCTCGTTCAGCACCGAGCAGGTCGGTGACCTGTGGCTGGCGCGCCTGCCGTACCTCCAGACGTTCACGGCGGAGCGCGCCGCCTACCGCAACCTCGCCAAGGGGCTGAAACCGCCGGTGACGGCGACGTACGAGAATCCGTACCAGGAGTGGATCGGCGCGCTGATCCGCGCCGACGTCTACGGCTGGACGTCCCCGGGGCTGCCGTGGCGCGCGGCGTCCCTGGCCCGCCGTGACGCCGTCCTGTCCCACACCGGCAACGGCGTCTACGGCGCGATGTGGGCGGCGGCGCTGATCTCCGCGGCCTTCACCGCCCCGTCCGTCCGGGACGCGCTGGACACGGCGCTCGACGTGATCCCCGCGAGCAGCCGGCTGGCCCGCGCCGTGCGCCGGGTGATCGCGCTCCACGAGACCCGGATGAGCTGGGAGGACACGCTCACCACCATGTCCGAGGAGACCGCGGGGATGGGCTGGATCCACACGGTCCCGAACGCGGCCGTGCTGACCGCCGGGCTGCTGTACGGCGACGGCGACTTCACCCGCACCATCACGCTGACGGTCCGCGGCGGACTGGACACCGACTCGAACGGCGCGACCGCGGGGTCCGTCGCGGGCGTCCTGTGCGGGGCGGAGGCGATTCCCCCGCAGTGGAAGGACCCGTTGGAGGACACCGTCCGCAGCGCGGTGTTCGGCTTCGACGGGGTACGGATCAGCGAGCTCGCGTCCCGCACGGTCGCGCTGGTCGACGTCTGAACCGGGAGTCCGGGGCCGGGCCTGGTTACCCTTCCGGGGTGAGCACTTCGGACTATGCCGCATATATCGCCGGTCTGCCCCGTGTCCTCGCCGGGGCCGCCGCACTCTTCCGGGACGCCGAGGGGCGGGTGCTGCTCGTCGAACCGAACTACCGCGAGGGCTGGACGCTTCCGGGCGGAACCGTGGAGTCGGACGCCGGCGAGAGCCCACGTCAGGGGGCGCGCCGCGAGACGGCCGAGGAGATCGGGCTCGACGTGGAGCTCGGACGGCTGCTGGCGGTCGACTGGGTCCTCGGGCCGGGACGGCCGCCGCTGGTGGCCTATCTGTACGACGGCGGCGTGCTGGGCGAGCGGGAGCTCAAGGAGATCCGGCTGCAGGAGGAGGAGCTGCTGTCCTGGCGGCTGGTGCCGCGCGAGGACGTGGTCTCCCATCTGTCGGGGGCCACGGGCCGCCGCGTCCTCACCGCGCTCGACGTCCTGGCGGAGGGCTCGGGCACGGCGGAACTGGAGAACGGCCACCGGGTGGGCCGGTCCCGGGACTGACCGGGAGTCCGCCGCACACACCTCGGCGGCCGGGGGCGGGCCCCGGCCGCCGAGGCCGGTGTTCGCGACATGCGCGCGTCCTCGTCGAGGTTCTCGTCAGGTGTCCTCGACGGGGTCCTGTGGGGTCAGCCGAGGATCCGGGCCTTCTGCGCCTCGAACTCGGCCTCGGTGAGCACGCCCTGGGCCTTGAGGTCTCCCAGCTGCTTCAGCTGGTCGATCTTGCTGGTCATCTCGTCGGCCGGGGCGGCGGGCGGAGGCGGGGGCTGCTGCTCCTGGTACTGCTGTTGCTGGTACTGCTGCTGGTACTGCTGCTGTGCTTCCTGCTGGGCCCATCGCCCCTGCTGACGACGTGACACACGGTTCGAGACGGCGGTGGCCGTACCGGCCACCACGGCGGTGCGGGCGACCCCGCGGAGGAGACCTGGCACGGTGATTTCCTTTCCGGCACGAGAACGTACGGAACGAGCCCGAAAGGGATGCGGTCCCTTGTGCGCGCCGAATTCCTCCCGGCGCACCGGGCAGATCCATTGGAGCACCGAACGGATTCCCCCGCACCTCGGTCCCGCCGTCGCCGGGCACGATTTCCGACGATCTGCCGGTCCGTCATTCCCGTGGCAAGCTGAAATGTGGCCACCGGCCGGCGACGGCCGGTGGCGAGGTCTACGCAGGAGGAGCTCGCAATGGCTACGACGGGTATGCACCACCGGCAGGAATCCGCCGGCGGTTCGGGCGCGTGGGTGTCCGGCTGGACCGCCTTCGCCGGAGTCATGATGATCTTCGGAGGTGCGATGGCGATATTCCAGGGCATCGCCGCCATCGCCCAGGACGACGTGTTCGTCACCACCAGCAACTACGTCTACACCTTCAACCTCACGAGCTGGGGGTGGATCCACCTCACCCTCGGCGTCCTGGTGGTCCTCGCCGGCATCGCCGTGTTCCGCGGCATGCTGTGGGCCCGGATCGTCGGCATCACCCTGGCGGGGCTGGCCATGATCGCCAACTTCATGTGGCTGCCGTACTCCCCGGTGTGGGCCAGCGTGCTGATCGCCATCGACGCCTTCGTCATCTGGGCGCTGTGCGTCGGAGCCGGCCGGGACGCCCGTACCGCGTAGCCCCGGGCGCGACCTCCCCGAGGTCTCCGACCGGTGGCGGCCCCGCACCGACGTGCGGGGCCGCCGCGCGTCTCCGACGGTTTCCGTCTCCCGTCCGAGCGCCCCCGGGCCCCGCCGCCCGGGCGCCGACCTTCGGGGAAGCCCCCGAGCGCCGGTCCGGCGCGGGATCCGCGCGGGTCCACGACGGGGGCCGCACCCCCGGATCTCCGCCGGGCGGCGGGTCCGGGAGCGCGGCCCCTGTCGTGGCCGGGCCGCCGCGGGGAGCGTCCGGCCCCGTGCCGGCTATGCGGCGTCCGTCTCCTCGAGTGCGGCCAGCACGGCCGGCACCGGGATGCGCCCGGAGGCGACCAGCTGTGCGCCGCCACGTCGCAGCGCGGCGGCGAAGGGCGCCGCCCACACGTTCTCGTAGACCAGGATTCCGGCGGAGTTTCCGGGTTCGAGCGCCTTCCCGGCCTCCTCGATGTCGTCCTCACCCAGCAGACCGGAGGACGCGCCCTCGAACACGGCGAGGTCGAGGGCGCCGTCCCCGTCGAAATCGGCGATCTCCATGCCGGCCACGGATCCGTCCTCGCCCTTCCTCACGAACAAGAGGTCGAGAATCCGAATGAGGCCGCGGTCCACCAGATCGACCAGGATCGGCAGCCCCTCCCCCGTCATTCGGTTACCGGGAAACTCCACGACGATATAGTCGATCGGCCCCATCTCGACGAATTCATCTTCGCTCACGGCTTCACCCCTGCGTGGTCATGGTTTTGCCCTGCCCCAGGTCAATGTCATTGCAGCACCGGACGGAAGCCGCCGCATTTCGGTACTCGGACGGTCCGGGTGGTTCACGCGGTGAGCTGGTAGATGCTCTTGCCCACCAGCCACAGCCCCAGGAACAGGAACAGCGACACCAGTGCCTGGTCCTGGTGCCGCTCCAGCCACGCGCGCAACTTCCCCAGCCGGATGTGCGCCGTACGCGGGGCGAACGTCGCGTAGAGCTCCATCGCCAGGATGCTGGAACTGGCCAGCAGGACGTAGCCCATCAGGGCCGCGTACGACGCGGCGTGGTCGAGGTTCGCGTCCACGACGGTGGAGGCGCCGGCCGCGATCATCCCCCACGGCTGGAGCAGCAGCGCCAGCCCGGCCGCCGTCCAGGGGGAGATCCGCTCGATCCGGGACATGAAGCCGGAGGACTTCGGCTGCTTGTCGAGGTTGCGCCGTCTGCGTTCCGCGTACAGGACGAGTCCGACGCCGATGGCGAGTTTGCCGGCCAGCGCGGCCGTGGAGGGCGTGGATTTCGGCGGCGGCGGCTCACCGCCGGTCATGAGCAGCACGGCGGCGATGATGGCGACGAAGGAGGCCAGCCAGGTCAGGATGAAGGCGAGGCCCTTCCAGATCCCCTTGTCCGAGGAGAGCACCAGCACGAATCCGGTGACCGGCAGCGGGTCGAGGGCGATCGCCAGAGCGATGAGGAGCAGGTCAAGGACCATCGTCGCCCCCGCGTGGTCCCGCGCGGCCCGGAGCCGCGGTGTCGCGCATGCCATCATCGTCACCTTTGCCGCAGGCGCCCACAAATCCGGTGCTCCGCCCCGGGTGCCGGAGCCCGTTCGGCCCGACTCGCCGGACATATGACCCGGGGCTACCTTGGTGTCCGGGCCCGGCCCCTCCCGCCACGACCGGTGCGCCCCGACCGACCGCAGGTCGCCGGCGAGCCCCGCACGGCCGACCGCGTCCCACCGGCCACCGGCACGTCCCCGACAGGAGCTCCCCTCCCGAGCCTCGGCGCGGTGATTCCCCCGCCGACCGCCCTCGCCGGCGCCCCGCGCGCCTGCGACCACATCGCGGAGCGTCCGCAATGACCCCCAAGCACCCGGCCGGCAGCCTTCCACCGCACCACACCCCGGCGGAGCGCGCCGCGCTCGGCAAGGCCGCCCGCTCCGCCGTGCCGCGCTCCAGCCACGCCGACTTCACCCCCGCGCCGAAGCGTCCCGACCCGGTGGACATCGTGGAGGCGCAGTCCGCGACCCGGGTGCCCGAACTCGTGCCGATCCGCTACGGCCGGATGACCGAGTCGCCGTTCCGCTTCTACCGCGGGGCCGCCGCCATCATGGCCGCGGACCTCGCCGGCACGCCCCGGTCCGGCATCAGGGCGCAACTGTGCGGTGACGCGCACCTGTTGAACTTCCGGCTGCTGGCCTCCCCGGAGCGCCGCATGATGTTCGACATCAACGACTTCGACGAGACGCTGCCCGGCCCCTGGGAGTGGGACGTCAAGCGGCTGTCCGCCAGCCTCGTCATCGCGGCCCGGGCGAACGGCTACAGCGGCAAGGAGCGCGCCGACATCGTCCGTACGACGGTCCGGTCGTACCGCGAGTGGATGCGGCGCTTCGCCGGCCTCGGGAACCTCCCCGTCTGGTACACGCATTTCGACGAGGACTGGGTACGGACCCACATCGTCGGGGAGCTGGGCTCGCGGGGGCGTGACCGCTGGAAGAAGACGACCGCCAAGGCGCGCAGCCGCGACAGCCTCCAGGCGTTCAACAAGCTCACGCACGTGGTCGACGGCAAGGCTCTGATCGCCGCCGATCCCCCGCTCGTCGTCCCGCTGCAGGACCTGCTTCCCGACATGGAACGCGGGGCTCTGGAGAAGCAGCTCCGCAAGCTGATCGGGAGCTACGGCCGGAGCCTGAGCACGGACCGACGGTTCCTGCTGGGCCAGTACCGGTTCGCCGACGTGGCCCGCAAGGTGGTCGGGGTCGGCAGCGTGGGCACCCGCTGCTGGATCATCCTCATGCTCGGCCGGGACGACTCGGATCCGCTGCTCCTGCAGGCCAAGGAGGCGGACGAGTCGGTGCTGGCGCCCTACGTCGGCACGAGCGAGTACCGGACGCAGGGCGAGCGTGTGGTCGCCGGCCAGCGGCTCATGCAGGCCACCAGCGACATCTTCCTGGGCTGGGAGCGGGCCGAGGGCATCGACGGCCGTCGACGGGACTTCTACGTGAGGCAGTTGCGGGACTGGAAGGGCATAGCCGAGCCCGAGCTGATGGTACCGGCGGCCATGCGGGCCTTCGGCGAGCTGTGCGGTGCCACGCTGGCCCGCGCGCACGCGAGGTCGGGCGACCGGATCGCCATCGCCTCCTACCTGGGCGGGGGCGACGTCTTCGACCGGGCGCTCGTCCCGTTCGCCGAGGCGTACGCGGACCAGAACGAGAAGGACCACCAGGCCCTCGTCGACGCCGTCCGCTCGGGCCGCGTCAAGGCCGAGGCCGCCTGACAGAAGCCGTCGGCGGAGGCCGCCCGACAGAAACGTCCGGCAAGGAGGCCCGCATGGACCGTTATCCCCCCATCGCCGACCACGGCCTGGTCGGGGACCTACAGACCGCCGCCCTGGTGTCGTCCCAGGGCGTGGTCGACTGGTTCGCGGCACCCCGCTTCGACTCCCCCAGCGTCTTCGCCTCGCTGCTGGACCACGACGGCGGCGGCTGCTTCCGCCTCGCGCCCGATCACCCCGAGGGGACCTGGAGACAGCTCTACTACCCGGACACGGCGGTCGTGGTGACCCGCTTCATGTCGCCGGACGGCGTGGGCGAGACCATCGACTTCATGCCGGTCCTCACGGGCCCGACGCCGAGCGACCGGCACAGTCTGGTGCGCGTCGTCCGCACGGTGCGCGGCACCGTGCACTTCGGTCTGGAGTGCCGGCCGCGGTTCGACTACGCGCGGGCGGCCCACGAACTCGAACTGGTCCCCGGCGGAGCCGTGTTCCGGTCCCCCGGGGCCGTCGCCCACCTCCAGGGCAACATCCCGCTCGAACGCGACGGCCAGGACGTCCGGGGCGGCATCACCCTCCGGAACGGCGAGACGGCGGCCGTCGTGTTCACGATGTGCGGGCCGGACGGCGAGGCCCCGCCGCCCCCCACGGTCGACGGACTCACCGGGGCATTGTGGAACAACGTCGACTTCTGGCAGAAGTGGGTCCGGACCTCGAACTACCGCGGCCGCTGGACGGAGATGGTGCACCGCTCCGCGATCACCCTCAAGCTCCTGACCTACGCCCCGACCGGGGCGCCGGTCGCCGCCGCCACCATGGGGCTGCCCGAGCAGATCGGCGGCGAGCGCAACTGGGACTACCGGTACACGTGGGTGCGCGACGGCTCGCTGTCGGTGCGGGCGCTGCTCGACCTCGGCTTCGTGGAGGAGGCGACCCATTTCACCCACTGGCTGGGCGACCGGCTGCGCGAGCGCGAAGGGCCGGACGACGAACCGCTCCAGATCATGTACCGGGTCGACGGCGACCCGCACCTGACGGAGGAGGTCCTGGCGCACTTCGAGGGCTACCGGGGCTCGTACCCGGTGCGCGCCGGCAACGGAGCCGCCGGCCAGTTGCAGCTCGACATCTACGGCGAGGCCCTCTACGCGCTGGCCGAGAGCCGCGCGGTGCGAGAACAGGGCAGCTACCAGGGCTGGAAGGCGCTGGCCGGCATCCTGGACTGGCTCGCGGACTCATGGGACCGCCCCGACGAGGGCATCTGGGAGACCCGGGGCGGGCGCAAGGACTTCACCTACAGCCGGGTGATGTGCTGGGCCGCCTTCGACCGGGGTCTGAAACTGGCCCAGGAGTACAGCAGACCGGCCGACACCGTCCGCTGGACGAGGGCCCGGGACGCGATCCTCGAACAGGTGATGGAGCGCGGCTGGAACGAGAAGCAGCGGGCGATCGTCCAGCACTACGACAGCGAGGTCCTGGACGCCTCCCTGCTGCTGGCGCCCCGCGTCGGCTTCGTCTCCGCACGGAGCCCCGGCTGGCTGAGCACCCTGGACGCCATGGAGCGCGTCCTCGTCTCCGACAGCCTCGTCTACCGCTACGACCCCGAGGCGTCCCCGGACGGGCTGCGCGGCTCCGAGGGGACGTTCAGCCTCTGCACGTTCCTGTACGTCGACGCGCTCGCGCGGGCGGGACGGCTCCCCCAGGCCCGCTACACCTTCGAGAAGATGCAGACGTACGCCAACCACGTCGGCCTGTTCGCCGAGGAGATAGGCCCGAGCGGCGAGCAACTGGGCAACTTCCCGCAGGCGTTCACCCATCTCTCCCTCATCATGGCCGCGACGACGCTGGACGAGGCGCTCGACCGGCTGCGGCCCTGAACGGCGGGATGTCCGGGCCCTGCGGAAGCAGTTCCACGGTCACGAAGGACACCACGGCGGCGAGCACGATCACCGGCACCGTTCCCGAGTTGCCCACCAGGAGGACGACCAGCACGACGCAGCTGACCGGCAGCCTGAGCGCGGCGGCGGACGCCGCGGCCATGCCGGCCGCCATGGCCGGTACGACACCGAACCCCGGGAGCGGTGCCAGCAGGGCGCCCATCGCGCCGCCGAGGAACAGCGAGGGGAACACCGGGCCGCCCCTGAGGCTGCCCAGGCACAGCGCGTACGCGATGGACTTGAGCACCAGGACGGCCACCAGGCTGCCGACCGACCAGGCGTGCGGGTGGGCGGCGAGCTGGGCGAGGGTGGTCTGGCCGGACAGGGCCACCTCGGCCGGCGAACGGTCGGTGAGGACCGCGTAGAGCGCCGCGCAGCAGCCCGCTCCGAGCCCGCACAGCACCGTGGTCCGCAGGATGTGCGCGGACACGGCGCGGGCCGCGTACCGGCCGCCCACGATCACCCAGTGGACACCGAACCCGATCACGACCGCCATCAGCACCGACCAGACCACGTCCCCGGTGTCGAGGGTGGAGGGCGCGGGCAGTCCGATCCTGAGGCTGCCGGTCTGTAGTCCGGTCCAGTCGTCGAAGCCGGTGAACACGATGGCGCCGACCCCGCTGGCGAGCAGCGCGGGCAGCATCACCGCGAAGAGCTGGGGTCCGCCGACACCGGCGACCTCCATCAGCAGCACGGCCGCGACCAGGGGGCTGCCGAAGATCGCCGAGATGGCCGCGGCGGCGCCCGCGGCACCGAGGAGCGCCGTGCCCTGGGGGGTCGCGGGGGCCCGTAGGAGATCCCGGAGCAGCAGGGCCAGGCCTCCGCCGAGGGCGATCAGCGGTGACTCGGGGCCGAGCACGGCTCCCAGCGGCAGGCTGGCCAGCGCGGCGAGCACGATGCCGGGCAGCGCGGACGTCGCCACCCCGCCGGCGTGCAGCCCCGAGGCCGGGATGTGTCCGCCCCGGCCCGGAAGCCACCGCACGATCAGGCCCACCAGCACGCCCGCCAGGAGCATCGGGGGAAGCGGCCACCACCACGGCGGATCCGACCATCCGAGATCCTTCGGCCACTGCTCCCACAGCAGATGTTCCAGCTCGTGCAGGAGCACCAGGAACCAGAACGCGGCCAGCGAGACCGGGACACCGATCACGGCGCAGAACACCAGTGCCTTGCGGTACGCGGGCTGCATCAGCATGTTCCGCAGCTGCTCGGCCTCCGTGGGCTGGTTTCCCGGCGGGGACTCCGCCCCGGCGGACCGGTCACCCGGAGCGGGCCCGGCCTTCTCGGACTTCGGCTCGGCGATGGGTCTTCTCCTACGTCCGCTCGGAGGGATGCTGCCGTGGAGCCGCCGTGCGGCCGCCGTCGGGCCGCCGGGGGATTCTGCCGTCGGAGCGCGAGCGTACCCACGAGGCCCTCCGCATCCGGGCGGCCCGCGCGCCGAGCCCCGAAAACCCTCCGGGTGGACGTGCCCCGCGCGCTCGTGACCCGACGCGGGCGTTCCGGCCCGGCAGGCCCTCGCCCCACGTAGCCTCGCTCCATGACCGGCGAACGCCTCGGACGGCACGCGACCGCCCCCGACGGCGGAAAGCGGTTCTTCCGCGCTCCGTCCGTGCCGCGGAAGCCGGTCCGGTGACCGGGCCCCCCGGCTCCCCGGGCAGCCCCGAAGCTCCCGAAGCCCCTGTCGCTCCGGCGGCCCCGGCCCGGCAGATGTGGCCGCTGTACGCGGCCGGATTCACCACCGCCTTCGGCGCCCACGGCATCGCCGCGAACCTCGGCGGCCACGGCGGCGGTGCGGTCACCTCGCTGCTGGTGCTCGGCGGGCTGCTCGCCCTGTACGACGGCGCCGAGGTGCTGCTCAAGCCGGTCTTCGGCACGCTCGCGGACCGTGTCGGGGCCCGCCCGGTCCTGCTCGGCGGGCTCGTCGCGTTCGCCGCCGCCTCCGCCGTGTACGCGCTGGCGGACAGTCCCGGCCTGCTGTGGGCGGCGCGCCTCGGTCAGGGCGCCGCCGCGTCCGCCTTCTCGCCCTCCGCCTCCGCGCTGGTCGCCCGGCTCAACCCGGCGGCGAAGCACGGCAGGGCCTTCGGCGGTTACGGCTTCTACAAGTCCGTCGGCTACACCCTCGGCCCGCTGCTCGGCGGAGCGCTCGTGTGGACCGGCGGGCTGCGACTGCTGTTCACGGTCCTCGCGGTGACCGGCGCGGCCGTCGCCGCCTGGGCGGCGCTCGCCGTCCCCGTGGTGCCGCCGCTGCCGAAGGCCCGGCAGACGGTGCTGGACCTGGCCCGGCGGCTGGCCCGTCCGGACTTCCTCCGTCCGACCGCGGCGCTGGCCGCGGCGACCGCCGCCCTGTCCGTCGGCGTGGGTTTCCTGCCCGTCTCCGGCCGGGCGGCCGGCCTGGACACGGTCGCCACGGGTGCGGCCGTGTCCGTGCTCGCCGCCTGCGCGGCCGTCGTCCAGCCCCGGGCCGGACGCGCCCTGGACGCCGGGCGTCTCACCGCGCGCGGCGGCATCCTGGCGGGGCTGCTGCTCACCGCCGCCGGTCTGGGCTGCGCGACCCTGCCGGGCGTTTCGGGGGTGCTGTCCGGCGCGGCGCTGATCGGCGTCGGAACCGGCCTGATCACCCCGCTCGGCTTCGCCGCCCTGGCCGTCTCGACCCCGGCCGAACGGCTCGGCCAGACCATGGGCACGGCCGAACTCGGCCGCGAACTCGGCGACGCGGGCGGCCCGTTGCTCGTCGCCACGGTCGCCGCGCTCACCACCCTCGACCACGGCTACGCGACACTGGCCGTGCTCCTGGCCATCGCACCGGTGACGGCTCTCGTACGCCGGGCGGCGAGGGAACCCGGCTCCCGCTGACGGAGCACGCGCCGCGCGGGAGCGCGACGGCGCCGACGCGGGGAGGAGCGCCGTCGGGGGTCTGCCGGGCACCGCTCCGGACCGCGGTCACCCCGGACCGGATGGACGGCTCCGCCGGCCGAGGGGCACTTCCACGGTCAGCCGGCGGGGGCTCGTGGTCGGTGGGCCGCCCCGCGTTCGATCGTTCGACGAAATCCGTGGTCCACCGGTCCGCGGCCTCACTTCCGCGCTCATCGGCCGCTTCGGCTCGCGGCCCGGCGTGCGCGCGTCGTACGGTCGGTGGTACCGCACGGCACCGACACCGACGGCCGGGCCTTCGCGGCACACGGCGCGGGACGATCCGGACGGGACGAGGGCCGTGTCGGCTGCCCGTTGAACCGTTCGGCCGGACGGTGCGTACCAGTCGCCGCGTGCGGCACCGTGCCACTCGGCGTCCCGCCGGGGAAACGGATTGCGGGCATGCACCTGCCATGGGTTGTATCGTGCGGCGACCGTCGAGGCGTCGGCATCGGCCGGCACACACGGTGCCCGGAGAAGGGGTTGAACGATTTCCGTTGATTCGAGCCGTCCGGACAGCAGCACTCTCGGCTCAGCCGCTCCGACGAGACGAGAAGAGAGCGGAAGCGGCGTACGCATCCGTCGGGAAGTACCGGGTCTGGACGGTCTTCGCGGTTTGGCCGCGTCGTACGTCGTCCTGTTCCACTGCTGGCTGTACACCTTCCCGGGGTATCCCGACAGTTCGGCGCCCGGGTGGCTCGACATCCTGATGTTCGGGCGGCTGGCCGTCGTCTTCTTCCTGGTGCTGTCCGGCTTCTCCCTGGCGATCGCCCCGGCACGTCACGGGTGGCGGTCCGACGGAGTCGCCCGGTTCCTGAGGCGACGCGCCTGGCGCATCCTGCCGCCGTACTGGGCGGCGCTGGCCATGAGCCTGGTCGTTTCCTGGTTCGTGGTACCGGCTTCGCACTACGGACCGCCCACCGCCGCGTCGATCCTGGTGTACGGCACCGTCACCCAGGACGTGCTCACCGCACCGACACCGAACGGCGCGTTCTGGTCGATCGGAGTGGAGAGCGAGCTCTATCTCCTCTTTCCCCTTCTCCTGTTCGTCCGGCGCAGATGGGGCGCGGCGGCCCTGGGCGCGCTGGTGGCCCTTCCGGTGATTTTCTACGGACTGTCGGCGGCCGGCGCGAATCCCGTGGAGGGCGACAACTGGCTCGCTCCGCATCTGGCCCCCGCATTCGTCGCGGGCGTGATAGGCGCAGGCGTCGTGGTCGCGCCCGACAGGATTCGACGCCTGCCCTGGGGATGGCTCGCCGCACTGGCCGCCGCGCCCGTCCTGGTTCTCGGCGCCGTCCAGGGAACCGTCTGGACGGTGGAGCACTATTTCTGGGTGGACCTCGCGGTCGCCCCGGCCATGGCGATGCTGCTCGCCGCGATCTCCACCGGTAGACCTGTCATCGTGGCCCGACTCCTGACCACGCGACCTGTCCGAAGTCTCGGCAACTTCTCGTACAGCCTCTACCTGATCCATCTGCCGATCGTCATGGCCGTCATTCGTCGAGTGGCCCCGCATTTCGTATCGCCCGGTCTGCCCACGTTCTGGTTCACGCTCGTCGTGGCCCTGCCGATCTCGGTGATCGGGGCGTGGCTGTTCTCCCAGGTCTTCGAGATGCCCTTCAAACGAAGCAGATCCTGGAAATCCTTGATCGCGCAGGTCCGTTCCCACTGGGCCGGTACGGCCACGCGAGAGCCTCGATGACGTCTTGTTTGGCGGGCCCGGTCTACATGCCGCGTTCCGGGCCGTAACTGACGCGTACGGGCTCGTCGAATGTCATGGGCATGGACTCCAGCATCACGGGGCCGGGGTAGAAGGCCGCGCTCTTGTATCCCGCCATGTCCTCTCCGATCAGGAACCGGTAGAGCCATTCGGCGAACGGCATCGGATAGCCGGCCCAGTCCCCGTCCCCGCACGCGACGCAGATACCGCCGGGGAAGCCGTGGACCTGGGGCGCCAGGAAGACGACGTCTCCCCGGTCCGTGGAAGCCAGCGGGATCAGGCCCTGCGGGGTGCCGAAGGCGAGGTCCCGCAGCCCGCAGATCTGACGGGGGTCGGATCCGGGATCGTTCGTCCAGTCCCGTTCCCACCGGGTCTGGGACCACGCCCGGGAGGTGTCGCGTATCTCTTCCGAGAGGTTCCACCGAGAGGTGGCCGGATGCGACAGGTGCAGGTGCCCGTTGATCTGGACCGGCGCGTACGCGTCGACGACGGTCTTGTAGTCCGCGGGGAGTTCCGTGCCGAGTTCGGCCTCCAGGCGGGCCCAGGCGGCCGGATCGGCGTAGCGGTTCTCGGGCGGACCGATCATGTCGAGCACGGCTCGTCACCCGCGCGGACCCGTTTCCGGCATGCGTGCCGGGGACCCGCGTCAAACCGTGTTCACAGGCCTTCTGACGGCCCTCGCGCATGGGCTCGCACGAAGGCGATCGCCGGACCGCCGTCGCCCGCGACCGGAGTCAGGCATCAGGTGCGTAGTAGGCGGCGTACCGGGCCGAGTACCCCGCGACGGAGAAATCCTCGAAGTCGCGAGCCGCTTCGCAGCGGAGCAATCGTCTCAGTGCCGCTTCGGCTTCGGGAAGGCGCAGGCCCGAGAGGTACGCCTTGGTCCTGCCCAGTCCGCTTCCGCACAGCAACTGGATGTCGATCGAGGAGTCGGCATCCATGCCGGCCGACTTGGCCCGCCAGATGAGCAGCACGTCGTCGAGGACCGCGGCGTTGAACAACTGTACGCAGCACAGTTTCATCAGCTCCGTGTCGCCGTCTCCCTGGGCACGCCTCTCCAGCCGGGTTTCCGCGGTGAGCAGGTCTCGTACTTCGTCGAGGTCCGCCCCGGCGGGGTGCAGGCCGTAGCGTTCCAGGCTCTCGTCCTCGTCCATGGCCATGCCTTCTCGGTCGGGGCGGTCACGGATCGTTCCGGGTCACGCCATGTCGGTCTCCGTCGGATTCGCCCCTCGGTCCGGTTCGGTCGGGCTCCGGCGCCGACGAGGCACGCGGGTCAGGGGTGTCGGAAGCCCCGGTCAGGGGCGCGGGCGCGGTCGTCGTCGAACGGGCTGAACCAGTCCGGCAGCGCCCTGTCGGCCACGTCCGGAGCGCGGTCGACGTCGTCGTCGAACAACGACAGGACGTCATGGTCCTCGAACAACAGGTCGGAACACGCGTACCAGTCGAAGTCGCGGGCCGCGGCCGGCAGTCCCTCCACGGCCCGGGCGAGCAGCCGGGGCCGGTTGCGATGAATGTTCTGGGCCCTGCGGATGCCCAGGTGCAGGGCCATCTCCTCACCCTTGCACAACAGCAGCGCCCGGCCGTCGGCGAGGTCGGCGGCCAGGTCGTCGAAAGCGCGCGCCATCTGCCGCCGCCATGCGCCGTCCTGACGCAGCGTCACCGGCGGAAGGGAACCGAAGAGACCGCCCGCGCCACGCGGCAGCGCTTCGTCACCCAGCGCGGCGACCTCCTGCCACGCCTCCTGCGACAACTGCTCCACGGCCAGGCGGAGCAGGGCCGCCGTCCGCGGGGTGAGGGCCCGGTACTCCTGGTTCTCGAGCCAGTCCTTCTCGTCCAGGTCGTCGCGGTCGACGCCCCCGTGCCGGACCCGGTCGATCAGACGGTCCCGCACACGGACGGCGGCATCCGCGAGGGCGCCCGTCGAGGTGTCCAGGACCAGCAGCTCGCCGGTGAACTCGACGGCGGCCAGCAACGTTCCCGCCTGCTCCAGCAGTTGCGCGCCGACGCTGCCGGGCGCACCGGAGCGGGGGAAGACCACGGCGAAGGATCCGTCGGTCAGCCGACCGACGGCGGCGGCGACCACCCCGGCCACCGTCAGGGCGTCGTCCCAAGGCGGCACCATTTCACACCGGTCGAGAACCAGCATGTAATCGGGCCTTTTGACCATCTCGTCGAAGTCCTGGATGAACGCCCCGTCCGGATCCAGCAGTTGCCGCGCCACTTCGGCGAGGAAGGATCCCTCGTCGGTCAGTCGCTCGCGCAGGTCGACGGCCTCCCACCACAGGCACCGGGCGGCCCGCAGGCTGCCCACCGGCTCCCCGTCGGCGGTGATGCGCACCTGCCAGATCTGAACACCTGCCAGTGTCGGGTCCAGCAGCCGGCCGCCGTGGCAGAACTCCAGCGCCAGCCGCTCCGGGTCCGCCGGCACCCGGCCGGTGGCGGCCGTGGCCGCGTGGTCGGTCATCGACGTCCTCCTCGAACCGCGCCATGGAAGAGATCAACCGCGCCACGGAAGAGATCGGTTGCCGGTGCGGCCCGGCCATCCTAGGGGCGCGCGGGCGACATTCGATCCCCGGTCGCTCGACCTGAGCTCGCACGAAACGACCGTCACCGGGTCGCGGCCACCGCCGGGATGCGACGCGAGGCCGATCCCCGGGAGTCCGCCCCCGTTCGCGCGCTCTCGCCGTTCGCCGCGGCCCGGCCCGCTTATGGCATGAGCATGCCGATATGAAAGACTGTCCGATCGTGCGCGAGGAGGCGATCGGTGAGTAACCGGCATGTGCGAAAGATGCTGCGGCAGATGGCGAGCGGGGAGCCCGTTCAGGTCACCAGCGCCATGGCGTCCATGCGGAAACTCGCCCGACTCGCCTTCATCGCCCAGCAGTTCGGGTACGAGTACGCGGACGTGCATCAGGACGGCGGGCCACAGGGCAACGGGTTCGTGATGCTCATCGTGCCCGACCCCAGCCCGCAGGCCCGGGCGCGTGCCGAGCAGAACCGGGCGCAGTATCCGAACGCGAGCGACGGGGGCGCGCTGCCGGCACTCGTGCCCGACGAGGTCGAGCTCCTCAAGGCGCGCATCGCGTTCGATCTCGCCACCAGGTACACCGAGAAGCAGCTGACGGTCATCATGGGTGTCGGCTCCAGCACGTTGGCCCTGTGCCTCGGCCTCCAACTCGGTGCGGACACCACCTCCTTGGTCGTCACCGGCACCGTCTGGGCAGTACTGCTGGCCCTCGTGCCCGTCGGGCTCGCCGTCAACCGGCGCTACAGGGCCAAGTACGTCGCCCGGCTACAGGCCGCCGGCCTCACGCCGGTGACCGACCAGAGCGGGCGGCTGCGGTACGTCCCTCGGCCCGGGCAGCTCCCCGGGCACGGCAATCCGTTCGCCGGAGGGGCGTAGGGCTTCCGCCCACCGCCGAACCCTCACACGGGCGGGCGGCGACCGGGCGGCAGGAGTCGGCGCGGGCCTCGGCGCCGATCGCGCGAAAGCCGCCGGCCGAGCGGGACGACGTCGCGGCCGGCGAGCGTCCGCTCGTCCGCGTGACGTCGTACGGCCTCACCGGAGGGGCCGACCGGACGGTTCCGCGCCGCCGACGGTGTGGAGACCCCGCTTCCCCCCGGCCGGGAGAAGCGGGGCCGGTGTCACAGCCGGGTGCCGTTGACCACCAGCGTCACGTCAATGTTGCCGCGCGTGGCGTTGGAGTACGGGCAGACCTGATGGGCCGTCCTCGCCAGTTCGAGCGCCTGTTCCCCGGCGATCGAGGGAAGCGAGATCCGCAGCTCGACGCCGAGCTCGAAGCGGCCGCCGTCGATCGGGACCAGCGAGACATGCGAGTCGATCTCCGCGTCGTCGGCCTTGAGCTCGCCCCGCTGCCCGACCAGGGCGAGCGTCGTACTGAAACAGGCGGCGTACCCGATCGCGAAGAGCTGCTCGGGGTTGGCGCCCTCGCCGTCCCCGCCCAGCTCCTTGGGCATCCGCAGGTCCAGCTCCAGCCTTCCGTCGGACGTGCTCCCGCGGCCGTCCCTGCCCCCGGTGACGTGCGCCTGCGCCGTGTAGAGCGCCTTGGACATCCTGAACTCCTTCAGTCGCTACCGTAATCTGAACCTGTCACTTCAAAAACAAGAAGTCAACAACTAGGGTCGGGAGCCTCGCGACGACCGGGAGGGAAGATGGCGAAGCTGGAGGTCGGCTACCTGCTGCCGACACGTGACCAGTCCGTTCTGGGTGAGCACGACTCGAGGCGGCTCGTCGTCCAGGCACGGCGGGCGGAGGAACTGGGGCTGGACTCGGTCTGGGCGGGCGACAGTCCCGTGACCAGGCCGCGCGCGGATCCGCTGCTGCTGCTGGCCGCCGTGGCCCAGGCCACCGAACGGGTCACGCTCGGCACGGCGGTGCTCCTGCCGGCGCTGCGTCATCCGATCCTGCTGGCACACCAGCTCGCCACCCTCGACCGGCTGTCGGACGGACGGCTGATCGCGGGCATGGGCGGCGGGTTCCCGAACCCGGCGACCCGTGCCCAGTTCGAGTCGATCGGCATCGACTTCGCGCGCCGCGCCGGCCGCATGGAGGAGTCGATCGCCGTCATGCGGAAACTCTGGTCGGGGGAGACCGTGTCCTGGCGGGGCGAGCACTTCGCCTTCGAGGACGTGCGGATCGCGCCCCCGCCGTCCCGTCCCGGGGGCCCGCCGATCTGGCTGGCCGGAGGCGGCGTGCCGGCGCTGCGCCGCGTGGCCCGCCTCGCCGACGGCTGGCTCCCCTATCCGCCCGAGTGGACGACGTACGCGGAGGAACACCAGGTCATCGAGCAGGCGGCCGCGCCCCGCCCGGTCACCCCCGCCCTGTACGCGACGCTCTGCCTGGACCAGGACCCGGAGAAGGCACGCCGGCGCCTGCGGACCAGCGTCGAGCGCTACTACAACGCGCCGTTCGACGTCATCGCGCGGATCCAGGCCCTGTTCGCCGGTACCGCCCGCCAGGCCGCCGACTGGCTGGTCTCCTACGCCACGGCCGGCGCCCGCCACCTCGTGATCCGCCTGGCCACCGACGACCACGAGGCGGACCTGGAGGAGTTCGCCGACCAGGTCCTGCCCCTGCTGCGCGAGGAGCGTCACCGATGACCACGTTCGTTCTCGTCCACGGCGCCTGGCACGGCCCGTGGGCCTGGGACCGGATCGTTCCGCTGCTGCACGCCGCCGGGGCGCGCACGCTCACCCCGGACCTGGGCACCGCCGGAGACCGCGGGCTCCACGACGACGCCAGGACGGTCGTCGCCGCCATCGACGCCGTCCGGCAGGAGGGCGAGCTCGTACTGGTCGGGCACAGTTACGCGGGCCTGGTCGTACGGGAGGCGGCCGACGCGCGGCCCGACGCCGTCGGCCACATCGTCCTCGTGGACGGATGGGCCGGGCCCGACGGCTCCGGCATGTTCACCCTGGCCCCCGACGCCTTCGTCGACGCGATCCGCACGGCGGCCGAGACGTCCGGGCACGGACGGCGGATCCCGGCCCCGCCTCCGGAAGCGTTCGGCATCGTCGGCACCGACGACACGGCCTGGCTCGCCGCGCGCCTGCTCCCCCAGCCGCTGCGCACGTTCACCGAGATCACCCGTCTGACCGGGGCCGTCGACCGGATCCCCGGAACCGCCGTCCACTGCAAACCGGGGACCTACCCGTTCGACCGGTTCGGTGAGGCCGTCGGGTATCGGACACGGGCGCTGGACGGCCCGCACGACGTGATGCTCACCCGGCCCGAGCCGCTCGCCCGGATGCTCGTGGAGATCTCTTCGTTCAAGAACGAGAAGCGCCGAGTCTAGAGTGATGAAGTGGAACAGCGAACGTACAACCAGTACTGCGCGACCGCGCGCACCCTCGACCTCGTCGGCGAGCGCTGGACGCTGCTGCTGATCCGCGAGCTGCTGACCGGGCCCAAACGGTTCGGCGACCTACAGGCCAGCCTGCGCGGCCTCGGCACCGGACTGCTGGCCGCGCGCCTGAAGCATCTGGAACGCGAGGGTCTGGCCCAGAAGGTCACGCTTCCCCCGCCCGCCCGGACCGCCGCCTACGCCCTCACCGAAGCCGGTGAGGAACTCGGGCCGGCGATCCTGGAACTGGCCCGGTGGGGGCTGAAGTGGGCGATGGGCGAACCGCGCGCGACCGAGACGTTCCACCCGGGCTGGGCCGTGCTCGGCCTGCGGGCCTGCTTCGACCCCGAGGCCGCCACGGGACTGCGCGCGGTGTACGAGTTCCGCATCGACGACGAGGTCTTCCACGCCCGGATCGACGACGGGACGATCGAGGCACTGCACGGACCGGCCCAGCACCCGGACGCGACCGTCACGACCGGCACGGACGCGTTTCTCAGCCTGACCGGCCGGGGCCTCACCTGGGCCGAGGCGATCGAGAACGGTGCCGCGTCGGCGTCGGGCGACAGCGAGGCGCTGCGCAGGCTGGGGGGCCTGTTCCGCATGCCTCCCCCGCACCCCCGGAGGTCGGACCGGGCCTCGTCCTGATCACCTTCCTGATCCCACCGGACTCCTGATCCCACCGGAACGACCGGTGGCCCGGAGCCCTCGGCGGAAGCGGTCCGTGAACGCTGCTCGACGATCCATGTCAGACCTCGCCCGCAGACCCTCTCGGTACCGGCGAGGAAGCCGTCACCTTCCGCGACGACGACGGGGGCGGATCCGTCGGCCCGCGGAACGACCCCGGCACCGACGCCCGAAGGTCACGCCGCGCCACAGGTGCTCCCTCGCCCCGGATGCCGAACCGGGCGTGCCGCGGCCCCGGCCCACCACACGGCCCCTTCCCCGCTCGTGCTACCGATCGGAACCGGTCGCCGGGGTCTTCATGAGGAGGGAGTCCTGCCCGCCCAGGTCCAGGCGGAACGGCGGGTACTCATCGGTCAGCAACGTGACATAGGCAGCGACCCGTGCGGCCCAGCGGGCCAGGCCGAGCAGCAGGTCGAAAAGGTGAACCGGGTACCGGGCGGTGAACGCCAGGATGATCACGGCGACCAGGGAGAGAAAGGGGATCAGGCCGACGCCACGCCAACTGTCCTCTTCGCCCCAGCCCCAGCCACCGACGAAAATCCCGACGACGACGTACTGCGGGATCGCCAGCAGCCACCACTTCACCAGGACCAGACCGCGGGAGAGACGCTCGGGATAGGCGACGTCGAAACGCGCCGGGTAGTCGGGCGCGTCCGCGAGGGTGAACGGCGGGTACAGGTCGGTGCCGAGCGCGGTGTGGGCGTAATAGCCGACACGCCAGCTCCAACGCAGCACTCCGACGCTGAAGTCGAAGAGGGACCGGGGGTAGCGGCCGGTGAACAGGATGGCGAAGAACGCGACGAAGGTCACGAAGGCGAACGCGATCCACAGGAAGAACAGCACGATGTAGTGCGGGATGGCGAGGAACCACTTCACCAGCCACATCCATCTGGACAGCCGCGGATCGATGAATGCCTCGATACGCACGGGTGACGCGGTGCCAGGGACCATGTGGCCGAACTCCTTTCGAGTGTCCCCGCCCGGCGGCCACCGGCGGCTGCCCTCACCCGAAAAGGCGGGTGGGCAGGCAGCGAGGCGATCGCCTGATCATGAATTTCAGGCTCGCACGCGAGGTGGAGGGCCGCGACTCGGACGGGCCCGCCCGGGAGGGACAGCGGCCCGGGAACACCGCGGAACGCTTCGCCGCGCCGTCCGGCTCACCTGCCTGATGGTCTGTGAACGCGGCTTGGTGATCCATGTCGAGCCGTGCTCACAGATCCCTGTGAAGGCCGGCCCGACCACCCCGTGCCTCTGTGCAGGAGCTGATCCTCACGACCTGAGCACGACCGGCGTCCGGCTGAGGCTCGCGCCGACGGCTCACCCGGAACCCGCGTCTTTCGCCCTGGCGGCTTCGCTTTCGCTCGCAGCCAGTTGGCAGCGATCGGCCCACTCGGTGATGCCCAGCTCGCTGTAAAGATCTCTTGCCTTCTGGAACTCCCCGACAGCTTCGTCGTAGCGGCCCTGCGACTGGTGGACCTGGCCGAGGCTGTGGGTGGTGTTGGCCTGGCCGAGACGGTCGCCGATGGCCTGGTGGACGGTCAGGGCGTCGTGGTAGGCGGTGGTGGCTTCGTCATAGCGACCCCGCATCCGGTGGACGTCACCGAGACTGTAGATGGTGTTGGCCTGACCGAGGCGGGCGCCGAGGTCCTGATAGATGGCCAGGGCGTCGTGATAGGCGGTGGTGGCTTCGTCGTAGCGGCCCTGCTGCTGGTGGACGTCACCGAGACTGTAGATGGTGTTGGCCTGACCGAGGCGGCTGCCGAGGTCCTGATAGATGGCCAGGGCGTTGCGGTAGGCGGTGGTGGCTTCGTCGTAACGGCCCTGCTGCTGGTGGACGTCACCGAGACTGTAGATGGTGTTGGCCTGACCTAGACGGTCGCCGAGGTCCTGATAGATGGCCAGGGCGTCGTGATAGGCGGTGGTGGCTTCGTCGTAACGGCCCTGCAACCGGTGGACCTCGCCGAGACTGTCGATGGTGTTGGCCTGACCATGGCGTTTGCCGAGGTCCTGATAGATGGCCAGGGCGTCGTGATAGGCGGTGGTGGCTTCGTCGTAACGGCCCTGCAACCGGTGGACGTCACCGAGACTGTCGATGGTGTTGGCCTGGCCGATACGGGCATCGAGGTCCTGGTAGATGGCCAGGGCGTCGTGGTAGGCGGTGGTGGCTTCGTCGTAGCGGCCCTGCATCCGGTGGACCTCGCCGAGGCTGTGGGTGGTGTTGGCCTGACCATGGCGGTCGCCGATGGCTTGGTAAGTGATCAGGGCGTCGTGGTAGGCGGTGGTGGCTTCGTCGTAGCGACCCCGCTGCTGGTGGACGTCACCGAGACTGTAGGTGGCGTTGGCTTGCTCGAGGGATCCAGGGGCTGTGGTGGTCAGGACCGTCCGGAAGATCCCCTCGGCCTCGATGTAACGATCATCCATGTAGAGCGCTTTACCGACGGCATTGAGGAAATCGGCTGCGCCCTGCCACTTGTCCGTGCTGGAGGCGTGGGCGGCGGACTGGAGTTCCTGGGTGTGGGCGTCGAGCCACCTGCGTGCGGTTCGCGCCTCTTGCTCGTCCTGGGACCCGCTCGTGCTCAGGGCGTCTCGGGCATGGCGGAGTCCGGTGCGCAGGTGGTGGTAGAGCCGGGATCTGCTGGATCGCTCTTCGTCCTGGGTGCAGTGGTGTGCGGCTGTCCGGCGGGCGTAGGCGAGGCTGCTGTCGTGGAGGCTGTAGCGGTTGTTCTTGCGGATCAGGATCTGTTCGATCTCGGTGAGCCGGACTTCGACCTCGTGTTCGGGTCGTTGGGCCATGGCGGCGAGGGAGTCGGGAGCGAAGTCGGGGCCCGGGTGCCAGGCACAGTGGTGGATCAGGGTGCGCAGGTCGGCGTCGAGGGCCGTGTAGGCGCTGTCGAAGGCGTCGCGTTCGGCTGCGTCCAGGCCGGGGAAGGCCGTGTGACGGTTCGGACCGGCCAGTGAGGCGAGGATGGCGGTGGGGTGGGCTCCGCGCAGCAGGCGGGTGCCGACGGGGCCCAGGGCCAGCGGGCTGCCGTTGATGCGGTCGGCCAGCCGGCCGAGGTCGTCGGCGTCCTGTGAGATGCCCATCTTGTGCCAGACCGTGACGCAGTCCTCGGTGGGCAGAGGGCTCAGTTCGTATCTCAGGTGTGCGCTGATCTCGGGTAATTCCGAGCGGCTGGAGATCATGACGACGCTCGGCGAGCCGGCCGAGGGCAGGAGGGGCGCCAACTGCTTGGCGCTGTGGGCGTTGTCCAGCAGCAGGAGTACGGGATGCTGCGCGAGCTGCAGGCGCCAGGTCTCGGTACGGGCGGTCAGGTCGGCCGGGATGCGCTCGGGGCCGTAGCCCAGATGGTGGAGCTGCTCGGCGATGGCCATGTGCGGGTCACGGGGCTGTTCGCCGGGCGTCCAGCCACGCAGGTCGATCTCCAGACAGCCGCCGGGAAAGCGGTGCCCCGCACGGGCGGCCGCGGCGCGCAGCACCTCGGTCTTGCCCTGGCCGCCGCGTCCGTGCACGACGCACACCGCGGCCGGCTGCTCGGCCGCCCGGGCCAGCGCCGTCAGCTCGTCCTCCCGGCCGGTGAAGTACCGGGTGGCCGCGTAGGCCGTGTGCACCTTGGCCGGCGAGCCGGGTACCGGGGCGGCCGGTGCCAGGTGGGGCGGTGACGATGTGTGCGGGGTGTGGGCCCGGTTGGCGGCCAGGGGGATGCGGTGGCCGCTGTCGCGGGTGCTCATCCGCGGGGCCGGCACCCGGTGGCCCTCCACGGTGCGCCCTTTCAGCCGCTCGCGCAGGACTTCGTAGACGTCGGCCATCGTCATCACGGGAAGACGTTCGCCGCGGCGATTGCCGGGGAGCTCTCCGGTGAAGCCGTCGCGCAGGAGCAGGACCAG